>SHWP01000015.1 GCA_009693785.1 Rhodospirillaceae bacterium
CCCGCGCTACCACGCTTACACCTAGCTTTTGTTGACGAGCGCAGCGAGTTTACAAAAGCTGATGCCCGTAGGGGTTTTTCTTATGACGCCTAGATTTCGTTAATGAGCGTAGCGAGTTTACGAAAACTGGCGCACAGGCGAAGCGAATTAGAAAAGCTTGTGCCCCACCGGCCCGTCCGCCAAAGCCCGAAGGGCGGCGGCGAAACCCAGCGAGCTTGCGCCCACCATCAGGCCGCGTCGTAATGCAGTATTTTCTGATGCCCTATCGTCTGAAGCCACGTTATCCCCAGCCATCGTATCCTCCCACTGAAACACGGCTTCGCTCATTGTCGCGCAATGGCAGCTCAAAAGCGAAGCTTTCGCGAAAGCGGCGGATTGTCACCCTAGGTTTTATTTCTAATTCGCCGCCATAAAAATGCTATTGTTCTTTCGATCAAATCGCTCAATGTGGATATAGCCGAAAGGGATGTGATGAACAGGCGCGACGTGATTGCAATGGCGGCTGCCGTGACGGCTGCCACCGAAGCACCCAAAACAGCTTTCGCAGCAGAAGGTGGCTTGCCCAATTATGTTCACCCGTCGCTGAAAGACCGTGTTGTCATTATCACGGGTGGTGGGCGTGGTTTCGGCTGGTCCATGGCCGAGGCTTTGTTGAAAGCGGGCGCAAAAGTGGCGCTCACGGCCAGCCGCAACCCCGATCAGTTGGCCGATGTGCAAACGCGGGCCGATGCGATCGCGGGCAAAGGCCGTTGCATCACTCTGCAAGCCGACGTGACTAAATGGCAGGACTGCCAATCGACGGTCGCGGCCACGCTCAAGGCCTTTGGCAAGATTGACGTGCTCATCAACAACGCCGGGCGTGGATCGACGGAGTACCGCACAGAGGCAGGCGGGCGGCGCCCGATGTTCTATGAAATCCCTGCCGAGGCTTTCGCCACCATTATCGAGACAAATTTGATTGGTGTTTTTTTCATGACCAAGGCCGTGATGGGGCACTTCATCGAACGTAAGCGCGGCAAGGTGTTCTCCATATCCACCAGTCTCACCACCATGATCGGTCAAGGGTTGTCACCCTATGGGGCGTCCAAGGCGGGATTGGAATTGACCCACAGGGTATGGGCGGAGGAAATGAAGGGGAGTGGCGTCGACATCAATATTCTGCTGCCGGGTGGCGCCTCTGATACATCGTTTATTCCTGAAAGCTCCGTGGCCGGTGAGATCGGCAGCCGTGCAAAAGAGGGCGGCCTGTTGCCGGGCGACGTGGTTGTGCCGCCAGCGGTGTGGCTGTGTTCGGATGCCACCAACGGCCAAACGGGGCAGCGCATCATCGCCAAATTCTGGGATCATTCCCTGCCGGGCGAGGCGGCCTTGGCCAAGTGCATCCAGCCGCACAATCCTGTCCCCGGGATCATGTAGAAATTTTACTTCCCGCTATATTTCTTTAAGCCGTCTTGAACATCCGCTTGCCGGTTTTATCGGTGACGATGTGCCCCGCTGTCGGTCCACCGAAGTGGGCGGCGAAAACGGTGATGTCCACATCGGTATGGGCGTCGAGGAATTTTTTGCGTCCGGCGATGCCGTCGTTTTTGTCTTGGTCGAACAGGCATATCCATTCCGGGTACAGCACCTCGATTGGGTTGTGCAGAATGTCGCCCGCCAGAACCGCCCGGCGGCCCTTGGAGTTGATGACGACAGACTGGTGCCCGGGCGTATGGCCCGGCGAGGCCACGATCATCACGCCATCGTCAACAGGTGCATCGCCATCGACCATGACCGCCTGGCCAGAGTCGAGCACAGGTAGAATGCTGTCATTGTAGGAGATCACATCACCGCCCCCGGCCTTCACGCGGCTTTGCACATTATCCACCTCGGCGCGGCTGAACAGATATTTGGCCTTGGGGAAGGTCGGCACCCAACGGCCGTCTTGCAGCCGTGTGTTCCAGCCGGTGTGGTCGGAATGGAAATGCGTGCAGGTGACAAAATCGACGTCTTCCGGGCGCACACCCGCCGCGCGCAAGTTTTCAAGATAAGGCCCTTTACGCATATTGAAGGACTTCAGGTTTTTGCGGTCCTTGTCGTTACCGACGCAGGTGTCGACCACCAAGGTGCGGCGCGGCGTGCGCACGACGTAAGAGTGGAAGCTGAACAGGATTGCCTTGATCCCCGGGTCATAAAAGTGAGGAACGAGCCAAGCGGCATTTTGGTCGAATGCTTCAAGCGGTGCGCCCGGGTAGGCTCTGGCCGCATCGAAGGGGTCGAGCATGTCGACGACCTTGGTGACGGTAACATCGCCGAACGTCCAGGTGGTGGGGAAGGGGGGCTTAGCCGCAGTTTGCGCGGCGGCACGTGTTCCGGTTCCAAGGCCAAACAACGCAGCGGCGCCTCCGGCTTGCAGCAGATGCCTGCGTGAAAGATGCGATGAGTTGATGAATGTCATGTGAAGGCCTCCCCCAATTTGAAACGACTGCGCTCGGCTAAGACTGGCCGCGATTGCCTGACTTCGCAAGGATTTCTGCCAAGGGCACGCCAGCCTTGATGCGCTCGTTGCGGCCCTTTTCCTCGGCCAGCAGCCGTCCGGCCGCTTTGAGAACAGCATCAATTTCGCCGGTGGGGATCACCACCACACCGTCAGAATCGCCGCATATAAAGTCACCGGGCCGGATCAGGATATCTCCAATAGTCACGGCCACGCCAATCTGACCCGGCTGGCCCTTGGTCGATCCGCGCAGGGACAGCCCTGCCGCAAACACCGGAAAACCTAACTCGACAATCGCATCGATATCGCGAGCCGCCCCGTTGGTCACACATCCCGCGATGCCCTTGACCTGGCTGGTGAAGCTCGCTGTTTCCCCCCACATGGCTGTGCGTGGTGGGCCGCCGCAATCAATCACCATGACACTGCCCCGTGGGGCCATATCCACGGCACGCGTGACGGCGGTGTTATCGCCCAGCGGGCAACGCACCGTGAATGCTGTGCCCACCACTCGCGCGCCAGGCACCATGCAGCGCACCAGTGGCGGCAGATCGCAAGGCTGTGCCGTGGCCTCCGATAGCGTCGCCGTTGGCAATGCTTTCAGGGCTTGGATAATTTCTTCTTGTGTCACAGGCGATCTCCGTTCATTCCACGGTGGTATTGTCCTATCCCTCTACGGAATAGTCGAGACGCGTTGATGGGTATTTGTAACCGGAATTTTGGCGGGCAAAGCCACCACTGTGCCGTGGAGCGAAGCTAGAGTGGCCGCCGATCTGTTGATCCATGAGTTGGGCGCCTCGGGCGATGGCGTGCATAAATCGGACAGTGGCCCCGTTTATGTTGAACGCGCGTTGCCGGGCGAGAGCGTTCAGGCCAACATTCACAACGGCGCTGGCGGTGTGTTGCGGGGTGATTTGACCCGGGTGATCACGGCCTCCCCGCAGCGTATCACCGCCCCATGTCCGAACTATGACGCTTGTGGTGGCTGTAGCCTCCAACATGTCAGCGATAATTTTTACAGAAACTGGAAAGTCGATGTCGTCCGCTCCGCCTTGGACAAAAAAGGGCTAAAGCCCGATGTCTGGCGTGAGCCGGTGTTTCTGCCCGCAGGCACGCGCCGCCGCGCCACCTTCGTGGCCGTCAAGAAAAACAATGCCGTCATGCTCGGGTACTTTCGCCGGCGTACTCATCACATTACGGATATAGCCACTTGCCTGGTTCTCGACCCAGCACTCATGAAACTGCGTGAGGGCCTAGTAACGTTGCTCGCGCCCATTTTGCAAGGCGGCAAAACAGCTGATATTTTTATCCAAAGCGTCGATGGCCAATGCGAGGTGGTCATCACCGGGCCTGTTGGCAAAAAGGGCACACCTGATTTGCCGGTCTTTGAGGCCATCGCGCAACTCGCGCACACATTAAAAATCAGCCGTGTGTCCTGGCGAGCACGCGAACGCGACACCCCTGAGGTGATGCTTGAACTCAACCCCCTGCGCGCCACATTCGGCAAGCTTGATGTCGCCCTACCGCCGTTGGCTTTTTTGCAACCCACCAAGTTGGGTGAAGCTGTGCTTGTGGGGGCGGTGATGGAATTGCTGCCCAATTCCGGCACTTTCGCCGACTTATTCTCTGGTTGCGGCACATTCAGCGGCGCGATGTTGGAACGCGGGCGGGTTGATGCGTTCGACAATATTGAGCCCGCTATCCGCGCGCTTGATAAAGCCAAGGGCGCCCAACCGCTGAAAGCCACGCAGCGCGATCTGTTCCGCAATCCGCTTCAAACCGATGAGGCCAATACATACGACGCCATTGTGTTCGACCCGCCACGCGCAGGGGCTCACGAGCAGGTCAAAGCACTGGCGGCCAGTAAAACGCCGCTGATTGTTGGCGTATCATGCAATCCCGCCACCTTCGCGCGTGATGCGCGCATCCTAGTGGACGGTGGGTATAAGTTCGAAAGCATCAAAGTCGTCGACCAGTTTACCTGGTCACACCACATCGAACTGATCGCCGCGTTTACCAAGCGGTCTTAATCATAAACCCATCGTTCGCGATGGCCATGCCGACTTCCGTGCGCATGTGAAAGTGGTTATGTTTGGTCATAACCCCGCCTTGAAAGGACCCCCCATGGACCGTCGTGATTTTCTAACTGCCGCCACCGCCACAACGCTCGCCTCGGGTGCCGCGCTCGCCGCCGATAAGCCAAGCCTAAAGGGGCCTTACATCGACCTGACGGCGGGCAAAGGCAATATGATGCTCATGGCCCGCCTTGAGGGTGATCTGGACGAAAGCAAGGTCAAATACGGCGGTGCATCGGGCATTGTGTCGGGTGTGCGTGCAAACGAGAAAGTACGCGACTTGTTTGGGTTTGAAGTTTGGTCGGTCGCCACGACGCGCAAGCAGCCCGATGGCAGTTATCAAATTCTCCATCGCGAATGCGTTTATTATACCGACCTCGCCAGCGGCGAAATCCTGACCGAGTGGCTTAATCCCTATACGGGCGAGAAGGTCAAGGTGGTCGATGTCGTCAACGACCCCTGGAATGCCCACGTCGAGGAGTTCGAACCGCTGCCGCCAGCGTACGGCGGCCTGAATAAGGTCGATGCGTCGAAGCGCAAGCCCATGATCATGAATTGGCGCAAAGCGGCAGGCGGCTTTATCATTGCCCAGCGCAATATCAATCTGTTTTATCCCAACGCGCTCGACCCCGACAAATGGCCGCGCGAAAGCTCGGGCAAAATGGCCCAAGTCAGCGAGAACTATACTTATGTCGTCAAACTTGAGGACGCGCAAAACCCAGCCATGACCACCATCGCATATGTCGGTTCATGGTCGCGGGTTACGCCATGGCTGCCGTGGATGCTGATGGGCCAAGCCCCTGGGCACGTTATCTATCAGTCGGTGAGCTATAACGGTGGCCCGCTCTCGATGCTGAAACAGAATGTGGTCGAACACACGCGCAAAAATCACCCCGAGATGATGGACCCGCCACCGCTTGAGTCGCTGCAGAAGCCAAACCTGTCGAGCCTGGAAAACTACGCCCGAACCCAGAAGCCAGCGCCTGGGCCAAAGTCGTAAGCAAGGTTTCTGTGGGATGTTGTGAGCTAAGGTAGCGTTAGCCGGACGCGCAAATTTGCTCACTCTCCGGACAGATCAATCACGTGAACGGCCCAAAGCCGCGAAATGCAACGGCCTCGTTTCTGGCGCCATTAACAAATCGCGCTCACGGGTGCGACCTTTGCGTGCCTGGACATGGCCCGGGCGAGCCAATACTCTTGCGGACCTCGGACGACGTGTGAGCTCATAATTTCTCACGGTTGCATCATCTCTCTGGAAATGAGGAGACCGATAATGAAGCTACACCTTTCTCTACTGGCTATGGCACTTGCCGTAACATCGACAAGTGCGGTTCTGGCTGACGATTCACTCAAAGCGGGCAAAGCTGATTTGCGTTCCGCTGGGCCGATGACGTTCGGTCCGGATGGCGTACTTTTTGTGGGCGATTCGATGGGCGCGGCCGTTTTTGCCCTCGATACCGGCGACACAACCGCCATGCCTGGCAGCGCCGCTGACATCGTTGCCATTAACAAGAAAGTAGCGGCACTTCTTGGCACGTCTGAGAATCAAATTCTCATCAACGACCTGACGGTCAATCCGCTTTCAAAGCGCGCTTACATTTCTGTCTCACGTGGCCGTGGCCCCGATGCGGCGGCGGTGATTGTGCGCACAGCAGCTGATGGAAAGCTTGAAATGCTGGGGCTGGATAATATCCGCCATGCTCGCGTGGCGTTGCCCAATGCGCCCGACCCGAATTCGAAAAGCGCCTTTGGCGGTTCGAAACGCCTCGATGCGATCACCGATATCGCGTTTGTGGATGGCAAGGTGATCGTGGCTGGGCTGTCCAACGAAGAGTTCTCGTCAAACCTGCGTTCGATCGCATATCCGTTCGCTGCGGCCGATCGTGGCACGAGCATCGAGATCTTCCACGGTTCTCATGGCGGTTTCGAAACCAATTCGCCCGTGCGCACGTTCATTCCCTATAAGGTGAAGAACCAAGACGTAATTCTGGCGGCTTACACCTGCACGCCGCTGGTGATTTTCCGCACCGCCGACCTAACACCGGGCAACAAGGTCAAGGGCAAGACAATTGCAGAACTTGGCGCAGGTAACCGGCCCCTCGACATGATCGCCTACAGCAAAGGCGGCAGCGATTTTATACTGATGAACAACTCGAGCCGTGGCGTCATGAAACTGTCGGTTGCCAATCTGGATAGCTATGCGGCAATCACAAGCCCGACCGACATCACCGGCGTGCCTTATGAGACCGTCAAGGGCCTCAGTGGGGTCAAACACTTAGCGCTGCTCGATAACGCTCATGCTGTCATGTTGGTCGATGCAGGCGGGTCCGAAGATCTGAAGGTCGCCTCATTACCCTAACCGCCCTTCGTTGGATTGTACTGGCCGCTCTCGTCTGTTCGGCGGGAGCGGCCAATTCGTCCCCGGTCGTTGTGCTGGAGGGCGATCCACCTGAATTTTTGGTGCGCGGAGCCACTGGATTAAGCCGTGCCGCGGGCCCAGATTTCAAATCCATTTTCACGGTGTCTCTCGATGAACCTGGCGTCCAGGCCATGGCGGGCACCTATCGCATGGATGGGAACACGCTAGCGTTCCGGCCGCAATTCCCTCTCGAACCCGGTGTGACCTACCGCGCAGAGTTTCGACTGGGCGATGAGCGTGCTCGTGCGGTCTTCGCGATACCGAAGCCTGATGTGGTGCCTTCAACACATGTGCTCAATATCTATCCAACGACGTCTGTGCTGCCAGAAAACACCCTTAAGCTTTACATTCATTTTTCAGCACCAATCGCACGGGGCGGCGCTTACCGGTGGATCCACCTGATCGACGATACGGGCGCTGAAGTACAGCTTCCATTCTTGGAATTGGATGAAGAGTTGTGGGATCCGCAGTTCCAGCGCCTCACGGTATTATTCGATCCGGGCCGTATTAAACGCGAATTGGTGCCCAACCAAGAGATGGGCCCGCCCTTAGTGGCTGGGCGCACTTATACGTTGGTTATTGATCAGGGTTGGCCGGATGTTCGTGGCGCTCCGCTGCGCGAGGGTGCACAGAAAAAATTCAAGGTGGGGCCGCCCGACCGAGTTGCGCTCGATCTCAAGAATTGGAAGGTCACTGCACCCAATGGTGCAACCCGGCAACCGGTGATGCTCGATTTTCCTGAACCCATCGATCAGGCTCTTCTTGAACGTCTTATCGCCGTGACTGACGCTTCCGGTCAGGCTGTCAGGGGCGCAGTCAATTTAGATCGGGGCGAAACCCGTTGGATGTTTACCCCCGAGCTAGCCTGGCGCAACGGCAGTTATTTGCTCGTCATTCCGAGCACGCTTGAGGATCTCGCGGGCAACATGGTGGGTCGCTTGTTCGACGTCGATACCTTCGATCGTGTGCAGCAGCACATCACCGTCGAGACCCATACTTTGGCATTCACCGTCGCCCGCTAGCCCAACATCACGATCTGGCGTTGTTGGCCAACGTCATGACTTATACTAGTTTGCCCTGGTATAAGCGTACACTGATGCGCCGAAAGCACTCATGATATGCCGCTTGTCGATACGCTGATTAAAAACGCTTACATCGTCACCATCGACGCGGGCCGACGTGTGTTCACGCATGGTTATATCGCCTTTCAGGGTGGAAAAATCGCAGCCATTGGCGATATGAAAGATTGTGCGGTCGAGGCCGTCGAGACGATAGACGGAAGCAACAAAGCCGTGCTGCCGGGCATGACCAATGCCCATAACCACCTCAATCAGGTTTTCTTTCGCGGTTACAACGACGACCGCTGGCCTGTTTTGAGCATTCCTAAAGCGGTCACGGCGGTGATGAAACAACTTTACACCGTGTCCGAGCGCACGGACGAAGAACGCAGCTATATCCTTACACGGCTGCATTGCCTGGAAATGCTCAAGGCGGGCTATACCGCCACTCACGACGAACATTTCACCAATGCTCAAAAAAAATCCGCCGATGGCTCGTGGCGCGCGGTTACCGACTCAGGCATGCGTGGGTTCTTGGCGCGCTGCATTGTCGATAGCGAGATGGTGCCCGCCATGGGCCGCGAAGACATTGATGAAGGGTTGGCCGAGGTCGAACGGCTGCGTGATAAATTTAATTCATCTCGCATTGCGGTCGCCGCGGGTTTTGTGAATTACCGTTTTTTGAACGACCCTGCGAATATGAGGCGCATCCACCAGGGCGCACAGCGCCTGGGTTTACGGCTTGATATCGACATGACCGACAACAGCAGCGGCGCCGATTTGCGCAAGCGCGGGTTTGAAGGCGGGCAGGTGGAGTATTACCGCAGCTTCGATTTGCTCAGCGCGCCGATGTACGCGGGCAAGGCGGTCAATGTGCGCCCGCATGAATTTGAGATTTTGGCCGCTCATGATTGCCGTCTGGGGCTGGTGCCGATCCTGCGGCAGTTCGACGGCGTTGGGTTGCCACTCCATCACATCTTGAAGTTAGGTGTTATTCCCGGCCTTGGCACCGATGCGCCCATGGTGACCGACAATCAAAATCCGTTTGAAGTCATGCGCCACATTATCCTGGGGCAGAATCTGGCGGTCCATCGTGAGAAAGCGCAGGGCCTGCCGGCGCCCGAGCCGCAACATTGGGCCACCGCCGAGACGGTTTTGGAAATGGCGACCATCGGCGGTGCACGCACATTGTTCATGGATGGCGTTACGGGGTCGCTTGAGGTTGGCAAAGCCGCCGATTGCGTGCTGGTCGATCTCAACCAGGCGATCATGGCGCCGCACTTTGCACATCGCCGCACTTTGGGCGCGCTGGTCTGGGCCGGTGAAACGCGCATTGTCCACACGGTCTTTGTGGACGGGCGCAAACTGATCGAGGCTGGGCGTTCGACGGTATGGAATGAAGATGAGGTCATCGCCTCGGCCGAGAAAGTTCTGGCAGATATTGTCGCAGAGACGGATTTGGCTGACGCTTTGCCGTCCCGCATTGCGGGGCAGCGCCATCGTGGCTGGACCTATATATAAGAGTGACGTGATGAGTTGGTGCCTGAGAAAATTTCTCATCGTCCTATGCGCTGTCGTATTCGCAGCAACGCCAGCCCTGGCTGAGAAAGTTCTGCGGATCGGGGTTACCTCCTTGCCCGTTCTTCAGGGCACGCCCTATGGCAACATTGTCGTTCCGGCCTTGCTGCCAGCGTTGGCGATTTACGACCCCATCGTGAAGTTCGACGACAATGGCGATGTCGTGCCCGCGTTGGCCACGTCGTGGGAGATGATATCGCCCACAGTTTGGCGGTTCAAACTGCGCCAAGGCGTGACCTTCTCCAATGGCGAGCCCTTCACTGCCGAGGCGGCTGCCGCAGCGGTGAATTACCTCGCCTCCGAGGCGGGGCTGCTGGAAGTTGTCGCGCAGTTACTAGCCGACGTAACTAAAGCCACGGCGATAGATGCGGCAACACTCGAAATCGAGACGGAAGCGCCCAATGTGTTGCTGCCAAGGCGCCTAGCTGGAGTGCGTATTCCAGCGCCAGGGCATTGGCAGAAACTTGGCCGTCAGGAGTTCAGCCGCCAACCGGTCGGCACCGGCCCCTTCGTTGTGAAAGAATGGGCTGCGTCGAAACTCGTGTTGCTGGCCAACCCAACATCTTGGCGGCGGCCCATCATCGACCGCGTTGATCTGTTGGAAGTGCCTGACCTGAACGCACGCGTTCAGGCCTTGCGCACAGGGGCCATCGATATCGCCTTTGATGTTGGGCCCGAGGATAAGCCCATGATTGAAGCGAGTGGCGCGCAGTTGCTGGTTCGCCGCACGGGCCGTGTGCAAACCGTGACGTTTGTATCGAACAAGCCATCGCCGGTGGCCGACGTGCGGGTGCGCCAGGCGCTCAATTACGCCGTCGACAAGCAGCGCATTGTGGATGTTCTTTTAGGCGGCACCACAACCCCAACAACGCAGGGCGCGGTACGCCAAGCCTTCGGTTTTGACCCCAGCCTCACGGCTTACCCGTATGACCCCGAGCGTGCCCGCACCATGTTGAAAGATGCAGGCTATGGCGATGGCTTTGACATGCTGCTGAGCTTTCCACCGGGCATCATGGCGGCAGATGAAGCGTATTATCAGCAAGTGGTATCGGATCTGCGCGCAGTGGGCGTGAGGGTTGAGATTGAAACCTCAACGTTTGCCCAGCACACCAGCCGCATTCGAACAGGTGGATGGCCCGGCTTGGGGTTCGGCATGGACTTTAGCAATATGCCTCCGCTCGATGCGCTGTGGCCGATCCGGGTGCACAGTTGTTTGTGGTCTGCGCCCTGGCACTGCCGCGATGACTGGACGCCGCTGATGCGTGCTGCAGAAACCGCCACCACCGTTGAGGAACGTTTGAGGCTGACCCGCCAACTTCTCAAGCTTTACCACGATGAGCCATCGGGTATTTTCCTGTGGGAAATGCCCGGCCTTGATGGCGTCGCGCGGCGCGTGGTGAACTATAAGCCTGGGTTTGGGACACTTAATTTCGATACGATTGATATCAACCCATAGCTTCTGTTGAAGCCGCCTCCAAAACGTTTGCGCGGCTTAACTCGCCCCCGCCGCGCGGATGTAGGCATCGACTTCGGACTCAAGAATATCAAGTGGCACAGAGCCCACCGCCAGTACGGCGTTGTGAAACGCCTTGAACGAGAACTTCGGGCCCAGCGCCGCCTTGGCCTTATCGCGCAGGGCGATAATGCGCAGTTGCCCAATCATGTACGATGTCGCCTGACCGGGGTTGACCACATAGCGTTCGATTTCACTGGCTTCGATGCCGTAGTCGATGGCTTGCTGGCGCGTCCATCCCTTGGTGTGGAGGCCGGTGTCGACCACCAGCCTGCGGGCGCGCCACAGCGCCCCGTCCAATTCGCCTAAATGCCCCTCGGGGTCGCCGTCGTACCAGCCTTGCTCGGCGGCAAGGCGCTCGGCATACAAAGCCCAGCCTTCTGTGATGGATGAGATGCCGCCGAAGGCGCGGATCTGACGGAAGCGCGGCAACGATGCATCCTCGTTCATCAGTGCGATCTGGAAATGATGGCCCGGAACCGTCTCGTGATACACCAACGTGCGTAAACCCAATTTCGTCATGCGGTCGGGCCGCAACGGCATTTGGAAAATGCCAGGGCGTGATCCATCGAGCGGCGGTGCGGTGTAGTTGGCCGCGGCATTGGGCCAGCGGAATTCCGGAAACGGCTGGGCGATGACAGCCGCCTTGGGCATGTGATCGAACAACAAAGCCGAGCGGGCAAGGGAATCTTTCAGGATGCCGTTGATGTCGGTCATGACCGCCGCGCGCCCCTCGGGCGTGATGGGATAGCCTTGATCATTCTTCAGTTGCTTAATGCGTTCCGGAATGGTCCCCGTAGAGCGGCCCAGTTGTTTGAAGATGACATCCATCTCCTGCTCAAGGCGTGCGACTTCACGTAGACCAATCTGGTGAATCTCATCAGCTGTCAGCGTTGTTGATGTGAATCGCGCTAGGTGATGGGCGTAGGCAGCCTCGCCATTTTTGAGGTTTGAAATACCGGCTGCATCGGTCGAGAGCGGTAACTGTTCTTGCAACACCCCAATCGCCGTGCGCCAAGCAGGGTAAACCTCGGACGTGACAATTTTTTCCACCTGCGCGCGCAACTCAGCCCGGCGTGCTTCGGGCACAACATTGCCAGTGCGTAGCCGCTCATCGAAGGTGGCCACCAGCGGGTTTTGCGCGGGCGGAGACGCAACGAATTGCTGCATCTGGGAAATCGTGGCGTTGAGAATGAACCGTGGTGGAATCGTGCCGAGCTTTGCGACGCGCTGAGTTTCGGCAATGGCCTCATTCATGCGCGTACCAACCAGCGCCAGCCGCGCGAGATAGTTGTCGGCGTCTTTCTCACTCTTTAGCGGGTGCTGCACAGTCAGCGTATTCACCAAATCGATATTGGCGCCGCCGAATTGTTCCAGCGGAAATGCGAGGTCCGCGAACGGCTCGCCTTTCACAAAGATGTCGAGTTGCCAGTCCATCAAGTCGGCAGAGACGCGTTGCGGGGGTGTTAGCTTTGAACGGTCGAAGCGGCGCAACCCGGCCAATCCCTTTTGCGCCAGCCGTATGCGCTCGATTTGATTTTCGCGCGTTCGCGGCGACATTTGCCGTTCGACGCGGTCTTGTTCCTCGCCTGTGAAATACCGGCTGGCTGCGGCAGCGTCGGAATTAAACCGCATCCACTCATCGGTGAAGCTGTTGAAGAACTGATCAATGGTGCGTTCCTGCGCATGTGCACCTGTGACCGATAGGGCGATTAGGGCAATCACCGCAAGCGTAGCGACATGGGGCGTTGTGGCCTTGGCGCGTGAGCGGGATGTGTCGCGCAAGGTGTGCAACGCGATCACGAAAATGACTGAAGCAAGTACGGCCGATCCAAATAGTGTTTCCATTTCACACCTCTTTGCATAAGTTATCACGATCATAGCTCTCTCTTTCTTCGGCTGCTAGAGAGGGTTATCGGAGTATCGGGGCGATCAATGAATTGCTGGAGAATGTTTGCCATTGCAGCGCTGGTGGGATTTACGTTTGCCGCCCGCGCAGATGTGGCACGCATGCCCGGCCAATCGTTCCAGGAGTGCGAACAGTGCCCAACAATGGTGGTGGTTCCGCCCGGCCGCTTTGTGATGGGGGCCGCACCCAGGGATGCCGACCGCAACGCCTGGGAAGAGCCGCAACACACCGTCACCTTACCCCGCGCGTTTGCCGTTGGCGTATATTCTGTCACGCGAAAAGAGTACGCGGCCTTCGTGGCCGAAGTGGGCGAGGCGGCCGACAAACTATGTACGGTGTGGCAGGGCACGAAATTTACCAAAGACCCCACGCGCGATTGGCGCGAGCCCGGGTTCGCCCAAACCGAAACCGATCCGGTTGTGTGCGTGAGCTGGCAAGAGGCCAAGCGTTATGTCGCCTGGCTCAACGCCAAAATTCAGCGTGGTAATGACGGGCCCTACCGGTTGCTCAGCGAAGCCGAATGGGAATACGCCGCGCGCGCGAGCAGTACCGCCATTTACTGGTGGGGTGATGGGATTGGCGTGAACAACGCTAACTGCGATGGTTGCGGCAGCATATGGGATAACCAAAGCACGTCGCCGGTTGGCTCGTTCGCTGCGAATGCGTTTGGTCTCTACGATGTCACCGGCAATGCGTGGCAATGGACCGAAGATTGCGACCATGACAGCTTCAATGGCGCCCCGAATGATGGCTCGGCCTGGATGACCGGAGCTTGCGGAAAACACATGGTGCGCGGGGGCTCGTGGTTTAAGTTCCCCAAGAACAACCGCATCTCGTACCGCTTTTGGGATGCGACGAATTTCCGCAGTTTTATCCTGGGCTTTCGCGTTGCCCGAACATTGGATTAAACATGAACCCATCCACGCCCGAGGTTTCTAGGTCTTGGCCCAACCCGCAGTATGCCTGGTATGTGGTGGGCGTGCTAACGGTGGCCCAAACGCTGGGTTTCATCGACCGGCAAATCGTTTCGCTGCTGGTGGGCCCGCTCAAAACTGACCTGAGCCTGAGTGATGTACAAGTCAGCTTGTTGGGCGGGCCAGCCTTCGCATTGTTTTATACGCTGCTCGGGATTCCCTTGGGCCGCCTGCTCGACCGTAACAGCCGCCGCGTGATCGTGTCGGCTGGCGTCTTCTTCTGGAGCCTGGCCACCATGGCCTGCGGGCTATCGAAAAGTTTTGCGTCGTTGTTCATGTTCCGCGTCGGGGTGGGCGTCGGCGAGGCGACGCTGTCGCCCGGCTCGTTCTCCATCATCGCCGATTATTTTCCGCCCGATAAACTCACGCGGCCCACCAGTCTATATTTAACAGGCGTGTGGTTGGGCACGGGGCTTGCGTTCATCATGGGTGGTGCAGTGATTGACATGGTGGCGTCCATGGGTATCGTGAGCCTTCCCATCTTGGGCGAATTGAAAGCTTGGCAGATTGTGTTCTTCTGTGTGGGCGCGCCGGGTTTGTTGTTTCCCATATGGATGATGTTGACGGTGCGCGAGCCGGTGCGCCGCAGTAAAATCGCAACATCAGCGCCCTCGGTCGATCTTGTCACCGCGCTGAAATTCGTGTGGGCCAACCGGCGCACCTATTTGCCGTTGTTCGCGAGCTTGGGTTTCTATGCCGCATACGGCCTGGGCACATCGTTCTGGACGATTGAATTTTTTATCCGCGAGTTTGGCACCGGGCGCAGCAATATCAGTTATCTTTATGGCGCGCTGGCGTTTGTGTTCGGCACCATTGGCTCGATGGCGGGCGGGGCGCTGGCCGAACGGTTGGCGCGCCGGGGCGTTGCCGACGCCAATATTCTCACGGCATTCATGGGCATGTGCGTCATGCTGCCGGTCTCGGTGCTGTTTCCGTTCATGCCCTCGATGGAACTGGCTGCGGTTGGTGTTGCGGGCGTGGTGTTCTTCACACCCTGGCCCTATGGCCCGTCGGTAGCGGCTATTCAAGTCGTCACGCCCAATGAAATGCGTGGCTTTGTCTCGGGGCTTTATCAATTCGTGGTGATCGTATTGGGCTTGGGCACGGGCCCGACGTCGATTGCGCTTTTCACGGACTATGTATTTCAGTCCGACAACTTGTTACCGCGCTCGTTGTCGGCCACGGCGGCCATCCTCATTCCCGCAGCCATGCTGTGCATGTATCTCACACGCAAGCCGTTCAAGAAAAGTTTAGCGGCCGCCCAAGCTTGGACCGAGCGCTAATTGAATATAAGTTCGCGGCGAATATGCACTCTGCTGGAGTACGGGCCGCAGCCCTGTTCAGGCCCGGCTAGCTTGTGTAACCGGCTTGCATAACCGGCGAATGGCTTGTGCAAGGCTTCTCACATCTAGCGGCTTTTTGAAGAACGCTCCGGCCCCCGCGGTTAGCGCCGTGGCTTCATTGGCCGTATCGCTAAAGCCAGTGCAAAGGATAACAGAAATGTCGGGCCGGATTGCCTTAATTTGTTTAATCAAAACGAGGCCCCTCATTTCGGGCATGACTTGATCCGTTATGACGACGTCCCAAGCATTCGGGTCGTTCGAGAATAAACGCAATGCCTCTAATGGAGAATCTAAGGCGGTCGTCTCATAACCATACTTCGCAAGCATGAGGGCTGTGGCTTCGGCGAGATCTGCGTCGTCATCCACAATAAGAACGCGCTCGGTGCCGCTCACATTCAATTGTTCAATATCTTTTTCTGGCTCCTGTACCGCCACTTGAGTTGTCAACGGCAGGAAGAGGCGGACGCGGCAGCCATGTCCAGGCGCGCTTGTCACGGTGGTGAAGCCGTCATGGGCTGCAACGACTGAAGCGACGACAGCCATGCCCAAGCCCGTTCCCTTGACTTTTTTCTTGGTCGAGAAAAACGGTTCGAACATGCGCTCCAGTGTGGGCTGCGATACTCCCGGCCCATTGTCGCGCACGGTGATGCAAACATAATCCTGGGCGGCGACGGGCATTCCCGAGACAAATTGTTGAATGACCACGCCATCGGTTCGGTTTGTTGTTGCCGTGGAAATGCCCGGGTTATACCGGCCCAAGTCAGCCCGAGAGAGGCGGACGGAACTACAGTTGCATTCGATATTACCTGGCCGGTCGCCAATCGCTTGACGTGAATTGACACCCATATTCATCAAGGCCTGAAGAAGCTGCCCCGAATTGCCGAGCACGGTTATTTCGGGTGGAGGCAGGATAACATTCAACTCAATATTCACGGGTGTGCTGACGCGTAAGTAGGATTTGAGTTCCTCAAGCGGTTCGCCGATTCGATATGGAACCCGCTCAGTGTGAGATGCGCGCGAGAACAACAATATTTGCTGGACAAGCTCTGCGGCACGAGCGCATATCCCTATAATTCTTTGTGCGTATCGGCGGTTTGCAGCATACTCATCCGCGTCGTGGATCATCAACGCAGCGAAGGACCCAATAGCGGCAATAATGTTGTTAAAGTCGTGAGCGACGCCGCCTGCGAGATTGCCAAGACTCTTCGCGTTCTGAGCTTCGACCAGCCTCACGTACATGTCGTAGTCGGCTGCAGCAGATGCGATCTCATCCATCTCGTTGGCGTAACGGAACTTGGGACTGTCAGGACCTGCGACCTTTCGTGTCAATCCACGCATGGCGCCGATAATGGCGGCAATTGGTGCTTGGACCGAGCGTCCGATGAGTATTCCTGCCGCCGCTGTGAGGATCACAAAAGCCAAAACGGCAATCAGGGAGTAATTGAGCATTTTCATGATGGGTTGGCGAATTTCAGAAACCGCGATTTCTGCCCCGACAACCCAAGTGACGCCGTGAAATTGCATAGGTCCATAGCTCCCGAGGACATCGATACCTCGCGCATTTGTCGCCATGCCCTCGACATCGCGCCCTTTCAAGGCTGATTCAATATGTAGGCCTGCCACAAATTCCGTGAGGATTGTCGGCTTATCTGCCAGACGGGCATCACTTCGCATCAAGTTGTCGCCACCGACGATGAACTGTTCATCGGTTTTGGTATGACCGTCGATTTGTTGCATGATGTTGTTGATGCGCCCCATCGGCATCTGGAACGCAATTGGGCCGATCCAGATATCATTAAAAAATATGGGCGTTGCGATGAAAGCGGCCGGATCGAAGTTGCTGGGTTCGTAGCGTTCAAAATCGGAAAACGAAATTCGGTCCGCTACAGGGTTTTCCGCACTCGCAAGAAAGGCGCGCGCCAACCCAGTCGCTCGCCACGCACCGGTTCGCAGACTGCTGCCAAAATCTGGTTCTTTGACAACCGTGAGCACGACATTGCCAGCCGTGTCGATCAGGAACACGTCGTAGTATCCGCGTTGCTCGAACAGGCTGCGAAAGTAGGGAAAATACTTGGCGTGCGTAGAGCTATATCCTGTGCGGTCATTGGCATCGACGAGCTTTTGGCGCTGACCAGGCGGGTACTTGCTGCCGGTTCCATAACTTGTCTGGACACTGTTACCCGCGTCAGAGCCGAGTTGTGCAAATGCCGTGGTCAGATCCTTGAGAGCGCCAACGACAAATGGATTGCGGCTTTGCAGCACAAGGTCTTGGTCGATTCCTGCCAGATACCGTTGAAGCTCTGTCGTGCGGTGCTGGCGTGCCCGGGCAAGGCTTATCCCGGCTTGATCCATCAGCGCTCTCTCGCCAATGGAAAAAGAAATCGTTGCGATCGATATGACGGACGTAACCCCGAGCGCGACACTCAGAATGGATACCACCACTCCAATTCTGACTCTGCTGAATATTCCGGTTGCTTGAGGCGTCGATGTGAGAGCGTGCATGAGTGATCTGCTGGATGTTCCGTCGCGATTTGATCGAACAAGTGAAAGCTTTCCGGTAGCAGCCTGATTTCAACCAACGGCTGCCACTGATTTACAATAGCCAACAACACCCCTATAGGTCCGTTAGCTTAGGTATGGGATGTGTGCGCAAAAGTATTGGGGTGAATCAGCAGATACCGCTGGCCAGGCCAATAACCATGGGTTGGGGTACGATGATTAGGCCTTCTCTACCCAGGCGCGGGCGCGCTCGGCGGCGGCGCGGAACGCGGGGCGGCCCGCGAACACCAGCAGCATGGCCAAGCCGCCACCCCCCGCAAAAATCGTCGTCAAGCTATAGCGAATTCCGGTCGGCTCGGTGAAAACGTTGTCCGACAGCAGCCCGATGATGTAACCGCCTGCGGTCAGCGCGATCAGCCCATTGACGAGCGTATAAATTGCTATGATTTGTCCGCGCTGTTCGTTCGGCGTGATTTGGCTTAAGCCCATCAGCAGCGCCGAGGACGACCAGTTCGAGGTGAAGCTTTTGCAAAATAGCATCATCATCATCAACGTGCTGCCCGGCACAAGGCACGTCAACGTGCCAAACACCATGCAGAACAGCCCGTGCACCGCGATGGCGATCATCGACGCATCATCGCGGCCCTTGGCGATTAGCCAACTCATGAACCAGCCAACGGTGATCGAACTGCCAGCCCCGGTGATCGCGGTTGCCCCCAGCAGCCATCCGACATCCTCGGGGGGCCAGGCGTACACGCGGATGATGAATGTCGGCACCCAGGCGATCTGGGCGTAAATGCACATCACATTCAAAATCGCGCTGATCATCAACGTCGTGTAGGCAAACCAGTTCAATCGCGCATGCTCGATTAATGGTTTGAGTGAGCGGTCGACGATCTCGGCTTTTTCGCGGCGTGCTGGCTCGCGGACCGTCAACCCGAACCACAGTGCGACCAATACGCCCGGCAGGCCCACGGCTAGAAACACAATCTGCCAATTGCGCAAGCCCTCGACCCATGCCGGGCCGAACCCGCGCGCGGCATCGGCGATGGCAATCGCGTTACCGCCCAAAATGCCGCCAGCCGCCGTACCAATCGAGCCACCCAACAACAAGATGCCATAAGCCTTGGCGCGCGACTTCGGCGGCAAGTAATCGGCAATCAACGAACCCGAGACAGGCATCACGCAGGCCTCGCCGAGGCCCACAAAGATGCGGCTGATGAAGAGCTCAGTAAAACTATCCGACAGGCCACAGGCCGCCGTGGCTATGCTCCACACAAATATACCGCCCGCGAGAAGTGCGCGCCGGTCGGTGCGGTCGGTGATGACGCCCATCACCAGCCCAAAAGTGCTGAAACAAATTGCGAAGGCCAAGCCTTGCAACAACCCGATTTGCGCATCGGTGACGCCAAGATCTTGTTTGATCGGCTGCACCAGCAGACTAATGATCGAGCGGTCAAGGATGGCGAAGGAGTAGGCGATAACCAGAATGGTCATCACGTACCAAGCATAAACCGGCGATGGCCATGAGAGAGCAGAGCTTGCGGTACGGCCAACGGGAACAGTGTTCATGTGACCTCGTGAAAGTCGAAAGATGAATGCTTGGTATTCGTTCGATTTAGGCGTGCCGCTTGACCCAATCGAGCAACAGGGGCGCGGTGGCTTCAGGTTCTTCGACCATACAATATGTACCGCCCGCGCCCTCTAAGGTAGCCATTTCGGCGCGGGGGCAAAGCTTCTTGAAATCGTCGACCGAGGATTTGATGTTGGGGTGATCCGAACCGTTCTGGCCCGAGGTGCCCATCAGCAATAGCACGGGCATGGACAATCTTTTCACGTCGGGCGTCAGGTCGCAGTGGTAGAAAGCCTCCATGATCTTGGACAACGAGGCGATGGTGAAGTTGCGCGCGAATGCGCCGGTTTCGAATTTCGCGATCTCATCGCCCTTGGCGCCGTAAATGTATTTCTCGCCGCAGCCGATCCACTGCGTGAATTTCGCCAATGCCTGATAGCCGAAATTCTCGGCCAACCCCAAGTAGGTTTGCGCCTTCTGGCGCGAGGAGGCGGAATAGCGGAATGAGGGGAAGGTGATCAAACTTTTCAAGCGGCTGGGAAAGCGCGATGCAAAGCGGATCGCCAAGTTTGAACCCGTCGATGTGCCCCACAGGTGAATTTTTTCAAGCTTCAAGTGATCGAGCACGATCACCAGGTCATCGACCCAACGGTCCACCGATACGTTGCCCGCCCATGAGCGGTCGGAATGGCCGCAGCCGCGGTAGTTCCAATCGATGAATTTCAGGTGCGGCGTGAGCAGTGGCCGGATGGCGTGGAACTGCTCGTGCAGCAAGCCCCAGCCGCCGGTACCCACCAAGGGCTCACCTTGGCCCGCAACATCGAACCACAGTTGCGTTCCCTGATCGTTGACATACGGCATGCACACCCTCCCCACGCGGCGGCGGCATATCTTTGCCTATCGTATTGCGAACGACAATGTTTATGTCGGTGTTGGGGAAGGGCCCGGTTTGATTACTTCACCGTGCCACCCGCCGCGGCCATGGACGGCGCGAACGCTGCGGTAAGCACGGGCGCATCGGTGGCGATGAAGACGGAATCTTCCAGGACTTCCCAATAACCGGGATTGCCCAGTTTCTCGCGCATGGCATCTCCGGCGACGAGTTCGAACGTCTCATCGCCCTCGGTGCGGCGGAGGCGTCCTTTCGGAACATAAATCAGGACATCGTTGCGTGAGGTCACGCCCAGGTTGGTCTTGTCGCCCTTGCGCAGCGTAGCATAGCGGATGGAATTGCCGTCGAAGGCATAGCGTTTCACTTTAAACCGCGCGGCGTTGGCAGGCGCAGATTTTACTTCCTCGGCGTTGCGGGCCGTAACACTCTTGCCATCTTGCATCCATTGCACGGTCTCGACCTCGGCCAGGTCTTTGCCAGCCACATGCGCGAACTTCTGGCTGGCTGCGGTGCTGGGCACTTGGAACAGCAGCATCACCGTATCTTCGCTGGGCTTGGGGTTGCGCAGCATGCCGCCCGGAAAATACAACGCATCGCCCGCTTTCACCTTCACCGTTGGGCCCTTAACGCCGAACAACGGCGTGAGCGTGACCGAGCCTTGCAGCAGCAAGATTTCCGTTTCGAAAGCGACTTGATGCAATACGGGCCCGCTGCCTTTCTTGAAGGTCAACGTGCGAATAGAGCCTGAGGGAAAATCATAGACGCGCGATTCATAGCGCGAGGCCGTGGCCGGGGCTTTGTCGACGCCGTCTTTGCCCATCACGATACGTAACGGCGCGCCGTTAGCTTCGGCGTTCTGCGCTGGGGCTTCCCATTCGGCGCAGGGAACGGCCGCGACGGATTTTCCCGGAATAAACACCACGTTGCCCTGGCCCATGGCGACCCCGGTGCTGCCCTGAGCGTGGGCTGGTCCAACCAACGAGAGCGGCGTTGTGGCCCCCAATGCAGCCAGAGTACTGGCCAGTGCCCCGGCTGTAGTGACGCCGGAAATTGCCGACCGGCGGTTAAGAGTTAGCCGCGATTGGTCACTCATGATTACCGCTCACTTGTATATGTTGGTCCAGCAGTACCGCCTAGCTTGGACCCTCCGGGCATGATTTTCCAACGATTAATTGTACTTGGACTCGCCAGATGGGCTGGCTGATGGCAGCTCGATTGACAGGCGCTAGGAGCCACTTTACGACTCTAGGCCATACCGCTTGGCCGTAACACTTGTGGCCAAAACATCAGGCAGGGGATCGAAGGTCATGAAACTCGCCAGTATTAATGTCGACGAACAAGGCCATTCCTATTTCGGCGAAGTCGAATCTGCCGACAAAGACGACAAAGAACGCCAGATGAACATCGCCCATTGGCAGCTGTGGCAAACCCAGCCCGGCCACTTTGTCGACTTCAAACCGACCGAAGAACCCAAGTGCATCGTCATGATGTCGGGCAAGATTGAAATCACCGTCAGCTCCGGCGAGAAGCGTTACTTCTCGCGCGGCGATACGTTCTTGGTGCAAGACATCAAGGGCAAGGGCCATGCACATCGCACCATCGGGGCTGAGCCCTGCAACGCGATGGTGATCACGATGCCAACGGTGATGAGCGCGACCGCGGCTTAAGGGGCGGTGGGCTTGATTTGAGCAAACCCTCGGTCTGATGCAACACGGAACGCGAGGCGGCGCGGCGTGGCGTGACCGGAGCGGGGCACCTATTTTCACTCTGACCCCGAACTCTACGAACTATAGGCCTGGGCGAACAAGATTAAGTGCCTAGGAGGCTCATCAGTGAAGAAAACCATCGCATTATTTTTTACTTTCATCACGGGTGCTGCATCGGCGCTAGCTATAGTGCTGCTTGGAGGCGGCGATTCTCCCGGCGAGCATGAAGCAAGCGAAGATCAATGTAAAATTATTAGGATTGCGGAGCGTTACCTTGCTGCACAGGCTCCCAATTTCGAAACCATCGACAAAAGAGTTGTTATCGAAGATGCAGAGAATAGGTGGAAAGTCTATTTCATGCCACCACCGCCAAATACTCAAGGAGGTACGCATGGAGGTGAAATTCTTATCATTATCGACAAAGCAGAACTCAAGGTCGTAGGCTCTCAACTGGGACTATAGTCACATGGCATCACACTGTTCCGCTGGCAGCCCACGGCGGCCATGGTGTGTACTCAAAAAGAGTTCAGGGTCAGAGTAAAAATCTAGCGCTTCGGCGAGTTTTTACTCTGACCCCGATCCCTCGATCCCTACAACGCGGCGGTATTTCGTGACCGACCGTTTGACTCTCGCCGATATTGCGTTGGTCGCCTATACCCGAAAGGCGCATGAAGCTGGCCTTCATCTTGCGCGCTGGCCCGCCGTGCGAGCTTGGGTCGCCCGCATCGAAACGGACTTGGGCCTCGCACCATTCAAGATTACAGACGTCTAAGGGGCCTGGCGCAATGGAACTCCTGCCGACTTACCTTCTCCTGGCGGGCGCAGCCTTCGCCGCCGGCATTATGAATGCGGTGGCGGGCGGCGGCACCTTCATCACCTTCCCGGCCCTGGTGTTCACCGGCGTACCCTCGGTGATTGCCAATGCCTCCAACCAGGTAGCACTGCTTCCCGGGTACTTAGCCAGCGCCTGGGCCTACCGGCATGATTTCCAAAATTTCGAGAAGGTGTCGTTCAAGGCTATGACCGCCGTGAGCCTGGTGGGCGGGGTGATCGGCGCGGTGCTGCTGCTGCGCACGCCGGAACGCACCTTTGACGTCATTGTGCCCTGGCTGCTGCTCGCAGCCACGCTGATATTTGCGTTCGGGCCACGTATCACGCCGCGGCTGCAGCAGTTGTTCACCCTCGGCCCAGCGGCCCTGTTGTTCATCCAGTTCCTGGTGGGGATTTACGGCGGATATTTTGGCGGGGCGGCGGGGATCATCATGCTCGCGCTCTACAGCCTATACGGCCTGACCAATCTCAACATCATGAACGCCACCAAGACGCTCGTCTCGGGACTGATCAACGCCATCGCCGTGGTGATCTTCGTCGTCGTCGGCAAAGTGGCGTGGCCGCAAACACTGGTGATGCTAGTGGCAGCGGCCCTCGGCGGCTATTACGGCGCGCAGGTGGCGCGGACGATGAATCCCAAACTGCTGCGCGCGGGCGTCATCGTCATCAGCGTGTCGGTGACCGCCGCGTTTTTCGCACGCCAGTTCGGATAGTGCGGATCACGTTGCGCACTGCGTCATACCGAGGGTGAATAATTATTCCGCAGCGGTATACCCGCGCCTGATAAAAACCCTGTTATAACAGGCCGAACAGGCGGTCGCGTTTGTTGCGCTGCGTCATACCGGGCTGGTGTAGATTTCGACCCGCTCTTCCTTCGGACTGCGCGGGTCATCGCTAAGCTCGTGGTCTTCGGCCCCTCGCCAAGCGCTGCCTCCTGCTCGTTGTTCCACGTGAAACAATTGTCCCGTAATCCACAGCCCGTTACTTAAACTCCGGTGCCTTGCCCAAGGTCGCCACAGCCAGCGAGCCGACCGCGAGGATGGGGATGACGACGAACAGCGCATTGGTGTAATCGCCGAAGCGGTCGAACATATAGCCGAGGAACAGCGGGCCAACGCCGACGCCCGAATAAAACAGCACGAACATCCAGCCGTAATTTTTTCCGTAGGACTTCAAGCCGAAGTAACGCGCGGTCAGGTAGGGCAGCAAGTCAACTTCCGATCCGGCCGCCAAGCCAAACGTGATGGCAGCCAGAAACATGAACGCGGGCGACAGCGACCCCGTGGCCAGCAACAGGCAACCCAGCGCTGGCATGATCAGGAAAGCTCCGGCCACGTAAGGCGGGTGGAAGCGGTCGACCAAATACCCCGTGATGATGCGCCCCGCGAGAACCGCAACACCTAAGAGGCCCGCGAAGGCCACGGCGGTTTCGCGCGGAATACCGGCATCGGTGAGCAGCGGCACAAGGTGGACAACCAGCGCCGAGACCGTTCCGCCGATCAGCAGGAACGCAAGCCCGATTTGCCAGAACCGGCGCGAGCGCAAAGTTTCAGGCACGGAAAAGCCCGACTGCGGAATCTGCGGGCGTGCTAGTTGCTCGGCGGCAGTTTGCTTGTTCTCGTAAAAAAAGAACCAAATCGGGATCAGCCCAATGGCGGCCAGCACACCCATGCCCATGTAGCCCGCTTCCCAGCCATAACGGCTGATGAGTGAGCCCACAAACATCGGCGTCAGCATGCCCGCAACACCCGATCCGGCCAATGTCAGGCCCAGCGCCAAGCCGCGCTTTTGATAAAACCAGGTGGCCACGCCACGCGTCCACACCAAGGGGGTGGTCGCGCATCCGGCGAGCGCCAGCAGAAAATACGCCAGGTAGTAAAAGCCGATGCTGCCGTTCATCTGGGTCATGCCGAACATGCCCAGAGCCAAAAGCGCCATCGACAGCATACCGATGCGGCGCGGGCCAATGCGATCGGCCAAGTAGCCGATGAGCGGCGCGGTCAGCACATAGCCCAGCGTCAGAAAAGTTTTCGAGGCCGAGGCTTCGGTTCGGGTCCAGTTAAACGTTTCAGACAGCGGGTTGAGGAACACACCCAAGCTGTAGGTGTTGACCCCCGTCACACCGACCCCCACGCCAATGGCTGCGGCCAGCACGACCGACCAGCCGTACTTAAATTCGGCGTTGGGCTGTGTCAGGGCAGCGCCCTGCGCAAGAGGTTGGTGCATGATGTACTGCTTTGTTGAACGATTGAGCCCAGATACCCGCGCAAACGATAGCAACACTTGTTTGGCGGGTCGCTAGCAAACTTCGCGTCCAAAGGGTCCGCCTAACTCTGGACGGGTCGCGTGCCGCGCGACCGAGCATGTGGTGCGCACCCATGGTGATAACCGTCCATATTTAGCCTCGTTTGGTGTCTCACTCCGTGGACAGAGATGTCAAATGTGCTACGGGGACAGCATCTGGCGGTACCCGAAGGCCTTCTTGCCGTTGATAAAGGTTGAAATAACCTCCTCTGATATTTAGGGTTTTACGGTTACAATTGGGCGGCGTTGAGGGGCATGGCTGGAGCGGCTGTAAAGTCGGCTATCCGTGCCGTTCCTAAGAGTGGGGGATAAAAGATGGCGAAAAAATCATTGCTGTGGTTCGCGGCCTCGTCGGCGGCTCTGGAATTGTGCGCCATCGGGCAATCCAATAGTGCACTTGCCCAAGGCGTGACCCTTGAGGAAATCACCGTCACGGCCCGCCGCCGCGAAGAAAACTTGATGGAAGTGCCTATCGCGATCTCGGCCGTCAGCGCCGATAAGATCGAAGCTGCGGGAATTAAAGATCTGCAAACCCTCTCGCTGTTTACGCCCGGCCTGCACATCGACTCCTCACTGACCAATCAACTCGGGCGCACCCTGAATTTCCGCGGGCTCTCGGTGGCGACCGGACAAGTGTTCGTTGATGGCGTGTCGCTGGCCGGAAATGGAACCCCATATCTCGGCAGTTTGGATCGCGTCGAGGTGCTATCGGGTCCGCAAAGCGTTTACTTCGGCCGCGCCACGTTTACGGGCGCGCTGAACTTCGTGACCAAGAAGCCCAGCGACAGTTTCCAAGGCAAGATCGTGGGCGAATACGGCCGCTACGATACCTCGGATGTGGCGTTGACGGCGGAAGGGCCCCTTGTCGCCGATAAATTATCGGTCCGCGTGACGGGCCGCAAATATCATACGGGCGGGCAGTGGACGAATTACTCCAACCCATCCCAGCGCATGGGCTACCGTTCGTCGCGGTCCCTCGTGTCCTCGATCTATTACACGCCATCCGATGATTTGAGCGTGAAGTTCCTGTTCGATCATGAATGGGACGATTCAGGCCCGCCAGCGGCCATCGCACTGAAGGGCAACCATCTGCCGGCGTTTGGTGGCGCAGGCACTCAGATCCCCGGCGTGACCGGCGGCACGCAGGAAATCTTCTGCCCGACCAACGGAACTTTCGGCGTTTATTATTGCGGCGCGTTGCCCACCGCCAACGGAATTAACCCCAGAATCATTTCGGGGAATTTCGACATCACGCCGTACCTCTCGACCATCTTCTTCGACAACATCTTGAAGGTGCCGCTGCACTTTGATCCGCGGTTCTTGCAGCACTACGGCGGCAAGGCCGTGGCCAACATGGCGCACATGAATATCGATTACGACTTTGCCTCGGGCTGGGCTTTCAGCGCGGTGTCAGCGTATCACCACACCAAATCGCAGGGCATCACCGCGCCCAATTACCGCGACACGCGCGACGTGCCCAATCCGCAATTCAATTTGGCGATTCCGGCCGGGCAAATCTGCTGCCGTCTGCCGTACATTAGCTTTCACTTGATGATGCAGAACATCAACGAAGACTACGACCAGGAATTCCGCGTTACCTCGCCTGACGACAAAGACTTGCGCGCGACGATTGGCGCTAGTTATCTCTACCAAACCTCGCCAGGTGGCACGAACTTCGGCCAAAGCAAGTCAACACCGCAATATCAAGGTTCGTTGACCGCCCAGAAAAGCAAAACACCAGCGGTTTATGCAGGCCTCTATTACGATTTCACCGAGGAACTCACGCTTACGGCCGAGACGCGCTATCAGAAAGACAAGGTCACGGCCACGACAGTCTTCCCTGTTGCGCAAGCTCCGACGACGAGCACATACAACAGTTTCTCGCCGCGCGTATCGTTGGATTACAACTACGCCGAGGGCTCGTTGGTGTATGGCTTGTTCTCTCGCGGCTACCGCCGTGGCGGCTTCAACGCCATCCTGGTCGGGCAACCGGCCTCGGTCTTGGCGCAGTTGGCGCCGATTGGGGCCTCACCCACGTTCGGCCAAGAAAAACTGGATAACGTCGAGCTGGGTTTGAAGTCTACTTGGCTCGATGGCCAAGCGCGCACGCGATTGGTTGGCTACTACCAATTCTGGCGTAACGGCCAAGTGCCCAGCACGATTTCATTCGTGCAAGCCAATGGCGGCGTGGTCAACACGACCGTCACCACCAACGGCGGCTCGGTTGACCTGCATGGTATTGAGTTCGAAGCCGATTGGGTTGTGACCGATCAATTTGTGGTCAATGCCAGCGTCAATTACCAAACCTCCAAACTTAAGGCATACAACTACATCCCGGTCGGCGTTCAGATTCGCCGCAATGCCAATTCCAGCGGAAACAAGTTCTGGGGTTCGCCGATCGTCAAGTGGACGCTCTCGCCCACCTATACCGTTCCGGTTCAGGGCGACTGGGAGATGTTCGTGCGCGGTGACTGGAAACACCGCGGCAAGTATTACATCGATGGCACCAACCTGGCATGGCTGAAGTCGAGCGAGCTGATCGACGTTCACCTCGGCCTACAGCGTGATGACTTGACCATCGAAGCCTATGTCACGAACCTGTTCGACAATCGCAACTTCCTACAGGGCGAATATGGGGCAGATTCCAGCAGCACGACCGGCGGGTCGAATGAGAACGAAATCCGCCTAGGCCTGCCCAATAAGCGTTCGTTTGGCATCAAGGCTAGTCATACGTTCTAACAAGGCAACAGGTTCATTTGGCGAGGGGTTCGGGCGTGATACGTTTGGTGTTGTCCGTTTTTGTTCTGGCGTTCGTGGCGGGCGCAGGCCCGGCTTATTCACAGCATGGGATGGAACCATCGAAATTTCCTGACCCCAGTTTGACCGGCCTGCCCATCAACTGGTTTGCCAACCTGGCCTCAGAAGAAGAGAGTTGGGCTGTTGATAGTAAGGGCGTGGGGCGCGCCGATTTCACGCTGGAGCGTGAGTCCATGCGCTTTAGTTGGACGGTGACCTACAAAGACCTCACCTCACCCGCCATTCGTGTTGCCGTCCATGGCCCGCAGACGCCAGGCGGCGAGGCGGGTGTTCTGGTTGATCTGGGCGGGGGCGGCGTGCAAAGCCCGGTGAAGGGCTCGACCATCTTGAACGATGGCCAGCTGCGCTACCTCACCACCGACCGCTTTTACATCAACATTACGACCCCAAAATACGCCAAGGGTGAAATTCGCGGCCAGTTGCAGCGCGTGCGTCCAACCGCATCCGCGCGTTAGGCGCTTATCCGTCATGACTCACGCCTCAGACCGTATCCGGCTGATGCGCCAAGGACGGCCCGACTTCTCGGTCGGGCCAAAGCTGCAAACCATTTGGGGTTTTCGCGAAGCCTCGGTGTTTTCGCTCGAAGGATTGGCCGCGACTGTCATGGCCGTTTGCGCCACCGCATCCTGGTTGCCGGGCATGATCGGTGCTGAACTCGCCATGATCGGCGCCGTGGTGTTGTTGTTCAGCCATTTGGGTAACCCGCGCGCGGCCTGGCGGGCGATTGCCAACATCCGCCGTTCGTGGATCAGCCGGGGCACGGCGGTGATCGGTGCGTTCACGGGCCTGGGTGCTTTGCTGTTGATCTTCGCGCTTCTTATTCCCGTTCCGCCTGAACTGGTTCGCGCAGTTTACGGACTGGTGGTGGCCTGCGGGGCATTCATTTTGTTTTATCCGGGCTTTGCCATGGCCGCTTCGGCGGGCATTCCATTTTGGAATACGGGTATGTTGCCCATCCTCTCTGGCCTCGGCGGCTTGTCGACAGGCGGGGCTGCAGCGTTGGCGATGGCGCCCATGGGCTTGAGTTTGCCTGTATCAAGCGACGCAGCCTTAGCGGCCGAATTAGGTTTATTGATCGCCATTGGCATTGGCATTATCGCGCTGATATCGGCGTCGCATCGCATGGGTGCAGGCGCGCGCCTTTCAGGCCAACTCATGGTGCGCCGGGAAAAAATGTGGTTTTGGGGCCTGGCCGTCGCCGTTGGCTTGGCCGTTCCCGGTCTGATTCTCGCCGTCATCATCTGGTTCGCGCCCAGTCCGACATTTACCGTTGTTGGCTTGTGCGTGGCGGCACTTGGGCGAATACTGGGCGACATCGCGCTGCGCTACACGATCCTGAAAGTTGGCACCTATGAATCGTTGCTGTGACTTTGGCCTAGGCTTGGGTGCGATCCATGCTTGATGAACCGCAAGACAAAGACACCAAGACCGCCGACGCCTGGGTGCCCTCGGTTTGCATGGGTTGCTACAATTGCTGCGGCATCAAGATCCGCCGCTCGGGTGGCAAAATCGCCGACGTCATCGGGGACCCAGCCGCACCCAATTCGAAGGGCCATATTTGCGCCAAGGGCAAGGCGCGGTTTCTCGATTTGCACGACCCCAAACGCTTGCTTAAACCCATGCGGCGCGGCAACCCCAACAAGGGCGTGGGCGTCGATCCGCAATGGCAGGAAATTTCCTGGGACGAGGCGCTGACTGAAATCGCCGGGCGGCTGAAAAAAATTCGCGCCGAAGACCCGCGTAAACTCGTCATCGCGCATTTTGACATTCCCGCCTATGGCATCTCGAAGGCTTTTGGCACGGCCTTCGGCACGCCCAATATGCATTGGAACCGCGCCGACTATTGTGGGGCCGCGCCGCATGTCGCCCACTTGTTGTTGAACGGCTCGTTTAACGGCGAAGTGGACTTCGAAAAGTGCAATTACATGATCCTGTGGGGCACGCAGTTGGGTGCCCTGGCTGAAACCATTCCACTGCACACGGCTGAAGTAATGGCCGATGCCCGCGCGCGCGGTGCACGTACCGTGGTGATCGACCCGTTCTGTTCCAATGCCGCCGCCAAGGCTAATCAATGGGTACCGCTGCGCCCGGGCACCGACGGCATGCTGGCGTTAGCCATGCTCAATGTCGTCTGTAACGAGTTGGGCACCTACGATGTTGATTTCCTGAAGAATAAAACCAACTCACCTTACCTGATTCAAGACGACGGCCACTACAAGCGCGATCTCGCCACCAACAAACCCATGGTGTGGGATGTGGCGGCAGGCCAAGCCAAGCCGTTCGATGCGGCCGGTGTTGGCGATGTAGCACTGGACGGCGAATACCTGGTGGACAACACGTTGGTGCGCCCGGCCTTTGCCGTGTTGAAAAAACATCTGCTGCAATACACGCCGGAAGACGCCGAACGCATTACCACCGTGCCAGCCGCTACCGTGCGCCAAGTCGCGCGCGATTTTGTGGCCGCCGCGCAAATCGGCAGCACCATCACTATAGATGGCCATGTGTTGCCATTCCGCCCGGCAGCGATTCATTTCAAGCGCGGCTCGGGTGCGCATAAGGGTGGCTCGCACACGACGATGGCGATTCATCTTCTGAATTTGATGGTCGGCAACCTCGATGTACCGGGCGGTCAACGCGGCGTGAACCCCATCGGGCCGTTTTGGGAGCCCACCGCCGATGAAGACGGCATGCTGGTTCCGGCTCAATACATCACCAAGTACTACAAGCCCTATCCGCCGCGCACACCCAAGATTCCCGAAACGCTCGATCTGAACGAGTTGTTTCCATCGTCGCTGTTCACGCGCGGCATGTTTGCCTGGGCTATTCGCGAGCCCGAGAAATTCGGCATTACCTACCAACCAGAAATGCTGCTGCATTGCCGCACCAATTTGATGATGAACAGCCACAACCCCGAGGCCATGGGCGGCGTGCTGAAGAAAATCAAATTCCAAGTCTCGTTTGCCACCTTCGTCGATGAAACCACCGAGTTCGCCGACATCGTGCTGCCCGATTCCCACGACTACGAGCGCTGGGATTTATTCCCGGCCAACGATCCCTACGCCTTCATCGCGCCCGGACCGGGCGAGTGGTACTGGCTGATGCGTCAGGCGGCCGTGAACCCGCCCGGCGAAGCGCGGCCCTGGACGAATGTGTACCTCGATTTGGCCGAGCGCATTGGCATTCTTGATGAGTTGTATAAGGTCGGCAATTCAAGTTGGAATATCGCCGAACGCCATAAGCTCGACCCCACCAAGCACCACACGGTGAAAGATATCGCCGAACGCCAGGCCAAGTCGCTGTTGGGCGATGACTTCGACGTCAACAGCCTCAAAGACACCGCGTGCATGATCACGCGCAAGAAAACCACCCGCGAAGCCTATCCGCGCGCGTTCATGAATATGCGCGTACCGATTTATCTGGAACACCTCATCGACACCGGCGAGAAGTTGAAAGTGGTGACGGATAAATTGGGACTACGCTGGGATTTCAAACCCTATACGCCGCTGCTGACGTATTTTGCCTGCCACTCCCATGAGCATACCAAAGAAGACCCATTTGATTTGTTCATCGTCAACTTCAAGGTTCCGTTCATCACCTTCTCGGTGACATCGGAAAATCTATGGATCGATGAACTCTCACGCGCCAACCCATATACCCACAACGTGATGATCAATCGGGCCACGGCCGAGCGCAAAGGCATCAGGGACGGCGATCGGATTTTGATTGAATCGGCCATCTCGAAGGGCGAGGGGTTCGTCAAAGTCACCGAGCTGATCCACCCCGAATGCCTTGGGATTCCAAGCACTTTGGGCCATTGGGCGCGGGCCTATTCGATTTCCAAGCACAAGGGTACGGGATTCAATAATTTTCTGCCCGCACCCGATGTGGAGCATATCGACACGCTCTCGGGCCAAACCGATTCCTGCACGCGCGTTCGTGTGAGTGTGCTTAGCAGCAAGGATCACTAGGATGAGCAAATACGGCATGGTCATGGACCTCGACCGGTGCATCGGCTGCAACGCCTGCGTGATTGCCTGCAAGGTCGAGCACAACACGCCGATGGATATTCACTTCACCAAAATTCTCGAGCGCGAGATCGGCACTTACCCCGATGCCAGCCGTCAATTTTTACCCGTGATGTGCAATCATTGCGACGATGCGCCGTGCATCGACGTCTGCCCCACCAAGGCCACCTATGCCCGCGATAAAGATGGCATTGTTTTGATCGATTGGGATAAGTGCATCGGCTGCGGCGGCTGCATCCTGGCTTGCCCTTACGATCAGCGCTTTCCCGTGGCCGACAATCGCACGGTGTTTCCGGCCCACGGCACCGATTATAAAAGCCCGGTGGTGGAGCGCGCGCCCAGCGGCGTCACCGCCAAGTGCGATTTTTGTTATCACCGCATCGATGCGGGCAAGGAGCCGGCCTGTGTCGAAGCTTGCCCCACCAATGCGCGCATCTTTGGCGAAGTGAAGAGCGAAAAGATGGCCAACATTATTGGCCGCAAGCACGCCTTCACGCTGCTGCCCGACAAGGGCGCCAAGCCCAGCGTGTATTACGTGGGATAGCGCGCACTTGCCCACATCCACTGGAATTCTTTCCCCTCAAGCCGCCAACTATACCGAACGTACCGCCATGGCCGTCGTGGGGGGCGGGGCCTGCGGGATGTGCGCGGCACTGGCAGCAGGCGAACAGGGCGTAGCAGTTACAGTTCTCGAACGCGAAGATGCACCCATGGGCACCACAGCCATGTCCGTCGGGTTCATCCCGGCGTCGGGTACGCGCTGGCAGAAACAAGAAGGTGTTGCCGACACGGCCGAACTGTTGGCCGCCGATATTTTGGCCAAGAACAAGGGCGAAACCGACCCAGAGATGGTGCGCCACTTAGCCCATCACAGCGCGCCCACATTGGAGTGGCTGGTCGATAAGCACGCCATTCCGCTGTCGTTCATGATCCGCGATCACTACCCCGGCCATGCTGTGCCGCGCATGCATGGAACGCCAAATCGCTCGGGCGCGGAACTGATGCGCGCCTTGGCCGCGGCTGCGGTTCGTGTGGGTGTAAGGCTCGTAACCCGCGCTAAAGTCACCCACTTGTTCGCCGACGCCACGGGACGCATTCTAGGCGTGCGTTATACTGGGACAAACGGCGCGGCTACCGATCTCGCCTGCGATGCACTCATATTGGCGTGCAGCGGCTTCGCGGCCAATCGCACCTTGGTTGCAGAACAAATCCCCGAAATTCTACCCGCCTCGGTGTTCGCCCACGCGGGCAGTCAGGGCGATGCGATGACGTGGGGCAGGCAACTCCACGCTCAGCTTGCCGATTTGCAAGCCTATCAAAGTCATGGCGGTTTCTCGCCCGAGGGCCTTTCGCCGGTGCCCTGGGCGCATATTCTGCGCGGCGGGATTCAAGTGAATACCACCGGAAAACGCTTTTCCGACGAAAGCCGCAATTACGCCGAACGCGCGCTCGATGTGTTGGCCCAGCCCGATCATTTTGTGTGGAGCATTTTCGACGAGCGTATCCATGTCTCGATGCTCGAGTTCGAACCCTACCGCGCGCTGCTCGACAAGGGCTGCATTTTGGCCGCCCGCGATGTTTCCGAACTGCGGGCGGTGACAGGTCTGCCCGCGGCTATCGAAGACACGTTAAAAGAGGTGGCGCAGTACGCATCGGGTCAGCGCGCAGATCCGCTCAAGCGCGATTTCACCAAGACGCCGTCTTTACAGGCCCCCTATCGGGCCGTGAAAGTCACCGGCGCGCTGTACCACACCCAAGGCGGCTTGCTCGTCGACGGCCAGGCCCGCGTCATGAAGACCAATGGGCAGGTTTTCCCCAACCTTTTCGCCGGTGGCGGGGCCGCCAGGGGCATTTCTGGGCCCGGATGCTCAGGATACTTAGCTGGCAATGGTCTTTTGACGGCCACAGTCCTGGGCCGTTTGGCCGGTCAGGCGGCGGCCAAACTCGTCAAATAGGCATGTCCGCTCCGTGAGATGCGACTCAGAAAGACCTGATTTCCTAGGCTTTTAGCGGGCTTTGCCCACCAAGCGCGTTGTCCTGGGGCACCGGGAGAGTTAAGATTTACTGCTGAACGCTTTGGCTGCCGGGCCACGACCTATACCCGGGGTAAGGCTTTGGAGCACCATATGTATTCAAGTGTCGCACCAAACTTGTTGATCAAGCGCCTAAACAAACGCACGTGGGCCGCCATCGCGGCAACAGCCGCTATGCAACTTTGGTCCACCACGGCCATCACTGCCGATACCGGCGCGGTTCACGACCGCCGAATGGCCTTCGTGGTCAAGGATTGGTACAACGCGATTTACGAAACCAAATTCATCGATGAGTGCCCGGAAGGGATGACCATCGCCAACGACGAAATTTGGTGGCGCGGATTGCCGGTCAAAGACCGCCCGGCAGCGACGGGCGAGGGCATGATCCAAGCCTTGAACCGCGCCGGCCAAGCAATGGCGCGCGGTCCCAAAGGCGAAAACGTCTGCCTGGAACCGTGGGTGGTTCAAGACCCGCCTAATCACAATGTCGAAGGCAAATATTCGTTTGGTGTGAATATCGACGGCACCACCGACGGCAAGGCCACGGCCAAGACCTGCGCACATGAAAACTTCACGCATCCCGATGGCACATCGGGCATCGACAACCAAATGTACCGGCTGGTGGGCTGCACATTTGGCTGGCGCAAGAATTTCGGCACCATCGACATGAACGCCAATGAGATGCGCAATACCAGCGGCCTTGGCATGATCTTGATCGACGTTTCCGAGATCGATGATCCGCGCAATGACGATGACGTGACCGTGACGTTCTACCGTGGCGTCGATCAATGGGTGCAAGATAGCGGCGGCGCACCGCTGCCGTTTCAGACCTACAACATCGACATGGTCGATGGCAAACCGCGCTATGGTGATTCCGTCAAGGGCAAGATCAAAGACGGCGTGCTTCAGACCGGCACAGGCGATGTGCGCGTGCCGTTTTACGGCAACTACAATTTCCTGCATCCGTTGATCAAGGATTTGTCGCTGCGTCTTGAAATCAGCGAGAACGGCGAGAAGGCCACGGGCTTGGTGGCGGGCTATTACGATCTGGAAGAATTCACTTACTATGTCGGCGGCTTGGGTGCGGCCGCGCCTGTGAATGGCGTAAATTGCCCAACCTTGGTGAAGGCCGCTCACGAGTTAGCCGATGGCTACCCCGACCCCAAGACCGGCAAATGCACCGCTCTGTCCTCCGCGTTTGAAATCCTGGCCTACGCGGCTTACGTGCGGTTGCCCGAGCCCAAGACGCAAAAAACGGCACAGAATTAGGGACGAGCCGCGAATATGGTTCTAGGTCGGCCAATGCAAAAACTCTTCATCGGTGCGCTTGCGGCGATTGCGCTGGCGGGCTGCGGCCCATCGGAGCCGCAAACCAAGGGCGCGCCGCCCGATATGCGCCGCCTGACCGAAGAGCAGTATCAGAACATCATCGCTGACGTGTTTGGCTTGCCCTTGGAAGTGAGGGGCCGGTTCGATCCGATGCAGCGTACCGATGGCCTGGAGATTGTCGGCGCACGCAACGCCCGCATTACGCCATCGGGGTTTGAGCGTTTTTACAACGTCGCGCGCAATATCGCCGAGCGGGTGGTCGACGCCGAACACCGCGATGTGCTGGTGCCGTGTGCGCCAGTCAACGTGGCGGCTGCCGATGATGAGTGCGCACGCAAATTCTTCAGCCAAACTGGGCGCTTGTTGTACCGGCGCCCCCTGACCGCGCCGGAAAGCGATTTTTTCGTCAAGGCGGCGCATGATGGCGCAACCACGCGCAAAGATTTTTACCGCGGTCTTGGCATGAGCCTGGCCAGCCTGCTGGTCACGCCGCAGTTTTTGTTTGTTTCCGACACCACCGAACGCGACCCCAAGAACGTCAACGCCGAACGCCTAACCGCACACGCCAAGGCCAGCCGCTTAAGCTTCTTCATGTGGAACACCACACCCGATGAGGCGTTGCTGACGGCGGCCGATAGCGGTGAGTTGAATTCCAATGACGGCTTGAAGCGCCAAGTCGAACGCATGGCGAGTTCGCCTCATATGGAGGGCGGGGTTCGCGCGTTTTTCTCGGACTTCCTGAGCCTGGCCGATTTCGACACGGTGGAAAAAGATCCAATCATTTATCCCAGCTTCACGGTTGATTTGGCCGATGACGCCAAGGAACAAATGCTGCGCACCATCACCGACCATTTGCTGGTGCGCAATCAAGACTACCGCGAACTTTTTACCACGCGCCAAACCTTCATGACCCGCAATCTCGCGCGGGTGTACCGTGTGCCCACCGAGCGCACCGACAATGCCTGGACTCCCTATGAATTTCCGGCCGAACAGGGTCGTGCGGGCATTCAATCGCAAATCGCGCTGATGGCGTTGTACGCCTATCCGGGGCGCAGTTCGGCTGTGCGCCGGGGCCGCGCGGTTCGCGAACTGTTGTTGTGTCAACGCGTGCCCGACCCGCCGGGCGATGTGGACTTTTCGGTCTTTACCGACCCGAACTCGCCTAACAAAACCGCGCGCGAGCGCCTCACGGCGCATCGCACCGCGCCCGCTTGCGCGGGATGCCACAAGATCACCGACCCGATTGGCCTGACCTTCGAGAATTTCGATGGCGCGGGGCAATACCGTACCACCGAGAATGGTGCTGCCATCGATGCCAGCGGCGACTTAGATGGCGTGAAGTATGACGGCGCCGTAGGGCTGGCCAAGGCCCTGCACGACGACCCGGCCACCGCGTCTTGCGCGGTCAACCGGATGTATAGCTACGCCCTGGGCCGCGCCGCTTCGAACGACGACAAAGCTTTTGTCGCGTATCTCGAAGAAAGTTTTGCGTCTGACCGCTACCGGATTACCAGCCTCATTCAACGCATCGCGCTCAGCGATGCAATGTTCGCGATTGCTAAACCCGATGGCTCCCAATCGGCCATGAACGGCGGCGCCGCCGTCGCCTCGGCCGCACCATAAAGGAGAACGAACCATGAGCGTTTTATTGCCCCGGACGATTGAGCGCAGAAGCCTGTTGCGCGGCATGATGGGCACCACGGCGGTGGGCGTGGCCCTTCCGTTTCTCGACTGTGTGCTCAACAACAGCGGCACGGCTTTGGCCGCTACGGGTGGGCGCCTGCCGGTGCGGTTTGGCACCTGGTACTGGGGCATGGGTCATACACCCAAGCACGCTATCGCCGAGAAAAGTGAAACCAGCCAGGGCATCGGCTTCTTGCAAGAAACCGAGGCCTTGAAGCCCTACGAAAAAGACCTCAATTTTTTCGCCAATTTCACGATGCCGCTTGATGGCCGCTCGAACTACACGCACTTCACCGGCTGGGTGGCGAGCCGCACCGGCACCGCGCCCGCGCGCACCGGCGATATTCCTGCCCCCACGCTTGACCTATTGATTGCCGATACCATTGCTGGGGGCTCGCGCTTTCAAACGCTCAATGCCAACGCGGTTGGCATGCCGCGTGCGAACTACAGCGCGCGCAGCACGGCGAGCCGGGGCATGTCGGAATCATCGCCCACGGCCTTGTACGTGCGTTTGTTTGGCCCCGAATTCGTCGACCCCAATTCGCAGGGCTTTAAACCCGATCCGACAGTCATGCTGGAAAAGAGCGTGCTCTCGGGTGTGATGGAGCAAAGCCGCGATTATTTGAAAACGCTGGGTGCGGCCGACAAATCGCGCATGGACGAGTACTTCACCTCGGTGCGCCAGGTCGAGAATCAATTGGCGTTGCAGCTTGAAGCGCCGCAACCTAACGATGCCTGCCTGCTGCCGACCGATCCGCGCGCCAAGGAAGAAGCTAACGCCACGCGCATCGCGCGTGACATGGCCCAGGTGATCGAAACCCATGGCGTCATGGCCAAGCTGATGGCCATGGCGGTTGCTTGCAATCAAACCAAAGTCTTTAACATGGTGTTCACCGACGACTTCGCCAACGTGCGCCGGGTCGGCGAAACCTATACCCACCACCTGGTGACCCACGAGGAGCCAATTGACTTGAAGTTGGGCTATCAGCCACTGGCGTTCTGGTTCAACAAGAATTGCAGCGATGGCTTTGCCACTTACCTCAAGGAATTCTCGGCCATCCGCGAGGGCGACGGCAAATTGCTCGACAATTGCTTGATCTTCGCCGGAACTGAGACCAACTACGCGCGCGTCCACACCATCGATGGCGTGCCGATTTGGCTGGCGGGCAAGGCGGGCGGGCGCATGAAGACGGGCTACTACGTCAACGGCGGCGCCGACCCCGTAACCCGCGTCGGCCTCACGGCCATGGCTGCCATGGGCGTGCCGATCGAAAGTTGGGGCACCAAGTCGCTCAAGACGTCCAAGCCCTTGACCGAAGTCTTGCAAGCCAGGCCTGAAGCAGTGCCGGGCAAGTCGGCCGCGACGTTATAACGCTCCCGTCCCGCATGCTCGCGGGACGCCTGGAATATGATAGACGCTCATTGGAGGGGCCATGCCCGCACGTGATCGCAGCCGCTTCGACATCATTCTGGGTGTGGCCCTGCTCGCCGCCACGATGGCTGGGTCAGCCGCTGCGCAGACCGGCGAGAGCGCGCCAGCCGGGATCGCGTTCCAGCAACGTGGCGACGGTTGGGTGTTGACCAACGCGCAGGGCATGACGCTGTACACCACCCTGCGCGATGTGGAACCCGACAAGTCCAGCTGTAACGTCGGCTGCGTTCAATTATGGCCGCCATTGGCCGCCGCCGATGCGCAAGGTGTGGGCGACTGGAGCGTGTTCACCCGCGCTGATGGCACACGCCAATGGGCGTTCCGCGGCAAGCCGCTCTACACCTACCAGCGCGATCAGGCGACCGGCGATGGCTTTGGCGAAGACGTGGGCCGGGTGTGGCGCGTGGCCTTCAAGCCCATCGCGACACCGCCTGAAGTTCAAATTTTCAAGACATCGTTGGGCCAGGTGCTGACCGATGCCAAGGGCCTGACGCTCTATACGTCCGATAAAGACAGCGCTGGAAAACCCGTGTGCAACGATCAATGCGCGCGCGAATGGAAGCCGGTGATGGCGCCGTGGTCGGCGGCCTCGAAGGGCGATTGGAGCGTAGTCACGCGCATCGATGGCTCGAAGCAATGGGCCTTCAAGGGCAAACCCCTGTACCGCTATTCCGATGATGCCCGGGCCGGGTCGGTGCTGGGCCATGACAAAGCGGGTACCTGGCATGCCGCCGTGCTGCAACCGCCGCCGCCAAACCCCTCGTGGGTGAAGATTGCGCAGTCCGATGCGGGCGAATTGTATGTCGATGCGCGCGGCCGCACGCTCTATCAGCGCGAGCCGCCGCGTCAGCGCCGCATTCCGCCGCCGGCAGCGGGTACCGATGACGACGATCCCTTTGCGGGCGGCCTGAGATTGCTGCCAGACTTTGAGCCATTGACTGTAGCTATCACCGGCGACAGCAAGCCCGTTGGCAATTGGTCCATGGTTGAGCATGAAGGCATGAAGCAATGGGCCTACAAGGGCCTCATGCTCTACACCAACGCGCGCGACGTGAAGCCGGGCGACCTCTATGGTTTTCGCGGCGGTGATCGAACTTTCCACACCATCATGGCCTCGGGCGAGCCGATGCAAGGCACGGGGCAGTAGGGACGGAGCGGTTTAGGCTACCGTTGTTTAACCCTACCTCGCTTCAGGTTGTAACAGCTTGCCGGAATCGCATCTTGTCTGTCGTCCTGGGATTTATTCCCAGGACCCAGAGTTTCAAGACGCCCTACAATGCAGCAAGCGCTGATTTCTCTGCATAAATCAAACTTTGCAATCCTGGGCCCTGGGAACAAGTCCCAGGGCGACAATGGCGTAATTGCATTACCTGTGAACCTTAACGGGACACTCGTGGATTTAATCGGGTGATCCAGAGTTACAAAAGCTGATCGTGCAATCTGCCCTGGACCCCGGCTCAAGGTGTCCTCGGTTCGCAGTCGCGAACCTGCGGGGCCGGGGTGACAACATGTAAATATCAACTCTGTCCAAAACCCTCGCCCGCTTGCGGAAGAGGGTAGAGTGAGGGGTTTTATCTCGCCTACTTCTTCGCGAGCACGATTTTGCGAATTGAATTATCGCCATCGCAGCTGACGTAAATCGCACCAGCCCGGTCCATGGTGAGCCCCGCGGGCAGGCCCACTTTCTCGGGCACATCCAAAATCTGCGCGCCGAACGGTAAATTCTCGGCCAGCGTTTCGTGGTTTTTGCCCGCGCGGTCCATCAGCGTGACTTTGTTCGCGCCCGTCTCTGCTACCACGATGCGCCCATCGGGCAGCACCAGCACGCCCTCAGGCTGGGCGAGGCCGCGGGCCACTACGTTCTTTTTGCCCGTCGCGATGGTCACAGCGGTGATTTGTCCTTTGCCGGCCTCGCTCACCAACAATGTAGAACCGTTAGCCCAGGCTAAGCCCACGGGCCCGGCCAACCCATCGGCGATGGTGGTCAGCCCCGTTTCGGTGAGGCGCGCGATGCGCCCAACATCGTAGTCGGCCACCAACACCGAGCCGTCACCCATCAATACCATGCCATAGGGGTGTTTAATTTCCTTGGTTTCGAACACCACCTTCTCGGTCGCACGTTCAATTTTTTGCACCACGCCATCGCGCACGCGCGCCACCGCCACCATGGTGTTGGTGATGGCCAACGCCGAGCCGCCACCGCCCGATTGGCCCGGTTCCAAATCGTGGTAGGGCCTGCGCGTGACTTTGCCGGTTTCGGCATCCACCAGCCGCCAGCCCGAGTCATCGGCGGCGATAATCGTGTCTTTGCCGTCGACCAACCGGAAATCCAACATGCCGATGGCGCTGAACTGGTTGCGCACCAAATCGCGCACGGCATTGGTGTTGGGGTCGATGGCAAAAACGCTGCTGTCAGGCGGGCTCGATACATAAATGGTGTCATCAGGCCCAATCGCCACATTGTCGACAATCGGCGGCAGGCTCACGATGCGCTCGACCTTGCCGGTTTTGGGATCGATACGGCTGATGTGCCCGAGGCGCGATTCCAAGCCGATCAATTGCCCGCGCGAATTCATTTTCACCGACGCAAACCGCCCAAAGCCTTCGGCCAGTACCTTGCGCTCGCCCGTGTCGATATTGAGCGATATGGCTTTGCCAACCTTCATGGCCGGGGCATAGAGCAGGCCGTCGGGGCCAAAGTTAAAACTGTTGATATCGTCCTCATCAATGGAAATTTGCCGGGGCGGGGTTTTTCCCGTGGGGTCAACCTCCAACACGCGCGGGTGCGGGATGTTGATTTGGGCCGCCACCAGCCGCCCATCGGCACGGAAGGCCACGGGGTTGATACCCGGCACGTTGGTGGCCACGGCTTCTACTTTTCCGCCCGGGCGTTTGATGCGCAGTTCGTTATCGTGATTGGCCGTCCACGACAGCGATCCATCGGGGGCTTGCGCCACATCGTCGCCACCGCCCAAGGGGTAAGGCACCTCGATGGAAACCTCGCCGGTTTTGGGGTCGATGCGGTACAGCGTGCCCGCCAAGCCGCTGGTGGCATACAACACGCCATCCTTGGTGCCCCAGCCCACGCCATTCATGCCGTGCATGGTCACGCCCTTGGCATAGCCTGGCACCAGCACCGAGACCGTGGCGGACTCGGCGGCCAGGGCAGACCAGCCCGTCAATGCCGTGGTGGCCAGTGCAGCCAGTAGAATTGAGGTTTTGAAAAGCGATGGGCGTGTCATGGGGGCTCCTGCAATATCTCGCGAGTGATTCGGATGGCGCATATTACCATGCGCGCAAGCGTGTGGAAGGGCGGTGGCGAGAAGCAGCAATTTGCCTGACGAATTTTTAACCTGGAACCACCAGCCGTACCGCTTCGGGGTCGATGGTGATGTGTACCGGCAGGGTGGCGATGATGTCGCCATCGGCTTGCACTGGATGCCCGGCGGGGCTGTTCACTCGCACTTCGCGGCCGGCCACCAATTGCACATCATGCAATTTGGCCAAGCGGCCCATCACCAACGCGATGCCATAGCGCAGCACACTCAGCCAGCCTCGCCCACTCATCACGATGGCATGAAAGCGATCATCAGCCAGGTTTGCCTCGGGTGCGGCGATGAAGGGTCCGCCATAGCGCCGTCCCTTGCAGACCACGATTGATGTGGGTCGATATGCCACGCCGTCAATGCTCACGTCGCATACTTCGAAGCCTCCGCTCGCGGCTTGTTTGATGGCCTGCCAGACATAGGCTAAGGGGCCGATGCGTTTTTTTAGGGCCAGCGACACCCCATGCACCACATTGGCATCGAAGCCCACACCCGCCATCATGGTGAAGCGTCGGCCGTTGGCGCGGCCCACGCGAATGGTTGTGATGGGCCCGAACGCCAAAGTGCGCGCAACGTCGGCCGGATTGTGGTTGAAGCCGATTTCATCTGCCAGCACATTGGCTGTGCCCAAGGGCATGAGGCCCAGCACGGCGTCTTTGCCCGTCAGGCCATTGACGATTTCATTCACCGTGCCGTCGCCACCGGCCGCCACGATCAAATCATAAGTGCTGGTTGGCGTGTCGCGTGCGATGGCCTCGGCATGGCCCGGTGCGGTGGTTTCGATCACACTCACCGCGCAGCCATGGCCGCGCAGCGCGGAGACCACGCGTTCAAAACGCACATGGCGGTCGCCGCCAGCAGCCGGGTTGAACACAGCCAAAATGCGCCGGGGCGTCGCCATGAATGGAATCAGCTACTCGAAAAACCTTGAGAAGGCGGCATTATACGTCAGGCGCGTGGCCTCGTCGCAACGCATAACGTCGTCATCGCAATTCTTAAACATCTCTTGTTGAAGCGCGGCGAAGTCATCGAGTTTGAAGCCGAATTTCTGCAGGGCAAAGGGGCTGAGCAGTGTCACGTCCAAGGCTTTGTTGTCTTGGCCAGTTGTGGCAGGCCCAGCACATTCGAAGTTGATGCAGCGGATATCATAGGCGGTGGTGTACCACTTGGCGTGGTCGTCCCAAAACCGCGTCATGAATTCCGGCTGATGATCGCCGAAGGTCACCACGCCCGTGGGCCGCCCGCGTTTGGTCAACGCCTCAAGGAACGCGCCATAAGCGTCATCGCTATCGGAGTAGCGCGTCACGTAATCGGTGAAGGGATCCTTGATGTCGTAGGGCGTGTGCTGGTTGATGGTCAGCATCATCACGGCGACGGGTTGATTGGTCTCGCCAATTTTCTTCAGCATGGTCTCGTAGATTGTGGAGTCAGGGATTTTCCAGTCCAACCCCTTGCTATAGCCCAGGGTGTCGGGGTCGTTGAATTCGTCGGCGCCAATCGAGAGATAAAAATTCCGTGCATTAATAAAGCTGCCCGGCACCGGGTAAAACACCATGGTGCGGTAGCCCAGCTCCTTTAGCTCAGTAAAGATCGAGCGCTTGATGCGCCCCTCCAACTGATGGAACACGTAGAGGCCGTCGCTGCCGAATTCCTGCGGGCGCATTTGGGTCAGGATTGGAAACTCTGTCCGCCAGGTGCCGCCCGCGAAAGTATGCACGCGCAAAGGGCCGGTGTGGGGTGCGGTTTTCGAGAACAGGCTGTGGGGCTCGTAGCTTTTGCGCAGCAGTTCGGGCGGAAAGGTCGATTCTTCCAACACAAAAAACAAGTCGGGCAGGGGGCCTGCGGGTGCGCCGATGTGCAAGTTGGCCAAGGCCGGTGCAGGCGGCATGATGGCTGGCAAGAGTAGTTGCGCGCCGGGAATCTGCGATGAGTACATCAGCGTGCGCAGGCTTGGCTTGGCGAAATCCGGCGTCCAAATTGTGCCGTTCTGGCTCCAGCTTTGAACGTCGACGATGCAGCCCAGCGAGACTACGCTCAGCGCCGCCAACGAACCCTTTTCAAAACGCGAGAACAGACCGCGGCCTTTGAACAAGTGAACGATGTAGTAAATCGTGCCTGCTGTGGTCACCACCAAGGCCGTGGCGACACGCCAATCGTTGTAGGCCAACAGCACCAGATTTCCGCGCAGGAAGTAGTGGTCATAAGCGAACAGCGGCATATCCAGCACCGCGAACTTGGCCAGACTGACAGCGACCAATACCAGGGCCGGAACCACCGACAACGCGAGCAAGATCAACGGATGTTTGCCGCGCGCACAGCCCAGCGCAAAGAACGGAGCCATGAACAGGCCAATGTAAGGATCGAGAAACGCGATGGCGTAAATCACGCCTGCAGCTACGGTAACAAGGGCGGTTTTTTGAGTCCGGCTAAGTTGCCATGTCGCGCTTAACGCGGTTGTTAGCACGAATATCTCCAAACGAACGCCGGCGGGACGTTCAACAATTCAAAGCCTACCACTTCGCTTTTCGGGAATATTCCAGCGAATGGATTTCGCGGAAAGTAAGTGTAAGTGATCAGGGTTGTCACTGTGCCCGCTTTATAGGCGCGCGCCACGCTGTCGCGCAGCAAGGCGAACTCGGGGTTATTCACATTGGGAATACTGCTGACCACCACGGTCGGCTGAGTCAGTTCATCCAAAAAGGCGATGGCACAGGTGTCGATGATGTTGCGTTTGGGGAATGTGTGGCGCAAATATGTAAAGCGCTCGGCCTCGCGCTCAATGCTGATCGTGCTTTCAGGCAGCGCAGCCGTCACAGAACCGTAACCGGCGCCAAGCTCAAGAATGGGCTGATCGATGCCCTCAATCGCCTTAGCCATGCGTTTGGCCAGAAAGCGCGAGGACTCGCAAATTGCGCCAATCGAGCCATTGGCCGCAAAAAAACCAGCGATGCGCGACACTGGCTTTTTGGCAGCCACGCGCACGCCCGGTACTGTTTGTGAGTAATCCATCGAACTGAGTTCCCGCCCTTAATTGACGCTGGTGTCACGCGGGCGCAGGGCTGTGTAAAAACCAAACTGTCCCATGAAAAACCTAGCTTTTGAAATCCTGCCGCTGTGACCCTGCGGCGGGCGCCACCATATCGATTTGGGCCCGCCGTAACAATCTTGCAATACGACTGCAACGCAGACGTCACATGAGCGGAAAATCGTGTCAATTCTGAGGCTTAACCAAGGGCCCCCATCCAGTTGTAGCCAGGGGCAAGGGGCCAACGCCAAGGCTAGGCGCTAGGCGGGCGGGCGGCCAAAAAGGCGGGGTGTGGAGTGGGGTGTTTCAAGCCAACCCCAGGCCACAATTTGGCCGGGATTGGGTCGAGTTTGGCTCGCTCACTCCGCCGGTGATGCGGCCTCGGTCAACCCTTGAGCGCGGGGGGTGAGCGCGCGGGCGCGGTGGTCGGTGGCAAGCCACGTGTACACCACCGGCACTACGAACAGCGTGAACATAGTGCCAATCGCCATGCCCGACACCACCACCACGCCCAACGAGAAGCGGCTGGCGGCACCGGCCCCGCTAGCAATCAGCAGCGGCAACAATCCGGCCACCATGGCTGCGGTGGTCATGAGGATGGGGCGCAAACGAACTTGGGCGGCGTGCTCAATGGCGCTGCGCCGGTCGCAGTGTTCTTTGATCTGCATGTCCTTGGCGAAGGACACCATGAGAATGCCGTGTTTAGAGATCAGGCCGATCAATGTGAGCAAGCCCACCTGTGTATAGATGTTCATGGTGCTGACGCCGAAATATAACGGCAGCAACGCCCCGCACACCGACATCGGCACGCTGACCAGAATCACAATCGGGTCGCGAAGACTCTCGAATTGGGCGGCCAGCACCAGATAAATCACGACTAAACCAAATAGGAAGGTCAAGATCAGCTGATTGCCTTCAGTGATGAACTGACGGCTTTCGCCCAAGAACCCGCTCGTGTAACCGCGCGGCAGCGCGGTGGCTTGGGATCGCAAGAAATCAACCGCTTCGCCCATGGAAACGCCAGGCATGGGAATGGCGCGGAAGACTGCTGCATTGAGTTGGTTGAAACGGTTCAAGCCGTTCGGTTCGACGCCCGTGGTGGTGCTGACGATGGTCGAGAGCGGTATTTGTTCACCGCTGGCGGTTTTCACATAGAATTGAGTCAGTCGTTCGGCCGAGAACCGGTCGGCGCGCGAGACTTGCGGGATTACTTCGTACGAGCGGCCTTCCAAGCTAAAGCGGTTGACGTAGTTCTCGCCCACCAGGATGGCCAAGGTGTCGCCAATGGCCTGCATCGAAATGCCTAGGTCGCTGGCCTTCGCACGGTCGATTTGTAGCCGGATCACGGGGTTGTTGAAGTTCAGGTCGCTATCGACCACCATGAACAAGCCGCTTTTGCGAGCTCTGTCTTTGAGGTCGTTCATGACGCCATGAATGTCTTCATAACCGCCCGCCGAGGCCACCACGAATTGCACGGGTAAGCCACCGAAGGGGCCGGGGAGTGCTGGGAAGCTGAACGCAAAGCCCTTCACGCCATCAAGCGTGTTGAGTTTCTTTTGAAGGTCGCCTTGAATCTGCATGGCCGAGCGATTGCGCTCGCTCCAAGGCTTCAGGTCCATAGCCGCGATACCGCCGCCCACGCCACCGCGTCCAAACATAATGAAGCGCGAGCGCACCTCGGGGTAAGTCGCCAGAATGTCATCGAGTTTGCGGCCGTAAGCGGTCGTATAATCGAGGTTGGTGTATTCAGGCGCTGCGATTTGCGCGAGCACCACGCCCTGGTCTTCGGCGGGGGCTAGTTCTTGGCGGATGTTGAAGAACATGTACACCACACTGACCATCACAGCGACGGCGAACAGGGCCGTGACGGGACGGAAGTCGAGGCTGCGGCGTAACTGGCGCACGTACCAGGCAGTGACGGCTGCGAAAACGCGGTCCACGGCTGCGGCAAATTTGCTTTCGGTGCCATGAGCGCGCAAAAACATCGAACACATCATGGGCGACAACGTCAGCGCGATAATGCCCGAAATAATCACCGCACCCGCCAGCGTAAAGGCAAACTCGCGGAACAAGGCACCGGTCAAACCGCCCAAAAAGCCAATCGGGGCATACACGGCGGCCAAGGTAATCGTCATGGCAATGACGGGCCCGACGATTTCGCGCGCGCCCAACAAGGCGGCCTGCAGGGGCGTATAACCTTCTTCGATGTGGCGATAGACGTTCTCGACCACCACGATGGCGTCATCGACCACCAAGCCAATCGCCAGCACCATGGCCAATAGCGTCAACAAATTGATGCTAAACCCCACCGCGAGCATGAATACCGCCACGCCGATGATCGATAGCGGAATTGTCACGATCGGAATAAGCACCGAGCGGAAGCTGCCAAGGAACAAGAAAATCACCACGATGACGATCAACATGGATTCGATCAACGTTTTGGCCACTTCGTTGATCGAGGCTTGAATGAAATCGGCAACGTCGTACGGCAAGGCGAATTTCAGCGACGGCGGCATGGTGCGTTGAATTTCGGGTATGATCTTGTGAATCCCCGCCGAGACCTCCAACGGATTGCCTGAAGGCGTGGGCGAGATCCCCACGATCACCGCATTTTCCCCGCTGAGCATCGCCGCTGAGTCGCTGTTCTTTGGGCCCAAGTCGACGGTGGCGATATCGCGCAGCCGCACCAGCACGCCACCTTCGGATTTAACAACAAGGTTGCGGAATTGCTCGACATCTGTCAGCGCCGTGTCGGCGGTGACGTTGGTGATGGTGAAATAACCCTTGGCTTGGCCCGGCGCCGATTGAAAGTTGTTAGCCCGGATGGCGGCCGAAACCGCGCTGGCGGTGACCCCGCGCGCAGCCATTTTACCGGGGTCTAGCCACAGCCGCATGGCGAAAACCTGGCCGCCGATGATATCGACCGCGGCCACGCCCTCGACTGTAAACAACAATGGGCGCACGACGCGGGTGATGTAGTCTGAGATCGCCGCCCCCTCAAGTTCGGGGCTGGAAAAACTCATGTACATCGACTGCACGGACTGGCCGACGGATTTGGTGAGGATGGGGTCGTTGGCTTCGCGCGGCAGCTGATACTTCACTTCCTGCACCTTGCTCATGGCCTCGGCCATGGCGTCGTTGGGGTCGCGGTTCAGCCGCATCGTGGCGGTCACGGTGCTGATGCTTTGTTGCGAGGTGGAGGTGACAAAATCTACGCCATCGACGGCGGCCATGGCCTGCTCAAGGGGCGTGGTGATGAAACCTTGCATCAATTCTGCCGGCGCGCCCGGATAGGCCGTGGTCACGGTGATGACCGTGTTGGTGAGTTCGGGGAATTGGCGCAGCGGCAAATCGACCAGGGCGCGCAGCCCGATCAACAGAATGAGCAAGCTGACGACGATCGACAACACCGGGCGCCGAATGAATAAATCGGTGAAGGTCATGGTGAGCCTTTATCGTTTCCCGCCAGGTCCTGAGTTTAAGGAACTGGAACGGTCGCGGGTTTCACCAAAGTGGGCGTGGCATTCAAAATAAGCGTGGCGCCGTCGAACAACTTGCTCAGGCCCGTCGTTACGATGCGTTGGCCCTGGCTTAAGCCCTCGGTCACGACGATGCGCCCATCGACTGAGCTGCCGGTTTTCACGGTGGTGCGCTTGGCCTTCATGATGGGCTTGCCATCTGCCGCTGTGCCCGCGTCCTCGATGACATAGACCGAGTTGCCGTACAGCGAATAATCCAATGCCGTCTCGGGAATCGTCATCTGCCCCTGATCGACGGGCAGGGCCACGTGCACATTGGCGAACATGCCTGGCATCAACAAACCATCGAAATTATCGGCGACGGCTTGCAGCTTGATCGAGCGTGTCGCGACACTGATTTGCGGGTCAATCACGGCGATCTCCGCCTTAAACACGCGGCCTGGGTAAGCGTCAACCGTCAGGTCCAAGGTTTGGGTGAGGCTTAATTGCGGGCGGGCCTGCTCGGGCAGGCTGAACTCCACGAACAATTCTTTCATGTTTGTGATGTGCACGATGGCTTTGCCGCGGTCGAGATAATGGCCCACCTCGGTTTCGCGAATGCCCAGCGTGCCGTCGAACGGCGCGCGCACGGCCTTTTGATCGATCAGCGCTTCGATGCGCGAAATAGCGGCGGTGGCGATTTCAGACTGGCTTTGCGCCTGGTCGAGCTGCGCTTGCGATAGATTGCCTTTACTCGCCAGCTCCTGGGCGCGCTTCAAATTTGCAATGGCTAATTTTTGTTGGGCGCGTGCGTTGGCCAGATCGGCGCGTTCGGTGGCATCGTTCAATTGCACGATCAAGTCACCCGCTTTTACGGGCTGGCCTGGCAAAAAGGTGATCGACTTCACGGTGCCCGCAGCTTCGGATGAGATGGTGACATGGTGGATCGCCGAGATCGAGCCAACCGCCGACAGGCTTCGCGCCACGGCGCTGGGCGATAGGGTCTCGTAATTCACACTCACCGGCGGCGGAGTATTGGAGGCGAAGAACGACGCCATCATTTGTTTGCGGAAGAGGTCGAAGCCCACCAACAGCCCAACGACGACGAGGGCAATGACGCCCGCCCACAAGACAGCGCGGCGCACGCGCGCGGGGTCCACGGCAGTACGCACCGGGGCCACTTGCGTGGGCGACATGGCGGTTTGGGAGGGTACGTCTTGGTAATTCATACAACTGTCCGGCAAGGAGCTAATGGAGCTCTAGCTCATACACTTTATATACACCTTGATAGATGCTTCGGGCGGGTGCTGGTTAAGTAGGCCCCCGCCGAGTGTCACGGCCCAACTCTGGGTAGTTGGTATGCAAGAATGTCAGGTTAGCCCGAACTAGTGATTTTCTCAATTATTTTATATACTTAGCTGATTCCACACGCGGTTGCATAGGCCCAAGACTTCTATGATTCCGAAACGAAAACCGCTCGCCGCCAACCGCAAATCGCGGCGCGCCCAAGGTGTGCGGTTAATCAAGCTCAAACGCCCACCCCAGGGGCCATCAGTTCTGATCGAGGCGTTCAAGCGAATCATCGTCGAGAATGACCAATCGGTCAGCATGTCGGCGGGTTTGATGATGGGAGAGAAGGGCTGGACGTTTCATCGGGCTGGCGAGTTTCGGTATGCGGTGGCGAGCGGCAAAACCCGCGTCACGCTGCATGCCTTGCCGATGTATTGCCAACCGAAAATTCACACCGCCTACAAAAAGCGCATCGCCAACGGTGACTTCGGCAAGGGCTGCATTCGCTTCAAATTTGACGCGAAGGTGGACTTGGACGTGATCGCCACGTTCATTCGCGACTGTGCGGAAGTGTAATTGGGGATGGTGGCGATTTTTGTCGATGGCGATGCCTGCCCGGTGAAAGACGAAACTCTGCGCGTGGCCGCGCGCCATGGTGTGCTGGTGCATTTAGTGAGTAACACATGGCTACGCGGACCTGCCGATCCGTTGATCAATCGCGTGGTGGTGACGCGCGATAAGTTGGACGCGGCCGATGATTGGATCGCCGAACATGTGGCCGCCAACGATATTGTTATCACCGCCGATATTCCCTTGGCCGCGCGCAGCGTCGCAAAAGGGGCCACGGTCCTGCGGCCCAATGGCCAACCGCTCGACCAAAACTCCATCGGCATGGCCTCAGCCGTGCGCGATTTGAATACCCACCTGCGAGATACGGGTATGATCACCGGCGGGCCCGCACCCTTTGCCAAGCAAGACCGCTCGCGCTACCTCGATAAGCTGGAAACTTTAGTTCGCGCGGCCAAAGCCAAGGCGGGCTAGGCGAGCGCTTGGGTGGTATCCACGCAGTGAGACGGGCTCAATCCCGCCGCCGGCGGGTGGTTTCGAGTATATTTCGAGTATATTATATAGTGTGATTACATCATAATTCTAGCGGCGGCATTCTGTACCCATTCGTCAACTCTAAGGCCTTTCGTGCTGTCGGACGGGCGCGGCTGTCAACACTGTCAGGGGGACACATCACATGACATCAAATATCAGACACCTTGCGCTCGCAAGCATCGTACTGGTTGCTTCGGCAATGGATGCCAGCGTGGCTTTGGCCCAGCAACAACAGCAGGCGCAAGTCGGTGTTTTGGAAGAGATCATCGTCACCGCGCGTAAGCGCGAGGAATCCCTGCAAGAGATTCCGCTCTCGGTGACGGCCTTCACCGCCAGCGATATCTCCAAGCGCAGCCTGCAAGACATGAAGGACATCGCGCGATTTACGCCTGGGTTTAGCTTCACGGATTTCGGTGGCGGCGGTGCAACCACGCCTGTGATCCGTGGCGCTACTCAGGTGACGGGCAATCTGGAACAAAACGTTTCGTTTTTCTTCGACGGCATATACCTGCCGCGCAATTACGTTACCAACCTTGGCTTTAGCAACATCGAGCGTGTCGAAGTGGTCAAGGGGCCGCAGAGCGCGCGTTATGGCCGTAACGCGTTCATGGGCGCGGTCAACTATGTCTCGAAGCGTCCAACGGAAGAGTGGGGCGCAGAAGGCACGCTGACGGCAGGCAATCACCGCCGTTGGGATGCCGCGGGCTCGGTGTCGGGGGCCATTGTGCCCGAACGCCTGCGTGTGCGTGCCAGCGCTGATTACAGCAAATTCGATGGCTCGTGGCGCAATACCCACCCCTTCGCCGATATCAAGTTTAGCCCCGGCAGCGACGATTGGCTTGGCGGCCACAAGAAAACGATCCTCAGCGGTGCAGTCCAAATATTGCCAATGGACGATCTGACAATAGACGTCGCCTATTATGATTACGACTTCAACGAAGAGCACCGCGCCGAAAATTGGTTCGCCGAACTGGGCGCCGATAGTCAAATCCTCAACTGCGGCCAGTTCAACCCTAACGTCCGCCCGGCGGGCTCGGGTTTGGGCGGTGGCGGTCAATGGTTCCGCTTGTTCTGCGGTGAAATTCCGCTGCGCAACATTCCAATCGACCCGCGCGGCTACGCGCGTCAACTCGATGCCGAGTTTATGCGCGCGTCGGTGAATTATCGTATCAACGATGCGGTGACCTTCGACTACTTGTTCGGCTACGTCGAAGCCAGCACCAAGTCGCTGGGTTACAAAGACACGTTGCCCGGATGCACGTTCTTTATTCCCGGCCAGTGCGTATTCGAGAACGGCCCGATCGGAGAGTTCAGCACCAGCTCGCACGAAGCTCGCGTGTCGTTCGCCGATGACGGCCCGATTAGCGGATCGGTTGGCGTGTTCTACACAAACAACCGCGATTTCGTGACCCAAAACTTCACGACTTTGCCATTGCTGACGGCGGTTCCCACCATACCCATCGACATCAACGACCCAACCAAGTTCCTGGTATTCGCGGTGTTGGGCCGTACGGTCACCAAGCCCGAGGTGTGGTCGCCGTTCGGCGAACTCACATGGAAATTCATGGATGACCGCGCCACGTTGGGCGTCGAAGGGCGGTGGTCGCATGAGAAGAAGTTCCAGGGCAGCTTGCCAACGACCGCTACCGCTGGTCTTGGCAGTTTCACCGGCTTGCAGCTCTCCGGCACATTCAAGGCCTTCACGCCGCGCATTACCTTCGACTATCAGGTCAATGACGACAGCAAGATTTATGCCTCGGCGGCGAGGGGCGTGAAGTCGGGGGGCTTTAACGCGACCGCCACGCTTCCGGAAAATCGGTTGTACGGCCAGGATTACAATTGGACTTACGAACTCGGCTCGAGAAATACATTCGACGACGGCCGTGTTCAGTTGAATGGCACACTGTTCTACGTCCACTGGACTGGTTTGCATATCTCGGCGCCCGATCCTGGCAATACCGCCACGTTGCCCCTTCCGATCATACGCAATCTCGGCACGATGAATTCCAAGGGCTTCGAACTGGAAGGCGCTTTCGTTCCTGTTGATCATTTGACGTTCAACGGAACGCTGTATTTCGGCGATGCGACGTTTGCCAACGGCACCAAGGATCTAACGTGGTCGCGCATACCATTAGTTTGCGACAACAAGGCCTGTCAGACCAACGGCGACATCAGCGGCAATCAGGGTGCGCGTCAGTCCAAATGGCAAACCACCGTCGGCGCCGAATGGCAAGATGAATTGGGCGGAACGATGGACCTCAACTACTTCATCCGTGCCGATGCGTCGTACCAATCCAAGCAGTATGTCAACACGATCAACATCTCTTGGATCCCGTCGCGGACCGTGACCAATGCCAGCATGGGTGTGCAGAACGATCGGTATGAGTTGCAATTGTGGTCGCGCAACCTGTTCGACAAGAAATACGTGGCCAGCGTGATTGAGGGCGCCCCCAACGTGCAGTACAATGCGTATCTGGGCGAGCGGCGTACGTTCGGCTTGACCGCTAAACTGAAATACTAATCAAGGTGCGACACATGAGACGCGCGTTTGCAGTGGTGACGGCTAGCCTGATGGTGCTTGCCACACCCGCCAGCGCGCAAACGGCGGCTGATACCGAGGTTAAAAACTTACTACCGATGGCGCCGGTCGTAGCCCGATCGCCAACCGTGTTTCAGCAGGGCCAAGCTTTAGCGCCCATGGCGCGGGCGACGATTTTTGTGCGTGATATCGAGACCTCGCTCAAGCTCTACCGCGACATTCTTGGCCTCAAGCCCATGTTCGACAATTATTGGAAGGGCAAGGGCATCAACAAGATCATGGGCACCGATGGCAAGGAGTTGCGTGCCACGGTGTTGATGGCGGGGGAGACGGTCGTCGGCAACATCGGCATCTATCAATTGTATAAAGAGGACGGCGCGCCACCGTCGCCATCGCAACGCACCGATACGCGTATTGGTGATGTGGCCGTGGTGTTTCCCACCAACGACATCATGGGCCTAACCAAGAAAATCCAAGCGGCCGGTTATAAGATTGTCTCGCCGCCCGTTGCCTTGATCGAGCGCCCCGGCATGAAGCAGCAGCCGCTGGAAATGATGTTTCGCGACGCCGATGGTGTTCTGGTAAATTTAGTTCAGGCGGGCATACCGAACTGAGTTGGCGCGTGATCCCGTTTTGAAAGGCGATCACCGTGAGTATAAGAGCATCCCTGACTGGTTTATTGATGGCGGCTTTGGCCACACTTGCGGTTGCTCATGCCCAAGAAGTGCCAGCAGGCTATCAAGTATCGCCGATGACGCGCGCGACAATATTCGTGCGCAACCTTGATGAATCGCTCAAGCTCTATCGCGATTTGCTGGGGCTCAAAGCTCGAGTTAACACAGTCGTCGAAGGCCCGCGCATCAACCAAATCATGGGCACCAAGACCTACGGCCTCAAGGCCGTGATTCTGCAGGCGGCTGATACTATCGTTGGCAACATCGGCATTTACGAGCTGGTCGGCGATGACCGCTCAAAGCTGGCTGCGCCCTCAACTCGCACCGATACCTCAACGGGTGACGTGGCGGTGGTGTTCATCACCAACAACATCGATGGTCTAACCGAAAAAGTGCGCGCGGCCGGATACCCGATTATCTCGCCGCCGATGGTTTTGTTTCCGCGCGAAGGCGCGGAGAAACAAACGCGCGAGATGATGTTTCGCGACCATGACGGAGTGCTCGTTAACTTGATCGAACTGGGTGTGCCCCGCCCGTGGTGAGAATTCATAGGGAGAGCGTCGGATGCTGACACGCATGACAGGCTTTGCAGCAGCTATGTTGTGGGTTTTGCCAGCATACGCCCAAACCGCGCCGATTGCCCCCGATGCGACGGTCTCGCCAGTCTCGCGCACCACGCTGTTTGTGCGCGACCTCGATGAGTCTCTCAAACTCTATCGCGATATCCTTGGGCTCAAACCCCGCCGCGAACGGATCCTGGAAGGGCCGTTCTGGAACGAGATTAATGGCACGCCTGGCGAAAACAAACGGGTTCAAGTGGTTATTTTGCAAACCACCACCGGCGAAGTCGTTGGCAATATTGGCTTGTTTTAGTTCATCGACGAAAACGATGGCCCCCCGGTCTATAAACCCCCGCGCGTGCAAACCGGCGATATTGCGTTGATCATGGTCACGCGCGATATTTTCCCACTGTATGAGAAGGTCAAGAAGGCCGGTTACACCATCATCTCGCCGCCCCGAACCCAAGACCCCAAGCCCGGCCCAAACTCAGCCTATGAAATGATGTTTTTCGACCGCGATGGTGTCATTATCAACTTCATTCAGTCGGCAGCGCCCGCGCCTAAGTAAATTAGCGGCTGCACCTTAGGGAGTAAAAGCCATGGACAGACGCGATTTTTTCTCGACGTTGGCGGTTGGAACTGGCGCTGCATTCGGGGCCAGCATGATCGCCGGTCACGAGGCCAAGGCCAATTGGGGCATGGTCGCACCGGGGCCCGTCCCAGGGCCTGAGTTCGATGGCCGCTTGCTTGTGAACAAAGCGCGTGCCTACGAGATCATGGATCGCGAAGGGTTGGATGGCATCGTCGCGCTCAATCCGGTGAACGTATTTTATCTGGGCAACTACTTTAGCTACGAGCTGCAAAAGTTGCGCGCTATTCCCAGCTTTGCGGTGATGCCGCGTGCCGAGAATAAGCCCACATTTTTGGTGGTGGCGGGCACCGACTTGCAGTTCCTGGCCAATGGCGACCGCCAATACCCCGAGATCATTCCCTATAGCGCCCCGCTGAATGTCGAGAAGTACCTGGAAAAAGGCGACTGGACGGTTGAGCCCGAAGCCGCTCCGGCGGGCAACTGGCCCCAGTCAGATCAGCCATTACAGCCCAAGGAAAAGAAGTGGGTCGAATTTACAAAAGTCGTCAATGAGCGTCGCGCGGCTACTCCCGAATGGGGTTTGGTGCGCGCCCTTGAACTTGCCGGCCTGTCTAAGGGCAAAGTCGCGGTCGATGACATGCGCATCGCTCACATCCTGGGCACCATGGGCAAGAACAATGTCACCTGCCTGCCTGGCGATAATACCTTCCGCAAAATCCGGCAGATCAAGTCCGAGGTTGAATTGAAGCACATGCGCACGATCGCGCGCATCAACCAAGATTCGGTCATGGCGATGCTCAAGCAACTTCATAAAGGCAGCACCAAGGCCGAAGTGGATCAAATCTTTATGGCCGAGGCCGCCAAGCGCGGCGCCAAGGCCATGTGGATCGCCTCGGGCACCATCGGCGGCTTCACGCAAGGGGGCATCGTCGAGGGCGAACCCATGATGGTTGACGGCGTTTGCCAACGCAATTTCTATCACGGCGACTTTGGCAGGACCTTTGTTCTCGGCGAGCCGTCGAAAGAACTCAGCGCCTGCATGAAGTCGCTGCGCGTGGGCTGGGAGACGGTGCGGGAAAAACTCAAGCCCGGCATGAAATACTCTCAATTGCGCAAGGTATGCACCGAAGCCATGCACAAAGCTTACACCGGAAATTCAGGCATCAAATTCGAAGCAGGGCCACATTCGGTGGGCTTGCAACATACCGATCAGCCTTACCGCGATGGCCTGCCGTTCATGGTCTCCGACGACCTGACTTTCGAAGAGAATATGACCCTGACCATCGACTTACCCACGCGCTTGTTGGGATGGGGGTCGATCCATTGCGAAGATTTGTTGGTCGTCACCAAGAACGGCGCTGAACCCTTGGCCACCGATGATGGGCCGCTGGTGGTAATTTAACCGAGCGCGGCGTGTTCTTTCTGCGCGGCTTCGAAGACTTCCCAGGCGGCGTCGAGGTTCATGAGAAAGATACCCATGCCCACGATCAGGTCGGGCCAGTGCGATAGTGTGAGCGCGGTCACCCCGCCCGCGGCGATGATTGCCACATTGGCTGCCGCATCGTTGCGCGCCGACAAAAAAGCGGCCTTGGTTAGGCTGCCTTCCATGTTGCGAAACCGCACCAAGATGAACGCGCAGGTCATGTTCACCACCAACGCGCCCAATCCTGTGATTGACAGCGACGTAGCCTCCGGCACCACAGGCGTGGCGAATTGATGCCAAGCCATCCATAACGTGGCGATGCCCGGAATCAACAGTATGCCCGCAGCCGCCATGCCCACGGCCGCGCGGCGTTTTGCCGACCAGCCCAGCGCGACTAGGATCAACAAATTCACCGCCGTGTCCTCAAGGAAATCGACTGAGTCCGCGAACAACGAGACTGAGTCAATATTTAGCGCCACTGCGAACTCAACGAAGAAATAGGTGAAGTTCAACGCCGCAACCCATGTGATGGCCCGGCGCAGGGCCATGGCGTTGGCGGAGGTGATGATTGGAACGCTCATGCCCCGCTACCCCGGCCCGCCTTGGTCCATCTCGGCCCAGAGTTTGAACGCAGGCGAGGGGGCGAGCTCGCCATCGCGAATCATCTGCTGCCACACGCCGCAGGTTTCGACAAAGTAGGGCATGCTGCCCGAGAACATGATGTAAGACACCGCCTCGGCCAACTCCGCCTCGGGCACGCCCAGACGGTAGCACTCGGCAATATGCCATTTGAGTTCTTGGAAGCGTTGCAAGCAGCCGTGGATGGCAGCCAGCGCGCCATGAATCAATCCCGGGCGGATGTTTTTGGCGGCTTTCGTGGCACCAGCGAGAATGCTGTTTAGCATGCCGAAATAAACCGCTTTCCGGTCGAATGCAGGCAGGTGGTGCTGCCAATGATCGGGGATAAAGGCAAACGCGCCGCTGCCTTCGGCCAGCGCGGTTAGGCGCGTGATCAGTTCCACTTCCTCCAGCGTTCCCCCAGCCTTGAGAAATTTGATGAGATGCTGCGAGGCAATATGTTCGCGCCGCGAGGTCAGCACGCCCAGCCACACGAACTCGCGGTCGTGTTCGGACAGCGTGCGCGGCACCAGGGTGAGCGCCGTGTAACAGGCCTCATAGCCGTCCAGCAGCTGCGGGGCGGTGAGCGCCATCAGGCCATGGTGGGGCAACAGGTAGCCGCGCTTGGCCTTGACAGCCGCAAGGCGTTGGGCGGCTTCGGCGGGATCGGGAGGTGATGCTGGCATGAGGCTCCGGTCGAGGTTAGCATGGGCAATGCCGGTTAAACCTAGAGGCAAACTTGGGTCAAACGCAAACATTCCGCACCGCTATGCCTTTAAATAATACCGTCATCCCCGCGAAAGCGGGGATCCACACGTGGGTACGCAATGCAAAAGAAGGGATTCCCGCCTGCGCGGGAATGACAAGAACTCTTCTTTGCTTGATCGCCATTTTGGCCGTGGCCTTCCAGCCCGCCGCTGCCGCCGACAAGATTTTGCGTGTGGGTATCCCGGGGTTGCCATCGCTAGGTATGAACCCACTGACCAGCACCAACTTGCCCGCGCTTTATACTTATGCGGCCGTCTATGACGCTCTGACGTGGGTGGATAACAAAGGCGCCGCCATGCCCCAGGCGGCCGAAAGCTGGCGCGTACTGAACGAAACCACCTGGCAATTCAAGCTCAAGCCCGCCCAAGTGTTCTCCGATGGCACGCCGCTCAATGCCGAGGCGGTCAAATTCATGATCGACTTGGTGCGCAGCCCGGCCGGGGCCAGCTACACCGTGACGGTCGAGGTGCCCTCACTGAAGGCCGCGCGGGTGGTTGATGACCTGACGGTGGAAGTCACCACCTCGGCGCCCAATCCATTCCTGCCGCAGGAATTGAGTTTGATGCGGCTGATGTCGCCCACTAACTACAAAAAGGTCGGCGATGAGGGTATCAATAAATCGCCCATCGGCAGCGGGCCGTTCATCGTTCAAACCTACACGCCGGGTGTGATGACGCTCACAGCCAACCCCACGGCCATGCGCAAACCGAAAATTGATGGGCTTGAGTTGCGTGGCATCGGCGATACGCCCGCGCGCATTCAGGCGTTGTTGTCGGGCCGTATCGACATAGCCATGGCGTTGGGCCCCGATGAGATCGCGCAAATCGAAGCCGCCGGTCACACCATGGTGGTGCAGCCCGAAGCCTCGATGATCATTCTGGCGTTCATCACCACCAAGGATTCGCCGCTGAAAGATTTACGCGTGCGCCGCGCGCTGAACTATGCCGTCAACAAAGACGAAATCGTCGCGACTATTTTGGCGGGCAAGGCGGCGGTGGCCACGCAAACCGCGCCCACCAATGGCTTTGGTTACGACCCCACCATCCCGGCATACGAATACAATCCAGAGCTTGCCAAAAAACTGCTGGCTGAGGCGGGCCAGGAAAAAGGTTTCGCCATGGTGGCGGAAATTTATGCGGGCAATTCATCCTTCGCGCCGCTGGTGTATCAAAAAGTATCCTCGGACTTGGCCAAGGTTGGCGTGCAACTCGATGTGCGAATGGTGCCCATCCCGAAGTACGCCAAGGGCTTGCACCAGGGCGAGTGGGAAGGCACGGGCATTGGCATCGACTACAGCTCCTCGCCGTCGCTCGACCCCTTACGCGGGTTCTTGCGTCACTCGTGCATGTGGAAGGCACCTTGGTACTGCGACGAAACGATCATGCCGCTGTTGAAAGAGGCGTTGGGCACATTTGATTTGGATAAACGCCGCGAACTGACCAAGCAAGTGCTGCGCCATCAACGCGACATGGCGCCGGGTATTCTGTTGCACGAATACATCCGCTTCGACGGAGTGGCCAAACGGGTGAAGAACTTCTCGATCAACATCGGCTTTATCCCCTACGAGGAGATCGAGCTGGAGTAGGGGGCGGATATCGCCCTAAGCCTCGCCCATTGTTGTTTTCGGAACCCAATCGTACACCAATTTGTGCGCTTCGCTGATTTGCGTTGCCGTCATTTCCTTGGCCAGCATGTCGCAGGTTTTCATGGCGAGCGTGCCCGCTATTGACTCGGTGCGCGAGGCCAACGTCGACCACATATAAGCTTGCACAAGATTCTTGGGCACGCCGCGGCCTTGAAAGTACATCAACCCGAGATATCCCATGGCCATGACATGGCCTTGGTCGGCAGCCTTGCGATACCAACTTGCAGCGACGCCAAGATCTCGCGGCACGCCATTGCCGTAACGATACATCAGGCCCAGGGCAAACTGGCCGGTGGCACTGCCTTGATCGGCCGCTTTGCGATACCAGGTGGCGGCCTCGCCATCGTCTTGGGGCACGCCGCGCCCGTGACGGCATAAAAGGCCCAACGCACATTGCGCGGCCCTGCTCGGCGGCTTTGCGGTACCAATTGGCCGCAAGTGCGTCATCCTGCGGCAGGCCCCGTCCGTGGCGGTGCATCAGCCCCAGGTGGTATTGCGCCGCCGAGTCGCCTTGTTCGGCCAGGGGCTTCAACAAATCCGCTGCATGTAAATAATCGGCGCTCTTATAAGCGGCGAGAGCAGCTTCGATTGTGATTGGCGGATTCATTCCATGGACACTCATAAAAAGGCCCTAGTGGATCAAATCTAACGTTTGAGTCGGATTATCGATTCCCAAGGACTCGCCGTTTTGCGAGTCTCGGGAATGGCCTACGCAAGCAAGCTTCGAATGAAGGCCGGCACTCGCACTCGGATCGAGGCGATTGTCGCCGACGGTAAC
>SHWP01000001.1 GCA_009693785.1 Rhodospirillaceae bacterium
AATCGAGCCTGGGAGCACCGGAACCCACTTCACCCGCTGGGTGCGCCATAACTGCCCTCGATCCAACGACATAAACTGCTGATGCCTATGTCTGAATCGATGCGCGCTCCCTGGCAACTCATATGTTCATCCGGGGAATGCGGGATAATAGATCAGGCGGGCACAAGGGATTACCCAAGAATGCGCCAGCTTCTGACCGCTTTGCTTGCCCAGATTGAATACGTGAGACTAACGCCGCAACGGCCTCGGGTGAGAGTGATGTATCACTCGCGTGCCGTTCCAAAGCTGCTTCATGCAACCGCGAAACATCCGAGAAAAGAAAAGTTGCGCAGACCACGGCAAGTATGGCGGGCATGGCCCAACGTTGCATCGCGGGTGATTGGCTAGACCTGCTCTTGAGAAAATTGCGTCCCAGCGCATAAGCCAGCAGGGCGTAGATGATCGCTTTACCCGCTACGAGCGGAATGGTGATCGTTGCTGCTGTCCATGATTGTTCTTCAATTGAAGTGCTGTAGCTTTGCGCGCCTGTGGCAATGACCCAGGCGGCCATGACGATAGCCAAACCCATGGGCAATGGTGCGCGGGCCTCGGGGCTTTTCCATAGTCGGGTGACCAAGATGACGGCAACGACAACAACTGCAATCCAGGCGAGGATCAAAATTGTCATGATGGCGCTATCTTGCACATGGCCCTCAACGCAATGGGATCCGAAGCCCTACAACCAGCCCGCGCGCTTGAACCGCAAATAGAGCGCAACGCAGACTAGTATCATCGTCGTTAACGCAAAAGGATAACCATAAGCCCAATCCAATTCAGGCATGTTCTTGAAGTTCATGCCCCATACCCCAGCCATGGCGGTGGCGGCGGCGAAAATGCCGCCCCAGGCGGCCAGCTTTTTGGTGACGTCATTTTCATCGATGGTGACCACCGACAAATTTACCTGCATCGCGATGGCGATCGTGTCGCGCAAGTTGTCGATCGAGGTGTTGATGCGTACCAAATGGTCGTAGACGTCACGGAAATATTCCTGAGTGTTCACGCACATGGCCGGGACACGTCCGCCATGAAGTTTGCCCGCGCCCTCCATCAATGGAAATGCCGCGTGCTTTAATACTGTGACCTTCCGCTTCAGTGCGTATAGCCGCTCGATGTTCGAGCGTGCCTTGCCCTTGGTGAAGATGTTTTCCTCAATTTGTTCCAACTCGCTTTCCAGCGCATCGATGATGGGGAAGTAGCGATCCACGACCGAGTCCATCAGGGCGTAGAGGACGAAGCCTGAGCCGTGTTTAAGAAGGTGCGGCTCGCGCTCACAGCGGTCGCGCACACCCATAAAGCTGACGCTACTGCGATTGCGCACGGAGAGGATGTAGTTGGGCCCGACGAAAATCGCGACCTCACCCACGTGCAACTCACCGTCCAGCATTTCAACCAAGTGGAGCACTGCAAACACGCAATCGCCGTACTCCTCGATTTTGGGCCGTTGGTGGCCCGCGCGCGCGTCTTCCACCGCCAATTCATGCAGGCTGAACTCCGCACGCATTTGCTCTAATTCGGCGTCGGTGGCATCTTTCATTGCCACCCATACAAAACAGTCTTCTTGGCGCACGTAATTATGAATCTCGCCAATAGCGATATCGGCGATTTTGCGGCCGTCCAAGTAAGCAATGCAGTTAATCAGCATGGCGATTCCCCTAGCCCCATTTTTACCATTGTAACCAAAAGAATCGGCTGAACCGAGTAAAGCTTTGGGGGCGATCCCATGGCGCGCGGCTTTGGATCAGATTAGTCTGCGAGTCTGATCGAGGAATTTGGGGTTGGGCAGATCATGTCTAGGATTGGCTATTGTCATAGGGTCTTGTTGGGCTTTGGTTTGGGGTTGGGGTTTATCGGCGGACCGGCTGCGGCGCAAACCGGGGATATCATGAGCCGCATGCGCGCTTGCCGGGTGATAGGAGATATGGCAACCCGCGCGGCCTGTTACGACCGTCTCACCGACAGTCTGACGCCGCTTCAGCCAAACCCTAGCCCATCTGCGCTATCACGGGCCGCGCCCACTCCACCATTGCCGCCAGTGACTGCCTCTCCGCCGCCCGCCGCGGCACCCAACGCGCCGGCCATTAACCGCTTTGGGCAATCTGATTTGCCAATACAGAAAGTAATCCCGAAAGAGGAGCTGCCGCCCGATGAAATGATCGCCCGCGTCAAATCGGTGCGTGGCGATGCGGCTGGCAATCTCACCGTGACCCTCGATAACGGCCAAGTTTGGCGCCAGACCGAAGCGGGCCCTTTGCGTATTTTGCCCGGCTCGGCCGTGAAAATCCGCAGTGGCGTGCTTGGCGCATTTTATATGTCGCTGGTCTCAGCCAACCGCTCCGTGCGCGTTAAGCGCATCAATTAAATGCTCATGCCTCGCCAATAGACCGATGACAATCACCAGCCTCTCGAATGCCACGGTCAAGTTGCTGGCAAGTTTACGCATGGAAAAATTCCGCGCCGAGCACGATCTGTTTCTGATTGAAGGCGCACGCACGGCCCTTGATGCCCTGAAAGCTGGCGCCGTGCCGAAAATTCTCGCCTATCAAGCCGCCGCCGCCGATGCCGCAGTGGTTGATACATTGTCATCTGCCTGCCGTAAGGCAGGAGGGACGTGCATCGCGGTGAACACCGAGGTCATGGGCAAGATCACGAACAAAGATAATCCACAATCCATCGCCGCTGCTTATACCATTCAATATCGTGCGTTTGACGAACTCCGGCCCACGTCCGGCGATCTTTTTTTGGCGTTAGACCGCGTACGCGATCCGGGCAACTTAGGTGCGATCATTCGCACTACCGACGCCGTGGGCGCATCAGGGATATTGTTGATTGGCGCCTCATGCGACCCCTATGCGGTGGAATGCGTGCGCGCCACCACCGGCTCAATCTTTCGTGTGCCGGCCTATTCGGGCAGCCAGGAGCAATTCGTGGCATTGGCGCAGCGCTGGCCCGGCGCGGTGATTGGAACCTCAGCCACCGGGTCAGACCATTACCGAAAGATCAATCTCAAGACCCCGGTATTGGCCGTGTTGGGTACTGAACAAAGCGGTATGTCGAACGCCGTAGAGCGAGCCTGCCAAAAGGTCGTACATATCCCCATGTATGGTGGAGCGGAATCCTTGAACATCGCTGTGGCTGCTGGCGTGCTGCTCTATGGAATACGTGAAACGTTAGCCTAAAACGCGCTGCGTCAGGAAAGCGTGTAAATTTCCGCCAGGAAACAAATAACCGGCAATTCCTGCCGCCGTGGCAGCCGTCACGTCGGTCTCACGATCGCCGATCATAAAACTGTGCTCGCGCTGGACGGGCCATTTTTTCATCAGATCTTGAAGCATGCCCGGGCCAGGCTTGCGGCATGCGCAAGCAATTCTGTATTGGGCGATTTCCGCCTCGGGGTGATGGGGGCAATAGACGAACTCATCGATCCGCGCGCCTTGAGCCTTGAACTCATCGGCCATCCAGGCATGCAATTCGCGCACATGCTGCTCAGTGTATAACCCACGTGCGATCCCCGATTGGTTCGTGACCACAAAGACGAAATATCCGCGCTTGTTCAGCAGCGCCACGGCCTGCATCGCCCCCTTGACCCATTGAACATGGCCGGGCTGGTGGGCAAAGCCGTTATCGATGTTCAGCACCCCATCGCGATCCAGGAAAGCGGCTCTACGGGCTTCGGTCAAAATCTGAGGCTCACTCATGTTTATATCGCCGTTCCACAAAGCCGATGTATGCTAGGCCGGGCTGAGGTTCAATTGTCGTTCGGTCTTGTTAACATCATGCTCAATGGCATTCTCCGGCTCTGTTGCTTCCTCGCTCTCATCGTGCTCGGTGCACCCATAGCGGCCCGTGCTGCCGATGACACGATCCGTATGGCGGTATCGACATTGCCGCCCCGGTTGGGCAATCCCTTTGCGACCTCGGCGACGCCCACCATTACCACCACATCGGCTATCTACGATGGCCTTACGCGCATCGACCGTGACGGTAGATTAAAACCGTGGCTGGCCGTCTCGTGGAATAACGTAGACACCAAGACGTGGCGCTTTGTCTTGCGAAAGGGCGTCAAATTTTCCAATGGCAAGCCGTTCAATGCAGCCGCCGTTGCGGCTGCCGTGAACTTCATGGCGACAAAGCCGGGCCCCACGGACAACTTAGTGCGCAGTGACTTGCCGCCCTTGGAATCGGCGCGCGCGGTCGATGAATTGACCGTCGAGATTATCACCAAAAGCCCTGTCCCCACATTTGCGCGCTATGCATCTATTGTGCTGGTGCCCGAACCTGAAGCCTTTGCAACGCTAAGCCGGGCGGAGTTCAACAAGAACCCCATCGGCACGGGGCCCTTCGCCTTGGTGCAGTGGGAGCCAAGTAAGGCTATTTTCAAGGCATTTGCAGGGTCGTGGCGTAAGCCCAAGATGGCCAACCTCGAAATTTTGGAATTGCCCGAGGCCACCAGCCGTCTGCAGGCCATTCTGTCGGGCCGGGCCGATATCGCGACCGCCTTGGGTCCTGACGACATTCAAGAACTGGAGGCTGCGGGCCACAAGGGCGCCAGTTGGCATGATGGCGGAGTCAGCGCCATTTCGCTGGTTACAACGCGCAGTCTACCTTTCAACGATTTGCGTGTGCGCCAAGCGTTGAACTCTGCGGTTAATCGCAAACCCATCATTGATATCATCATGCAGGGCAAAACTGTTCCGGCCAACCAGCCTGCCGCGCGCGCTACGCTGGGCTATAACCCCGATTTAGCGCAGTACGAGTACGATCCAGCCAAAGCCAAAAAGCTTCTCGCCGAAGCGGGTTATCCTAACGGATTTAAGTTCACCATGGAAACGTCCATGAACACCGGCGCATTGCTGTCGACCTATCAGCAAGTCGCAGCCGACTTGGCCAAGGTCGGCGTGATCATGGAAATACGCCCAGTACAGGTGCCGCAGTATTTAAAGAATCTTTTTATCACGGGCGAATACGCCGACGCGGTGATTGTGCCCTGGCAGTCCGCACCCACCGTCGATGTGATCCGCGCCATCACCATTCATTCGTGCGGCTCGTCAAGAGCCTGGTATTGCGACCAAGAAGCAACGCCGCTGATTCAATCGGCCATGGCAGAGTGGGACGAAGCCAAGGGCCTGGAGATGCGACGCGCCCTGGGCAAGCGTTATCACGATCAGGCGGCGGCGATTTTTTTGTATGAGCAGGTTTTCTTCGCGGGCTTAAGCAAACGCACAAAGGGTTTTGAAGATGCGTTTGGCTTCGTTGCCTATGATCAAATCTCGGTTGATAACTAGTCTTTATTATTCTGTTGGCGTGTACTGATCGCGGATTCCCAGCAGCAAAGCCAACAAGGTTCGTTCGATCTCACCGCGCGCTTTCTTTGCGTCGCTGGCCGAGGCGATGAAAAGCGCAGCCTCGGTCAAGGCCCCGGCGATCAATCGCGCCAAGGCTGGCGCGGCGCCTTCTTTGGCTTTGGGCGCATCTTGCAGCGCTTGCACTAACGTTCGCAGCAAAAATCAGAGCACGCCTTCGCCATCGACGGAGCGCCATTCAGCCCAGCCCAATGCGGCCGGGGCGTCTTGCAAGTAAATGCGCAAAATGTCGGGCCGGGAAGCGATCTCTAAAAACGAGCGGCTGCCAGCTAAGAGTCCTTTCCAGGCTGTGGGTTTACTCGCAGCACTCGTGGCCATGGCATTGGCGATCTCAACGGCCATGTCTGCCACCACGGCGCGGAACACATCGCGCTTGTCTTTAAAGTGATAGTACAACGCGCCGCGCGTGAGGCCTGACGCCTGAACGATTGCCTCGGTGCCGCCGTCGCCATAGCCGTGCGCGGCGAATTCCGCGCGCGCGACATCCAAAAGTTTCCGCCGGGTTTCGGCCCTGCGCACCGGGTTGGGTTTGGCCATGGCGTATCGAATCGCGCCAGGCTCGCGCGGTCAAGGGTGCAAAAGCTGGCCAGTAGTGAATTTCGGCTCGATTTAGCGCGACCGCAACAGGCCCGAACTGAACGCCGCTTCGCCACCGGGGCCGATGCCGCCATTGAGCGATTGATAAAGACGTTGGGTGAAAATGCGGCGTTCTTCGCGCATTTTTTCGCGCAGCTCGGGCGACGGCTTGAAAGCCTCGATCATCTCTGGGGTGACTTTGCCCTCGGTGGCGAGCAGGTATTCCGTCACCATTTGACGGTCCCGTGTGATCCAAATCTCCGCGCCCAGTTGCAGTACGATCTCGATCAAATGATCGATAATCGGGTCCTTGAAGTAGTGCGGATGGCCGCGCTCAAAGCCCGGCAAATCCTTCACATAGTCCAGGCCTTCACTTAGTTTTTTGGCGCGTTCTTCTGGCGTTTGCGTGCTCATCGCATGATCTCCCGTGGTCAGTATTTAAGTACTTTTTAGCCCCTGGCTTGCGAAACGCCAAGGAGTGGCTAGGTTGCGCTCATGACCCCATTCCGCCACCCGCGAATCCGACTTAAGCCCGGCGCCCACAAGCGCCTGAAAGCCGGCCACCCCTGGATTTATTCTAACGAGGTCGCCATGGACGCTGCTGCCAAGGCTTTGACGCCGGGAACAGTAGTAACGCTCGAGGACGCAGGCGGTACGCCCTTGGCCACGGCGCATTTCAACCCCAAACCGCTCATCAGTGCGCGCGTTTTATCGCACACCCCGGATACCTGCATTGACGCCGGTTGGTTCGCAGACCGCCTGAAAACCGCGCTCGCCATGCGCGAGCGGATCATTTCTGAACCTTATTACCGCTGGGTTCATACCGAGGGGGATGGGTTGCCCGGGCTGATTGTTGATCGTTTTGGCGATGTGGTGGTGGTCCAGCCCAACACTGCGGGCATGGATTTGGCATTGCCCGATATTACAGCCGCCATCACACAAACGATCAAACCCAAGGCCATCGTTATGCGGGGCGATTCATCGTTTCGCACGCTTGAAGGTTTGGACGATGGCACGCGTGTGTTGGTGGGTGAGGCCGGATCGCCAGTCGAAGTGAAAGAATCTGGCCTGACCTTTTTTGCCGATTCGCTCGGCGGCCAAAAAACCGGCTGGTTCTTCGACCAACGCGACAATCGCGCCTTTGTGGCGTCGCTGGCCCGAGGCGCTGCGGTGCTTGACCTATACACCCATACTGGCGGTTTTGCGTTGAGTTGTGCCCTTGCCGGGGCCAAGACCGCGCTGGGTGTTGATGGCTCGGCACATGCGCTGGAATTGGCGAGCAAAGCTGCTGCGGCAAATAAGTTATCTGGTATTTCCCGATTCGAGCGTTCCGACGTATTTGATTTTCTTGCCGCCAGCGCGTCGCGCAAAGATAAATTCGATGTGGTCGTGGCCGATCCACCAGCCTTCGTGAAATCACGCAAGGACTTAAAACCTGGCCTGCAAGGATACCGTAAGCTCGCGCGCATGTGCGCCAGCGTCACATCAACAGGGGGAATTTTGTTCATCGCCTCGTGCAGTCACAATGCGCCGCTTGCCGAGTTCGCCGAGGCTGTGGCCCGGGGCATATCCGACGCGGGGCGTTCTGGCCGCATTCTTAAAACCTCGGGCGCGGGGCCCGATCATCCTGTTCACCTGCATTTGCCCGAAAGCGCATACTTGAAGGCGCTGACCATGGCCTTGAATTAAGCCGCCGTCTCGGCGATGACGAGAAAGCCAGGCACATCAACCTCCCGCTCGCGGCGGAAGGATCCGGGCGTGATGGTGTGGGCCGCGAAGGGTTTTTCGAGAAGTGATGCCACATACGTTGGGTTGTGACTGAATCGCTGATCAGTGCCTAAGCGAAAACCCGCAACCGCAAGGACCTGCAAGGTGAATACAAAAACACCACTCTTCTTTAAGGCCGATGATACCAGGGTAAAGATGGGCGCCAGATCACCCACATACACCAATACATCTGCTGCAAGAATTAAGTCGTAAGTCGACGGCTTTTGCCTCAGCGCGCCTAAGATATCGTCTTGGGTCACGGCATCGTAGATTCGTTTCTTGTGCGCCTCGGCAAGCATTTTCGCCGACAAGTCGACACCTTCAAGCCGGTCAACCAAATCACGAATGGCCACACCCATGAGACCGGTGCCGCAACCGAGGTCGAGGCAATGGTCGAAACGGCGTTGTGGGAATCGCGCGGTGATGGCTTCGCGAATGCGCTGCGGGCCTGTGTACTTCAAGTCTTCAATCAAGGCGGTGTCGAAACGCGCTGCGTATTGGTCGAACAGCCGCTCCACATAAGCGCGTGGCAACTCTGCCGTGGCGGGGTTCGCGCCCAGGATCACAAGTTTTGCACTCGCGCCCATTGAATCGGCCGGGTCGAGGGCTAGGTAGGATTTAAACTCTACCGCTGCCTGGTCATGCTCGCCCGCTAGCATTAATGACTCTGCCAGTGCAAATCGTCCCTCGGGCCAGTGCGGTGCCAACTCCATGGCTTGGGCCAACAGGTCGGCGGCAGCGGTAAACTCGCCGCGCTCACGCAATTGCATGGCGAACTCGAATCGGCGGTCGGCTGTGGGGTTACTCGAGGACATTCGCCCAGGTAACGCCGGGGAGGCGCCTTCGTCCACCCAGGATTTCACATCTGCGCCGTTGCATTGCAGCGCCCGAGGCTTTAGGGAACCGCCAGCATATTTAAAATCGAGTTCGTTGCGATGCCTATCCGTCAACCTGCCGAGTGGGATCAACACACCGCCGTTTGGTCGGCGTGGCCCAGCCATGCCGACTTGTGGCTCGAAGACCTTGAGCCTGCACGAGTTGAAGTAGCTTCATTATTCAAAGCCATCGCCGATGTGGACCCCGTAACCAAGAAACCGCATGGCGAGGCGCTCAAAATTTTGGCATGCGGCAAGGAAGCTGTGGCTTCAGCTCAAAGGGATTTGGCGGCTACCGGGGCCGAGGTGATCGCAGCCACCTTCGGCGATATTTGGCTGCGTGATACGGCCCCTATTTTTGTTTCCAACGACAAAGCCCTTGAAGCCGCATGCTTTCGCTTTAACGGCTGGGGCGGGAAGTACGTGCTTGATGGCGACGATGGTGTGGCGGCCTTCGTTGCTAGTCGCGCCGGTCTGAAGGCCAATATCAATGACTGGGTGCTTGAAGGCGGCTCAATCGATGTCGATGGGCTGGGCACGGCCTTGACCACGCGCCAATGCTTGCTCAACGTTAATCGCAATCCCAAACTTTCCCAGGCTGACATTGAGATACGCCTGAGGTCGGGGTTGGGGATCGAGAAATTAGTTTGGCTGGGCGATGGCTTGGCCAACGACCATACCGATGGCCATATCGACAACATCGCCCGCTTTATCGCACCCGGTGTGGTGGCCTGCATGGAGCCCTCGGGTGGCGATGACCCCAACCGCGATGCACTGAAAGCAATCATCGCCGATCTCAAGGCTGCCGCAGATGTGACCGGGCGCAAGCTCGACGTGCACACCATTCCCTCGCCCGGCTTGGTGGAGAACGAGGATGGCGAAGCGATTCCCGCCAGCTTCATGAATTTTTATATCGGAAATACGACAGTGGTCGTGCCGGTCTATGGCACCAAATTCGACGATGCGGCTGTTGAGGCTATTGCCCGCTTGTTTCCCGGCCGGAATGTGGTTGGCGTACGCGCCAACCACATTCTCACGGGCGGGGGCTCATTCCACTGCATCACGCAGCAGCAGCCCCGCGTTTAAAAAATGGTGTAGGATAGGACCATGAGCAACGTCACCGTCGCCGCACTGCAATGCGCTTACACCACCGACATGGCCGGGAACATTGCGCGCGTGGCCGATCTGATTTCCGAGGCCGCCAAAAAGGGCGCGCAGATCATTTTGCCCAGTGAGCTACTGCAAGGCCATTACTTCTGCCGTGAAGAGGCCGAGCATCATTTCGATACGGCCTACCCCGTGGCCGAGCACCCGGTGGTGAAAAGCTACACGGCCCTTGCCAAAAAACTAGGCGTGGTGATCCCCGCTTCGATATTCGAACGTGACGGTCAGGTGTATTACAATAGCCTGGCGATGATCGACGCCGATGGTTCGGTGTTGGGCGTTTACCGCAAAAGCCACATCCCCGATGGACCCGGATACGAAGAAAAATTTTATTTCCGCCCCGGCAATACCGGCTTCAAGGTGTGGGCGACCAAATTCGGCAAGGTTGGCGTGGGCATTTGCTGGGATCAATGGTTTCCGGAATGCGCCCGGGCCATGATGTTGATGGGCGCAGAACTGCTGTTCTATCCTACCGCCATTGGCTCGGAACCGCAGAACCCCACGCTGGATACGAAAGACTCATGGCAACGCGCCATGATCGGCCATGCGGTCTCGAACGTGGTGCCGGTGATTGCCGCCAATCGCATTGGCAACGAACAGGGCCAGATTTTCTATGGCTCGTCATTCATCGCCAACCATCGCGGCGACAAGGTGGCCGAATTCGGCCGCACTGAAACGGGCGTACTGACCGCAAGTTTCAACTTAGAAGAGATTAATCGCAACCGCGCCGCGTTCGGCTTTTTCCGCGACCGCAGGCCGGAGCTTTACGGCAAACTAACCGAGAAATAGTCTTTCACTTGGCGTGGAAAATGCGCCCAACAAAGAACCTTACGCCCGCCCACGCTTTTTGTTGTACTTGGTCTTAGCGGCGTATTTTTCGACGTCGGCCAGCACGCGCAACAAATTTCCGCCCCAAATCTTTTCGATTTGCTCATCAGTGTAGCCGCGTTTTACAAGCTCTAGTGTCACATTGAACGTCTCGCTGGCGCTATTCCAGCCGACGATGCCGCCGCCGCCATTGAAGTCCGATGCGATGCCGACATGATCGATTCCGATCAGCTTTACCGTGTAGTCGATATGATCGGCCAAGTCCTTCACGCCGGCCCTGGGGTACTTCAGTTCAATCTCATCGGCCTTAGCGCGATAGGTTTTGAGTTGCTCGGGCGAGAGTTTGCCAAGGTCGGGGAAGTCCTTGATGCCCATTTCGGCCCACAATGCATTCGTGGCCTCGGTTTTTGCTTTGGGTACGGCGCGCAGGTATGTGTCGAACGCCACCATTTGCGCCACACCATTGGATTTCTTGATCGCAAGTAATTCCTCATCACTGAGGTTGCGCGGGTGATCGAACACGCCCTTAACACCCGAATGCGAGGCAATCACCGGCGCCTTGGACAGTTTGGCAATATCAAGCGCTGTTTGTTTCCCGGCGTGGGAAACATCATTCATGATGCCAAGTTCGTTGCAGCGTTTTACGGCTTCTTTCCCTATTGCCGACAACCCGACGTGCTTGGGCTCCACCGGCTTGGCGACGTCGCGGCCCAAGTTCATGGACGAATCGCCCAATTGGTTGTGGCCAATATGGGTGTGACCGAAGTAGCGCGCGCCATAATCGTAGAACACATCGAGCAAACCGATCTCCTCACCGATGGGGTAGCCATTCTCGACACCGATGAATGCAACTTTTTTCCCGGCGGTTGAGATGCGCCGGGCATCGGCCGCCGTGCGTGCGAGCTCAACTTTGTCGGGATACATCTGGCTAGTGACTTTGTTGATCGCCGAGAATTTCAGCATCGCGTCCGACAGTGCCTTGGCGTAACCCTGGGTACTTAATTCTCCTTGGCCGACGAACACGATCAGAAATGTGGCATCAAGCCCGCCTTCAAATTGCGTGGGTAGGTGTACCTGCTGGCCGCGTGGCCCCGGTTTCATGGGGTCGTAAGCCGCGCTGCCGTAATCGGGGGGAATGTCGACGTGGGTATCGACCGTGAGAACGCGCTCGTGAATGCCGCGTGCACGGGCAATCAACTCCGCGTCAGTTTCGGCGCGGGCAGACGTGACGAGCACCAGTGCGCTGACGAGGGCGGCAGCGGCAGTAAGATATTTTCTGACGATCATCGGTGTATCCCTCAATATTTTTCAAACGCCAAACGCTTTGAACAGTTTTTCCACGGCCAGGGCAGGGGTCAAGCGGCCATCGCCCACGGCTTTCTCAACTTCGGGAATCAACGCTTTAACTTTTGGGGCAGTCTTCAAGCGTGTGACAAGCCGGTCGTCGATCATGGCCCACAGCCATCGAATTTGCTGGGCGCGGCGCTTGGCGGCCCATTCCCCCGACGCAGATGTCGCCTTATGGTGGGTCTCGATCTTTGCCCAAATATCATCAAGTCCACGGTTTTCCATGGCGCTCACGCTCACCACCGGCGGCAGCCAGGTTGGCGATGCAGGTGTGATAATGCGCATGGCATGCTGGTAGTCGGCTGCCGAGGCTTGCGCGCGCTTGATGTTGTCGCCGTCGGCCTTAGTGATGGCAATCATGTCGGCGATTTCGAGCACACCTTTTTTGATGCCCTGGAGTTCGTCGCCGCCACCCGCGATCATCAACACCAGGAAGAAATCAACCATCTCAGAAACAGTAATTTCGCTTTGGCCAACTCCAACCGTTTCCACCAAGATCACGTCATAGCCAGCCGCCTCGCACACCAAAATCGCCTCGCGTGTGGCCCGTGCAACACCGCCCAAGGTGCCACCCGTGGGCGAAGGGCGAATAAAGGCGTTGGGGTCGACAGCAAGGCGGGCCATGCGCGTCTTATCGCCCAAGATCGACCCGCCGGTGCGCGAGCTGGTGGGATCTACCGCCAGCACGGCCACTTTGTGACCCTGGGCCACGAGCATGGTGCCGAAAGCATCGATGAAGGTGCTTTTGCCTGCACCCGGCAATCCACTAATGCCAATGCGTCGCGACTTGCCCGTACGCGGCAGCATCTTCACGAGCATCTCTTGGGCCTGGGCTTGATGTTCGGATTTGCGCGATTCGATCAATGTGATGGCGCGCGCCAGAATGGCGCGATCGCCCGAGATGACACCCTCAACATAATCAGGTTTGGAGCCGGAACTCCGGCCCTTCGTGGTTGAGCGATGTTGACTCTTGGGCACAACCACGCCTGAGGCTCAATGCCCCAGCGCTGTGGCAAGTTTGCCCAGCAGCGCCTCGGCGGCTTCGCTGATGACCGTGCCGGGCGGGAAAATGGCTGCCGCACCCGCTTTATACAATGCATCGAAATCTTGCGGCGGGATGACACCACCGACAACGACCATGATGTCTTCGCGGCCAAGTTTTTTTAACTCGGCCTTCAATGCGGGAACCAGCGTGAGGTGACTCGCCGCTAGCGAACTGGCGCCAATGATGTGCACATCGTTTTCAACGGCTTGCTTGGCGGCCTCCTCGGGCGTTTGGAACAGCGGGCCGATGTCCACATCGAAGCCCAAGTCGGCGAAGGCCGTGGCGATCACTTTCTGGCCGCGGTCATGGCCATCTTGGCCCATCTTGGCCACAAGAATACGCGGACGGCGGCCTTCTTTCTCAGCGAAGGCCTCCACCAGCTTTTGCACTTTGGTCACTGTCGAATTCACGCCCACTTCTTTCCGGTACACTCCGGCGATGGATTTAATCTCGGCCACATGACGGCCGAACACCTTCTCCAACGCTAGCGTCATTTCGCCCACAGTGGCTTTGGCCTGGGCAGCCGCCACTGACAAGGCCAGCAGGTTTCCTTGCCCCGATTTGGCTGCGGCGGTCAATGCATCAAGGGCTTTTTGGCAGGCAGTTTCGTTGCGCTCTGCCTTCAGGCGCTTGAGTTTAACTAATTGTGCATTGCGCACGGCGGTATTGTCGACCGAACGCACGTCAATGTTTTCAGCGCCCGAGGGGCGGAATTTGTTCACGCCCACCACGGTTTGGCGGCCGGAATCGATGCGGGCTTGGGTGCGCGCAGCGGCTTCTTCGATGCGCAGCTTGGGAATACCCGCCTCAATTGCTTTGGCCATACCGCCAAGGCCTTCGACTTCTTGAATATGGCCCCAGGCTTTCTTGGCTAAGTCGTGCGTTAGCCGCTCGACATAATAACTGCCACCCCACGGGTCCACCGAGCGCGTAGTGCCGGTTTCTTGCTGAATGAACAGTTGGGTATTACGCGCGATGCGGGCAGAAGAATCTGTGGGTAGCGCCAGCGCTTCATCGAGCGCATTGGTGTGCAAGGATTGCGTGTGGCCTTGCGTCGCAGCCATGGCCTCGATGCAGGTGCGGGTCACGTTATTGTAAACGTCCTGCGCTGTCAGGCTCCAACCCGAGGTCTGGCAATGCGTGCGCAAACTGAGCGAACGGTTGTCTTGAGGCGCGAAGGGCTTAATCAATTTTGCCCACAGCAGCCTTGCTGCGCGCATCTTGGCCACCTCCATGAAATAATTCATGCCGATGGCCCAGAAGAAACTTAAGCGTGGCGCAAACGCGTCGATATCCAGGCCCGCTTTCAATCCGGCGCGCGCATATTCAACGCCATCGGCCAGCGTATACGCCAGCTCAAGGTCGGCTGTCGCACCGGCTTCCTGCATGTGATAGCCGGAGATCGAGATAGAATTGAATTTCGGCATCGCCTTCGAGGTGTACGAAAAAATATCCGAGATGGCGCGCATGCTCGGCCCCGGCGGGAAGATATAAGTGTTGCGCACCATGAACTCTTTCAGAATGTCGTTCTGAATGGTGCCCGAGAGTTTGGCCGGCGCCACGCCCTGCTCGGCGGCTGCTGCGATATACAACGCCATGATCGGCAACACCGCGCCGTTCATGGTCATGGACACGCTCATTTGGTCCAGCGGAATGCCATCGAACAATGTGCGCATGTCGTAGATGGAATCAATCGCCACGCCCGCCATGCCGACATCACCCACCACGCGCGGGTGGTCGCTGTCGTAACCCCGGTGGGTGGCAAGGTCGAAAGCAATCGAAAGCCCCTTTTGTCCGCCCGCCAAATTGCGCCGGTAAAAGGCGTTGGAATCTTCCGCCGTGGAAAAGCCCGCGTATTGCCGGATTGTCCATGGCTGGGTGACATACATCGCCGCATAAGGCCCGCGCAGAAATGGCGGTAAGCCCGGGCGTGTATCGAGAAAATCAAGGCCCTCGGTATCGGCTGCGGTGAGCAGCGGCTTCACGGCGATGCCCTCGGGCGTTTGCCAATTCAACTCGGACAACGCTTTGCCTGCTTCGCGTTCGGCCTTGGCTTGCCACTCGGATGATGTCAGCGCCCCAGAGTTCGACGTGGAGGCAAGCCCCACGTCAGCAAAATTGGGAATGGGCGATACCTTGTTCATGGCAGCCTCACTTTCCAGCAGCCAGCCGGGCATGCGCAGCGCTTAAAACAGCGCGTACATCGCAACCCATATAGATGAAATCATCAATTCCAGCGGCTTTCAAATGGGCCTCAAGTTCGCTCGGCCTGCCCGCCAGGTAAATCACGGCGGCACCGGCACTTTTGAGTGCCTTCGTTAGACTTACAGCTGTCTCAGCGTAGATCGCATCAGTTGAACAAATCGCCAGAAGTGATGCGCCGCTGGCCTTGAATTCCTTCACAATCGAACCAGCATCGCCGCCTGCACCCATCAGCGCCTCAATGCCGCCCGCATCGAAAAAATTCTTGGCATAGCTCGCGCGTGCCGTGAAATCGGCAAGACGTCCGATGTTGGCCAAATATATTTGTGGCCGCTTGCCGAATTTGGTTTTAAACGCATCGCCCGCATCGCGCAGGGTTTCGAATGGCTCAGCCAATCGTACGCGGGGCAGGGGGGTAATTGTGGTGGGCGCCCCCGCCAGCGCCTTGGACATGGCCAGCACATTAGCGCCATCCCTGGCAGCCTTCACCAACGCCACCATCAGCGCGCCCGTTCCAGGTTCGGGCAATCCTGCGATCTGACTTACAGGGGCTTGGTCGCGTTTCTTTACAATGGCCGCAATGTTTGGATGATCGGCCTCAACGGGCACCTCGTGAATATTTGGGAATTCACTTACGCCGGTCAGCGCATCTTTGCGCCGGGCGAGGTTCTTGGCACGCTCTGTGTTCACGGCGGCAATCTTTTGTGCCACGAACCCGGATGTCAGGGCTTTAGCCATGCCGCCCGCCCGCTCGATCTCTTGGAAGAAACTCCACGCTGCTTCGGCCACACGTTCGGTCAAGTTCTCGAACAGGTATGCGCCACCGGCGGCATCGACCACCTTGTTCACGCCCGATTCTTCTTGCAGCACAATTTGAGTGTTGCGCGCGATGCGCCGTCCGAGTTCGCGCGGACAGCCCAGCGCATGATCGAATGGTAGTACAGTCACTGCATCGGCCCCGGCAAGCCCCGCACCAAAGCAGGCCACCGTCGTGCGCAGCATGTTCACCCACGGATCGCGTTGGCTCATCATGCGCGGTGCTGTCATGGCGGTGATGGGCGCGGTGCGTTTTTCTGGGTTGGCTCCGCAAGCCTCGGCGATACGCGCCCATAATTTGCGCGCGGCGCGAATCTTCGCCACGGTCATGAACAGATCCGCATCGGCGGCAAGTGTGAAGGCCATTTGGCCGCAGGCCGCGTTGATGTCTAAGCCTGCCTTATCGAGCGCGCGCAAGTATTCCACCGCAGTCGCCATGACGCAGCCCAGCTCTTGGGCCTCGCCAGCGCCTGCCGAGTGATAAACAATCGACTTGGCATTGAGCGCGCGGGCATTGGGATAATTCTTGGCGGCGTAGCCTGCCGTATCGGCCATGCGGGCAAGCACAATGGGCATGTCGACGATCAATTTGCCCGAGCCAGCCAAGCTGGCCAGCGGGTCGGCGCCAAAATTACCGTGAAATTGTTCAGCCCTTACTTTGCGCGCCTTGAGGAGATGCATGAACATTGCCGACAGCGGCAGCGAAGGCCCGGTTGGCTCAAGCACGATGGGCGCGAGGTCGAGGTACACGCCCTTGAGCGCCGCATCAAAATCTTTCAACGAGCGCACGGCCACGCCGTTCTCACCCGAGGGGTCGGTTTTCAAAACGATGGAGGTGGCGCCGCCTTCAAGGTCTTCAAGAATTTGTGCGTTGGCAATTTCGGGGTCGGGGTGGCCATGAACTTGGCGGATGTCCCAACCCATTTGTGAACGGCCAAGCGCCGACGAGCCACGCGTATAGGGTGCCCCACCCGGCAAGCCTGCCGCATCGTCGTCTTTCCAATCGGCTTTGGTATAAAGCGGTTTGATGGCAATGCCATCATACGTGCGGCTAACCAGTTTTTTCTCGAAAGGTGCGCCACCCAGCACTTTGTCGATGAGTTTCAGCCAGGCTTCATCACTGGCGGCTGGAAAATCGGCAGCCAGGGCTAAAATATCCTCATCGGTGGAGGCAGAACGGCCGTCGGCCACGCGCTTGAACTCCCTGAAGCAACACCTTGTATATAGGCGTTCTTAGAACCTCGTGCCGTGCCGGTCAAACCTCGAAAGCCGCTTGATTAATATGTCGGCGGGCTATTTCCCTGCGGCTTTCTCCACCGCTTTCCAGGCCCGCAGAAAGTTGCCACTCCACAGCTTGCCGATGTCGCGTTCGCTATATCCGCGTTTGACTAACTCTTTCGTTAGGCCCGGCGCTTCGGCAGCGGTTTTGTAGCCGATGATGCCGCCGCCATGCTCCATGTCGGTGGCGATGCCAACATGGTCAATGCCAATCAGCTTCACGGCGTAATCAATCGAATCGGCCATATCCACGACCGAGGCCCCAGCATTAGCCCAGCGATCGCGATAGCCTGCCATTTGTTTCTGAAACTCGGGCATTTTTTCCTTGGGCAATTTAGCGCCTGCATCGGTGAAGGTTTTTAGGCCGAAGCTTTTCTCGATGGCCGCCAAGTCGTCTTGTTGTTCTTTCGACGCGCCCTTGAGGTAGCTCGGGAATGCGACGATATGCACCACACCGCCCTTAGCGGCGATGGCTTTCATTTCCTCATCGCTGAGGTTGCGCGAGGTATCGACCTTTGCCTTCACGCCTACATGCGAGGCGACCACGGGCGCGTTGGATAATTCCACAGCTTGCAGCGCCGCCTGTTTGGTTATTTGCGAGATGTCCACGATAATCCCCAAACGATTCATCTCGGCGATCGCTTGTTTGCCCAAGGCCGTCAGGCCGCCTTGCGCGCCTTCGGTATCACCGAATTTGTCTTGAGGTCGGTTGCTGTCGGCGAATTGGTTATTGCCCGCATGATTGAACGCTACCATGCGCAACCCGTGGCCATACAAGTCACCCAGCCATTTTACATCTTCGCCGTAGGGGTAGGCGTTGACCACGGACAACACGACAAAATGCTTGCCGCCTTTGACGATCTTGGGCACGTCGTCTGCGTGCCGCGCAAGTGCAATGCGCTCGGGGTAAGTGTTCAGCATTTTCTCGATGGCGGCTAACTTGGTGTCGACTTCCTTGCGCGCCTTGGCGTAGTTATCGGGCGTGCGGGTGTTTTGCAGCGTGAATAACACAAAGGCCGCACCATCCAACTTGCCAGTATCCATCTTGGGCAAGTCCACCTGCATCTTGGTGTCTTTGCCCGCATCCTTGTCGCCCTGCATGAAATCGAGCGGAATGTCCATTTCGGCGTCAAACGTGATGACACGCTCATGGATGGCCATGGCTTTGGCGTCTGGGTTGCTCGATGGGCTGGCCGCACAAGCCGACACTGCGAGCAATACCGCAGTCACAGCCGCAAGTTGTTGTACATTGCGCATGACATTAGGCCCCTAATGCTGATTGTTTCTTGGCCTGATGCTAGCGCAATGGCACAACACAAGTCGATTGCTTGGGCTTATCATATTGTGCCCTGACCATTCCAACGTTGAACCCTTTTGCCTAGCTTTGACCGCCCAACCGAAACCAACATTGCGCCCTCGCCTTGGGTGTTGCGGTTTGCTGCCCTGATTCCACCTGGCGGAACAGTGCTCGACGTCGCGGCGGGCCACGGCCGTCATACACGCGCCTTACGAACGCTTGGGTTTGGCGTGGTTGCAGTAGATATTGACGTGTCGGGCGTCGCCGACCTCAAGAGCGATCCGGCTGTCGTGATTCAACAGGTGGATTTGGAAACTGCCAGTTGGCCTTTTGTGGGCCGGCGTTTCGACGCTATTGTCGTCACGAATTATCTGCACCGCGCGCATTTTCCTCATTATGTAAATTCACTTGAGGATGATGGCGTGCTGATCATCGAAACATTCGGACAAGGTAACGAATTGTTGGGCCGCCCACGCAACCCTGATTTTTTGTTGAAGCCGGGAGAACTGCTCAACGTGTTTTCGCCCGACTTGCATATCGTGGCCTATGAACATGGTGCCGAACAAGAACCACGTCCAGCGGTGCGGCAAAGACTGTGTGCCATGAAAACACCAGGCCCTGTGTTGCTGCCATGAGATCTAAGCTCGCATTATTTATTGCGCTCGGGTCAGTCCTTGCTCTCGCTCTCTCGCCTGCGTCTGCCAAAACACTACGCGTGGCTCTTATCTCTCCGGCCATTACCTATGGCGCGCCGTTTGCCCGTGACGAGGGTGGGGGAATTCGCTCGACCATCTATGACAATCTCACACGTATGGCGAAAACGGGCGAGTTAATGCCAGGGCTCGCGCTTTCCTGGGCAACCGAATCTGACACCACCTGGATGTTTAAGATGCGTCCGGGCGTGGTGTTCTCAAACGGCGAAGTGTGCGATGCCGCCGCCGCTGCTGCCGCCATCAATAATTTGATTGACCCCAAGCGGCATTTTCCGCGTGCGCTCGATATACCAGGCATAGTCAGTGCCCGTGCGCGCGACGCCACGACATTGGAAGTCGTCACGGCCAAGCCCGACCCCTTGCTGCCACGGCGCATGAACATGGTGCCGATTCCAGCGCCGAAGGCTTGGGTAGAGATGGGCCCGGAGGCGTTCGCGAAAAATCCCATCGGTACGGGGCCCTTCAAGGTCGTCAATTGGGGCGCGGCCGGGTACCGGCTTGAGGCGGTGCCCACATCGTGGCGCAAGTCTCAACACATTGATGTGATTGAAACCACCATCATTGCCGATGCCACGGCGCGCATTAAGGCGCTGTTGTCAGGCCGCGTTGATGTCACAATGGGTCTTGGCCCCGACGACTTGGCTGAAGTCGCGGCGGCAGGCTATCTCACGCGCATTACTCAGGTGCCCAGCGTTTTGGCGATTTCCTATCGCACGGTGCGTGATGATCCAGCGCCCTTGAAGGACGTGCGCGTGCGTCATGCGTTGAACTATGCCGTCGACAAGGAAACCATCGTCAGTCAAATCCTAGCCAACACCACACGCGTGGCCAGCCAGGGCACTGTCCCTGGCATTCCGGGCTATAACCCCGATCTCAAGCCATACCCCTATGACCCCGCCAAGGCCAAAGCACTCTTGGCCGAGGCCGGCTATCCCAATGGCTTTAAGCTGACGATGCTGGTCTATGGCGGCTTATTGCCCAATGACACGGTGGTCTTTCAGAAAGTCGCGCAAGATTTGGCCGCCGTGGGCGTAAAGGTCGAATTGCGCTCCATGACCTTCGCCGATTATGCCCGGCGTTTGTTCAACGGCGATTGGGAAGGCATCGACGCCTTCTCCAACGGTTGGCTCAGCGTCGGGTTGGGCGACCCGATCAGGGCCGTGGATCAATTCTCGTGTGGCTACAACGCGCCGTTTTTCTGCGCACCCGAGATGATGCCGATGATCGACGCCACGCGTTCGGAAATGGATCCCGCCAAACGCAATAAGCTGATGCAAAACCTGATGGCCGAGTTCAATAAGGTTGGAGTGGCGCTGTGGTTGATTGAATTCTCCACAATCGCTGGCCTATCGCCGCGCGTGAAGAACTACGAGATCTATTCAGGTTGGGTGGACATTCAATTTGAAACGATTGATCTGAGCGAAGATTGATCAAGCACGATGGCAGCTCAGAAAATGCAAGAACAACGCATGGTTTCAACGCAACTTGCGCAAGCGGCTTCGTCAACTCATTGGCAGGCGCTTCCGGCCGACGTCCGCGAACGCGCGCTCGATCTATTTCTTGACGGCCTTGCTGTTATCGCCGGGGCTGCCGGGCATAGTGACATGAAAAGTTTGCTACGGCAGTTCAAGCCCGCGGCCGGTCCGGTCACGCTGATCGCCGAAAATCGCGGCGTGCATATCCGCGATGCAGTAATGCTGAACGCCGCCGCCACCACGATGCTGCAACGTCAAGACGGCTACGCCAATGCCAAAGGTCATCCGGCCAGCCATCTCGTACCCGTGTTACTGGCTATTGCCGAGCGAGACAATCAATCGGCAACGGCCATGCTGAGCGCCTTCGTTGCAGGCTACGAAATCTGCGCACGTGTTGGCATGGCGCTGGGCGATGTTCCGCCCTGGCTGCATGACAATGGCAATTGGGCCACCATTGGGGTCGCTGCTAGCGCTGCCCATTTGTTGTCAGGTGGTGATGCCAAACGCATTGCCGACGCTATCGATGGCGTGTCGTCACTCGCGCTCTATTTTGACCGCTTCACCACGGTGGCTGGGGCCACCATTCACCATATGTATCCGGCCATGGCGACCCTCAATGCGTTGAGTGTCGCCGAGGCCGCCGTAGCTGGTCTTCAGTCCATGCCGGGCAGTCTTGAGCGCTTCTATGGTCCACGGTTAGGCACGGCCTTCGATGCCGCGAGGCTGTCGAATGGCATCGAGAATGGCGTGTGGTCGGCATTCGAGATTTTGAATTCTTATTTCAAACTGCATCCGACCTGCGCGCATATGCATGGCGTCAATGATGCGGTTGATATGCTCATCGCTGAAGCCGGCCTCACGGAAGGCAACGTTGAATCGATTGAGGTGGAGACTTTTAAGGCGGCCATGGAAATCGACGCGGAACATCCGCACAACGATCTTGCGGCGCGCTTTAGCATTAGGGCAGCTGTGGCCGCCGCTATCCGTTATGGCCGTCTCGATGACGAAGGCTTTGAAAATCTCGATGTGCTGTCGCCATTAATGGCGCGCATTCATGCCCGGCATAATCCAGAGCTCGATCAGTTCGTTCCGGCCGGGCGGCCCGGTGTTGTCACGGTACGCTTGCGCGATGGCCGGACGTTCAGCCGCAAGGTGATTTATCCGCGCGGGACTCCGCAAGCCCCGGCGAGCAAGAATGAACGCCACACCAAGGCGATGACTCTGTTAAAGCGCCACTACGGTGCGGACAGCGCCAAACATGTTATGGCTACTGCACTAACCCTTGGCTCTAGCGCATCAATCTCTGACCTGACTGAAGCCCTTCGAAGCGCCTAGCTTGGGCAGCGCGCACTGCTTATATTAGGATAGTAATATATCGCGCAGGGCGATCCTGAGGGTCGCTCGTTCGGGAGGATCCGATGAACCATATTGCCAACCCGCCGCCATCTGTCATTCCAAGCCGCCGCTCTTTTCTGGGCACCGCCGCAGGTGGGCTGACGTTGGCCATGACCTTGCCTGCTGTGCGTTCAGCCACGGCCAAAGGTGAAACCCAAACCGCCCTCAATGCTTATGTACAAATCACAAGCGATGATCGCGTCGTCGTGGTCGTGCCCGGCGTTGAAATCGGGCAAGGCGTCTATACGGGCCTGCCAAAAATTCTCTGTGAGGAATTAGAAGCGGATTGGGAAAAACTTGAAATCAAATTGGCCACAGCCAATGAAGTTTACGCCAATCCCAACAAAAAACGCCAAAGCACCGGTAATTCCGACGCCATCATTGGCTACATGCCGGGGCTGCTGAAAACCGGAGCGCAAGCTCGCGAAATGTTGATCGGCGCTGCCGCTGCCGGATGGAAAGTCAATGCGTCTCAATGCCGGGCCGAAAATGGCAAAATTTTTCACGATGCCTCAAGCCGGATGACCACGTTTGGCGCTGTGGCCGCCGCCGCCGCCAAACGGCCAATCCCCGCCGAGCCAAAACTCAAATCCCCCGAACAGTGGAAACTGATCGGCAAGGACTTCACCCGCAAAGACACGCCCGCGAAGGTCGATGGCAGCGCGCCCTTCGGCGCGGATATCGCCGCAGAGGGTTTGCTGGTCGCCACACTCACCACCTCGCCGGTTTTTGGCGGCCAGGTGAAGAGCTTCGACCGTGATGCAGCCATGGCCGTGAAGGGTGTCGTGGCGCTGGTGGATATCGACAACGGCTCAGGCACGGGCGGGTTGGCTGCGGTTGCGCAGAACTTTCATCAAGCACGCAAGGCGCTCGATGCGGCCAAGATCGAATGGGACAACAAGGGCAGCGATAATTGGAGTTCAGCCGATTACTCGCGCACCATGCGTGCGGGTCTTGATGAAACGGCCAAGCCTGTGCCGCCCATGAAGCGCGGCGATGTCGAGGCCGCATTGGCGTCCGCCGTTAAAAAAATGGAAGCGATTTACGAAGTTCCGCTGCTGGCACATGCGTGCATGGAGCCCATGGCGACCACCGTGTTGGTGACGGATGATGCCTGCATGATGTGGACGCCAACCCAGCAACAAGGGGCCGCGCACGAACTCACGGCCAAGCTCACGGGCTTGCCGATGGAGAAGGTCACACTGCAAAACACATTTGCTGGCGGCGGCTTTGGCCGCAAATGGGAAATGGATTTCACGCGCCAAGCCGTGCAAATCGGCATGGCCATGAAGGGTCGTCCGGTGCGCATGTACTGGACGCGCGAAGAAGACATTCAACACGATTACTACCGTCCGGCTTATGTCGCCCGTTTCCGCGGTGGTTTGGACAAAGACAACAACCTGATCGCGTTGCAGGCCCGGTTGTCGGGGCAATCGTTGCTCGCATATCAAAAGCGTCCCGCACCAATCGATTTCACTGCTGTGGGCGGCACGTTGCCCATGGGCTATGGCATTCCCAATACCTTGTCGGAATACGTCGAGAAAAACCCCAACGTGCCAGTTGGGTTCTGGCGTTCGGTCGGCTCGTCCCACAACGTATTCTTCGCCGAGAGCATCATCGACGAAATGGCAGCCTTGGCGGGGCGCGATCCGTTGGAATTCCGCAAATCTATGCTGAAGAGCAAAGCCCGCGATCTGGCGGTGCTTGACCTCCTCGCCGAAAAATCCGGCTGGGGCAAAACAAAAGTCCCAGGCCAAGGCTTGGGCCTGGCGTACACGCCAGGCTTTGGCTCGATTTTAGCCGAGGTCGCCCAGGTCTCGGTGAAGAATGGACAACTGCGGGTAGAGAAAATCACCTGCGTGGCCGATTGCGGCACACTCATCGAGCCCCGCAATGTCGTGGCGCAAATCGAAAGCGGCATTGTTTATGGGCTTTCAGCGGCGCTCCTGGACGAAATCACAGTCGAAAAAGGCGCGGTGAAGCAAAGCAACTTCTTCGACTACCCGATGATCACTTTGGCGAATATGCCCGAGCTGGATATCCACCTGATCCCCAGCAAGGAAAAACCAGGCGGTGTCGGCGAGGCCTCGGTTCCTGGCATCGCGCCTGCCATCGCCAATGCGATCTTTGCGGCAACCGGCCAGCGTATCCGCAAGCTGCCGCTCAAGAACGCAGGCTTGAGCATCGCCTAAACCCTCGCGAATACTCGTTTTTTTAGCCTTCCGCCGCTTTCTCCCGCTGTCTACACTAGTCGCTTGGGGAGAGATGGGTATGGCGCGGACGATCATCGCCACGGCTGTTTTTGTGCTTATGGCAGGGCTTGCGTTCGCGCAGAGCGCCCCGCAACAGCTGCGCGCTATCCAAGATTGCCCCACATGCCCCGAAATGGTTGTGATTCCACAGGGCAGCTTCAACATGGGCACCGGGCCCAGCGATTTTGAACTCGATCGCACTGGCCCTGGCCGGGCCGAAGCAGGGCTGGCAAAAATCGCCATCAACAAGTCCTTCGCCATTGGGCGGACGGAAATCACGCGTATCCAATATGCAACCTTTGTGCTGGCCTCGGGCTACAACCCCGAGATTAAATTCTGCCGGACGTGGGATCAGCAGACCCAGAGTTTTTCCGATGCTGCGAAGCATTCCTGGAACGAGCTGGGGTTACTGACCACGCCCCGTGACGATCACCCCGTCACCTGCGTGAGCTGGGACGATGCAGTGGCCTACACGCAATGGCTTAGCAAGCAAACCTCAAAGCGATATCGTTTGCCCTCGGAAGCAGAGTGGGAATACGCCGCCCGTGGCGGCTCGAATAAGAAAAGATTTTGGGGCGATGACGCCAGCGAAGGCTGCGCCTATGCCAACATCTACGATCTCACCGCGCGGCGGGTTTATCCTTTATCCTGGGCCCATGGTGGCTGCGCCGATGGATTCTCTGATTTGGCGCCGGTGGCGCCGTTGTTGCCTAACAACTTTGGTCTGCATGATGTGATCGGCAATGTTTGGGAGTGGGTGGCGGATTGCTTCACCACGTCGAAAGTTGGCCGCCCGAAAGATCAGCGCGCATGGGTGTGGCAGGGTTGCCCAGATCGTGCAATTCGCGGGGGCAGTTGGATGCTGGGGCCAGATAAAAACCGCGTTGCTTTTCCATCCGGCGTGCAGGCGTCGGATCGCTATTCGTCCATGGGCTTTCGCATCGCCCGTGCTCTCGACGCTGGCGAGAATTGAGAGGAGAGCATCTGTGATCTCACGTCTTTATCTTCTCGGTGTGTTGTGTCTCGCTTCATTCGGGCCAGTCCCAGCGTTCGCGGCCCCGGCTGCGGGCACAGTGATCAAAGACTGCCCCACATGCCCCGATCTAGTCGTCGTGCCGCCTGGAAAATTCCAAATGGGCACGCCGAAAAGTCAGGTGGCCAATAATGAAACCGGCGAAGCTCCGCCGGTGCAGATGCAAATTCCAAAAGCGTTTTTGATGGGCCGCTATGAAGTGACGCGCGCCGAGTTCGAGGTCTATGCCGCCGAAAAGAAATTCGAGCCCACGGTGCTCTGCCGGATTTGGAGTAAGGCCAAGGGCCGCTACGATGACGATTCCAATCGCACCTGGAAGCGCCCGGGCGTGCCCGAGCGTCCGCAGCCCAACCATCCGGTCAGTTGCGTCGATTGGCACGAAAGCAAGGATTACATTGGCTGGCTTGCTGAGAAGACCGGCAAACCCTACCGGCTGCCCACCGAGGCTGAGTGGGAATATGCCGCCCGCGCTGGTTCTTCCACGCTTTATCCATGGGGCCCTGATTCAGGCCAAGCGTGTAAGTACGCCAACGTCTATGACATCTCGACCCTGCGGGTGACACCGCTCGCCTGGCCCCATGCCATGTGTGTTGATGGCTTTCCCGACATGGCGCCTGTTGGTTCATTCAAGCCCAATGCTTTTGGTCTGTACGACATGATCGGCAATCTTTGGGAATGGGCCGAAGACTGTGCCAGCAAAAGCCACGCCGGTCGGCCCAAGGATGGCAGTGCCTGGGTTTGGAAGGGTGGGTGCAGACGCGTGATTCAACGTGGCGGCGGCTGGTTCACGACGATGGAACGCGCCCGGCCTGGCTATCACGGCGATGCCACGGCCACGGACCATTTTGATTTCGGCGGGTTTCGTGTTGCGCGAAACCTGACAGCGGAGGAAGCGAAATGAAATCGATACTAATTGGACTTCTGCTGGCGGCCAGCACAGCTGGGTTTGGGTATGCCGCCGAGGATGCCCCCGTGGCTGCTGGTGCGGCGAAGATTATCCGCGATTGTCCCACGTGCCCCGAAATGGTGGTGGTGCCTGCTGGAAAATTCATTATGGGCACGCCGGGCGGTTCGGAAGAAATGGATGAAGACACGGGCGAAACGTATCAGCTGGCCGTGACCATCGATAAGCCGTTTGGGCTTGGAAAAACCGAGATCACCACCGCGCAATATGGCGAGTTCGCGCGCGAGGCCGATTACAAACCTGACCCCGGTTGCCGGTTGTGGAACGACCGTTGGCTCAACGACCCCAAAGGTGATTTTCGCGGGGCGGGGCAAATGCGCGCGCCCAAGCCTAATTTTCCGGTCGTGTGTGTGAGTTGGACCGACGCCAAGGCCTATGCGGCGTGGCTGAGTAAAAAAACCGGCAAGACCTATCGCTTGCCGTCAGAATCGGAATGGGAATACGCCGCGCGCGGTGGAACCACATCGCCGCGCTATTTCGGCATGAATTCATTCGAAGGGGTGTCGATCTCGCTCGCCTGCGATCATGCCAATGTCTATGACGTGACATCTCAGGCAAAGTACCCGTTTCCCTATCCTTACGCGCGCTGCAAAGATAACTACGAGGACTTGGCGCCTGCCGCCTCCTTCAAGCCTAACGCGTTTGGTTTGTACGACATGACCGGCAATGTGTGGGAATGGGTCGAGGATTGTTATACCGGCGCCTATTGGGGCCGCCCGCCCAATCAAGCCGCCTGGGTGTGGCAAGGCGGTTGCGAAACCCGGGGCTTGCGCGGCGGATCGTGGATCAGCCGGCCGGCCGATGCGCGTTCGGCCAAGCGCCACAGCGAACCCATCACCACGAAAACAACATATATCGGCTTTCGCATCGCGCGCGATCTGGGCGAAGGAGAAGCGAAATGAAATTCACTTTAGTTATCGCGCTTCTGTTTACCGCGCCCGCATTTGCGCAAACCAAGGAGTCTGACCTCAAACCAGGCGCGATCGTGAAGGATTGTCCCACCTGCCCCGAGTTAGTCGTAGTGCCGCCTGGCGAGTACATGATGGGCAGCGCGCCTGAAATGCCAGATGTCGATGTTGGCAGGGGCGAAACGCCGCAAGTGAAAATGAAAATTCCGCGCGCCGTTCTGATGGGCCGTTTTGAATTGACCTTCGGCCAGTATAAAGAGTTCGTGCAAGCAACCGGCTATCAAACCGCCAAGAAGGCTTGCCGGGTATGGGACAACGAGTTCGTCGATAAGGCCGACGCAACCTGGGAAAACCCCTATCAGCCACAACGCCCGCTCGCCGAGCATCCGGTGAATTGTGTCAGCTGGAATGACGCACAGGCCTATATCGCCTGGCTTGGTAAGAAGACGGGCAAGGCTTATCGCCTGCCATCCACGGCAGAGTGGGAGTATGCCGCGCGCGCGGGCACCACGACGTCGCGCTTCTGGGGCGATTCTCCCGACGATGCCTGCGACTACGCCAACACCTATGACATCAGCGCGAAAGAGAAACATCCGTTCTCCTGGACATTCTCACCCTGCAAAGACGGCTACGCCGAACAGGCGCCCGTCGGAAAATTCAAACCCAACGCCTTTGGCCTCTACGACATGATCGGCAACGTTTGGGAATGGATGGCCGATTGCTATGCCGGTTCGCACCAAGGCCGGCCACGCGATGGCCGCGCTTGGAATTGGGAGGGCGGCTGCGAGGCGCGTGAAACGCGCGGTGGCGGCTGGATGAGCGCCTCGGAACGCAACCGCATCGCTTGGCCTGGCAAAGACCCGGCCGAGCGCAAGCTCAACTATTTCGGGTTTCGAATCGCGCGCGATCTCGATTCGGTACAGCGGCCGTAATGCCGGTGCGCAAATCCGCCGCCCGCAGCCCTAACTGCCGCAGGCGTCTCGCCCGAGGGCACTCGCGTTGTGATTCGGCAGGTTGATTCTGACGGCTAACAGGAGATCGCTATGTCGCGAATAGTTCTTCCCCGGCGCGATTCGCTGAAACTCATCAGCGGTGCGGCGCTGGCCACAACAGCAATGTCATCCCGGCCGTTGCATGCGGCAACCAAAGAAGCGGACGTGATCATCGTTGGTGCGGGTCTGTCGGGCCTGATGGCTGCGAACATTCTGGAAGAGCAGGGCAAGTCGGTGGTCGTGGTCGAAGCCAAAGACCGCGTCGGCGGGCGTTGCTACACCCACACCGATCTGCCCGGCCGGCCCGAAGCGGGCGGCGGCTCGGTCGGCTCAATGTATGCACGCTTCCTGGATGGGTGCGACAAATTTGGCATCAAGCGCTCGGCCGAGGCCAACGATGGCCGTTCGGAATTGCTGTCGTGGATTTACAACGTCAAGGGCCAGAATATTTTACGCAAAGACTGGGCGGGCCATGCCCTCAATCCGTTCCAGGGCGATGACAAAAAACTCACGCCCGATGCGTTTCGCTTTCGTCTGTTGGATCGCTACCGTACCTTTGAGGATTTGGAATCCTGGCCCGAGGCCAAGATCACCAAAGACGACACTTCGCTCTACGACTTATTTAGGTCCAAGGGTCATTCCGACGCGGCGATTGATCTGGGCCTGGGTGCAAACCCCGGCTATGGCCACACGCCCTATGATCTGTCCTCGGTGCATATGTTCCACGTGTGGAACTTCGCCAAAAGCCAAGCCAACGCCACCGGCCCACAATTTTGGGATATCGAGAACGGCAATCAAAGCTTGCCCAAGGCCATGGCTAAGGCGCTCAAGGGCGATCTTTTCCTGAAAACACCCATCCGTGCAGTGCGCACGGATTCAACGAGCGTTGAAGTTGTTGCCGCCGACGGGCGCACCTTCAAAGGCAAGGCCGCGTTGATGTCGCTACCGTTCTCGGCCTTGCGTTTTGTGGCGTTCGATCCGGGTATGACCGGCGCGCAGGCCGAAGCCGTCAACACCGTTCCTTATGGTGTTTGTTGGCACGCGCTTTTATCGCTCAAGGGCAAATTCTGGGAATCCGACAACATGCCCATCGGCATTTGGTCGGACTCATTGATCGGCCGCCTGTCGCCGCAACGCGACGGCCAGGATATCGTGGGCCTTTACGCGTTTCTCACAGGCAAGCAAGCCATGCGCCTCAGCCGCATGAGCCTTGAGGCGGGAAGTGCCGCCTATGTGGAAGAACTCGCCAAACAGCGCCCCTCCACCAAGGGCAAGGTGAAAGTCGAACGCGCCTGGAGCTGGGTGAACGACCCCTACGCTGGGGGCATGTACGCCTATTGGCGGCCAGGCATGATCGCGAAGCTGCATGCTGATATGGCCAAGCCCTTCAATAATGTTTTCTTTTCCGGCGAGCACACGTCCAACTCCACGCGCGGGCTGGAAGGGGCGCTCGAGTCGGGCGAGCGCGCGGCCTTCGAGATCTTGGAGAAGGTCTAGTGCGGATTCTCGTGGCTGCGTTTGGTCTAGCTATCTTTTCGTTTTCGGCTCTGGCCCAAACCATCACTGGCGGAACATCAGCCGATGTGGCGGTTCTGTTTGCGCGCAAGCAAGCGGTGATTGAGGCCTACAACAAGGCCGACATCGCGGCCTTGGCCGCAAACTATACCGAGGATGCTTGGCATATTTCGCCGCGCCGTGCGCCCGCCGTGGGGCGCGAGGCGATTGCCGCCTATTTCGCCCCGGCGATGAAGTCTTACACCATGCAGTCCAATCCCAGGGTGCTCAACGTCGATATCGCGGGCGATACCGCGACCATGATCAGCGCCAACGAATTAAAAGGCCAGCCCCGGCTCGGTGCGGTGGCCCGCGATGGTCAAGCACCGCCAGCCTTCAGTGAACAGCGCACCAATCTCACGGTATTCAAGAAACAGGCCGATGGGCGTTGGCTGATCCACCGGTTTGTCGACACCACGCCGCCCGAAGCTGCGCGTTGATTGCGCTGTCAAAAAGAAAGCGGCGGATCGGGGGACGATCCGCCGCTTTTAATTTCCCGCCATGTGCTTGGGGAAGCCTGAGTGTGGCGAGAGTTTATTTTGTACCCTGCCATGCAACACAGGCGACATGACCCAGGTCAAATTTCGGCGCGTTCGTATTTCGCTGTGCAACTATTTCAGCGTCAGCCCCACACGAAACCCCAGCAACTGACTATGATACACCGCCGGGTCGCGGCTTTGGCTGATGGCTTTCAGCCAATCGGTGCCCGAGGCCCAGGCGCCGCCGCGCGGTGTGTGGGCGGTACAGTCGCCACCGTCCTCGGCCATCCAGGCCCGCCCATCGGTGGGCACTTTGCTCATTTCGGCGTGAAAGCAATCCTCGCTCCACTCCCAAGCGTTGCCCAACATATCGTGCAGGCCCCACGGGTTGGCTTTGAGCGATCCCACGGGTGCTAAGCGTTCCCAGTTGTCGTTGCACGCAAATACCGGGCCGTAGCTGTAGAGGCGGCGGTAGGTGTCGTCAGCGACGTTGGCATATTCACACGCTTTCGTGCCGTCAGCCCCCCAAAACCAGGGCCCGCGTGTGCCTGCGCGCGTGGCGTATTCGAATTCGGTTGATGCCAGCAGCCGGTAAGGCTTGCCGGTTTTTTTCGCAAGCCACTTCACAAAGGCCGTTGCGTCTTGCCAACTCACGCACACCACCGGCGCTTCCTTGCGCTGGGGCTGGCCCGGGTTGTCCCAGGTATAGCCTTCGGTTTGGCCCAAGATGCGGCTAAAGCCCCAGGTGTTGCACGACGTCGTTGGGCTTGCGTACTTGGTGGCCTTCACGAACTCACGGTATTGCGCGCGGGTGATTTCGTGTTTGGCCACCGCGAAGGAGTAGGCAATGTTAACTTCGCGCAACGGCCCCCACGAGGCCTTCATGTCCTGATCCCAGGGCTCTGCGCCCAACATGGCTTTGCCCATGGGTAGCACCACCATGTCCGGGCAAGTCTCGCAATCCTTGAACGACTCGCCCGGTTTTTGTTCGGCGGCAATAGCTGATCCTGCCAAAATCAAACAAACAACCAAAATATGTGCGCGCATCTCGGCCTCCCCATTGAGAGGCTAAGTGTATGTCATCGGCTGTTCTGCTCAACTCTGATCTACTTCTATAGGGCGACTCTTTTTGTTACCTAAAGGGGGATTCACCGCCCTTGCAAAATGAGGAAATTTGCATTGTGCTTGTATCCCGGCGATCAACAACGAGGGGAGCCCTGCGATGACCCAACCGATTATATCTGCCCCTATCTTGCTCAGCGTGGCCGCGGCTTTGTCGCTGGGCGCGTGCGCGGACATGAAAGCGGCTTCGCCCAATCCATTGGCGGGCATGAATATGGCACAACGCATTGCCGCCATGGCGCCGGTCATGACGGGCACCGAGTTGTCCAATTACATGATCCCCAATATCCCCGAGGCGGCAGAAGCCTACTATGGACCTGACTCCAAACATCTCATCGCGCAAACCCGCGACCCCGACGCCAAGAAAACCTCCATGGGCACTATTGGCGCGCTGACCTGGGTGTTCGCCGACGACGGCTCGAAGAAGTGGCGCATCAACGACGGCGGCCAAGATGCCTGCTCGTACTTCTTCCCAGACAACAAACGCGTGGTGTTTACCTCAACGCGCGATCACACCGACATGCCCGTCGGCAACTGGTCGGATTCCAACGACTACCCACAAGGTTCAGAACTTTATATCGCCGACCTTGATGGCAAGAACCGCAAGCGCCTGACCAACAACACCAACTACGAAGCCGAAATTTCTATCTCTCACGATGGTAAGCAAATCGTTTTTGGGCGTCAAATCGGCGGCAAGATGGACTTGTGGATCATGAACGCCGATGGTACGGGCGAACGCCAATTAACCCACACGCCCGATTGGCAAGAAGGCGCGCCCTTCTTCATGTCCGGCGGCAACCGCATCATGTTCCGCGCCTGGCGTGCCTCCGAGTACGGAAAGGTACGCCCCACGCCCATGACGGTGTTCACCATCAAAACCGATGGCACCGATTGGCGGCGTTATACCTATGACCAGGACATGAATTGGGCGCCGTTCCCGGCCCCCGATGGCAGGCATTATGTATTTGTGCGCGTCGCCGATCTCAAAACCAATAATTGGGACGTGTTCTTGGGTGATCTCGCCGGCACGCCGCCCAAGCGGCTTACGTTCAACGATACGTTCGATGGCTTTCCGGCCATCTCGCCCGACGGCAAAAAGATGGTCTTTGCCCGCTCCACCGGCGAACGCTTCATGAGTGGCATCAAGACCTTCATCATGGATATTTCCTCGCTGGGCATCGGCACCAAGAACGAATTCAATCCCGGTTGGGGCCTGTCAATGCAAGACGATCCGCCGCAAAAAGCCGAGGCAAAGTAGCAATAACCTTGTATCCCATGGTCGTAACGCCCGAATTAGCTTAAGATTGGGCGATTGCGACCTGTGGGGAGGCTGACATGATCGCCGCACTCAAGCGTCCGCCGTTTATCGGCGCTATTGGTTTTGCCTTGGTGTTTATCTTCACCGCCATCGGCCACTCGGTGATGGTTCTGATCATGGACATCTTCGGTGGCGCGCAGTTTCTCGCCGCCTTCGCGCAAGGCTTGTTGGGCGCGATCATGATTTACATCGGTGTGCGCTATAACGACGATGAAAACGTCGCGACCTGGCTGGGCTTCTTCGGCGGCTCATGGCTGTGGGCGGGCTGGGTCGAGTTCTCTTACGTTTACTATTCGCGTCATGTTGGCATCGAGCCGCTCGACCTCGGCGGCGGACACAAACAATTGCCCGAATACATGTTGCTGCCCTCCAGCATCGGTTTCTTGTTCACGACTCTGGTGTTTTTCTTCTTCAACCGTGAAACGCGCTGCAATGCCTTCCGTTGGATGCACAAGCACCTGCATATCCCTGTCGGCAAGCCGACGCTGAATTACCAGCGCAACATCTCGACCATCGTTGCCATGGAGAAGTTCTATATCACGTGGTTCTTCTATGTGTTTCTGCTGGTGGCCTATGACCGGCGTATCCTGGGTGCCGAACACCCAGCCATGTACGCCATCTTTTTCATGTTCATCATCTGGTCGATCTATTTGCTCAACCGTTTGCGCAAATTCACGCGGCTGACATCTGCCTTTAGGTACGCCATCCCCACGGCCCTGGTGGCCTGGAGCACGGTGGAAATCTTGGGCCGCTGGCGCTTCCTGACGGAAGTCTGGGTTCAGCCGCAAAAATACGTCCTGCACATGACGATTATTGCTGTGGCGTTCATTACCGTTGGGGTGATTTTCGCGTTGTTCCCGACTGTCGACGCCCCGGATAAAGACGACGGTCGCGCCCCGCAACCCGCCGAGTAAGCTCGAGGAGGACGCACGCATGATTGCCGCCCTGAAACGCCCGCCGTTCATCGGCATGTTCGCCTTCCTGCTGGTGTTGCTGTTGCAGGGTCTGGGCCATGCCCAAATGGTGTTGCAAGAACGCATTTTCGGTGAGGAGTATATCTACCAAAGTGCGGCCATCATGGGTGTGATGGGGGCCGCGCTCATTTATTGGGGTGTGCGCCTGAATCACAATGAAAATGCCGCCACCTGGCTGGGCTTTTTCGGCGGTACCTATGTGTGGGACGGCTGGTGTGAATTCTCGTATGTTTTTATGCCCATCATTTGGCGGTGCCGAACCTGATTGAAAACGGCGAGATCGTCACGAAGGCTGAATATCTGATCATGCCCTCGTCGATTGGTGTGCTGCTGTCGACCTTGCTGTTCTTCTATTTCAACCGCGAGACGCGCTGTAACGCTTTCCGCTGGTTGCACAAGCACCTGCATATGCCGGTGGGCAAGCCGACGCTGAACTACCAGCGCAATATCTCGACCATCGTGGCCATGGAGACGGGCTATATCATCTGGTTCTTCTATTTGTTCCTGCTGATCATCTACGACAAACAAATCCTGGGCGATGATCATTGGGCCATGTACCCCATTCTATTCACGATGATTGTGTGGGCGATCTACTTGCTCAACCGGCTGCGCAAGTACAGCCGCCTGGCCTCGGCCTTTCGCTACGGCATTCCCACCGCCATTGTCACCTGGAACACCATCGAGATTCTGGGCCGCTGGAATATTTTCACCGAGGTCTGGATCGAGCCGCAAAAATACACCGTGCATGTGTTGGTTATCTTGGCGGCGTTCATAACGGTCGCGGTGATCTTCGCCCTATACCCCTCGGCCGATAAGCCCGAAGACGAAACCGACGCCAAGCCGCTCCCGGCCGAATAACGCTCACCTCTGGACTTTCTTTCGAAATGCCCGCCACACTAGTGGAGCGGATTTGACATTCGCTACCCTAGCCGCAGCGGAACTGAGAAGCGAATGTCAAATCCAAAGCTCTACTAGAAACGTATATTTTCTAGTGGTCCTTATGATTCTAACATTCGCAAAAGCGCCATCCGAACCGGGATGCGAATGTTCGAATCGGACCACTAGCGGGCATTTTCGTTGGGGGTATTGAATGTTCCGCGATGCTCTTGGTCTTGAGGTCACGGCGGCCAGTCAGGCGGCGGTGGATGCCTTCGACAAAACCATCACCGCTTACCTCGACTTTGCCAACGATACCGGCGCGCGGCTGAAAGAGGCCCTCACGCTCGACCCCGCATTTGTGCTGGCCCATTGCTTCAAGGGGTACCTGTTTCATTTGATGGGCGCGAAGGCCTTGGTGCCGCGTGCTGTGAAGGAACTCGAGCTGGCGCAAGCGGGCGCGGCTCACATCACGGCGCGTGAGCAATGCCATGTCCGCGCGCTCGCCGCCTGGTGCCAGCTTGATTTGCAAGGGGCTACGGCGGCCTGGGAGGCGGCCATTCGCGATAACCCGCGCGACCTATTGGCCGTGAAAATGCTGCATTTTACGCACTTCTACATGGGCGATTCGCAAAGCTTGCGCGACTCCGTGGGGCGCGTGTGGCCCGCTTGGCACGAGGCCATGCCGGGCTATGGCTACATGCTTTCGATGCGCGCTTTTGGGTTGGAAGAAACCGGCGCTTATGACGAGGCCTTGCGGCTTGGCCTGCGCGCGTACGAGATCAATCCCAACGACGCCTGGGCTGTGCATGCCGTGGCCCATGTGCACGACATGCGCGATCAACGCGTTGAGGGGCTGGCGTGGCTCGACCAAACCGTCGTGAGTGGCGGCACGCAGTGGCATAATTTCCGCTATCACTTGCTGTGGCACAAAGCCCTCGTGTTGCATGAGATGGAGCGGTATGGCGATGTGCTGGCGCTCTATGACAGCGCGATCTGGGATGCGAAATCCGACGAATATCTCGACCTCGCCAACAACACCTCGCTGCTGTTGCGCCTTGAGATGGCGGGCATTGGCGCGGGCGAGCGTTGGCAAGCGTTGGCCGCGAAAGTTCAAGGCCGCAAGGATGAACATCTGCTCGCCTTCGTCGATACTCATTTCATGATGCCGCTGGGGGTGGCTGCGCCCGATCATGCCGCGCAATTTCTTGAGTCCATCGATGCTTACATGGACGGCGCCGATGATACTTACGCTAGCGTAGCCAAGGCTGTGTCGCGCGACTTGTGTGCGGCGGTGCGCGCTTATCAGGCCGGGCATCACGATGCTTGCGTTGAGTTATTAGAGCCCGTACGCGCGCTGGTGCACCTGATTGGCGGCAGCCATGCCCAACGCGATGTCTTTACTGAAATACTGATCGAGGCGGCTATCAAGGCCGGACGGCATACTTTGGCGCGATCACTGTTGTACGAGCGTGTCAGCGCCCGGCCCAAAAATGCACGGGCCTGGAAACGCCTGGCCTATGTGCTGCGGCAACTGGGCGATGTCGACGCGGCAATGAGCGCCATGCGGCATGCAGCACCATAAATGCAACGGCCGCTCCTTCTGGAGCGGCCGTGCGGGGTCTCATTAAACAACGCGTCGAGAGCTTAGTTTGTCACAGCCGAGGTTTTTTGCGGCGCGGCTGATGCGAAATTCTTGACCTTAACCGTGATCATGCCGTCGTCTTGCCAGGGGCTGACGTCCAAGTCCACACCCAGCACCTTAGAGTAGCCTTGCATGCGAGGAATCGTCCAGTTTTCGTGGATCCATTTCTCGGTGATGTTGTGCTGCCCCAAGCGTGTCGTTTGTGTCAGGACATTGGTCCAGGGGCTTTTGTAACGGCGCATACCGAGCGCTGATTCGGTATCAAGCACCAGTTGCCAATGGCAGGTGGTTTGGTCGAACACGGCTTTCAACGCCATTTCCTTGTCGCCGGCTTTCTCGATCATCTTGGCCACGCGCTTGAGCATCGGCATCTCGGTGTCGATTTCATGCTGCACGCCCTCGGCCACCAGGTTGTGGTCCTTGGCGAATTGCATGTGGGTTAGCTGCGACTTTACGAGCGCGTCATTGACTTCATGCGGATAGCTCTCGTTATCGGCGAGTGTTTTGACCACCATGTTCATGATCAGGCCAAGCTCGCGCTCGCGGCCTTCCCAGCCCGAATAGCGGCCCAAGGTTTTTTGCTTGCTCTCTGCGCCTGCGGGCTTGCCGACGGGTGCGGGTGTATCGGCGGCGATGGCTGGCAGCGCGAAGGACGCGCCGACCGATAGTGCAATCACCGCGGTGAAAGTTTTGAACGTCATGTGAACCTCCCCAAGTAGTGTTCGTAACCTGCAGTCTATACGAAACCCATGCCCACCGGGAGGTGGAGGTGAGCCCGATATAACACCGTCCGCAGCGCGGGCGCAGGCTTGCACTTGGAGGGGAACACCCTCACTGTGGGCCCTTACAAAAGCCCGGAATTCCATGCCTTTAACCGCTATTACCGAATCCCAACGCCGCCGCGCTCTGGCTTTGCTGTTCATGGTTGCGCTGTTCAACTACGGCGACCGCAACATGATGGGCGTGCTAGTGCCCGCCATCAAAGCCGACTTGCAGCTCAGCGATACCCAGCTTGGGTTCATCACTGGCATCGCGTTTACATTGTTTTACGCGCTGATGGGCATTCCCATTGCCCGGCTCGCCGACACAGTTTCACGGCGCGGCGTGGTGGCCGTGGCCATGGCGATCTGGAGCGCCATGACGGTGACCTGCGGACTCGCGCAAAATTTCACGCAAATGGCAGTTTCGCGTTTGCTGGTGGGCATCGGCGAGGCCGGCGCCACGCCACCCAGCCACGCCATCATCGCCGACTTATTCCCCAAGGCTAAACGCGGGCTGGCGTTATCGGTATTCGCGTTGGGTTCACCCATCGGCGTGATTATTGCTTACATTCTTGGGGCATGGATCACGCAGACCTACGGCTGGCGGACAACGCTGTTCGCTTTCGGCATTCCCGGCATTATTGCGGCGCTCGTGGTCTATCGCTTTCTGCCAGAGCCCGAGCGCGGGCATTCCGACCGGCTCGATGGCAGCGAAGCTCCGCCGCCGGCCAAAATGGGCGAAGCCTTACGCCTGCTCATCTCCAAGCCGGCGTTCCGGCATAACGCCATTGCCTCGGGGCTGTTCGCGTTCTTGTGGTTTGCGTTGTTGTCATGGGCGCCATCGTTTTACACCCGCACCCATGCCATGCCGCTCACCGAAGTGGGCGCGTGGTTGTCACTGGCGCTGGGTGTATCGCAATTCATGGGCACCGCCATTGGCGGAGTTTGCGGCGATCGCTTGGCGCGCAACGATGTGCGCTGGTATGCGTGGTTTTGTTCACTCGTCATGGTCTTGTCGGCACCGTTTTATGTAGCGGTGTTTTTGTGGCCCACGCCGTTGGGCTCGCTGCTGGCCCTGTTCCTGCCCGTGATGTTGTCGGTTATGCAATCAGGCCCGCAGCATTGGATCACGCAGGCCGTGGCGGGTGGCCGTATGCGCGCCACCGCAACCGCGCTTTATCTGCTCATCACCAATCTCATCGCCGGGCTGGGTGCGCAAACCGTGGGCATTCTCAGCGACCAACTGCGTCCAGCATATGGCGAAAACTCGCTTGGCGTCGCGTTGCTGGGTGTGGCCTTGGTGGCGAGCATGTGGTCGGCGCTGCACTTCTTTCTCGCCGCGCGCACCCTTCAAAACGACATTTCAAAAATCTAATTCATGAGTAGCCAACCGCCAGCACGGCCTGGTCTTGCGCAGCGTGTCGAGGATCATTTTTTCAAAGCCTGGCCCGCCATGGCCGAGATGGACTTGGATGGCTGGCGCGTGCGTATCGCTGGCGGGTATTCCGACCGCGCCAATTCCATCACGCCGTTTGCGCTTGGCCAACGCGAGATCCATGAAAAAGTAATCTGGTGCGAACAATTTTACGAAGCCCGGCATCTGCCGGTGATTTTCCGCATCACCGACCTACAGCCCGATCGTAACATCGACTCGTGGTTGAAGGACTGCGGGTACAAAATGTCATGGACCATGGAGACCGCTGTGTGCGATCTTGCCACGCAAACCCCCACATCGCCTGCGCACGTGCGGCGAACTGATCGCGCGGGTTCCGATTGGATCGCGGCGGCGCTGGCGATTGACCGGCAGATCGAGCCCTATCGCGTACCCTTTTCACATATCTTAGGCCATATGCCCGCCCCCAAATGCTTCGCGCGCATTGATGTTGAAGGCATTGCGGTGTCGGTGGGCGCAGCCACCGTGGCGGGCGATTTGATGGGTGTGTTCTTGATGCGCACGCGGCTTGATCACCGCCGCCGTGGCCATGGCCGCAGCGTGCTGAGTAGTTTACTCGCTTGGGGCAAATCACAAGGTGCGACGACGGCTTGGCTGCAATTCGGTGAAGGCGCCGAAGCGGCCGCCGGCCTCTATCGCGCCACGGGCTTCATCCCGCTTTATAATTATCACTACCGCCGCAAGGCCTAAGCGATCACTCCGCTAACCGGAGTGACATGCGCACATTCGTTGGCGTGCTTGTCTCGGTCAAGAATCCAAGTTTGTTGTAAAGTCCGATGGCGGCGCTCAGGCGGGGCAGCGTGTCGAGCACGATGGTGCGAAATTTCCGCTCGCGCGCGGCGGCCACCAGCGCCCGGGCCAAGGCTTCGCCTGCCCCGTGCCCACGCAGGGCTTCGCGGCAATACAGCCGCTTCATTTCGCACGCAGCGTTGCCCTGATCTTTCAACGCGACTGCACCATCAATCTTGCCGCCGCGCTCAGCGACCAGGATCACCGCATAGGCGCCAGGCAAGTCGGCCATTTCAGTGTTGAAATCGGCAAAGCACTGCTTGGCATCGAGCCACTGCTCGTACTCGCGAAACAACGCGGTTACGGCGGGCGCATCCGCTGTTGTCATGGCGCGGATCGTCACCGCCATGGGCGCGTCGCCTATGTATTGGCTACACGTGGCAGCGGCGGCGGCCTGCGGCCAGCATTGTCGTTGGCATTGTAGGCTGGGCGCAGCTTGGGCGGCTCCATGGTTTCCACGCGGGTCTTGAGTGCCGCGTTCATGGTGGTGAACCCTTCGCGGAACATGGCGCAATAATCATCCTTCAGCAAACCGGTCAGCAGCCCGTCGACGCGCATGCACTGGTGGAATTTCACGCCACCCTTGCGCTGGGTGATGCGGAACCAATGCTCGAATGTCAGCAGCCAGCCCAACCAGGCGCCATGCTCCCAGCGGATTTCGTGCTCGTCCTCGACCTTCACGATCCGCGGGGTGATGACGTGATTGGCTTGGTTGCGCCCATCGGCGGTTTTCAGCCGCAGGGTCACCGAGACCTTCTCGCCCACTACCGGATGGCCCTGAACCGACGTGATAAAGGGGTTCCATTCGCTGTAATGGCGGAAGGCGGCCACGTGCTGCCACACCAAGTCCGGCTTGGCGTCGATCTCGATAAACGTGGCAAGTTCTTTCATGGCGGGCCTGTGATTCTGATAGGGTTCAATTTAAGTCGAGATAAGGCCAGAGTCTTCGATATAATTTTCAACCCGCCTGCAAACATTAATCTGCAACCATTAATAAGCTGCGTTCATGGATACCGAAGTCGCCCGCACGTTCCTGCTGATCCTTGAAACAGGTAGTTTCAAGGTCGCCGCCGACCGCCTGAACGTCACCCAATCCACGGTCTCGGCGCGCATTAAGCAGTTGGAAGACACGCTGGGCCGGCCGGTGTTTAACCGTTCCAAGGCCGGGGTTCAGGCCACCCAGGCGGGCATGCAGTTCCAACGTAATGCCGAGGTGATGCTGCGCGCCTGGGAGCAAGCCCGCCATGAAGTGGCGTTGCCGCAGGGCTTGCGCGGGCTGATTCGCATTGGCGGTCAATTCACGTTGTGGGAGCACTTTGTGCTCAAGCTGATCCCGTGGATGCGAAAATCCACGCCCGATACCGCCGTGCGCGCCGAGGTGGGCATGCCCGAACGCCTTTCGCAGCGCCTGCTTGAAGGCATGATCGATTTGGCCGTCATGTACGCCCCGCAAAACCGCTCGCGCATGGTGGTGGAAACGCTGCTCACCGAAAAACTGATCTACGTGTCCACCAATGCCGCTGCGGTTCCAGGCCAAGACCAGTCTTATGTGCTGGTGGACTGGGGGCCGGAATTCCTGGTCGATCACTCGGCGGCGTTTCCGGGCATGGATGCGCCGCTGGTCACCGTCAATCACGGCCCGCTCGCCATGCGCTATATTCTCGAGAACACAGGCTCGGGCTACTTCCCCACTCGCATGGCCAGGCCCTACCTGCGCCGGGGCAAGCTGCATCGCATCAAGGCGCCGGATTTCTCGCGGCCGATCCACTTGGCCTATATGAGCACGACCGCAAAGACACCCGGGTTTGAAACGGCGGTTGCGGGCTTGCGTGACATCGCCAATAAACTGGGGCGGTAAAATCAGTTAGGCTCACGCATGTCCGCTTTCACTTTTGAAAATTCAGGCTCGCCGCTGGCTATCGCCATACTCGGCGTTTCAAACATCGCCACGGCGCGTGCCTTTTACCGCGACGTGATCGGGCTTGATGAATCACCCGAAGTCACATGGTCAGGCCAGACCTTTGAAAAACATTTTGCGCTGCCTCAAGGGTCATCGGCCAAGGCCGTGATGTTTGGTTTCAATGCAGCACCGGGCCAGGGGCCCAAAGTTGGCCGCGTATTGGCGCTGGAATTCAATGCCAAGGACCGCAAGACAATTCCAACAAAAGGCGACCGCACCTATCGCGGGCTGTGGAATTTGAATTTCTATGTCGATGACATCCGCGCCACCACTAAAACACTGCAAGCCAAGGGCTACGAATTTTGGAGCGAGCCCGTGGGCTACGAGGTTAGCGCCAAGGCGGGCGCCCCGGTCGAGGTGCTGTTCGATGGCCCCGATGGATTGGCGATTAATTTGGTCGAATTGACGGGCGATGAAACCACCACCGTGGGCAAACTGAAAAAAGAAGTCGAAGCCCTGGGCAAAACCAAAACCGGCTTCACCCAAGTCGCCACCACCTCCCACAGCATCATTCATCGCGACAAAGCGCTAGCGTTTTACACGCGTGTGCTGGGCATGGAGGCGCGCATCGACGATATTTTGGGCAAGCCCGAGACCAATCATTTTCTGGGCCGCCCGCATGATGCCAAAACGCGGGCCACCTTCATGGCGGGCAATCATCAGTTTGGCAAAGTGGCGCTGTCACACCCCGAAAACTATTCCGCGCCCAACAAGGTGGACTTGGCCGTGCCGCCCAACATCGGCTACTTGGCGCAAAGTTTTTGTGTGCCCTCGATTTTGCGCGCACAAGATGCCTGCAATGCCATCGGCGCTGAGATTTATTCGCCGATGATGGAGATCGAAATTCCCGGCATCGGGCTGGCGGCAGCCATGATCGTGTGCAATCCGGGTTCGGGCGCGCTGATGCATCTGTTCGAGGAAGGCGCGGTCAACTTCCGCGCCAAGGGGATGTTTTAATGACCGCCACGATGCGCGCGATGGTGATCGATGCGCCGGGCCCGGCTGCGGGCCTGATGCGCCGCGATGTGCCTGTTCCCACGCCGGGCGAAGGTCAGGCGTTGTTGAAGGTGGCCTACGTTGGCATGAACCCGCTCGATGCCATGGCGCGCGCGGGCAAAATCGATTTTCTGCCCATCGCCTGGCCATTCATTCCCGGCCTTGAAAAAACCGGCGTTGTTGTGGCGGTGGGGCCGGGCGTTGACCCAAACATTGTGGGACAGCGCGTGATCGCGCGGCTGGGGTTCGGAGGCTATGCCGACTATGCGCTGTCCAGCGCCAAGTTGCTGTTGCAGCTAGATCCGCGCATTGATTTGAAAACCGGCTGCGTTTATCGCGGCTGTTCCTTCACCGCCTGGCATGGCTTGCACAAGGCCGGGCGTTTGCAGAAGGGCGAGACGGTGTTGGTTCACTCGGCCGCGGGTGCCATTGGCATCATGGCCGTGCAAATCGCCAAAGATTTTGGCTGCACAGTCATCGGCCTGTGCGGCGGGGCGACCAAAGTGGCCTATGCCAAATCCTTCGGCGCTGATCACGTGTTCGATTATCTGGACAGCGGTTGGGCTGAAAAAGTCAAAGCCGCCACCAACAATCGCGGCTGCGATGTGATCTTGGATGGCAATGGCGGCCCCAACGCAGAAAAGAATGTAGACCTATCCGCCAAACTGGGGCGCATTGTGTACATCGGGGCCACGGCGGGCAGTTACCCAGCGCCGGTGGCCGTGCCCACGTTGATTTTCAAGAACATCTCTATCGCGGGCATGAACTTAGCCCCCATCGAAGACCCGCCCGGTAGCGCCACCGACCGCGCCATCATCGAGGCGGTGGCCACGGGTCGTTGGCGCGTGCCCATCTCCGAGGTGGTCGAGTTGGACCAGGTGGCTGCTTTGCACACCCGGCTTGAGACCCGCCAGGTCATGGGCCGGGCGGTGGTGAAAGTGGGCGGGGACTTAGCGGGCGCTTGATTTTCCTCAACCCGGCACGCCTTGAACCCCGCACCGAATCCCCCTAGGTTCGGCCCAAGTAAAAAATAAATCGGGGCGCGCGTGGGTTCAGAAATTCTCGTCCTTGCAGGCACGGCCGCGTCGGTGGGCTTCATTCATACCGTGTTGGGGCCTGACCACTATTTGCCCTTCGTCGCCATGAGCAAGGCGCGAAGCTGGAGCCGTTCGCGCACGCTGGTCCTCACTGCCCTGTGTGGCGTTGGGCATGTGGCGGGCTCCATTGTGCTAGGTCTGATCGGCATTGCCTTTGGCCTTGGCGTTGCCCGCCTTGAAATGGTCGAGGGTGCGCGCGGCGACTTGGCCGGGTGGGCCATTCTGGCCTTTGGATTGGTCTATGCCGTATGGGGTTTGCGCCGCGCCCACATCGGCCATCATCACGTTCACGCCCACGCCCATGCCGATGGCATTACCCACGCGCACACCCACGATCACCGCAGCGAGCACGCCCACCCGCATACGCAAAGCGCAGCACAACGCGCACTTTCGATCACGCCGTGGGTATTGTTCACGGTGTTTGTGTTGGGCCCCTGCGAGCCGCTCATTCCAGTGTTGATGTACCCGGCCGCTGCGCACGACTGGCTCGCGGTGGGCGTGGTGGTGGTGGTGTTCGCCGCCACAACCATCGGCACCATGCTGGCGGTGGTGAGCGTGGCCTTGTCTGGGTTGCAGGCCGTGAATCTCAAACCATTGGAACGCTATGCTCATAGTTTGGCCGGTGGCGCCGTGGCGGCCTGCGGGGTAGCCATGGTGTTTTTGGGGTTATAGCGCATCGTGCCGAAAAGTGGACTTCCGGTTTTCGGCAAAAACGACGCGCCAACAAATAGATAGAGCGAGCCGCATGATTCTAAATTAACATGGCTTGCTCGAGTATGAAATTGCAGGCGAAATAGCCCTTGGCCGGGGGCTTCCCCGGGGGTATTTGGCCTTATAGATTGGCAACACGGTTTTTGAGTGAGGGAGGTTTAACGTGACGCTCGGAAGTACCACGATCAGGGGCAATCTTCGCCCGAAGATGACCAAGGACGAAGCCGCCTGGGTGAAGCAGGAATTGGCCGATCAGGTCGACCGCTACAAAAAAATTGTCCAGGAAATGGAAGCACTCGCTCCGCAACGCGAGCAATGGGTGAAGGGCTTCCTTGAGCGCATTCAAACCCGCGGCTGGCATGTGCATGCGGCCATGCGCCGGGTCATCCCGAAAAACGAGATCCGCCCGCGCGACGGCAGACCGCTGCAAGTCGTGTTCTAAAAGTCTTGTTCTAATCAGTCGGCGCTGGCGCCCCAACGGGCCGCCGCCCAACATAAAAAGAATCCAGGAGACCACCATGGCTCGTCCACATATCGAACCGTTTGTCGACCGCGACGTCGGCTTCAAGAAATTGCTTCTGCCCGGCTTCAAGAAGGGCATTCAATACAAGATGCTGTCGATGGACAAAGACAGCGGCGCTTGCACCATGACGGTGCAGTACGACGCGGGCTTCAAACAGCCGCCGGGCTTTAGCTATTCCGAGATGGAACTGTTCATCATGGAAGGCCACCTGATGATCGGCGGCAAGAAGTACGGCAAGGGCACTTATATTTTTGCCCCGACCGGCACCGCGCTGCCCGCCATGTCATCGGACGAAGGCGCGCTCGGCCTGATTTTCTACAACTTTGGCCCGCCAACATTTCAAGAGTCCGCCGATAACCATGATGCGGTCGACACCAGCCAACAACTCAAGATCATCAATTCCTACGAGGGCCTTGATTGGCAAGTGCCCACGCTGTTTCCGCAAACCGCGCCGGGCTGCTTGCTGAAAATCCTGCACCTCGACCCCAAAACCTTCGGCATGACGTTCCTCTACTGCATGACGCCGGGCTTCTGGCAGGACAACATCAGCTATCACGATGTCGCCGAAGAGGCTTACCACATCTGGGGCACCAGCTGGATGATGCAGTTCGGAGACTTGCCCACCGGGGGCTACTTCTATCGCCCGGCCTACATCAACCACGGCTGTTTCAAATCCGACTTGGGCATTCTAGCGATTGGCCGCACCGATGGCGACTTGCACAACTATTTCCACCACGACCCCTATTCGAGCCCGGAAGAAAACCACCAGCGCGCCGCGGCCAAGCTCGCGCGTATGAAGCCTGCCCTGTACCAGTGGATTCTCACCAACGAGCACAACCACCTGCCGCACGACTTCGAATTCCCTGACGACGCCTATTCGACCAAGAATTACGACTCAGGCATTCACATGCACGAAGACGGCACGGCCCATGGCCATGCCTCCTCGGGCGCGCATAGCCACCTGAACACGCCGAAAGTCTCGAAGAAGAAAAATAAGTAACAACCATCCCGATTGTCATCGCCCGGTTTTATCCGGGCGATCCATCGTGCAAAGTGCGTGAGCTGTGCGGTGGACCGATGGGCCACCCGAGTTAATTGGTTGGCGACGATGGCGGTGGTTAATCAAGCAAATTTGCCCTGGCTTGAGTAACCTTCATATCCGCAGCGCCCGCCCGGAAACGTGCGGGCGTTTTTGTTTTCGCTATACCGCCGCTGCATAAAAATACCGCAGCGGTATGAAGCGCGGCCTGTTTTTTTTCCTGTTATAACAGGGATAACAGGCGGCCCTTGTTCACCCTGCGGCCCTGTATTTTCGTGCATAGGCAGAGCGCGACTGCCCACTATCCACAAGCCGCAGGGGTTGACCCTTCGCCACGACGGGGTACAGTTCACCATGGAAGATGTGGAGAGTTAGGCCATGGCGCGCCCGCATATCGAGCCCTTCGTCGACCGCGATGTCGGTTTTAAAAAATTCACCATGAAGGGCTTCAAGCCGGGCATTCAGCACAAGACGCTGTCCATCGACAAGGACACCGGTGCGTGCACCATGACCATTCAGTACGACGCGGGCTTCAAGCAACCGCCGGGCTTTAGCTACTCCGAATACGAAATGCTGATCATGGAGGGCTCGCTGAAGGTCGGCGACAAAATGGCGCGCAAGGGCGCGTACTTTTTTGTTCCCGCAGGCGTGCACGTGCCCGCCATCACATCCGACGAAGGTGCCTTCGCGCTGATCTTCTACAACTTCGGCCCGCCGAGTTTTCAGGAGTCCGACCACGATCACAGCGACGCCGATCGCACCGGCTTCAAGATCATCAATGCCTACGACGACCTCGATTGGATTATGGTTGCGCGCCGCACGCCCGGCGTGGCGCCTGGCTGCTGCTCGAAGGTGCTGACGTTCGATGACAAAACCGGCGCATGCACATTTTTATATTGCATGGTGCCCGGCTTTTGGCAGGACAACATCAGCTACCATGACTGCGCGGAGGAGGCCTACCACATCTGGGGCACCAGCTGGATGATGCAGTTTGGCAATCTGCCCACCGGCGGGTATTTCTGGCGGCCAGCCTACATCAACCACGGCTGCTTCGCCTCGCAGCACGGTATATTGGCGATCGGGCGCACCGATGGCGACTTGCACAATCACTTCCACCACGACCCCTATTCAACCCCGCCGGAAAACCAAGAGAAAGCCGCGCAGGTGTGGGCGCGCCAGCGCCCGACGACTTACAAATGGATTTTGTCGAACGGCCACAATCATGGCCCGCACGATTTCAGCCATCCCAACGATCACTACGACCCGGTGAAATATAATGTCGCCGATATCGCCGACGTGAACAGCCACGACTACATGCACAGCCACGGCGTCGATCACGACCATAAGCATAAGTGACGCAACTGTTCGGGAGTCACAGTCATGCGCCTTATCATCGCAACACTGGCGTCATTATTGGCTTGGTCTATCGCTGCGTTTGCCGACGAGGTGAAGCAAAACACTGTCAACGCTGCAGGCGCGCCCGCCAAAACCGATGCCGAGCCGGGTTATTGGACCAATCTGTTCGAGAACACCATGCGCTTCACCATCATGCATCCGGCGGGCAAACAGGTGGTCGATATATTCTTTAATCGCGACAAAACGGTGACCACCAATGCCGGTTTGGCGGGCGCCTGGACGACGCAAGGCGAACCTGGTAAAGAAATATTCTGTCACGAATTCGGCGCTTTCAAATCCGTGCCGGCCAAGGTCAGCGAGTGCTTTCCACTGCGTCTCATGAATAACCCGTGCATCGGCGCAAAGTGGGGCGGTAAAATGAAGCCCGACATAAATTATTTGGCCGAAGTCGTGGCCGGACGGCCCAACGCGCTAAAAACTCTCGCCAATTAGGACACCATGATCATAAACCGCCGCAGTTTTAATCGCTCCGTCCTTACAGCCGCCCTGGCTGGTCCGCTGATTCGTTCGTCGCGCGCCAAGGCCGCCGATACCGCCGACGTGGTCGTGATCGGGGCGGGGCTGTCGGGCCTCAATGCCGCCTGGATGTTGAGCGAGGCCGGATTGGATGTGGTGGTGCTGGAAGGCTCCGCGCGCATTGGCGGACGGGTTTGGACCGCACACGATTCCGAAAACACGCCCGAACTGGGCGCCAGCCAAGTAGGCCCATCCTATGCCCGCGTGCTCGATGCCATCGACCGGCTGGGGCTTGAGATGGTCGATGAAGACCGCCCCATCATGCCCTTCACCTATCACCTAGGCGGGCAGTTGATCCGGGCTAAGGATTGGGCCGATCACCCGGTCAACAAGACCGTCGGCGCGGAACGCAAGCTGTCGCCGGTGCAAATGGGCGGCGGTCTGATCGCCAAGTTCAATCCGATGAAAGAGCTGGATGACTGGCTGCGGCCTGACTTTGCAAAATATGACGTTTCCGTCGGCGACATGCTGGCAGGCAACGGTGTATCGCCTGCCGCCATGGCGATGGTGGGGCTGACCACCGAGATGCGCAACACCTCGGCGTTGAGTCTGATGCAAGAAGGACTCCGTGGCGCGTTTGAGGCGAAATTTTCCTCCGCGCAATCCGAACTGATCGGTGGCGCGCTGGTCACCAAGTCGACCGGCGAGAAAGCCGCAGGGGCAGCGCCATCGGCGAAGTGGCCCAAAAATTTCAAGGGCGGTGCCTCGGCGTTTCCCCAGGCCATGGCCAAGCAACTCAAACGTCCGGTGATGACAAGCAAGCTGGTTGCTGCAATTCACATGAATGATGACGGAGCCGATGTGCGCTGCATGGATGGATCAAGCGTGCGCGCGAAGTTTGTCATTGCCGCGGTGCCCTTCTCGGTGTTGCGCCTAATCGAAATTACGCCAGCATTGGATGGCGTTCATCACGATGCCATTCATAATATTGGCTATGCCGAAACGGCGCGGGCCTTTTGCACCATCAAGCAACCGTTCTGGCAGCAAGATGGCCTCGACCCGTCGCTGTTCACCGACACGCCGCTGCGCATGTTGTGGGTGCTCGACAATCATTCCGGCGCGCCGAATGCTCCAACCAAGGGCCCATTCATGGCGACCTTCGTGATCACTTGGGGGGCAGCCGAGCGTGTGTCGCAAATGGCGCCTGAGGAGGCTGCAAAACTCCTGGTCGCTGAGGTGGAACGTCTGCGCCCCGCCGCCAAGGGCCAAATCGTTGTGAATCGGTTCCACTCTTGGGCACGCCAACCGCTGCAGCGTGGCTGCCGCCACTCGTTCAAGCCCGGCCAAATTGCCGCCTTCGCCGTCGACATGATCAAGCCTTGGCAGCGCCTGCACGTCGCGGGCGAACACACCCGGCGTTTGGACTACGGCATGGAATCGGCGATGGAATCGGGCGAGCGCGCCGCCGTGGAAATTCTCAACCGCATTTAGGGCCGCGTTTTCAAAATCCGAGTGCGGAAAATTTCCCAGGCCGCCGATTCGGCCACCCCCAAGTCAGAGCTTTGCTCTGTCTCGTCGGCGTCCAACCGCACACCCTTCGGACCGGACGCGTACATCCGGCGTCCGGTCCAGGGTGCCGTTGCCGACCCCCGGGAAAGCTGGGGAAAGGAGTCGGCGCGGGGGAAATCGTGGGCGTTGCTGTTGTCGTTCGCCATATCTCCTTTTAGGCACCCGCTATCTATCGGACAAACGAATTATTTATGTCACTATCATCGGATATACCGATATTGTATGACGGTTTGGTGACATTGCTTGGAGACGGCCATGGATATGGGCTTGGTACGTACGTTTTTAGCGGTGGTGGAGACGGGCAGCTTCATTCGGGCGGCCGAGTCGCTGCATGTCACACAATCTACGGTCTCGGCCCGCGTCAAAGAACTTGAGCTAGAACTCAAGCAACCGTTGTTCATTCGCCGCAAATCCGGCGTCACGCTCACACCCGCCGGCAAACGTTTTCAACCCCACGCGCAAACCATGATGCACGTCCTGCGCCAAGCGCGCCAAGACGTGGCCCTTCCCGCCGAACTGCGCGCCATCATCAATATCGGCGCTCAGTACAGTTTATGGCAGCGCATTTTGCTGACGTGGATGGTTGAGTTCCGGGTGACTCATCCTGAGGTCGCTGTGCGCGCCGAATCGGGCACGCCTGAATCGTTGATGAATCATCTCGCCGATGGGCTGTTGGATTTCGTGGTGATGTATAGCCCTGAAGCAAGGCCCGGATTCCAAATCGAGAAACTCATGGAAGAAACCCTGGTGATGGCCGCAAGCCGACCCGAACATCGCGGGCCTGCGGATGCCGATTACGTGTTTGTCGATTGGGGCCGCGATTTCGCGGCATGGCATTCGGACCAACTCCCAGATTTCGGCGCACCGGGTCTGCACGTGAGCCTTGGTGCCTTGGGCCTCAGCTATATTCTCGCGCGCGGCGGGGCAGGTTATTTTCCGCGCCGCTTGGTGGCGGCCGATGTGGCAGCAGGGCGCTTGCACCTGATCGTCGGCCAGCCCGAATTCGTACGCCCTGCGCACATCATCTACCCATCTGACTCCAGCAATGAAGCCGCGGGGCTTGCGCTCGAGTCGTTGCGGGCGGGGGTGAAACAAGACCGCGCTGCAATGGTTCAAAACAATAAAGCACAAGAGCCAGCTAAACTGCGCCCGGTAATGCTGCGGCGGGACCGCGCGCGTTAATGGCTGCACCCGGCGCGTCTGAATCGGGTCAGGTGATCACCGAGGCCCGAAGACTGTTGGCTGCAGGGCGCACGCCCGAGGCTTTCCGGCTGCTCAAGACCGCGCTGGCCACACTGCCAACCGACGTGAATCTTCTATTAGAGATGGCCGCAGTGTATCGGATGATCGGCTCGCTCACCGAGGCCGAAGGCCTTTATAAACGCGTGCTCAATATTCAGCCCAGCTCGATTGCCGCGCTCAATAATCTCGCGGTCATTGCCGGAGACATGGGGCAAGCAGCGTCAGCAGCCAGTCTTTTCGAGCGTGCATTAGCTTCTGAGCCCGCCAACATCAGTGTTCACAACAACTACTTGTCGAACGCACAATACGTGCCTGGCGTCACGGCAGCGAGCCTCTTGCCGCTCCACCAGGCTTGGGACGAACGCCATGCGATGCCTTTGCGTCAAGCGTGGCAACCGCCACCCACACAGCGCGTTCAGGAGAAAAAACTCAAACTCGGGTTTCTCTCGGCCGATTTTACGCATCACCCCGTGGCCTATTTCATGTTGCCATTGTTTCGGGCGCTTGATCGCAATGCCTGCGAAATTCACTGCATCCAGCACGGCAGCCGCCAGGATCATCTGACACCTTTGTTCAAAAGCTCAACTGATGCTTGGCATACCTTAAGCGATCAGTCCGACGCCGAGGCCGTGTCGCAAATTCGCAATGCCGGGATCGATATTCTCTTCGATATGGCGGGGCATAGCATGAATAACCGGCTGGGGGTATTCGCTCGCAAAGCTGCGCCATTGCAAATCACATGGGCGGGGTATGTTGGCACGACCGGACTTGATGCCATGGATTATATTTTGGCGGACGCTCACCAAATCCCAGACAATGAGGATGACGCCTATGCTGAAAAAATTATCCGTATGCCCGAATGCTATGTGCCCTACCTGCCCCCGGAAACCGCGCCATCAATTGGTGCGCTGCCGGTTCTGAAAAATAAATACGTGACGTTTGGTGGGTTTCACAATCCTGCCAAGCTTAATGACAGCGTTCTTGCGTTGTGGGCCAAAATACTTGGGGTAGTAAAAAACTCCCGGCTCATTCTGCGTTATCGGGGCCTCGATGCACCGGCCAACCGCGAGCGCATTCTTTCTGCCTTTGTTGCCCAAGGCGTAAGCGCGGATCGCATCGACACCGGTGGGGCAACGCCGCACCCAGACCTCTTGGCAGCTTACAACCTGATGGATATTGCGCTCGATCCGTTCCCTTACTCGGGCGGCGTGACGACCTGTGAAGCCCTGTGGATGGGCGTTCCCGTGGTGACGTTAACGGGCCAATCTTTTGCTGGGCGCCATGCCGCTAGTTACTTGGCAACTGTTGGTCTTTCGGAACTCATTGCCGATACGCCAGAGCGTTATGTTGCGATCGCCTCAAACTTGGCGGCCGCGCTAGACAAATTAAATGTTCTTCGCCAGGGTATGCGGGCACGAATGCTGTCATCGCCCCTCATGAACTATGAGGCTTATGCCCGTGATTTTCTTGCCGCCATGCGCCACATTTGGGCCGGTTATTGTGACGGCGTTGCGCCTAAATCTTTCTCGGTTAGGCCATAGCCAAAGATCAGCGCCAACGAGACCACGGCAAAGCCTGTCGGCATGCCGATATAGGTGAGGGTGATTCCGCGCAGGGCCTCGGCGCTTTGCGTGACAAAGCCTTCGGTGCTTTCCTGATAGCCAAAATAGCTCAAGGCGAGGCCAGCGAGTAGGGCCCCAAAAGCAAACGCGGTTTTGTCCATGGCCGACCACAGTCCAGCGTAGACGCCCTCACGGTTTAGGCCGCTGATTTTTTTGTCGTACGCGATGGTGTCGAGCAGCATGGAAAACGCCATGAGGCTAAAGCCGCAATTGAATGAACCCAACGCTACTGAAAAAGCATAAATCCATCTGGTATCACCGGGCTCAATCAGCCCGAATGAACCGAATGAGCCAATGAACCCAATAATGGCGATCACGAACACGGCCCGCTTACCGATACGGCGCGACAGCATCGTCCACAACGCTGGCGTAATAACGACCATCAACGACATCAGCAGCAGGAACGAACTGATGAACGAAAAACTCATGTGCTGATGGTAGACCATATACATCGCGATGGTGGCATAGGCGCCAGCCGAACCCACCAATTGCGCGAAGTTCGAGGCCACCAGCATGAGGAATGGGCGGTTGCGCGCCGCCAACCGCACTTGGTCGTACAGCGGCACGGGCGCATCGTTGTGCTCATGCAGGGGCACGGACGCCGTTCCTAAAAACGTCGTGATCATGGTGAGGAAGCAAACAGCGGCCAGCACCACTGACATAAAGCTGTAACCAGCCGCGCCTCCGCCGCCTTGTTGCACCAGCCAAAGGGGCATGGCGTTTCCGGCGACAAGACCAAAACCCAAGCCCACTTGCCGCCAACCCATCACGACCGTGCGTTCATGCATGTCGGCAGCCAGTTCCGAACCCATGGTCAGGTAGGGCACCGAGTAGATGCTAAAGGTCGTGGAGGCCAAGGTGTAAATCACGCCAATGTAAATGCCCTTGACGCTGCCCGAACTCAAATCCGGAACGTTGAAGAGCAAAACGAATGTCAGCCCGCACAGAATTGACCCGGCCAGCAAAAAGGGCCGTCTGCGGCCCCACCGGCTTCTGGTGCGGTCGGATAACAGGCCCATCAGCGGATCGCAAAACACTACCCACAGTTTGGGAAGAAAAATGGCCGCTCCCGCGACAGCCGGTGGCACGCCCACGGCACTGAGCATGAAAGGCAGCAAAATCAGCGCTGGCACATCACGAAATACTTGTCCGCCAATCCAGCCCGCTCCGTAGGCCGGGAATACAAAAATCGATCGCGCTCGCGGTTGTATTGCGTCCGTGTTGGTCATGGCGGCTCCCCCAGGCCATCTTATAGCGCGTTCGTTCGGCGGCGGAAAAAGAAAACGCCCGGCGGGTTGCGCCGGGCGTCTCTTCAACATTCATGCCTGGATCGTCTGGTCCGGCCGTTGCACCGCCGTCATGGCAGTTCGTCCGAGACCAGCCGCGTTGGCGATGAAGCTTATTTCTTTGCGAGCAGCGCTTTGGCTTCGGCCTTGTCGATGGTCACGATTTTGTCGATCAAGCAGGTAGAGCCAACGGGCTCAAGCACAACCAACGGATCCGACTTGCAGAGTTGGTTGATGGAGGTCGAATGACCAAACCCGCCTTGAATTTTCAAACCGGAGCACTTGTTGAGCAAGTCGATGCGCTTGTAACCGCCCTTGCCCTTCATTTTGACCAAAATGGTTTGGTTATCGATCACCGGGGTTGAATCGATGTACTGCAGGCGGATGCACTGCTGTGTGTCGCCGACATTCTCGCCCTCGGCTTTCACGGCCGCTGCGGCAAGCACACCACTCGCCAAGGCAGCGAAGGTCGCGATCAAATAACGGGTCACTGTCGTGGTCATGGATTGGATCCTTTTACTGTCTCCGAGCCGATCGAATGCTAAACCCTGGCGGGCCACTATGGCCAGCGTCGGGCGTAAATGGGGCAAAATCATGATGTTTCAAGCTAATTAGGCTGGAAACCGTTCCTAAGCCTTCAAATAGTCCGCAATAGCCTTGGCTTTGCCCTCCACACCGTCGGTCGTACGCACCAGCTTGGCCCCGGGCACCAGGGCGGCCATCTGAGCGGCGGCTGACTGTAAATGGGGTGGTTCGGTATCGGCCTCCAAGACCAGCACGGGGCGTTTGATCAGGGGCAGGCGCTGGAGCGGTTCGTAGCGGAAGGCCGCCAAGTAGGCCTTGTGATAGGTCGTGAGCGCTTTCAACACATCGACGGTATGGGCATGGAGGTGCTCATTGCTCGGCATCTCGCGGGTGGTTTTGTGGGCCGGATCGCGCATGAAATAGGGAAAATGAAAAATCTGATCGCGCACGAAATGGAAGGCCCAAACAAACTGCCGGCCCATGTCATCGGGTTTCATTTCGGGCGCATAGTTCGCGAATATTTGTTTCTTCATCTCGGGGTCGTATTCGGTGATGCCATCGAAGATCACCTTGCCGATGCGGTCAGGGAAAAGAATAGCCAGTTCGGCGGCGGTGCGACAGCCGGTGTGCGCGCCATACACGTCCACACGGTCGATCTTGAGGGCATCAAGCACGCGGCGGACACTATCGGCGAAATAGGCAATGTCCGGCGTGTCGGGCGCCGGTGGCGCTGAATCGCCATTTCCCAAGGTGTCGGGCGCGATCAGCCTGCGCGTCACACCATGGGTCCGCAGCGCGCCCAAAAGGGGCTCTAACCCGCGCGCCGAGGCAGGCGAGGCATGCATCAAGTACAATGGCAATTGGCCTGACTTAGTTTCTGCACATTCTCGAATATGCACCAAACCCTCGGCAATCCTCACAAATTGCCGGTCAATTAACAGATCTTGCGCCATATTTGCCCCCGGTGAAGCCCCAATCCAAAAGCTTAACAAATCCGATAGCGCCTAGTTTAGCGGTTGTTTGGCACGATGGGTACTTGCACAATTCAAAAAGTTACGACCCGTACTGGGTTGTTGAACTTTGTTGCATTTGGGGCCGATACCGCCGTGTTGAAAATTGTCGACGCCCGCTGTCAATCGTTCCTTGATCATTGGCGCACCCTGCCGCGCCGGGCTGGACAGATTATTCCCCATTCCAACGATTACCTCGACCAAGCGCCGGCCGAACTAATGCCCGCAGTGTTTATCCATGAGGTTTTGGAGGATGGACTGCTGGTGCGTTTCATGGGCACGAAGCTCGTCGAGCGTTGGCGCCGTGATGATACCGGCAAAATGTTTGGCACACATCTCGATGATGCAGCACGTGGACGGTTATTGAGTGTTGTCAATACGGTTGTGAATCATCCTTGTGGGATACTGCAACACGGGTTTTTGGCAACCTCGGCCGGGCGTCAGGCGATGTTCGAGGCGATTTTGCTTTCGCTTTCAGTCGAGCCCTGGCAGCCCAAACGCCTAATAGTTTATAGCGTGATCTTGGACGTGCTTGGGCGCGAGGAACATCGCAGCCGTTTTGCCGCCGCTGGCGAACGCTGCTGGATGGATATTGGCGCGGGTCTACCCTCGTATCCGATTCCGCCAGAATAGAGCACACTAAGCCAATCGCCGTGCTGCCGGTTTGGACTCAAATTTTGGCTGTTGCAGAGGGTGCCTATACCGTAAGACACGCCGCAATCTTAAATTTATAACGGTATCGCAGTGGCTCGAACGCGACTCTTTATCAGCGTTTTATTCTGTCTTGCAATTGCCGCGTTTCCAGCATTGGCGGGTGTGGAAGAAATTGTCGTCGTTGGCTCGCGCCTCAAGGGTGAGCGATCCTTAGGCCCATCGCCGGTCGTCAGCGTGTCCGCGAGTGAGTTCGCAGCTTCCGGTTTTACACAAACAGCGGATATCGTGCGTGCGCTACCGTTGAACTCAGGATCTGAATTCAACATTGATCCGTTCACTCAAAACCTTTCCGGCGGCACATCGAACTTCAATTTGCGCGGCCTGGGGCTGAACGCCACGCTTGTGTTGCTCAATGGCCGCCGCCAAACCATATCCGGCGGCGTGGCTGACGATGGCTCGACCTTTGTTGATGTCAACGCACTTATTCCGCTGATTGCGCTTGAGCGTCTTGATGTTCTCAAAGATGGCGCTGCGGCTCTATATGGTTCGGACGCTGTCGCCGGAGTAGCCAATTTTGTCACCCGCACAACGTTTTCGGGCGCGGAAGTTCAAATCGACTACGCCAATACGGCCAATGCCTCACAAGATGATCTGACGGGCTCGGCAATTGTGGGCGGCGGGACAGAACGTTTCCACGCCATGTTCTCGGCCAGTTATTTGCGCCGCTCGTGGCTGCCCGCGCCCGAACGCGAATTCACCAAAGGCAAAGCGTTCTCTTCGTTTGGTCAGCCCGGTGCATTTATTCTTCTGCAACGCTCACCCGTGTTCCCCGATTTGCCCTTTGGCGTGGATCGCAACCTGCCCGTCATCGACCCTGATTGCAGCAATGTCGGTGGCATTCCCAACCCCCGTAATCCGCAACCATCAGGCGTTACCAGCGCTCGGATTGGCACCTGCACATTTGATTTCGCGCCCTACTACCATCTCATTCCGCGTGAACGGCGGTGGAACGCCTTTGGTAGCGCCGAACTTGAATTGAATGATCAGGCAACAGTTTATGCCGAAGCGGCTTATGCTTGGAACGCCACACTCCGCGGCACGTCGCCTTCTTTTCCCATTTTAAATCCGCCAGTCGTGCCTGCCATTAACCCCGGCAATATCTTCGGCGTGCCGGTGTTGTTTTTGGGCCGGCCGTTCGGTGCGAACGCGGGTGGCGGGTTGGTGCGGCATACGTCCGAGACTTGGCGCAGCGTTATAGGTGTGAAAGGTCGCATCGCCAGTTGGGATTGGGATATCGCTGCGACGCAAAGCCAAAATAACTTTCTCGTGGGCGTCGAAAATGCGCTGACAGATCGGTTTCTTGCCGCGCTTAATGGGCGTGGCGGGCCCAACAACAACCGTTTCTTCAACCCCTTCGGGTCGGCAGCGCGCAGCCGCCCGGGCGATACGACCTATAATGATCCCAGCGTCGCAGCTGATTTCAATTCCATCGCCACTTACGACTACCGCACCAGGCTCACCACGGTTGATGCCGCCCTCACGGGCAATGTGGCTCAGACCGCGAACGGGCCATGGGGACTGGCGCTGGGCGGGCAATATCGCCGCGAGCGGGTGATCGGCGACCTCGACGATCAATTCAACCGCGAGAACTATTTGTTTTTTATTGGTGCCCCGGATTTTGCGGGCACGCGCAACGTATGGGCGGCGTTTGGCGAGTTACGCGGACCCATCGCACCCAAGCTTGAGGCGCAGATCGCACTACGTCACGAAAACACCCGGGGCGGGTTTTCATCGACCGATCCTAAGGTTGGGTTGGCGTGGACTCCGGCGCCATGGCTGACGGGCCGGGCAACCTACGGCACTTCGTTTCGTGCACCCTCGACGTTTCAAGCGTTCTCGGTGCAAACGGTGCTGGAGGATATTCTCGATCCGCTGACGGCCACGCGCGGCTTTCGCGGTGTGCGCACCAATGGCGCCCCAAATCTCAAGCCCGAACAAGCCAAGACCTCTAATGTTGGCGTTGCGCTTACGCCTAATGAAACACTCAAGGCCTCGATGGATTACTGGCGGTACGATTACACCAACATCATCGTGAAGCAGGGCGCGCAGGCCATTGTTGATGCCAACCCCCGCGATCTGCGCATCGTGCGCGCGGCCGGGCAAATTCTGCGTATCGACACCAGCTATATCAATGCCTCCAAGGCGCTGACGGATGGCCTTGATTTCACGATCCGGCAAAAATGGGGTGATTTTAACGCTGCCGCCGAGGCGACATGGATCAACCGCTTTATCATTCAAGACTCGCCCACCGCACCCCGCCGCGATGTGGCGGGCAATCGCAACTTCCGGACCTTCGCGCGATCATTGCCGCGTTGGCGGGGTAATGCATCCCTTGCATGGCAGCGCGACGCTCAACAAGCCTCGGCTTTTGTACGTTATGTCGGGCCGTACTTGGACGATCAAAACGCGAACCGCCGCATCGACAGCCACGCCACAGTAGATGTGCAATATGGCTATCAAATGGGCGGTACGATATTGGGCGAGAATCGGAATATTTGGCTTAGCATCGGCGCGCTGAACCTATTGAACAGCAATCCGCCCGATGTGCTGACCAATGCTGGCTACGACAGCAAGGTTCACGACCCACGCGGGCGGGTGCTGTATATCCGCCTTAAAACGGCTTGGCCCTAAGGCGTCCGCCACTCTATATATCTGGTGGCAAAGAGGGTTTTCATGGCACGCACGCTCTACGACAAAATCTGGGATGCTCACGTTGTGCACCGCTATGACAACGGCGATTGCGTCATTTATATCGACCGGCATCTCGTCCAAGAGGTTTCAAGCCCTCAGGCCTTTGGAGGCCTGCTTGACGCCAAGCGCAAACTCCATCGCCCTAGTGCGGCGCTGGCGGTGCCCGATCATAACGTGCCGACGACATCCGACCGCGCCGAACGCATCGACGACCCCGAGGCGGCGTTGCAGCTTGAGATGCTGATCAAGAACACAAAATCCTTCGGTATGCCCTACATCACCATGACCGACGAGCGCCAAGGCATCGTGCATGTCATTGGGCCCGAGCAGGGCATGACATTGCCAGGTGTGACGCTGGTGTGCGGCGATTCGCATACCTCCACGCACGGCGCCTTGGGCGCGCTGGCCTTTGGAATTGGCACCTCCGAGATCGAGCACGTACTCGCCACGCAGTGCCACGTGATGACGAAATCAAAATCCATGCGCGTGGCAATGGACGGCGCATTAGGAATGGGTGTGACCGCCAAAGACATGGCGCTGGAAGTGATTGCCACCATCGGCACGGCTGGCGGCACCGGGCATGCGGTGGAATATACCGGCAGTGCCGTGCGGGGGCTGTCGATGGAAGGGCGCATGACGTTGTGCAACCTCACCATCGAAGCGGGTGCGCGCACCGGCATGGTTGCCCCCGATGAGACCACGTTTGCCTATATCAAGGGCCGTCCCATGGCGCCCAAGGGCGAGATGTGGGAACGCGCCGTGGCGCACTGGCGTACATTGGCGAGCGACCCTGGAGCAGTTTTCGACACCGAAGTTAAAATCGATGCGGCTAGAATCGCGCCTCGCGTAACTTGGGGCACAAGCCCGGAAGACTCGCTACCCATCACCGCCGTGGTGCCCTCGCCAGCCGATTATAAGGACGCCAACAAAGCTAAAGCAGTTGCTCGCGCGCTTGATTATATGGGCCTAACGCCGGGGACCAAGTTGAGCGACGTGAAAATCGACCGTGTGTTCATCGGTTCGTGCACCAACAGCCGCATCGAGGATTTGCGCGCGGCTTCGGCCGTGGTGAAGGGCAAAAAGCTCGCCGCCCACGTGAGTGCCATGGTCGTGCCGGGGTCAGGGTTGGTGAAAAAACAAGCCGAGCAAGAAGGCCTTGATCGCATTTTCATCGCCGCAGGCTTTGAATGGCGTGAACCAGGCTGCTCGATGTGTGTCGGCATGAACCCCGACCGGTTAGAGCCGGGCGAGCGCTGCGCGGCCACCTCGAACCGCAACTTCGAGGGCCGCCAAGGCAAGGGCGGGCGTACGCACCTCATGAGCCCCGCCATGGCTGCGGCCGCAGGCATTGCAGGTAAGCTCACCGACGTACGCCACATGGCTTAAGGATATTGCCGCCGTGATTACGCCATGATTCCGCTTGCGGCTGATTTTCTGCGCGGGTCGTACACACCGCTGATCACGCCGTTTCGCGATGGTGCGGTGGACATTGCGGCCTATGCAAAATTCGTCGATTGGCAGATCGCGCAGGGCACGAACGGCATTGTTGTCGCGGGTACTTCGGGTGAGCCAACGGCACTGACCGTTGCCGAGCGGTGTCAATTGTTGGAAGCAGCACTAGGTGCGGCCCATAAACGCGTGCCGGTGATCGCTGCCACGGGCGCGGCTTCTCATGCCGATACTGCGCAACTCACCGAGCATGCGACCAAAGCTGGCGCCGATGCCATCCTGGTGCTCACGCCCATGTTCGCTAAGCCGCCTCAGCGGGCGCTTAAAGCTTATTTTCTCGACATCGCACGGCGTACCGACAAACCAATTCTGCTCTATCAAATCTCAAGCCGGACCAATGCCACGCTCACGCTAGAAACGTGCGTGGAGATCATGGCTGCCGCCCCCCACGTGATTGGCATGAAACAATCCGACCCCAACCGGCCTTTCGTACGCGATGCTTTGAAGAAGTTTGGACCCGCGTTTCGCATCTTCATGGGTCTCTCAGAGATCGCCTGGGACATGGTGGGCGAGGGGGCCTGTGGGTTGATTGTGGCGCTCGCCAATATTGTGCCCAAGATTATCTCCGAGATTACTCAGCACGCCAAAGCTGGGCGAGTAAACGATGCGATTGCTGCTTATGCAGGCATTGATGCGCTCAATACAGCAGCGTTTCTTGAGACAAATCCACTGCCATTGAAATATCTGGCCCGGCGCATGGGACTGATTCCAACGTTGGAGTATCGCTTGCCGCTGATGGCACCTACGTCAGAACTCGCCGCACAGCTTGATTCGGCCTTGCTCGCCGCAGGTTTGATTTCCGGTTGATGATTAAACAGAAACCTCGCCGTGAAGGGCGAGGTTTCATTGAATTGGATGATTGATCCAATTCGTGCGCCCGAAGGCACAGTGTAATCGGCTGTGCAACGAAGCCGATTGTTTGTGAGCAGCCTTCAAGACTGCTGATCCGGTGGAGTCATGCTGTTAAGGCGCCCTCCTGGCTATCTGCTGCCGCCTCGCCCAATGCTTGCGGCCCCGAGGTCCGGTGGCGAAGGCGATGTGGGGATATCCCCGCTGCTCCTGTTCGTCCCGGACCTACGGTTAATCCTCCGCCTCTGTGCGGCGCAAATGCAATGGTGCGCTGCAAACTCGATCTTGACCAATCGGTTAGGCTGTCGCTTGATGACCCCGCACGGGGTCGCTATTCGGCGACTCCACCATCAGATCAAGCCGCCAAAAGGCAAAACCGGGGAGCAATACGACCATGGCTAAAGGTTCAATGATCACACTTCGTGCCGCTGACGGGCATGGTTTCGGGGCCTATAAGGCGGTTCCGGCCGGAACGCCCAAGGGCGCCGTGGTGATTTTGCAAGAGATCTTTGGGGTTAATAGTCACGTGCAACATGTCTGCGATGAGTACGCAGGCGATGGTTTTGTTGCCGTGGCTCCGGCGTTGTTCGATCGCGTCGAGAAAAATCTGGTTCTTGGTTACGCCGAGATTGGCCAGGGCCGCGAGGTGGTGGGCAAGCTGACCGAGGCGATGTTGGTGGCAGACGTGCAAGCGGCCATCGACGAGTGTGCCAAGGCAGGTCAGGTGGTGCCCATCGGGTATTGCTTCGGCGGGGCCATCGCTTATCTCGCAGCCAGTAAGTGCAAGAACTTAGCGGGCGCCGTGGATTATTTCGGAACACGCACGATTCAGTATGTCGAGACCATGACGCCATCGGTACCAGTCATGTATCACTTCGGACTGAAGGATAAGAGTATTCCTTCGGAAGGAATCACCAAGATCAAGGCCGCCCACCCCTCCGGCACCTATTACCTTTATCCCGACGCCGATCACGGGTTTACCTGTGACGAACGCCCGCAGTTCTATGATGCGGCGGCCACGAAACTGGCCAAGGAACGCACCTTGAAATTCCTCGCCGACGTCATGCAGTAAAAATCGTGCTCGAGTTTTTTGGATTTCCCGACGCCCGCACGGCGATCATCGTGATGATCGGTTTTTTTGTGGCAGGCTTGGCCAAGGGCGCCTTTGGCCTGGGCATGCCATTTTTCGGCATGCCCATCATGACATTTGCCATTTCGTTTCAATCGGCGTTGGGCATGTTCGCCGTGCCGAATTTCACCGCCAATTTTCAACAAATGCTGATGGGCGGGCGGATCGTTTATTTCTTCCGGCGGTTTGCTTGGTTGTTGGCCACGACGCTTGTGACCGTGCCGTTCTCGGTGCAGTACATGGTGACGATCGATCAAGCCACATGCCTGCTCGTGTTCGGAAGCCTCGCGTTCCTGTTTGCTGGCGTGCAGATGTTTCCGGTCAGCTTCACAGTGTCACCGGCTCAAGAACGCTGGATGAACCCCATCGTTGGCCTGCTGTGCGGGGCCTTGGCAGGATTGTCGGGTCTCTATGGCCCAATCTTGATCGTTTACTTTATGGCGTTGAGATTATCGAAAGAAGATTTTGTGGCAGCGATTTCGCTGATGTATTTCATGGGCTCGTTGGCGATTTATGGCGCACTGGCCTATGCCCATGTCTTGACCTTCGAACTATTGGCCGCCTCGGCTGTCGGTGCGGTAATTATCGGGCTGATGGTTCATTTCGGGCAATTCGTGCGCCAACACATCAACGAAGCGCGCTATCGCAAACTCATTCTGCTTTTGCTGATGGCCATCGGGATTGAAATGATTTTGCGAAGCCAATCGATAGGTTGATTAGGCGTCTTCCGCGCCTTGGCGCCGGGCTTCAATCTCGTCAAAACGCGGCATCTGGCCCGCTGGCAAGGGGGCTGCGCCGTGGCCCAAAAACAGACCGAAAAAAGTCCGCAGCAATATTTTCACATCAAGCCAAAACGTTCGATGTTCCACATACCAGATATCGTGTGCAAACATTTCATCCCATGTCAGGCCCTTGCGCCCATTGACTTGCGCCCAGCCCGTCAGGCCCGGGCGCACATCAAGGCGGCGTTGCTGGGCTTCGGTATAGTACGTGGCATATTCCGCGGGCAGCGGCCGGGGTCCGGTCAAACTCATATCGCCCAACACGACGTTGAATAATTCTGGCAAGCGGTCTAGGGCCGAGCGGCGCAGGAAATTGGCGAATGTGCTGCGCCATGAGGTAGGGCCACTGCCAGCCGCCATCATGGTATCGAAGGTGTAGAGCTTGAAGGGCTTGCCGCGCTGCCCGCTGCGTGCGCGCCCGGCAATCGGTAGATGCCCTGACGTCATCAACACAATTGAGATGAGCACAAGCACTGGCGAAAGAATGGCGAGCGCCACAAACGCGGCCAAAATATCGAACGTTCGTTTTGCAAAGGCCGAGCGACGCCGCGCCACGTCGTGGCGGGAATGACGCACGGCAATTTTTTCAACCCGATGGCGGATCTCGGCCATCGTACGCTCTGTGTTGTACTTGCCGCGCGCAAGGGCGTTGGCTTGCTCGCCCGCGCGGCGCACGAGGTCGCCGTCCCGCAGAAAATCAGCCAACTCGCGTGCGGCGGCTTCCGGGTTCTTCGCGGGCAAAGCCAGGCCCGCTTGGCGGCCCTCGATCAGCTCGCGTTGCCAGCCATCGCCTAGCACAGCGATTGGTTTGCCCGCCGCCAAGCCATCAAAAATATGGCTGCCCGCTTCAAGCCCGCCCTCGAATCGTTGGGGCGTTAGGGCTAAGCCCAGTGTTGCGGCGTTCATCAGGGTTGCCAGCACGGATCGAGGTTGGGCCGGCAAGAACCACACGTTTTTTTCCAACACATCCAAACGTGATGCATAGGCATTGAGATCAAGCCGGTCTGGTCCGTCGCCAACAATGACGATGCGTGCATCTGATCCAATGACGCGAAGGGCCGCTGCAATCTCCAAGAGCTCCGCGATTGGCCTGCCGCGATTAAGACGTCCCGCGTAAAGCAATAAAGGTCCATAATTGAGCTGCGGGTATTTCACAAAAATGTCGGAGGGTTTGTCGCGCGCACCCGCAAACAACGCCGAATCACATCCATTGGGATCGACCGTAATTCCAGCAGGTGGGAAACGCTGTGCTTCGAACCATGCTTTGATGTCTGGGGCTGCGGCAAAAACATGAACGGCGGTGCGCCGCAATACCATGAAACGAAAACGCCCAGCCAGGCGGGCAAAAAAACCGGTCTCGATCTTTTCGGGGGCGAGCGTGTCGGCATCCACCAGAATGGGCACGCCCGAGAGCAAGCTATAGAGCGCCAACGCCAAAGCTCCGGCCAATGGCGGGTGACGCACAATGATGATGTCGGTCTGATCGATCCCGCGAAGGGCCCACAGCAAACCAAAACCATAACCAAATGTGGGAACGCCAACGGCCGCGAAGCCGAACCGGCGCTCTAATGGTTGCAGACAAGACTTAAGGACGATCTTGGTTTCGCTGCCCGAGTCGGGCGCCTGTGATTTGCCCGCAAGCCAAGTCACCGCATGACCAGCCAAAGCAAGCGCACGTGAGATGGCTTGGGTACGATTCCAGCCAATATCGACCGGCGTCTGGATCCAGGGGTCGATGAGGACAATATGCAACTTGGCTGAGGTCATGTGCGGGTTATAACCTTGGGCCAACCCCTAGCCATAGGGGTAATCGTGGCCCAGGCGCACCAAAAACCCCAACAGGTTGTACCACAGGCCATATGCGCCGAGCCGGCGCCCATCGCACCCGAGCCTACGTAAGATAACTAAAGATACATAGTTGATTTTCCTTTGGAACCTAAAACCCTTTGATTCTATGGCTTTATAACTGATTTGGCAGCTGCAACTTGAACCTAGGCTTGGGTTTCTAATGAAACAGCGACACGGCTGTTTGTAGAATCAAGCGAATGTCGGTCCATAGCGTGCCTGTGCGAATATAATCTTCGCAGAGTTTCAGCTTTTCTTGTGTGATGACGGTTTCATAGGCCGCTTCCGGGTCGTCGTATTTGGCCAATAGCTCAGTCTGATTGCGGAATTGCAGCGAGGCTGGCCCCGTCACGCCCGGCCGCACCGATAAAATAATCTCGCGCTGGGCGGGCGTCCATTTCTCGACGTACTTGGGCACTTCGGGGCGCGGACCAACTAAGCTCATGTCGCCTAGCACAACGTTGATAAGCTGCGGCAGTTCATCGATTTTCGATGTACGCAAAAAATGGCCAACACGCGTGATTCGCGGGTCTGCGCCGATGGTCAAGATTGGTCCTGATGTCGGCTCGTCGCCGCGCATGGTGCGGAATTTAAAGATTCGGAAGGGCACGCCATAGCGGCCAATCCGCACTTGCCGAAAGAAAATTGCCCCAGGTGATGATAATTTTACGCTCAGTGCGGCCAAAAGAAAAATCGGCGACAGCACAATTAAGCCGCCAAGGGCGCTACAAAAATCGAATGTGCGTTTGACCATGAGAGCGGGGGGCGCCGCGCCCTAGCCTTTGCGCTTGTACAGCGTCAACTTTGCGCCGCGAAATTCCGTTGTGCCCGCAACGTCAAATAATTGGCCCAACAGTTCCGATGTTTCATTATCTGGCGGCAGTACGCCATCCTGCCACAAGATCATATCGTAATCGCGCTGCACCCAGCGTTTCATCGTTGCGTCAGACCAACCGCCGCCACGCTCAATCGCCGCCAACGCCGCCTCGCGTTGGCTGTCAGAGGCCGCAGGTGCCCGAAATTGTGCGGCCGGGTTGAGGCTAGCCGCAGGGAATTTCCGGCCCGCCATGTGCACGGCGTAGGGCAGGGCAGGCAGTTTATGCAGCAGTAAAATCGGTTCCGTTCCGGACGCGTTCTGACCGATAAAGCGCATCAAGGCGGGAATGTCGCGCTGTTCGGCCACGGGGCGGGTTTGTTTCATCGTCGCGGCGGGGAAAAAATGCATGACATCGCGCGTGGCCAGACCTGGCGCGAAGGTGTTGATGGTCAGCGCGGCCAATGCGCCGCCGATCACCAAAGGCGAACCCGCGCCTTGGTGCTGGCGGCGCCAGCGCGACAAAAACGCTAGTGCCATGGCGGCACTGAGAGCCCCCGCAACAATGACCTGGCTGGGTGCTGTGGCCGCGCAGGTGTCGCATCCGGGCAGAAGGAAGACCGCACCTGATGCTAGCGACACGATGACGTAAATCGCTGGGATCCACAGCACGCGTGGCCCACGCAATGTTAAAGCGATCAACAGCACGCCCAGCAAGATTGTGCCCCCATAGGGCATCAACACGCCTTCCAACAGATCTTGTTGGATACGTGCGATGTCATAATCGGGCCGCATTGGTGGCGGCAATCCGCGCCCAATTGGCGCAAGGCCGGTTAGGTCACGCACCACAAGCACGATGGGCTGGTTGAGCAGGTAGGTCGTGAATTGATCAGGAAACACATAAAGAGTTGCTGCGATCACAGCCGCGATAACGATGAGCACGATGGGCCCGTGCAGCCAACGTCCGCGCCCTGCCGCCGCAAAAAATAACAAAATCAGCAGGAGCACAGGGACCACCATATCGCTGCTGCACATGAGCTGTGCGGCCAGCACAAGCCCCATCACGAGGCTCAACCAAATTTTTGGCCGTCCCAAGCCCATCACCAACAGCCAGAGCGAAATGATCTGAAAGAGCGAGATCAACGCCACCGGCGTGGCAGTTGAAAAACTGTAGGCTGTGGCGGGTGCGCCTAGAAAAATCATCACGCCCGCCGCCGCGGCGAGCGGGTTTGCGGTCAGTTTGCGGGACAGCAAGAACAGCAAGATTCCGTTCATCAGGCCCAGGCCAACCATCGCCATGCGCGCGGCCGTGGCCGAAAGCCCCATGGCAATTTGCAGGCCACCAAGCCCAAATGGAAATCCCGGCATGGTCAGCGATGAGTCGGCCGCGCTATAGGGCTTGAGCGCGCCGGTGACATACCACCACGATTTGACCAGATATCCGACTTCGTCGAATTCAAGGCGGCTATACATGATGGTGTTGGATGCCACGGCGGCATAAGCGGCCAGCCCGGCCAATATCAAAAGAGCTGCGGGCCAGGCTGCGGCTAAGCTGCTTCCAGCACTCGCGCGATTGGCGTTACGGTTCGATGTGTTCATGATGGCCGTAACGTACTGTTGCTGATTTTTTGTTGAATCGGAGGTTTTAGTTCGGACCCACCACCGGCTAGACTAGCCCCATGCCATCGGTCCAGCCCGTTTATATACTGCGTTACATTCTACATGCTTTCACGAATTTGCCAAGGAAACCTGAGGGTTGCGTGTTGAGTCCATGACATCTCCCGATCCGGCCAGCGCCACGCGCACAAGATTCGATGGCGAGCGATTTACAACTATTGGGGTCGTAAGCGCTGTGGTGGCGTTGTTCGCATTTTACGGCGTTTACCTAGCTCGCGTGCTGGTTCCTCTGCCGCCGGAATTGGCGATGGAGGAAGCCGCCACGGCCTACGGCGCAATTCTTGTGGCGTGGCGCGCTGTTGCAGGCAGCAGCCTGCTGGCCATGCGCGTGCTCTCGCTCTTGTTTAGTGCGCTGGCGATCATGCTGACGTTTCGGGTTGGGCGGCGGCTGACGCAAGATCCCGTCGTCGCGGCATTCTTCACATTGGCCTTTGTCCTTTTCCCGCCTCTCGTGGCGGCATTTTCTACCGCCACGCCACATGCGTTGATTGTGTTGCTCGCATTAGGTGCACTTGAACTGATCCTCAGTGCGCCGGGACAGTCGCTATCTGCTGCAATCATTCCGATCGGCACTGCGGCTGTGTTGGGTTGCATCGGCGTTGTAATGGCCCCGGTCGGGCCCTTGCTGATGCCGTTGTGGTTGTTGTGGTGCGGTGCTGCTAGCGGCCGCTGGGCATTTGCATTCCCCGCCGTTGCCCTCACCACGATAACAGCAGTGATCAGCGTGTTGGCCGGTGGTCAAACGAGCCCGGTGGACTCTGACTTAACAGCCATCGGACAGAACACGCTGACCACAGCGCTTCTCATGCCCTATGGCATGATCATCGTGGCTACACTGCTGAGCGCTATCGCTTCATTTTCCCCGCTTGTCCGGCAGGCTATCGGACGTGATCGTCTAGCTGCGGTGCTGTTGGGGCCGTTCATTGGAACGGGCATGTTGTTGGTCTGCGTGGCTTTTGGCTGGCTGAACATTGGTCAGCTTGTGACGGCGGCGAGCACTGTGCTGCCCTTTGCGCTCTTCGCCTCATGGCCGCTGATTGTGTGGGTTAGGCGGGTGATGCCTCACGTGAAATCCTTGGCGGCTTGGATCGTGTTTCCGGTGGTCATGTACAGCTGTTTTTGGGTGATTCTGGGGCCCATCGACCCCGGCAAATATCCCTATAGCCACCGCCAAATCGTGCAACCGCAGGTTCCGTCCGGCCGTTCATGAGAAACGCGAAACGAACCGGCTTAAGACCCTGATCCGATTTGAAAAAAGCCACATTTGAGGCCTAGCTATAGGTATGTTCCTTTTAGGCCCTGTTAGGGGCTCATTTCTAGGCTACTTAATAATTACCTAACATTATGATTTTTAAGTGTTTTCTTAAATAAAAACCGACACGGTCATTGATCGACTTAATATGCCAATACCAAGGCCTGGACTCTGGAGCATCAATGGTCATAATAGCCTCACGAACGGCGTCACGACCCGTTCCTTCCATCTCACGGTTTCCTCTGGGGTATCACGCCAGCGGACTTTTTCGCTTGGCTAGAGCGCAGATTGCATTGTCTGAACCGTAGAGATGATGAAACGCATCCGCCACCTACTGCCGATCTGTTTTGCGCGCCGTATTTTTAGCGTGGCGTTCGTATTGGGTCTGGCGTCTCCGCTGTCGGCCTTAGCCGATATGGACGAGGTCATGCGCGCCACACTCGATGGCCAGACTGCCGAGGTGATCGTCAAGTTGCGCCAAGACAATGCTCTGCCTGGCTGGCGTGATAATGCCACCGTGCGCGAACAACGCGAAGCCGTCGCCTCGGCCATGGATGACGTGGCGCCGGTGTTGCGCGAGCTTGGTATCTCGGTTGATACGCAGTTTGAAACATTGCCCTATGTCGGTGTCACGGTAGACCGGGCTCAGGCTGTTCGCTTACTGGAGCGTTCCGAGGTCGCGGGCATTTTCCTCAACGCACGTGAGCGCAAAGCCCAAGCTGTGCAGACCTTATCGACAGGTGTTGAGCGTGCGCTCCTTGCCTCATCGGTGCCCTCCATCGACGTGACAGAAGCTTGGGCGCGCGGTTTCGAAGGCAAGGACGTCACCGTTGCGGTTATCGACGGCGGGTTCCGTACAACCCATCCCATGCTTGCGGGCAAGGTTGTTGCCGAGGCGTGCTTCTCGGCTCACGATCCCGCCACCAACACGTTTACTCAATGCCCCTCTGGCCAAACCCCCGAAATCGCGGCTGGTGCTGCGTCGAAATGTCCTGCCGGCTCCACGCGTTGTGATCACGGCACCCATGTTGCCTCAGTTGCGGTTGGCAACGACGGCACGAATTTTGGCGTGGCGCGCGCGGCAAAACTGTTGCCGATTGATGTGTTCTCGGAAGTTCGCGCTAAGGCCGACTGTGACCCCGATCCTTCGCCATGCGAGCTGACCGACTCACTCGCCGTGTTGAAAGCGCTTGATCACGTTAATCAAGTGGCCGCTCAATTTAATGTCGTCGCGGTCAATCTCAGCCTTGGCGGCAAGTCGTTCGAAGGGAATTGCGATACCGATCCGCGCCGCGAAGTCATCGAAATGCTACGCGCAAAGGGCATCGCGGTTGCGGTGGCCTCGGGCAACGAGGGTCAGACCGGCAAGATCAACACACCTGCATGTGTTACGGCCGCCATAGCCGTGGGCGCCACCAACGATGGCACCGGCGTGGCCAGCTTCACCAATATTTCTGGCGCGGTCGATCTGATGGCCCCTGGCGTTAGTGTTACCGCGGCTTCGGGCCGAAACGATGGCCTCATCACATATTCCGGCGCCTCCATGGCCGCCCCTCATGTGGCCGGCGCCTTTGCCGTCGTGCGGGCGGCGTTGCCGGGAAAATCGATCAACGAGATCGAACAGGCCTTGCGAACGACGGGGGTCAAAGTCTCGCGGGCCGACACAAATTTTGTTCTGTCAAAGATTCAAGTGAACAAAGCTCTCTTGCGGTTACAAGGCCGTGACAGGCGCAACGTCAACAACGTGCTTAGTTCCAACCGTGCCGCGACCCAGGGCCAAGCCTTTTTGCGGTTCCAAAATGATTCGAACCAGACCGGCAGCGTCACGGTGTCGCTGCGTGATGCCGATTCAGGGCGCACCCTTGGCACGTGGACCAGCCCCAACATTGCGCCCAACGCATCCTCGCAAGTTGACATCGCCAACCTTGAGAAAGAGGCCAAGGCCGCCACGCAAAATGTCCCGGTCACGGATGCCGCGCGGACCTTTTTCAATGTCGAAGTCGAAAGCACCGTGCCGGGCTACATACAGCATGTCGTCTTGGCGCGTGGCGCAAGCGTTCTCGCCAACCTTACGGCCTGCACTGATGGTTTATCGAATGACGCCCGCACGATGATGAACGTGCATAGCGTCAATATCGAGGGCTATCCGTCGCGGCTACGCATTGTCAATACCGGCTCAACCGCGTCGATTGGCGGGCTTGTCTTTTACAACGCCGCAACCGGCAAAGAGATCGGGCGTTACGCCACGCCCGAAATTCCCGCGGGCGGTTCCATTGAAGTCCCAATCGCGCGTATTGAGGCGACCGTACCAGGGTTGCAAGACACCAGCGCTAACAACGGCAATCCGATCTCGTACTACAATGTTCGTCTTGAGGCGCTGGCGGGCTACATGCAGCATATCGTCGAGAATTCCCGCGCGGGCGTGCTGCTCGACATGTCGCCCAAGTGCGACGTGGGTTTGCGATAGCCCCGCGTATTGACCGGCATCAAGGCCGGTCTATCGCCGCATCGTAATCTCTCCTGAACGATCAGGAGCATTGCCATGACATTAAAAACAATCCGGCTTGAGTTGGCGCGCACCAAGGACCATCCCCTAGGCGATCCGGGACATGCCTATGAATTCCGCGCGCCATTGGATAGCACTGGTCATCTCGATAGTGCGGCGTGGCGCGAAGCAAAAAATCTTTGCGTGGTACGGCACTTCGAGAAAGGCGTGGAAACCGAGAAGGGGTTGCTGATACGTACCCAGGGCGGCAAGTGGGTATTTTCCTACGCACCGGGCGATGAGGATGACGAGGCGATTTTTAAATTCTCCAGCCATGCTTTCAAGCCGGATGAATACGTTTCCATCACCGAACACGATGGCCAGCAGCGAACCTTTCGTATCGCCTGGGTCAAAGAGTGGCACCCGGCAAAATAGTGGCGATCAGAGCGTCACGATGGTCTGACCGGTCTTGAGTACGTCCGTCGGCTGCGCCGTCTCGCGTGGCGGGGGAATTTGAACGCCGCGTTGACAGGCCGGGCGCTCTTCCATCGCCTTGCACCAGCGTTGCACATGCTCCAAGCCGTCGATGGAGGTGCCCGACCACTCGTGGGTGCGCACCCAGGCCCAATTGGCGATATCGGCGATGGAGTAGTCGCCACCCAGCCATTCCGCTTCGCCCAGGCGGCGATTCAACACTTCGAACAAGCGGCGCGATTCGTTCTGATATCGACTAATGGCGGCAGGAATCTTCTCGGGGAAGTAGCGGTAAAACACATTGGCTTGGCCCATCATCGGGCCGATGCCGCCCATTTGAAACATCAACCATTGCATCACCGCATAGCGCGCCTTGCCATCAGGCGGCAGCAAGCGCCCGGTTTTTTCGGCGAGATAAACAAGAATGGCCCCAGACTCGAACACCGCAAGCTTGCTGTTATTGTGGTCGACGATGGCTGGAATCCGCCCGTTAGGATTGATCGCCAGAAACCAATCTTGCTTTTGCTCGCCCGCGCGCAAATCGAGGACACGAACCGTATAAGGCAAATGCAATTCTTCCAGCGCGATCGTGACCTTAAAGCCATTGGGGGTGCGCGTCGTAAAAAGCTCGATCATGAATACATCCCATTCATTGCTACTAACCAATCATACGGCGTTTCTTGAGGCGTCTGCGCGGCGAACGCAGCAAGCCCACCACTAGCCATTTGACGAGTTCGTAGGCCGCAAAGCCAATCAGCACGCCCAGCACGGTGTAGGTCACGGCCCAGGTTGTCATCGGCACGGCGGGCACGAAGGCCGTCATCGTTTCATCGCGCATGGTGCGGTCAGCCCAGCGCCATAATGCGATGGGGCGCAACAGAGGTGAGGGGGCGGCGACAGCCTCATGGGCCGCACGCGCCTCAGCGAGTGTTTGCCGGGCTACGGTTTCTAATTCGCCGCGCGTCACCTCGGCCATCGTTTGATAGCGCAGCCCGGTTTGAACGTTACCAAGATGCGCCTCGGCCTTGGCAAGCTGCGCTGCGCTACGCGCCATATATTGCGTGGCCAAGGGCTCGATCTGCGCGGCCATGATGCCAAACGCCGCGATCCAAAGGGCAGCAAACAGCCGGTCGAGTTTGTCGGTCAACCAATCCAAGGGCAGGCCTCTTTTTAAGTCGTTTGCGCAGTCTCCCCGCCCCAGCCATGATTTGCAACGCCTCAAGTTGGGGTGATGGCGGCTTGCGTTGACACGTGTGCGTCCAGACTTTAAGGCCCCTTCCACCATTCCACGAACCAAGTCCAAGGGCAAACGCTCTAAGCCATGCGCACCGATGCGTTCGACTTCGATTTGCCGCCTGGGTGCATTGCTGATCGTCCGGCAAGCCCACGCGATCGCGCACGGTTGTTGCACGTGGGGCCAGTGGCTCTGACTGATCGCTGGGTCAGCGATATCCCAAAGTTACTGCACCCTGGCGATATCGTGGTTTTCAACGACACACGCGTGTTGCCCGCCCGGCTGTTGGGGCGGCGGGGTGTAGTGGCTGTCGAATGCCTGCTGCACCGTTCGGTATCTGCCGATACCTGGGATGTGTTCGCCAAACCAGGCAAGCGGTTAAAGCCAGGCCAGGTGGTTGAATTCAGCACTGACTTGTCGGCAGAGATTCTATCCAAAAGCGAGGGCGGCTTGGTGCGCTTGCGGTTTAATCGCGGCGGGGCAGAGTTGATGGGCGCGGTTCACGCGATTGGCCACATTCCATTACCGCCGTATATCCGGCGCAACGACGACGCCCAGGACCGCGTCGATTACCAAACCATTTACGCCGCCAAAGACGGATCAGTGGCTGCGCCCACTGCGGGGTTGCATTTCACCCCTTCTTTGCTTGCCGCTATCGATGCAGCGGGGGCGGTGTGCGCCTATGTGACATTGCATGTGGGTGCGGGTACGTTTCTGCCCGTGAAGGCGGACGATACCGATCAGCACGTGATGCACGCCGAATGGGGTGAGGTGCGCGCCAGCACGGCATCTGCCATTCGCGCCGCCAAAGCCAACGGTGGGCGGGTCATCGCGGTGGGCACAACGGCGCTGCGGTTATTGGAGTCTGCGGCCACTGACGACGGAGTTGGGGCCTTCGCGGGCGATACTTCTATCTTCATCGTGCCCGGCTATCGCTTTAAAGCAGTCGATGTGTTGATGACGAATTTTCATTTGCCTAAGTCAACACTCTTCATGCTGGTCAGCGCCTTTGCGGGCCTTGAACGCATGAAATCGGCCTATGCACATGCTATTCAAGCGGGGTATCGCTTCTACTCTTATGGTGACGCCTCGTGGTTGGAGCGGCAGGCCTAGAGCATGAGCGCATTTCATTTTGACGTGATGGCCAACGATAGCGCGGCGCGGCGCGGCCGACTGCACACCGCGCACGGCGTGGTGGACACGCCCGCCTTCATGCCCGTGGGCACCGCAGCCACGGTGAAGGCCATGTTCACCGACACGGTGGCGGCCACCGGCGCGCAGATGATCTTGGCCAACACCTATCATCTCATGCTGCGTCCTGGGGCCGAGCGCATTGCCAAGTTTGGCGGCGTGCGCAAGTTCATGGGTTGGGATGGGCCGATCTTGACGGACTCGGGCGGCTATCAAGTCATGTCGCTGGCCAAGCTGCGCAAGATCGATGGCGGCGGCGTGACGTTCCAATCGCACATTGATGGCTCGACACATTATCTCTCGCCGGAACGATCCATCGAGATTCAACACATGCTTGATGCCACGATCACCATGGCCTTCGATGAGTGCACCCCTTACCTCGCCACCAAAGAGGCGGTGGCCGAAAGCATGAGATTGTCCATGCGCTGGGCAGAGCGCAGCAAAGCTGCGTTCAAGGCGCGCGAGGGTTATGGGCACTTCGGCATTGTCCAAGGTGGTGTGCACGCTGACCTAAGGGCCGAATCCGCGGCGCACTTAAAAGCGATTGGCTTTGATGGCTATGCCATCGGCGGGCTCGCGGTCGGCGAGGGCCAAGAGCTGATGTTTTCCACGCTCGACGTGACCACTCCACATCTGCCGTCAGCGCAAGCCCGGTATTTGATGGGTGTGGGCAAACCGCTCGATATAGTCGGCGCGGTTGCCCGGGGTGTGGATATGTTCGACTGCGTGCTACCCACGCGCTCGGGCCGCACGGCGCAAGCCTTTACCAGCAACGGTCAGCTCAATCTTCGCAATGCCAAGCATGCCGATGACCCAAGGCCCTTAGACGAAAGTGTGCCCTGCGCCGCCAGCCGCAATTACAGCCGGGCGTATTTGCATCATCTGATCCGCAGCGACGAAATCCTGGGGTTGATGCTGTTGAGTTGGCATAATGTCGCTTTCTATCAACATCTCATGTCGCAGTTGCGCAATGCCATTGCCGCCGGAAATCTCAAAGACTTCATCAAGGCCTTCGCCGCCGCGCAAGCCGGGGGCGAAACGAGTGAAGACGCCGCCGGATAAGGAGACCATCCGCCGCACGGCGTTCGAACTCGGTTTTGATGTTGTGCGCTTTACTGCCGCTGCCACAACCAAAACAACGCAATCTCATCTGCGCGAGTTTGTCGCCCACGGCCATCATGGTGGCATGGACTGGATGAATGAGACGCTTGATCGCCGCGCCGATCCCAAGGTTCTGTGGCCCGAGGCCAAATCGGTTGTGGTGGTGGGCTTGAACTACGGCCCGGACCACGATCCGCTGGATTCATTGCAGCACACCGGGCAGGGCGTGATCAGCGTTTATGCACGCAATCGCGATTACCACGATGTCCTCAAAAAACGCCTGCGCCGCTTGGCAGGCTGGCTGCACGAGGCGGCGGGCGAAGATGTAAAACTGTTCGTCGACACCGCCCCGGTCATGGAAAAACCATTGGCGCAATCGGCTGGCGTGGGCTGGCAGGGTAAGCACACGAACTTGGTCTCGCGGGATTTTGGGTCGTGGCTGTTCCTGGGCGAGGTCTTCACCACACTGGCCATCGAACCCGATGCCGCCGAGACCGATCATTGCGGCGAGTGCCGCCGCTGCCTGGATGTTTGCCCAACCCAAGCTTTCACCAGTGAATATCGTATCGATGCGCGCCGCTGCATCTCGTATCTCACCATCGAGCATAAAGAGCATATCCCGCGCGAGCTGCGAGCGCTCATGGGTAACCGCATCTATGGCTGCGATGATTGCTTGGCAGTGTGCCCCTGGAACAAATTCGCCCATGTCACGACACATGCCGACATTGTGCCGCGTGCGGAGTTCTCCGCGCCGCGTCTAGCTGACCTTGCTGCACTCAATGATGCGGCGTTTCGAAAACTATTCGCGGGCTCGCCTATCAAACGTATCGGGCGGAATCGATTCGTGCGCAATGTCTTGAACGCCATCGGGAACAGCAAGAATCGCGAATTGGCCGTGAGCGCCCAATCGCTCCTGCACGACGGCTCAGATATCGTGAGGGCTGCGGCGATTTGGGCGCTGGGCCGGCTTTTGCCGCGCGAGGAGTTCAATGCATTGCGGGCGCGGCACGAACAAACAGAAAGTGATCCGGTAGTTCGTAACGAGTGGGGTGCCTAAAAAAAGTTCCGGCGGACCGGGTTCTCCCAATCCGCCGGTGGGCGTCTCCATCCCAGTAGAATTGGATTATTCTTGAACGGCCAGGGCACGCGCCAATTGGCTAAGCGCTTCTTGGTGCTTCTGATTGCCAATCGCCGAGAAATTGCGCGCAAGTTCCAGGCACATGCGCTGACGCGGCTCGACCGCCTCATCGTTGTGGCCATCAAGGCCTTCGTAAAAGTATGTGATTGGCACATTGAGGACGCGCGAAATCTCGTACAGCCGCCCGGCCGAGATGCGATTGATGCCGCGCTCGTACTTGTGGGCCTGCTGATAGGTCACGCCGATCATGTCGGCCATTTGCTGCTGGCTTAAGCCCAGCATCACGCGGCGCTCGCGGATGCGCGTGCCGACGTAACGATCAACATCGTTGGCCCGATTCGCAGGGACTGCTCGGGTTTGTGGTTCGATCATATTCATGAAGTTTCCCAACCTGTGGTCTTGACGACTGATGGTTCGTTTCGAACCCAGGCGGGTGTCAGTATCAAGACCCCGCAGCTTTCGGTTGAAATATAACCGAGGGTTACAGACGGCTGTCGAAGAGAATTGTATAAAATTGTTATGGGATCAGTTTGTAGCGCATTTGAAAAACAATTTGGATCAACGAGCTAGTCTTGCCCTTTGCGGAATGGCGTTAGAGCAAGGTTTAGTCTGAAGGTTGAGAAGCGGCCCGCAAAAGTAGCTAGTCGATACGACTATGCGAATTTTGACTGGGCTCGGGTGACTGGCGCTGGGGTTGAGGGTTTAGCTGCGGCCCTTGGCGAGCTTGTCGAGTCGGGCCTGCATGGCATCGAGCTGCGTTTTCAACGATTCGAGGTTATCGCTGCGCGATGCTGCGCTCGCAGGGGCGGTGCTGGCCGCATCCGGTTTGGTTTGATTGGCAAAGGGATTGAATAATTTCATGGCGTTTTCGAACAGCGCCAGATTTTGTTTGCCCATCTCTTCCATGCGTTGCATCGGGAAGAGGCCCTTGAATGCATCCTTCATGGTGCTGCGCATCTGTTCTTCGTGTTGCGAGAATGAATCCATACTGTGTTCGAGATAGCGCGGCAGCACGCCGCCCAAGGAATCCCCATAAAATCCGATGACTTGGCGCAGGAACTTAATCGGCAGCAGCGATTGCCCTTTGCCCTCTTGCTCGACAATAATTTGGGTTAGAACCGAACGCGTGATGTCTTCGTTGGTCCTGGCATCGGTCACGATGAAGTCGACGTTCTTGCGCACCATCGCAGCCAAGTCCTCCAGCGTCACATAGCTCGAGGTCGCGGTGTTGTAGAGCCGCCGGTTGGCGTACTTCTTGATGTTAATGGCTGCCGTTTTGTCGCCGCTGCCGGTGGGTTCGGACATCGCCGTCCTCGTGAAATGCTAAAATCGCCTATTGTGGGGAAATTGTGCTCTGCACAACGGCGCGTGTCAAAGCCTTGGTTTTGGCCTGCCCGGGCCAAGGCGCGCTGCCAAAAGGCGGGACGAAAACGCACCTGCGCGCTATAGTTGCTGCCATGACCGCAAGCCCCCCCGATTACGACGCCCTGGCCAAACGCTATCTCGACCTGTGGCAGGATGAGATGGCCAAATTGGCGCAAGACCCCAACGCCGCTGGCGCTTGGGCGGGCCTATTTCAGGGTATGATGCAAAACGCTGCGGCGGCTTGGGGCCAGGGTATGGGTCCAGCCGCCATGGCCATGACTCAAGGCTTCACGCATGGACGCACCGACGCCTCACACCCCGCCGCGCCTCGGGCCCCGGCCGCTGCCGCTGCATCTGGCGACGGAGGGCTGGCTGTTGCAGATGTCCTTCGCCGGATTGATGCCCGGCTTAGCGCCATCGAGCAGCGCCTCAGTGCTCTCGAAGCCGGTCCAACGCCTCGCCGCCGAGTACGTACACCAAAACCCTGAGGGTTTTGCCGCGCCTTGGCAAAGCGTCATCGCGCCAGCACCTTTCGTTGATGCGCTGACACGCGAGGCCAAAACGCGCATGGAACAACTGGTGCAGGGCATTGCCCGCTATCAGACCCATGCATTCCATCGCACGCGCACAGCTCCGCCGCCGGTTTGGGCCAGTGGTGCTGCCTCGTTGCGCGACTATGGCGGGCCAGCCAAAGGCCCTGCCGTGGTGGTCGTGCCCTCGTTGATCAACTGTGGTTACATTCTCGACTTATCCGATGATCGCAGTTTGCTCGCAGCCACAGCGGCAGCAGGCGTGCGCGCCTTCCTGCTCGACTGGGGCGAGCCCGGCGCGGACGAGCTTAACTTCACCATCGATGACTATATTTTGCGCGTGATGATACCAGCGCTGGAACACGTGAAAAAAATCACAGGCTCATCGTCGCGCCTGGCGGGGTATTGCATGGGCGGTACGCTGACCGCAGCGGTGGCTGCACTTCGCCCCGATCTGATTTCGGGCCTCGCGTTGCTCGCAGCACCCTGGAATTTTCACGCCGAAAGTGCCGCCTCGCGCGCCTTTATCACCAACTTCCGCCCGATGATCGATGCGATGATCAGCACAACAGGCTGCGCCAGTGTCGATTTTCTCCAGGCCATGTTCGCCTCGCTTGATCCCACATTGGTTGGGCGCAAGTTCCGGGGTTTTGCCGCGCGCGATGTCAGCAGCGATGCGGCGCGCCGGTTTGTGGAGTTGGAAGACTGGCTCAACGATGGCATTCCATTGGCCGGGCCGGTGGCAATGCAATGCTTGTTTGGCTGGTATGGCGAGAACCAAACCTTCGAGAACAAGTGGGCCGTGAATGGCATTGTCATCGACCCGCAAAAAATTTCCACGCCAGCGCTGGTGATGATTCCCTCTCACGACCGCATCGTGCCGCCGGAGTCGGCCAAGGCCTTGGCTAGCCGCATTCCCAACTGCAAAACCCTGAACGTTGATCTTGGCCATATCGGCATGATGGCGGGCGGATGCGCGCCAAAACTGGTGTACGAGCCCTTTGCGCAGTGGCTCAAAAGCCTCTGAAGCCAATGTTGCAGCGCAACATATTTCTTGCTCGCCTCTCATCCGGAGCCTAAAACCGCTTCCCCATGCTCCCGTAGGAGTCTTCCATGTCCGATATCGTCATCGCCTCTGCCACCCGCACCGCCATTGGGTCTTTCGGCGGATCGCTGGGTGGATTATCCGCCGTCGAGCTGGGCCAAGTTGTCATCGCTGAAGCGTTGAAACGTGCTGGTGTTGCCGCCGCCGATGTCTCCGATGTGGTGATGGGCCAGGTGCTGACGGCAGGCTGCGGGCAAAACCCTGCGCGCCAAGCCGCCATGAAAGCTGGCGTGCCCAAAGAAGTCTCCGCCATGACCATCAATCAAGTCTGCGGTTCGGGCTTAAAGGCCGTGGCGCTCGGCGCCATGTCGATCAAAGCGGGCGATGCAGGCATTGTCGTGGCGGGCGGCCAGGAAAGCATGAGCCAATCGCCCCACGCCATGGTTTTGCGCAACGGCGTGAAAATGGGCGATAGCGCCATGATCGACACCATGATCAAGGATGGCCTGTGGGATGCCTTCAACGGCTATCACATGGGCACAACGGCCGAGAACATCGCCGAGAAATGGCAGCTCACGCGCGCCAAGCAAGATGAGTTCGCCGCCGCCTCGCAACAGCGCGCCGAGGCGGCCATCAAGGCTGGCAAATTCAAAGACGAAATCGTGCCGGTCACGATCATGATCAAACGCGAACAAAAATCCTTTGACCTCGACGAGTACGCGCGCGCTGGCACCACCGTTGACGCGCTGGGCAAACTCAAGCCCGCATTTTCAAAAGAGGGCACGGTCACGGCGGGCAATGCCTCGGGCCTGAATGATGGTGCGGCCGCGGTGGTGCTGATGAGTACCGCCGAAGCCGCCAAGCGCGGCATTAAGCCGCTGGCGCGCATCGCCGCTTGGGCGCAAGCCGGCGTTGATCCGGCCATCATGGGCACGGGGCCGATTCCTGCGTCGCGCAAAGCGTTGGAAAAAGCCGGTTGGAAAATTAGCGATTTGGATTTGATCGAAGCCAACGAGGCCTTCGCCGCACAGTCCTTGGCCGTGTGTCAGGATTTAGGGCTAGACCCAGCCAGGGTGAACGTGAATGGCGGGGCCATTGCGCTGGGCCACCCAATTGGCGCCTCAGGCTGCCGCGTGCTGGTGACGCTGCTGCATGAAATGCAAAAGCGCAACGCTAAGAAGGGCATGGCCACATTGTGCATCGGTGGCGGCATGGGTATCGCCATGTGCGTCGAACGCTAACGACAGATTGAAGTAACCAGAGAGCCCGCATTCTGCCGGCCCTCCGGTTGGGGGTAATCTTTAGAACGGATTGGCCAGGCGCGCCTCGGTTGCCATCGTGGTGTCGGTCAACGTGCGCATGAAGGCGACCAGCGCATCCTTCTCCGCTTGATTAAGGTTCAGGCGCACCGGTGTGCCATTATTCTGCAAGCGGTTGTCCAAGTTCGGGTGCGCCTGCACGCCCGAGTTATAGAACTCCACCACCTGTTCCAGCGTGCTGAAGCGGCCATCGTGCATGTACGGCGCGGTGATGGCGATGTTGCGCAGCGAGGGTGACTTGAACCGCCCGGCGCCCGCGCCCTGATCGGCGGTGGTGTTGGCATCAAGCCCGTTGTTGTGAATGTTGTCGCTGACCACGGCCGAAGTAGTGTGGCAGCGGTTGCAGCCCACCGTACGGCCGTTGTTGGCAGGCCCGCCGGGGCCTGGAGGGTTGCCTGGTCCTGGCGGGCCGGCATTGGCGCCGATGCCGCCGAACAACCGCAAGCCTTGCTGTTCCTGGGGCGTGAGTGCGGCCAGGTTCAGTGTGCCGCCGGTAAACGCCTGGTCCAGTTTCGAATGGGTCGAGACCAAGGAGCGTACGAATTGCGCCAGGGCTTTCGAGATGCGATCGGACGTAACTTCAGGTGTGCCAAACGCGTTTTGGAACAGTGCCGGGTAAAAATCAGCCGCCGAAACTTTGGCCACGAGTTGCGACAACGTCAGGCCCATTTCTGTGGCGTCTTGAATCGGCATCAACACTTGGGCTTCCAAGGTTGCCGCGCGTTCGTCCCAGAAGAACCGGCCACGGTTGTAATAGCGCGCGTTGGCCAAGCTCATAGAATGGCGGCGCGTCAGCCCGCCTTGGAATCCAAAGCTCAACCGATTGGGGTCGGAGAAACCAAACTCCTGCTTGTGGCACGAGGCGCAGGCCACCGTGTTATTGGCCGATAGCCGCTTGTCGTAAAACAGCACGCGCCCCAAGGCCGCGCCCGCATTGGTGATAGGGTTATCAGCGGGCGTATTATCGGCGCGCGCGACATTGCCCAATTGTGCATTCGCCGCTGTGTAGTGGGCTGGCAACGGCACATCGGCGTCGGAAAACGCATAAGCTTGGGCAGGCATCGCAGGAATACCAAGGCCGTCCTCTTGCACGCTAGGCAACGCGCAAGCCTCGGTCATGCTTGTGGTCGCCCCGAGATTTGATCATCGACCAGATGTTGTGCAAAGCCGGTGAAGCTTGAATTCATAATAAAGTTCAAGCGGTCGTTGCCGGTGCTTGGTGTAAACCCAACCGCCGCAGCCACAACGCTGGCCGTAACGCTAATCGCGCTATTGGCAGGGACCGCCACACTATAAGTGCCCAGGCGTTTGCCGTTGGCGACGCTGTAAACCTCGAAGCTCGCGGTTTGGTCGCGTGCGACGGAGTTTTGCACCGCGATGGTGCTCGATTGTCCGCCAGCCGATGCAACACCGATGCCACCTAAGTAGCGCCCGCTGGTCGAGGTATCGCTGGCGCAGGCCGACAAGTTGCTCCAAGCGGCAGCACGTTCGTTCCACAGCAGGTTTTGCACCTGACCTGGAAATTCTGCCGAGATGGTGAATTGAAAACGCGCGGCTGCATTGGCGCCCGACAATGATGGGCTGGCTGCGGCCTGGATTGTGCTCATGTCGAATTGCGGCGCAGCGTGAGCGGCGATAGTTGTAGTCCAGGTGGCTGGCGTGCCGTCTGTGGCGCGGATGCGAACGGTCACATTGCCACCGCGCGAACCCGTATTGAAAACGCGCAATGCCGAACGCATGCTTGTTGCTGCCGAACTCACGAACGGCCCAACTTGAATAGTGCGCACCACGGCTTGCGAGCCTGCGGGCATCATCATCGCTGTGCCGATCAGCGTCACGCCAACCGCTGTAATAACCCAAGCGGCGGCAGTGGGGTTGAAATGCGTTTTCATGGCGCACCTCCGGCGGTTAAGTTGCACTTGGCCGACATATCCGTTGTGCTGCCGGCGTTGATATTGGCCACGATATGCTGGGCAAAGCCGGTGAACGCGCCATCGAGCGCGATGTTGACGTGATAAACTCCATTACTGGTATCGATGCGCGCGGCGGCCAAAATTTCCACGGCGGTGAATTCACGCGAGGATGCACCCGCGCTCATGCTGGGCGATGTCCAGGTGCCCAATGTTTGTCCGTTACGCGAATCGCGAATGGTCAATATGGCCGCACGTGCTGCCGTACCGGTGTTGTAAAGAATAATGCTGCTGGGATAGTTGGCGATCAGGCCGGTGTGCACACTGGCCAGGTTCGCGCCATCCATCGACAGCGCCGGACCGCAGTTGGACACGTTCGTCAGCGATCCGCCGCTAGTGTTCCACACGACATGTTGTGCAAAGCCGTTGAAGGTCGATGTCACCGCTAACGAGTATGTGTCATTGGCCGCTGCGGGTGTGACGCGCGCTGCGGCTTCAATATCGCGCAGCGCCGTTTGCACCGATGCCCCGGCGGGTACGTTGGTGGTCCAGGTTCCCAAGACAGTGGATGATCCAGCGCGCCGCAGGGCGATGGTGGCGCTGCCCGCAGCGGCAGTGGGGTTGTGCAGCCGCACGAACGAGGCCTTGGCCGCGCCGGAAGGAAACACTGGCGTCAGGTAGGTCGAGGCTTGCGCGCTCGCGGCTGTGGTGACGAGGAGGAAGGCGGTGAACCGTGCGGCCACAGACCAACGCGTTCGGCGGCTCGGCGGGCGGGGGGATGCGTTGCTCATGAGCCAACACTGCCTGCCAATTGTGACGGCCTGACCGGTAACAATGTCGGAAAACGTAATAGATTGTAGCGCGCTGTTTTCAAACGGAAATTAAGCGTTTTTAAGCGGCCTGGAACAGGCGACTCCGCTTTTCAATAGGGTCAGAGTAAATTGATCGCGCCTCCGATCAATTTACTCTGACCCTATTGAACTCCTCTCTCCGCAATCGCCTTTGTGCTCACGCGCCACAGTCGTGCGCCCAGGAACACGGCGGCCATCGCCAAGCCAAGTGCCAAACCCCACCAAATGCCCGCCGCCCCCAAGTTCAGCGGAAAGCCCAAGGCCCAAGCCACGGGAAACCCAATCGCCCAATAACCCACACTGGCCATCACCATCGGCACGCGCGTGTCCTTGAAGCCACGCAAAGCGCCCGCCGCGATGCACTGCGCACCATCGAATACTTGAAACCACGCTGCGATGGTCAGCAGTTGCACCACCATCGCAATCACGTCCACGTCGGCGGGCCGCGCCGGGTTCAGGTTAAACAGCAGCGCAATCTCACGCGGCAGCGTGAACATGATGATCGCGGTCATGGTCATGAACACGACGCCCAGCTCCAGCGCCACGATGGCCGCGCGTTGTGCCGCGCGCGGGGATTTCGCGCCCAAGTGAAACCCGACACGAATGTTTGCGGCCTGACCAATAGCCAATGGCACCATGAAGGTCAGCGAGGCGGCATTGATGGTCACGTTATGCGCGGCCATGGCGGTCGCACCCAGTGTGCCGATCAGAAGCGCGGCCATCAGGAACAACAAAATCTCCACGCCAAAGGTGATGGCGATGGGCCAACCCAAATGCACCAGTTCGCGCACCACGCCCCATTCAACATGCGCGCGCGCTGTGTGGCCGCGCAGTTCGGGGATGCGGCCAATCGCCGCCGCCATGGCCAAGCTCATGGCCCAGATGGTGATGGCCGAGGCGGTGGCCGAGCCCATCAAGCCCATCTCGGGAAATCCCCATGCACCATGGATCAGCGCGTAGTTCAAAACGCCGTTCATGAATAACGCGCCAATACCAATCATCATCACCGGCCGGGTGTGGCTCATGGCCGCAAGCGTGCTGCGTTGCATCGCCAACCACATGGTGGCGGGCGTGCACAACACTAAGATTCGTATATACGCTCCCACGTCGCGTGCAATCATCTCGGGCTCGCCAATGGCCAGCAACAGGGGTTCGGCAAACCAGAACACCGGAACGATGCACGCGGTGATCAGCAAAGCCAGCACCGCCCCGCTGCGCAATACCGGCGAGATGCGCGCCAGGTCATCGGCCCCGCGCGCATGGGCGATGAGAATGCCAACGCCTATCAGGCCGCCTTGCAACACCGCCGTGATCGAAAAGAACGATGCTGCCGCCAAGCCGCCCGCGGCCAATGCATCGCGGCCCAGCGCACCGACCATCACCGTATCGGTGATGCCCATGCCCATTTGCGCCAGTTGGGCAGCAGCCAGCGGCAGCGCCAGTTTTAAGGTGGCGCGGAATTCCTGAGAAAAGCGGGGAAGTATTTGTTGCGGTGTCATAACGCAGGTCTTTCAGAGCAGTGGGCCTCGCGGGGCCCCAGATGCAAGACCGCGCGAATTATTCGGCGTAGGTTTCGGTGTAACTTTTGGTTCGGGTGAACACGGCGCGCGGCCCAGGCATGGGGGCGGCGGCGGAATACGATCGGTCGAACGACATGCGGCAAGCCCTCCTGTGCTGGTTTGTGAAAGGGCGGGCGTTTTACGTGTGAGGCTGCCCAAAGTCAACGTTCAGGTTGCATTGGGCCTCGCCGTACCACCACCAGGCTTTTATAGTCGGGGTATAATGCTAGCGTGCATGAGCAGGAACATGAATTGGAGCGCATCATGACAAGTCGGGTAGCCATCGTCACTGGCGGCACGCGCGGTATCGGCAAGGCGATTGCGGTGGCGCTGAAAAACGCCGGCCACAAGGTGGCGGCCAATTTTGCGGGCAACGACGAGGCCGCCAAGGCCTTTAGCGCCGAAACCGGCATTCGCGCCTTCAAGTTCGACGTGGGCGATTTCAAATCATGCCAAGACGGCGTGGGCCAAATTGCGAAAGACTTGGGTCCCGTGGAAATTCTGGTGAATAACGCGGGCATCACCCGTGACGGCACCATGCACAAGATGAGCTTCGAGCAATGGCAGGCCGTGATCGACACAAATTTGGGCTCATGCTTCAACATGTGCCGCGCGGTGATTGACGGCATGCGGCAGCGCGGCTTCGGGCGCATCGTCAATGTCGGCTCGGTCAACGGCCAGGCAGGCCAATACGGCCAGGTGAATTACGCCGCCGCCAAGTCGGGCATTCACGGCTTCACCAAGGCCTTGGCGCAAGAGGGCGCGGGCAAGAACATCACCGTGAACGCCATCGCGCCCGGCTACGTCGATACCGACATGGTGCGTGCGGTGCCCCCGCCGGTGCTGGAAAAAATCATCGCGCGCATTCCGGTGGGCCGCTTGGGGCGCGCCGAGGACATCGCGCGCGGTGTGATGTTCCTGGTGGCCGACGACGCCGACTTCATCACCGGCTCGACCATGTCGATCAACGGCGGGCAGCATATGTATTGAGCGGGTAGGCGGGCGTGATCACCGACATAACTACGGTGTGCAGGTTGAATTGAAGCGTGGTGGGCAGCTTGGTAGATAGGAATAATAATCTATGAAATATAAATATTATAGAAAATTAATCCTACACGGTTTGCCGCCGGACTCACATTTTCCCGTTTTTAGCCTGTTTCTTTCCCTGTTCTATCAGGCGGAACAGGAGCCGTTTTGCCCGCCGGGCGAAAGGCAAAAAAATTGCGGGGCCCCGAAAGGCCCCGCACATTCCGTTCAGCGGTAAAAAGCGAGATCAGCCCAAGGCGACGCGGGGGGTGCGACGCTCGATCAGGCCCAAATTAGTCGCAACTGTGGTGAAGATAGCCACCACCTCGCGCAGTTGCTCTTCGGTATGGGCCGCGCACAGGCTGCAGCGCAAAAGCGAGTAGCCATAAGGTGTGGCGGGAGGCAGGGCGAGGTTCACATACACGCCCGCGTCGATCAGGCCGCGCCAGAAGGCGATGGCGGTTTGCGGATCGGGCGCGACCACAGCCACCACGGGGCTGATGTCACTGGCGAGCTTCAAACCTGCCTCGGTCAAACCGTTGTGCAGCGCCTTGGCGTTGCGCATCAAGCGGGTGCGCAGCGCACCGCCATTCTTGATCAGGCCTAAGTTGACCCGCGCCGAAGCGACCACCGAAGGCGGCAGCGAGGCCGTGAAAATATAAGGGCGGCAGACCAAGCGCAGCATGTCGAAATTGGGATAGCTCGAGACGACAAAGCCGCCCACGGTGCCCACCGACTTCGAGAAGGTGCCAACGATGAAGTCGACATCGTCCTCGCAACCGGCTTCTTCCGGCAGGCCACGGCCATAGCGGCCCAGCACGCCCACCGAATGGGCTTCGTCGCTGAGCAGGAAGGTGTTGGCATGCTTCTTCTTGACCGCGACGATGTCTTTCAAGGGCGCCTTGTCGCCCAGCATCGAGTAGATGCCTTCAATTACGATCAGCTTGTTGCCGGGCTTGTCGGCCAGGCGGGCCAAGCGTTTATCCAGGTCGGCGGCATCGTTGTGCTTGAAGCGGATGATCTCGGCGGAACTGGCGCGCACGCCGTCATAAATCGAGGCATGGCAGTCGGCATCCATCAGGATGAAATCGCCAGGGCCCATCAGGGTGGATAGCACACCGGCATTGGCCAAAAAGCCGGTGGAGAAAACAATGGCGCTGTCCTTGTTGAAGAACTCGCATAAGGTGCGCTCTAAATCTTTGTGGCCTGAGTAGGTGCCATTGGCGACGCGCGAGCCGGTGGTGCCGGTGCCAAAGGCATCGAGCGCATCGTGCGCGGCCTTCAAGGCTTCAGGGGCGAATGTCAGACCCAGATAATTATTGGTGCCGCACAGAATGGTGCGCTTGCCCGCAATGATCGCCTCGGTTTGGGAGAGGACTTCATCCATGCGCACTTGGAACGGATCAGATCCGCCCTCATCAAGCATCGCCTGACGTTGGGCTACGAGGTTTGCGAAGCGGTCGAAAATACCAGCCATGAGCGTTCAACCCTTATTGTTCTTATCCGTGACCTCAAAACCGCTCCGGGCGATTAGCCCTTGGCGGCTTTGACGATTTTTTCCACGGCGAGGCCCAGGTGCTGAATGGTCGCGATATCCGGTAAAATGTTCATCGGTACCGAGATATCGAACCGGTCCTCGACCGTCGCCACGAACTCCATCACCACCAGGGAATCGAAATTCAGGTCTTCGCTGAATCGCGTCTCTGGCTTGAGGTCCACTCCGGTTTTGTTGAACGGCTTCAGAAGCTCATAAAAGGCCGCGAACGTGTCCGGCGACAGTTCACCGTTCGCAGTCATGACCCTGAAACCAATCCTACCCAAACCATGTTCAACCGAGCGCCTTCTTGGGCGGGCGCGGGGGCTTAGCCTTCCCATTGGGTGGGGTAGAGCCAAAAATGACAAATCAACTTAGCTGTAACTCTTTAACAAACCTTGTGAAATTGCCCAATTCACGGTGTTTTTGAAGCCCTTGGCCAAGTCCCACTGGGGCGTCCAGCCAGGTACGGACGGGCCCTGGGCGACCCAATCGGGGTGGAGAAGCTCGGGCACTTTGCCCCAACTCAAGATCGAAGGCCGTCCGGTGACTTGTGCCACCAGTGAGCCAATGGCCCCACCCAGGTACATCGCCATGGCCGGTATCGGGATCAGGGTCGGGGTTGTCTGCAGGGCATGGCCCGCTGCCGTGACCACGCCAGGCCAATCATGCCCGCCGGGCTGGCCATCGTCGATTTCCAGGGGCTCACCCATGTCATCGCGCAGGGGCATCAGGTTCAATATGGCGCTGACCAGATCCTCCACATGGATGATCGAGAAGCGCGCGTTAACAACCGATGGGGCCAGCGCGAAACCTCGCGCGGCCATGGCGAATAGGCGCAAGGTCTCGGTATCGCCGGGGCCATAGACAGCGGGCGGGCGCAAAATGCTCACCGACATTTTGGGCCGCAATGCTGCCACGGCTTTTTCGCCTTCGCGTTTACTGGCGGCATAGGCCGATAGGCGTGGCTCGCGCGCGGCCAGCGAGGACACATAAATAAACCGGGGCGGATTTTTTTGCCCCGCCGCGATCGCAGCGATCCGTCTGGTGCCTTCAGTATTGTCCCGCAAAAAATGCTCACGGCTCAAAGCCTTGATGGCGCCTGCCATATGAATCACTCCATCGCACCCCGCAAGCAGTTCGCCAATTGCCCGGTCATCATCCAGCGAGCCAGGCACCCAAGTCAGGGGGCCTAGAAGGTTTTCAGGGGTCGAGGGCTGCGCGCGGCGCGTCAGCGCCTTAACGCCTGCTCCATCGCGGCGCAAGGCGCGCACCAAATGCTGGCCAATAAACCCGGTGGCGCCCGTGACAGCAATGGTGACAACGGGATGTGACATGCCAGCGCCTTATGCCGCCGCATCGAGCGATTGAATCTCGCCGGCCTCGAACATGGTCTTGGCTTTGCCGCGCGCGAGCTTGCCCGAGGTTGTCTTGGGCAAGCTGCGGGCCGGAACCAGCACTACATCACAGAGAATGCCCACGGCATCTTGAACCCGAGCCTTGACGTCGGCGACAAGTTTCGCTCGCTCTTCGGCTTTGGTGGCGCGGCACTGGACCAAGATCGTCGGTTTTTCATTGCCCTGGGCATCCACCAGCACAATGGCGGCAGAATCGCCCGAGCGCATGTCGTCCATGTGCTCGACGGTCCATTCAATGTCTTGGGGCCAGACGTTGCGGCCATTGACGATCATCATGTCCTTGGCGCGGCCGACGATGACGATTTGTTCACCAAGCCAATAGCCAAGATCGCCGGTATCAAGCCAGCCATCGATTAGGGCTTCGGCGGTGGCCCCGGGATTGTTGTAATAACCAGTCATGACGCTAGGCCCAGAGAAAAACACCCGGCCGATCTCGCGCTCACCCAGAACATGCCCATCGTCGATATCGCGCACCTCAAGCTTGTGGCCTTTGATCACGACACCGCAACCGACAAACGTACGCCCCACATGCGATCCATCATCGGGTAAGGGTGTTGCCCTGTGAGTGGCCAAGCCATCCTTGGCGATGTGGTCGAGCGTCATGCCCGTCATGGGCCGCGAGAACGACACGCCAAGCACGCACTCAGCCAAGCCATAGCTTCCACAAAAGGCCTTGTCGGAGAATCCGTAGGGTTTGAACGTCTCGCCAAATAATTTCATCACTTGCGGCTTGATCATCTCTCCGCCAATCCCGGCGATGCGCCAGCTCGACAGATCAACGCCAACCGAACCCTCAGGCATGGTTTGCACTCGCCGGGCGCACAACTCGTAGCCAAACGATGGCGAGAACGACATCGTACCGCGATTCTCGCTCATCAGTCTCAGCCAGGTGAGCGGGCGGCGGGCGAAATCCTCGGTTGCAAGATAATCGGTCGATGTTTGCCCGGCCATCACGGCCAGCATGAAGCCGACCAAGCCCATGTCATGAAAAAACGGCAGCCACGACACCGCGCGTTCGCCAGGCCGGTTATCCACGGCATGGTTCATGGCCGCGCAGTTTTTCATCAGCGCGTCATGGGTCACGCACACGCCTGTCGGAAACCGCGTCGAGCCCGAGCTATATTGAATGTAAGACAAGTCGTTGGGGCGAGCGCGGTGCACATCGCCTCTGCCTTCGGGCCATGTCGCAATCTCATCGTAGGAACCCAACTGCTCCAGCCCGCCTATGTCAGCGGCTTCCTTTAACAACGGCAGAAAATCCACGGGGCCGAAAGCCTGGCGCGGCTTTGCGGACATAATTTGATTCTGGATTTGCGCCACATAGGCCTCGCGGCGGCCAAAGGCCGTGGGCAACGGCATCGGTACGGGGATGACCCCTGCATACTGGCAAGCAAAAAAATGGATCAGGAACTGCGGCGAGGTCGCAGCCAAAAGCGCGATTCGCTCGCCTGGCTTTATTCCTGCCGCCGATAGGCGCAGCGCATGACTGATGGCCGTCTCGCGCAACTCCCGGAATGGTAGGGTCAAGGCCAGCTCGCCGCGTGCTGAATAGAAATTGAATCCAGTCTCACCGCGTGCGGCATAGTCCAAGGCTGCCGTTAGGTTCTCGAAGTCGCCGAGAACCTTGGGCAGAGTTTGATTATCTGTCGGCGTCGGCCGGCGCGGTGTGGTGGTCACGGGCGGCTATCCGGCAGGCAAAGACAATTGCAGCATGGCCGCGTTTCACTACACTGCGGTGCAAGGGGTCAACTCACCGAATGTAACATTTATTGCAAGACCGCTCACAGAGACTGCGACTAAGGGAGAATCACACATCATGCTCATCGACCGCGCGTTTGTCCGTATCGCCGAAGGCTTGGTTCATTACCGCAGCTGTGAGGCCGAGCAGGCCTCTGGCCATTTACCGCTCTATATGATTCACGCCTCGCCAGCCTCCTCCATCACGCTTGAGCCCATCATGACGCAATTCGCGCAGACCCGCCGTTGCATTGCGCCTGACACGTTGGGTAACGGTGATTCTGCTGCTCCCGCGCTGGACGCCCCGGATATGGACTATTACGCCGACAGCGTGGCGCGCGTTCTCGACAAATTGAAACTCGATAAGGTCGATGTCTATGGCAGCCACACTGGCGCGCACATTGCTTGCGAATTGGCCATCCGCCACCCCAGCCGCGTGCGCAAGGTGGTGTTTGACGGTATTGCCATGTTCAGCGCTGAGGATAAAGTTGATGTCTTGAAAAACTACGCCCCCGAAATCAAACCTGACGAATTCGGCCGTCAGTTTACATGGGCGTGGCACTTCATCCGCGATCAGGCGATCCATTTTCCGTATTTCCGGCGCACGCCCCAGTACCGCCGCAACGAAGCGATGCCATCAGCCGAATCTCTTCATAAGATCGTCGTCGAAGTCCTGAAGGCGCTCACCACATATCATAAGGGCTACCGGGCGGCGTTCCGCCATCAAGAGAGCGAACGCATTCCTCTGATCCCCTGCCCAGTATTTTGTATGGCAAGCGAAGATGACCCGCTTAAAGGCGGTGTTGAACAAGCTCATGCGCTGGCCAAAACAGGTATCAAAGCTGTTCTGCCAAGCGAGCGCAACCCCGCCGGTCTCAAGGCCAAGACTGAGGCCGTGTTGCGATTTCTCGACGCCTGACGGCGGACGCGATTCCTAGTTCGGATTGCGACCGATAATTGTCATCACCAAGATCTTTGTGTTGGGCGTGACGCTCATTGTCAACGTGCGCCCATCAATCGTGGTTGATGCGCTGCCGGACTGAAAGGCAGCTGGAATGTTTGCGTTGACCCAAACCTCGCCTTCCGTCCAATCTGGCAATGCCAGTTTGGCGGCATTCATCAATGCATTCAGGTTTTTGACCTGAGCCAGCTTGTTGTTGTCGGGCATGTTGGCCGTCACGACGGCCGCGGCCAGGCCTTCGGGCGGGCCGATCAGATCAATTTTAGTCATGCCGTCCATTGTCTGGCCGATCATGCGCGAGCGTCCATCGGCGAGCGGCTTGAACTCGAACGTCAACTTATAGGGCGCCCGCTCGAAAACGGACTGCAATTGATCGCGGCGGATACCTAAATTGACATTGTCTGGAATGGCAATCTCGGCGGCAGGTGCTGGCGTTGGTGCGGCAACGACTTCGGGTTGTGGCGGGCGCGCTGCCTGCCGGGGCACGAAATAGTAATAAAGCGCGATCGCCAAGATGATGCCGTAGGCCGGAATGCGCCAATTCTTGATCATTTATCGTTCAATGCCGAAGGTGCTGTTGGTGGGTAACCAACCCATCATCGGGGCTGCTATCGGGGGCGTCAACCAAGCCCTGCATAAGCGAATTGTGATAATATAAGTCTCTGCCATTCCGAGGACCGGCGCCATGACCCTATCTGAAGACGCGAAACGAAAAATCGAAGAAGCCAAGAAAAATGGTTACCGCATTGACATTGCACCCTATCGAGGGCGGGCCAGGGTGACGTGGAATGGCGTCGTCGTGGCCGAGTCTACGCAAGCCTTGGCGCTGACCGAGACGCGTCACGCCACTGTGATCTATATCCCCCGCGCGGATACCGACATGTCCCTGCTGCAGCGAACCGCCCATACCACCCATTGCCCCTTCAAGGGCGATGCCAACTATTTTAGCCTCGTGTCGGGCGCTAACCGTGCCGATAACGCGGTGTGGACCTATGAAAACCCCATTCCTGATGTAGCGCCAATCAAGGACCATTTGGCGTTTTATACCAAGGCCATGGGGGCCAGTTTCGGGATCGAGGTCGACGCACCGGCGGTTTAAGAATTCACACCGCTGTGATTAGCCCGGATCGCAACAAAGGTGTTTAGTACAGCACAAGATCATCGCATTCGGGCGCGGTTACCGTGCTGTCTGGTTTAACATGAGTTCAAGGCCATTTTTTCGCGAGCGGCTTTTTACCGCAGTCATTGCGTCTGCTGGTCTTGCGTCTGCTGCCCTGACGCCAGCCATGTCGCAAGAGTCCAGCAAGCCTGCCAAAGGTAAAGAAAAATGCTATGGTGTTGCTAAGGTGGGCGAAAACGGCTGCCAATCCTTGAGCGGGGCTCACACTTGTGGCGGATGCTCGACCGTTAATTACAGCGGCGAAAATTGGAAATGGGTGCCCATGGGCACATGCCTAGAGATGGGCGGCCAATACGAACCTTTCGAAGGTTTGGGTAAACTTGCCACCACCACGCCGATACCAAAGTAACGTGAGATTCTAACGCTCTCGCGTATGTGATGCGGCTTTGGGAACTTATCACAAAACTTTGATTCGAGATTCTACGCTTGGATCCTGTAACAATGCGCCTGCCGCGCGACGTGGGCCAACCGGTGTTCACATCGGCACGGCCCTGCGGGAGCGACCTCACTCGTTGCGACCTCAATTCGTATCAACAATAGGAGACCTCGATGTCCGAACTTAACCTCAAGACGCTTACCGCCGCCGTTGCTGGTGCGGTTGCGATGGCCGCGTTTGTGCTGCCCTCGGCTGCCAGCGCACAACAAGGCAAAGAAAAATGCTACGGCGTGTCGAAAGCCGGTGAAAATCAATGTGCGGCCGCCAATGGTGCGCATAGCTGCCAAGCTCAATCGAAGGCCGATTTCGACGGTAACGAGTGGAAATATGTCGAAGCCGGTTCCTGTGACAAGATGGGCGGCAAGACCCAAGCCTTCCAAGGCAAAGGCACGCCAATGGATAAAAAGGGCGGCTAACCCCTGACCGTTTCCTAAAGCTTGAGGCACGCGGCATTCTGGCGCGATTATCGGCCATGACCGTGTCTCTGACTGATTCGACAAGCCCGGTTCCCGCTAAAGCGGGGATCGGGCTTCGTCTTCAGCACATGCCGATGCTTGCGGTTGACCCGCAAGAAACGCCACCCCGTACGCCATGGTTTGAGGTTCACAGCGAGAATTTTCTCAATCCTGGCGGACCCCGGCAAGCGATGCTGGCCGACATCCGGCAGCGTTACCCCATCAGTTGTCACGGCGTCGGGTTATCGCTGGGCTCAGCCGAGGGCCTTGATCCATCTCATTTGCGCCGTCTCAAGGATTTATTTTCATGGGTGAAGCCTGCGCTATTGTCTGAACACTTGTCGTGGTCAGTGATTGACGGTGCGTATCTCAACGACCTCTTGCCGCTGCCCTACACTGAGGAAACATTGCGTATCGTCAGCGCTAATGTCGCCCGTGCGCAGGATACGTTCGGTCAACGCTTGTTGATCGAAAACCCATCGTCGTATCTCAGCTTCGCGGCCTCGACGATGCCCGAGTGGGACTTCCTTGCCCAACTGGTCAAGGCCACCGGATGCGGCCTCCTGCTCGACGTGAACAACATATATGTCAGCGCCAGCAACAACGCCTTCGATGCCCATGAATATCTCGCGCACGTCGATATGACAGCCGTTGGTGAAATTCACCTGGCCGGACATTCAATAGAGGACGAAGGTGAAGCGCGCGTGCTGGTCGATACCCATAGCACCTACGTGTGCGATTCTGTCTGGGCGCTTTACCGTGCGGCCGTGGTACGGCGCGGTCCCGTGCCGACGCTGATCGAATGGGACATGGATATCCCCGCTTTCGAGGAATTGCAGGCAGAAGCCGCGCGGGCACAAACTATCATGGACTCGCTCTCAAACCTGGCGCGCGCTCGTGTTGCTTGAATTACAACGTACGTTCCGAGCCACTGTCACCAGCCGTGATGACGCTGTGGCGCCATTGGTGCGCGCGGCCCATGGGCCCGTATCGCGGCGCATCGCGGTCTATCGCAATACTGTGCAAAAAAGTTTGATCGATGTGCTGGCGGTTGCGTTTCCCGTCACCCAGAGAATTGTTGGCGAGCGCTTTTTTGCGGCCATGGCGCGCGACTTCGTTGTGCAGCACCCGCCACGAGCGCCGCAATTATCATTGTATGGCGATGGTTTTGCCGCGTTCATTGCCGCACACCAGCGCACCCAAGGGCTGCCCTACCTTGCGGACGTCGCGCGCCTGGAATGGGCGCGTGGCGAGGCGTATTTCGCCGCTGACGCACCCGCTCTTGATCCCGCAGCGTTGGCTGCAATTGCGCCAGATCAACTGGTGAAGGTAAAACTCAACCCGCACCCGGCCACGCGGCTGATGACTTCGACTCACCCAATCCACCGGATCTGGGCCGTCAACCAGCCCGACGTGGCCGATGTTCCGGCCATCGACATGAACGTGGCGGAAAGTGTTCTTATTTCCCGGCCGCTTTATGAAGTGCATTTGCGCAAGATTACGCAAGCCAATGGGGCTTTTGTGGCGGCTTGCGCACAGGGCCAGATGTTAGGTGAGGCGGTGGCACAGGCCTTTGTCGCCGAGCCAGCATTCGATTTTCAGGCAGCGCTGCAAGACCACCTGATCAACGGCACATTCACAGCACTTACTTTATCCTGACTACTCTGCCGCTTGGGCGCGTACGGCTTTGGCCGCAATACGCGGTACTGCAGGAAATGCCCAGCCTGCAGGGGTCTTGCGCCGGGCGGGCGAGGGAATCAGCAACGGTTTGTTGTCTGCGGCCATCTCTCGACGGGCTTTCGCGTCAATCTGCCAGCCCTTTTCGCGCATGCCACGCAAGATACGGTGAAACGCACCGACTAAGTGGTCGTGTTCGGTTTGCACTTCCCAATCACGCGCGACGGTTGGGCTTTTTGGGTAAATCTCTTCGCATATCTTGCGGTCTTCGCGAATGGCTTGTTCGTTGCGTTTAATGTTGGTTTTGTCGAAAAATGGGTGTGTCATGAACGCGCGGAAGAATAACAGCCGATTCTGAACGTGCTCATCATCGATGGGCGTGGCAAAATGGTAAAACGCGAAATGCATCTTCGAGCCTTCGCCGCCGATGAACACTTGCACGCGGCGGCAGAACCCGGGCAGTTTGAATTTTAAGTATGACGGCACACCCTTGCCTTCCTTGCGCAACAACCGCCACAGGCCGCGATTGGGTTGCGACTTGGCGATTAAGTGCGTGGCAAAACCGTGCTCGGAAAAATCTTCCACCACGTGATCGGGCGGGCGGGCGCGATGCTCTTCACCAAAGGCGCCATGCACGAAATGGGAATGAACATAATCAAGATCAATTTCGACCGCCCGTTCGTAACTGCAGTTCCAAACTTCATTGACGTCGATCTGGCGGTATTTGGAATCGCCGACCTCTGGGATGTCGAACGGTGGCGCTGCCTGCTCGGGCTCATCGCCCAGGAACACCCAAATCAATCCATTTTTCTCAATGACGGGGTATGCGTCGACTTTGGCTTGCGGCAGTTCGATCTTATCGGGTTGCGTTTGCGAGGGAATGCGCACGCACTGGCCGTCGCGGTTAAAGCGCCAGCCGTGGTAGGGGCAGGCCACGCTGCCATCGTCACGGCATTTTCCGCCCGCTAAATTCGCACCCCGGTGAGGGCAGACATTGCTCAGGCATGCAGCCTTGCCCGTCTTGTCGCGAAACAGCACAAAGTCGCACCCCAACATCCGGACCTTGATGGGCTCGGCGCTTAAGCTCGCGCTACGTTCGGCGACGTACCACACGTTGGTAAACATGACCGCATCTCCCCGCTGTTCAAATGTAGCTTATCACTTGCTTCTAGCTTTTCACTGGAAACGCCCAGGCCCGGCGCAGCTTGCCGTCCTTGATTTCATAGACGCCCAGTGTGACCTGGGTTTTGGGCCCTTGTGGGGTCTCAAACGTATCCTTCTCCTCGGCAACGATGTAGTTACCTACGCTCATGGTGCGGTCCACCGCCGAACCGGTATAGGGCACAGTCTTGAAAAATGCAGCCATGCGCTCGGCCACCTCTGCCTTGCCCGAAGCCGACTTGACCGCGCTGCCGTCATCGAGAATGCGAAACCAGGCGTAATCGTCGGCCAAATCCGCCAGCATCGCCGTGGTGTCTTTGCGCGTGAAGGCGTCGCGCTGGCGTTGCACTAATGCCGCGAATTCATCCATCGGTCTCTCCCGTTTGCCGCGTTGCAATCTGCTCAGAATACCGCATGATCAATCGTAGGATAGCGCGCTGTTACAGGACACACGCATGAAGATCGCTATTTTAGGCGCGGGCGGCATGACGGGCGAACGGCTGATTGCTGAAGCTCTGAAACGCGGCCATCATATTATCGGCCTTGCCCGCACACCGGCCAACATCAAGGGCGATCCCGCCAAAGTCGAGAAGAAGCTCGGTGATGCCTTTGACCGGCCATCTGTCATCGAGGGCCTCGCCGGTGCCGATGCTGTCATTACCACGGTGGGCAAACGCGATCTGTTCGACAAACGCTATTGGCTGAATACCGAAGCGCACCGTAATGTGCTTGATGGCATGAAACAGCATGGCATCAAGCGCTTGGTTGCGATCTCGTCATTCGGTGCGGCGTTAGATTTCACCAGACCTGGAATTCGCCGGAAAATATATTTGTATTTGCGCCGCCGTTATTACGGCGACATGCAGGAGATGGAGCGCATGGTCACGGGTGCGGGGCTTGAGGGCATCGCGTTACGCGCGCCCATGCTCTACAACACGCCCGCCAAGTCGGCGTATTTCATCGAGAAAGGCCGCAATGTGCCGGGCGGGCGTAGCGTATCGCGCGAAGACTTGGCGGCATTCGTGCTCGATTGCATTGAAAAGCCGGATTATGTCGGCCAAGTCGTCTCGTTGGCCGATCAGCGCGATGCGTCTTAACCGCGCAGAATGACCGCTCCACCAAAACAATCCTCGCTCACTATCGGCCAGCAAATTGGATGGGCGGCCGGAACCCATGGCACGTCCACCATGATCGGTGTTTTGGTCACGATCATGCTGGGGTACCTGACGACAGTACTTGGTATCGACGCGGCCATTGCCGGGGCGATTATCTTTGCTTCGCGCCTGTACGATGTGATTATCGACCCGCTCATGGGTCATGTCAGCGACCGCACGCAATCTAAATTAGGACGCCGCCGTGTTTATTTGCTTTGGGGCGCGGCCGCCTGCTTCATCACCTTTGTTCTAATTTTCAACGTGCCTGACATCGTCGACATGACGGTGCGGGTAGTCTATGTCGCGGTGCTGCTGTTTCTCTTCAATACGGCTTACACGGTGTTCAATATTCCGTATCTCGCGATGCCCGCTGAGATGACCGAGCACTATCACGAGCGCACGATTTTGATGTCGTACCGGGTAATTTTCTTTACCACGGCATCGTTGATGATTTTTCTTGGGACTGCGGGCCTGACAAAGGTATTTGGCGCAAGCCAAGGTTATAATGTTTTTGGCTGGCTTGTGGGCGGGGCCATGGGGATCAGCATGCTCGCGTCTTTTTTCAGCAGCGCCAAAGCCCCACGCTATGAACGTTCGGAAAAAGTACAATTACCCCTTCGCGAACAAATTCGCCTTGTGCTCGCAAACAAGCCTTTTGCGATCTACTTGGGCGTTAAGTTGCTTCAACTCACCGCCCAAGCCAGTTCGAACGCCGCGCTACTTTTTTTCGGCGCGTATGTGTTGAAGAATCAACAAACCATGCTGCTGGCGTTTGGCTCATTCTTCCCCGTTGGCACATTCTTGGCCATTCCAGCCTGGGTCTGGTTGGGTAGGCGCTTTGGCAAACGTAATTCGTTCATGGCGGCGGGCGTAATTTATGCCGCGGTCATGCTAACGTGGCTGCTTGTGAACGAGGGCGAACCGACCTGGGCGTTGGGCATTCGGTTGCTATTCCTTGGTGCGGCAGTTTCTGGCGTACTGGTGATGGGTTTTGCCATATTGCCCGACACCATCGAGTATGACCGCCGCCGCACGGGCATTAACCGCGAGGGCGTTTATGCTGGGCTCTATTCGACTATGGAAAAACTAGCCGCGGCTTTTGGGCCATTGATTTTCGGCGGCTATCTTGGTGTGGCGGGCTTTCAATCGAGCCTTGGCGGCGAGGTGGTGGCACAGCCCGATGCGGCGATCTCGGCTATCTATATCGGCATGGCGGTGATTCCCGCTGTGGTCTCATTGCTGAGCGCAGCGTTGTTGAGCTTCTACGATCTCAGCGAAGCAAAACTCAAGGCCACGACTCTGATCGTCTAGGGCTACTCCGCTGCCGCCCGGCTTTCATCGGCTACCGGCAACCTTGGTGCTTCGGGGAAAACCCAGCCCTTCGGATCCTCGCGCCGGGTGGGGCTGGGAATCACCGCCGCCTTCACGCCCTTCATGGTTTCGGCATAGAGCTTGGCATCAAGCCCCCAGCCGCGCCGGTAGAGCTCATCGCGTTTTTTACGAAACGCGATCATCATGCCGTCGGATTGCACCGAGTACTCGTCTTGGGCGCGGGTCGGCAGTTCCAGCGGCGTCAGGCGGCTGATGACCTCGTGATCTTGCTCGAAGATCTTGATATTGCGCTTGTAGGTATCTCTGTCGAACAGCCGCGACGTGAAAAAGTTGCGCAGCGAAATCCAATGGGTAAGCGTCGTATTTTCATCCACCGGCGTGTTCACGTCGATCAGCACGTTGGACCATTTGGGTGTGATTTGAATGCGCAGCACGATGCACAGCCCCGCGATATGCCATTCGGGCTGTGCCACCACCTCTTCGCGCTCAGAGCTGCGAATATATTTCCATAATCCGGAATAGGGGGTGTGCGCATTGCCAGGCGTGCTTTGGCGCTCCACTCCCCTTGTTCCATGTTGAAATTCTTGATCTCAGGGCGATTGCGGTTGCCAAACGAGGGGTGAACAAAAGAGGCGCGAGCAAAGTCCACGCCGTTCTCCACCACCCGGCCATAATTAGCTTTCCATAAAAATGTCCCGCGCACTGGACGAAGCGCAGGGTTGTCGAACTCAGCGACGACCGGTAGAGGCGGGCGCTGCGCTGCAGGTGCGTCGCCTAAAAATACCCAACCCAGCCAAATCGTTCCTCAACCGGGTATGAGTCCACACGCACCCGCTTGGGCATGTTTGTGCCGGGGTGGGCGGGAATCTCGGTGCAGGCGCCATCGGCCTTGTAGCGCCAACCATGATACGGGCACTCGATGCAACCATTGTGCAGCCGCCCCCGCGACAAGGAGCCGCCGCGGTGAACGCAGATATCGCTGACGCAGTTGATTTTGCCCGATCTATCGCGGAACAGCGCGAAGTCATGGCCCAGCATGCGCACGTGCTTGGGTTTGTCATGGGGCACGTCGGCGGCATCGCATGCGACATACCAGGTATTGATCAGCATGGTTTGGCTCCGGCGTTAAGTTTTCATCTTAATACGCATCGGAAGCAGTTTCAGAGCGCGACTTGGGCTTGGAACATAAATTTAAGTACCGACATTAAAGCCAGTTTTGGCCAGCAAGGCGTAAAACTCGCGAATCGCCTTTTCCTTTTCAGCCGGTTCAGCGATATCGCTAGTGTATTCGCTGACAAAATCTTTGCGCCGCAGATAACCCACCACGCTATCGCGGGCAATTGAGGTGGCCTTGCCCACGGTTAGAACGCCGCCCGTGCAGAACATCACCAGGCGTTTGGCCCGTTCGCGGAAGGGCAGCGCCTTATCATCGATACGTTCGATCACTTTGTTGGTGATGAGATATTGCGACACCACTTCATCGAACTTTGTCGCCAGCGAGGACTTCAAAGATTCGCCCAATTGAGAATCCAACACCAAACGCTGAACTTGGGCGGCCTCCTGCAGCCGGGCCTTTTGAGTCTTAGCTTCGGGCGCGATTTTTTGAATCGTATCAAGCTGGCCAACGAAAGTTTTTAATTGAGTCATGATGGCATCGGTCAAGTTGGGGTCGCCAGTGGGGTCGTACATGGCGATCAGGTAAACGAATTTGCGCGTGGTCGAGCTTAGCTTGTCGCGCACTTCCTCCATGGCTTTCTTGCGGCCCGACAGACCACCCAAATTGATCAGCCGCGCCCAGCGATCGGTAAGCCCATACGCCATGCTGCGCCCGCCCGTCACACCATGATCGGTCACAACACGGTTGAGAATTTGCAGGAAAATTTCGCGGTCGGCTGTGGTGTCCTCGGTATTCGTTAGCCGCGTCGGCCCCTTCAGATCGCGCTCGATACGGTCGAACAGAATTTTTTTGCGCGCGGCAGGCCTTCAGCAGTGAACAGAACGTTAAGTAGATCGACCAGATCTTCGACCGCGAACTTGCTCGGTTGGCATTTGCCTTCGACCAGGTCGAGCATGCGCATGATCGCATCGCCCATGTGTTTGGATACGCCAATGACGTCCTTGATCACGGTCTTGGCGATCAGAATGTCCGACATCATTTCATCGACCATGTCCCGTGCGCGCTGATCCTTCAGCGTTTTGGCCATGGGCAGCAGTTCGGCCATTTTGCCGAGCCACCCGGTCCACTGCACCGAGGCACGTACCAACGCGGTGTTGGCCATGTACCTGCGCTCGTTCTCGTCGGCGACCTTGGAATCGATTTGGGCCCAAACGTCATCGAGTGACGAGCCCTTTAGCTCTGGCAAGGGCTTACTATCGATCTCACGCGCCCGCGCGGCGATACGGTCGATCGCGGCGTAGATGATGTCCTTGCGTTTGCGGCTGTCGGTGCTGGTGGCGCGTGCATGCAGCGAAGCAATTTTGTCGACCGCCGAAGGCACCATGCTGTCGAGGTTGAGCGCGCGCTTCAGGCTCTTGTGGCTATGCAACATTTCCAGCGGCGTCATTTCCATTTTCTCGAGGTACTTCGAGAAAACGCGCGCCATCGTTGTGCGGGCTTGGGTCTCGTAATATTCCGACACCTGTTCGCAGAGCGGGGCGTCGTCGACCGGCGTGATGGAGAAATCTTCCTTCTTGTCGATCTCTTTCATCTCCTTGAAGATTTCGCTTTCGCGACGATTGTCGGAACCAAAATGCGATTCTTTAATGATCCGCACGCCCTCGGTATCTTTCAAGGCCAACAGTTCATCGGCTTTGCGTTTGGCAGCCTCCTCCGTCGGCAGCACATCGCTGATGTGCCACTTGTTGGCCTTTGAGACCTGAACCTCGAATTTAACCCGGCCAGAATTCATCGCCGCCGTAGCCCTCATCCCCTGAGAAAGCCGGACTGTCGTAGCAAATTGTTAATGATCGGCAAAGAGGTGAACGCCCTTGCGGCCAGCCCAAAGGGCCTTATCCAGCCTTGAAATCCTTGAATTGTGTGCGCAGCTTGCTCTTTTGGATTTTACCTGTGGCGCCCAGGGGAATGGCATCCACAAAGGCTATGGCTTCGGGAAGCCACCACTTCGGTACCTTGGTCGCGAGAAAGGCGTTAACCTCTTCCAGGCTGGGTTTTGCCGTGCCCCGGGCGACGCAAATCAGGAGCGGCCGCTCCTGCCATTTAGGGTGCGGGATGCCGATGACCGCCGCATGGGCAATCTGAGGGTGACCTAAAGCAGCGTTTTCCAAATCCACCGAGCTTATCCATTCCCCCCCGGATTTGATGACATCCTTGGCCCGGTCGGTGATGTGCATGTAGCCGTCGGCATCGAGGGTGGCGATATCGCCCGTATCGAACCAGCCATCTGGTGTAAGGGCTGAGGTGCCAGCTTTAAAGTATGACTTGGCGATCCAGGGGCCGCGGACTTGCAAATTGCCGGGGGTCTGGCCATCACGCGCCAAGGGTGTCCCGGCTTCATCAACAATACGCATCTCAACGCCGTAGACGACGCGGCCTTGTTTTAGTTTCTGGCGCATCTGTTCGGCGCGCGGTTTTTTCTGAAACTTGGGCTTCAAGGTGTTAACCACCCCCAAGGGTGACATCTCGGTCATGCCCCAAGCGTGGTTGACTTGAATACCGAACTCTAACTCGTATGCATCGATCAACATTTCCGAGGCTGCTGCACCACCCACGAGTACTCGCTGCAGCGATTTTGGTTTGCGGCCCTTCTCGCGCATGGTGGTCAGCAAACCCATCCATACCGTCGGTACGCCCTGTGAACACGTGACCGCTTCATCATCCATCAGCCTGAACAAGTTCGGCCCGTCGAGATCACGGCCCGGCATTACCAAGGCTGCACCGCTCATCGGCCCCGCATAAGGCACGCCCCAGGCATTGACATGAAACATGGGCACCACCGGCAACACGCGGTCGTCGGTGGACAGGCCCATGGTCGAGGTGAGGCAACAGGCAAAGGAATGCAACACCAGCGCACGATGGCTATAGAGCACGCCCTTTGGGTTTCCGGTGGTACCCGAGGTGTAGCACAGCGAGGCTGCAGTGTTTTCGTCGAACTCTGGCCAATCGAACGTATCGCTGTGTTGGCCAATGAGTTCTTCATAAGTCACAACGTCGGATAGGCCTGGATGATTGGGCCGGTGAGCGTTATCTGTCAGCGCGATCCGGTGCAGCAAGCTCGGGCTACCCTTGCAGTTCTCAGCCACGGCATCGGCAAAGGTCAGGTCGAAGAACAACAGGCGGTCTTCGGCATGGTCGATGATATAGCGCATCTGCTCGCCCGACAGGCGCGGGTTGATGGTGTGGCAAATCGCGCCGATTCCCGCGACGGCGAAATACAATTCCATATGCCGCCAGGTGTTCCACGCCAAAGTCGCCACCCGGTCGCCGGGCTTGATGCCCAAAGCAATGAGCGCGTTGGCGAGCCGCTGCGTGCGGCGATAAAGCTCTGCGTAGGTGGTGCGGTGAATCGGGCCCTCGACGCTACGGGTCACGACTTCGGTATCGGAGTGAAATTGCGCCGCATATTGCAACAACGGCACCACCAGCAGCGGGCGATCCATCATTAGGCCATGCAATGCGCCCGGCAGTAATCCTGGTGTTTCGCGTGACATTACCGCTCCCCTTTGTCTGCGCATGCTATCGTCCCTGATGCTGCGGCTCTAGCCTTTCCCGCTTCTTATATGGGGAGTGGCAACGCGGTTCGAAAGCTGACTTGTTTCAAGGCGAAGCTCGACTGAATGCTCGCGATCGCTGGAATTCGCGTCAGGTGCTCTTTCAAAAAGCGTTCATAAGCGGCCAAGTCGGCGGTCACAACACGCAGCAAATAATCCGCGGTTCCTGTCATCAGGTAACACTCCATCACTTCTGGCAGAGCGCGAATGCGGCTTTCGAATTCATCGAGTGCCCGTTCCGATTGTTCCTTCAGTGTCACGGATATGAAAACGCTAACGGGCAGACCGACAGCGTTCTGGTCAAGTAGCGTCATGTACCCTTTGATGATGCCACTGTCTTCCAATTGGCGAAGCCGCCGGAGACACGGTGATGCTGACAGGCCGACGCGTTCGGCTAGCTCAACGTTTGTGAGCCGTGCGTTTTCCTGGACGATCCGCAAAAGCCGCACATCGGTAGCATCAAGGGCATGTTTTGGCATAAATCACCAATAATTACTAAAATAATCGTAGTTAATTGTGTTTATCATGCCTTTTCAGCAATGAATAGCAAGGACCTGCCGAGGACCCCCGCTTTAATATCCGCGCGAAAGAGGGAGGCGGTGGACGATGATTTCAGCCCAGAACCTTGCAACACTCAAAACGCTTGAACAGCGGATTCTGTGGTTGGCGACGTGGATGATCCATCACGCCAATAACATTCGCGACAACGTCGACGGCATCAAGGTCGGTGGCCATCAAGCCTCGAGCGCGTCCATGGCGACGGTTATGACCGCGCTGTATTTACATACACTGCGCCCCGAAGACCGCATCGCGGTGAAGCCCCATGCGGGGCCCATATTTCACGCTATTCAGTATCTCTTCGGCAACCAAACTTTGGAGCGGATGAAAAACTTCCGGGCCTTCGGGGGCGTTCAACCCTACCCCTCGCGTACCAAGGACAAAGCCGATGTTGATTTCTCGACGGGTTCTGTCGGCCTTGGGGTGGCGGAAACATTGTTCGCCTCAATGGTGCAGGATTACCTACGTTCACACGACCTGGTTGATGCCAAGACTCCTCGCGGGCGCATGATCGCGATGTTGGGCGATGCCGAGTTAGACGAAGGTAATATCTACGAAGCGTTGCTCGAAGGTTGGAAGCACGAAGTCAAAAACGTGTGGTGGATCGTCGACTACAACCGCCAAAGCCTCGATGGCGTGGTTAATGATCAGCTTTTCAAACGCATTACCGGGTTTTTCGAGACTGTTGATTGGAACGTCGTGTTGCTGAAGTACGGCATGAAACTGCAAGCCGTATTCAAGACACCGATTGGTCCGGCGCTTAAATCATGGATTGATGACTGCCCCAACCAGCTTTACTCGGCGCTGACGTTCCAGGGCGGCGCGGCGTGGCGCGAGCACTTGAGCAAAGTTTTGAAATCCAAAAGGGGCCTCGGCGAGTTCTTGAAATCTCATGACGACGCGGCATTGCACGCGCTCATGACCAACCTCGGTGGCCATGACATGGAAGCCATCATTCAAAGCTTCGAGGCGGCTGCCAAAAACGACAAACCAACCTGCTTTATTGCGTACACCATCAAGGGCAACGGCCTACCGTTGGCGGGGCATAAGGACAATCACGCCGGAATCATGACCGACGAGCAAATCTCGGTCTTCCGCAAATCGCTCGGCATCACCGAGGGGCGCGAATGGGAGCCTTTCTCTGGGCTGGAGAGAGAAGAAAAAACGCTGCGTGCGTTCATTGAGGCCGCGCCTTTTAAACACCGCATTCCGCGCGAGAAAAAAACTACAAGCGCCCCAATCGTTTCCGTTCACGATATTGTCGCGCCCAAAGCCGAACGCATGACCACCCAAGAGGCTTTCGGAAAAATCATGAACGAATTGGGGCGCAGCAAAACACCGTTGGCTGCACGCGTGGTCACGACATCGCCCGATGTGACGGTCTCAACCAATCTCGGCGGTTGGGTCAATCAACGCAGTCCGTTCCACACCACACGGCGGGAAGACATCTTCCGCCAAATGCATGTCGCTTCGCCGCAGAAATGGGCACAAGACCCAAAGGGCCAGCACATCGAGCTCGGAATCGCCGAGAATAATCTGTTCTTATTACTGGGCGCATTAGGACTATCAGCTGACCTATTCGATGCGCGCCTGTTACCCGTGGGCACTTTGTACGATCCTTTCATTGCGCGCGGCCTCGATGCGATGACCTATGCGATCTATCAAGATGCACGCTTCATGCTGGTGGCAACCCCCTCTGGTATCACGTTGGGCCCCGAGGGCGGAGCGCACCAGTCGGTGTTCACGCCCCTGATCGGCATCGGCCATGCCAACCTAGCTTATTTCGAGCCAGCCTATGCCGACGAGCTAGCTGCAATCATGACTTGGGGCTTCGACCACATGCAAAAGCCCGATGGCGGTTCGATTTACTTGCGCCTCTCGACCCGGCCCTTGAAGCAACCTGACCGCATGATCACGCCTGATCTGCGGGCAGATATTTTGTCGGGAGCCTATTGGGTGAAAGAGCCCGCGCCCGGTAGTGAGTTCGCACTGGCCTATTGCGGTGTGACTGCGCCGGAGGCCACGGCAGCCCTCGCGGCGATTACCGATGACATCCCAGGCGCTGGGCTGTTGGCGATCACATCGCCTGATCGTTTGCATGCAGGGTTTCGCACTGCCGCCGATGCGCGCCGCAAAGGCTCACGCACGGCTGAAAGCCATATCGAACGTTTACTTGCACCTTTGGCCAGGAGTGCTGCGCTCGTGACGGTCCACGATGGCCACCCTACTGCCCTTGGGTGGATGGGTTCGGTTCGCGGTCAACGCTGCCAAGCCCTCGGTGTGGACCGTTTCGGCCAGGCGGGGGACATTGCTAATCTCTATCGCGAGTATGGGATTGATACCGAGAGCGTGATCGACGCAGTGGCTGATGTCATCTTGGCCGAGGCCCGGGTATTTGTGCCCCGGCTCGCGGCGGAATAAAGAAATTGTTTATTACGCTTAGAATTTTCGTATGAGAACCACGCCAGTGACAAGCAGGACAGCACCAGCCATGCGGCCAGGCGTGAGCGGTTGTGGTGCGTGATTCAACAGCCCGAGCACATCGAACAGCAAAGATGTGCCGACCTGGCCAGCAATAATCGCAGCAAAGGCCACGGAGGCGCAGAGCCTGGGGGCGGCCTCTAATGTTGTGAACACCACGGCGATCCCGCAACACCCGCCGAACCACGCCCACCAGGGGATCGCCGAAAACTGAGCTGCCGACGGCCAGGGTGTTTTAAGCACGGGCAGAAGAAAGCCAAGCGCGATCAGGCCGATGCCAAAATTGACCACCGTCGCGAAGAGCGGGCCAGATGTTTGCGCGCCAACGGCTGTGTTCATCGCCGCTTGAAGGGGGAGAAGTCCCCCCGCGAGGACACAAATGATGATTAGAACTGATGACACTTCAGCCTCCATGATTGTCGGATCTAGCCATGCAAGGTGTGGCGCGTTAACGATTTGGTTGCAACTTCAGCGTTATCTTCACAGACCAAAAATATGACTCAGCCAAAACGGGCTCAAAACCGATGCCTGCGATGATGTATTCCTTAATCAACCGCCGCGTTGCTACTGCGTTGCTGACTGGCGCGGCATTATCGCTTGCGGCTTGCGGTAGCCCCGAGGCTGAGATCAAGGATCTGAAAAGCTTGGTTCAGGTCACCTATGGTCAGAAGAAATTTAAAGAGTCGGCTGGTCATGCGGCCAAAGGCCTCAAACTCGCAACCGGTGTATTGGGACCTAAGCATCCCGATACACTTTATTTTGCTCAAGCCCTGACCAAAGCCTATGTCGAGCTCAATGACAAGAAGGGAGCGCTTGGCGCGCTCAATCGCGAAATCGAGTTGCGTCTGGGTGCTGGGCAAGGAGAGCCCAAGGTCCAAGCACGCCGCACGCTCGCCATCAAGCTTGCAGAAGAAACTGGCGATAAGGCCACCGCGGTGAAGCATGCGGTGGCGATTTCAAAGTCTATCGCCATGGATAAGGACAAAGACCCGCAGCCGGTTTACCGCACCGAAACGAAGTATCCGGTTGATTTATTCAATCAAGGCGTCGAGGGCGATGTGACCGTCAACTATAGCTTGGATGAAAACGGTGCGGTGACCAGCGCAAGAGTCATTAGTTCAAAGCCCAGCCAGGTCTTTGATCGGGCGGCCCTTGAAAGCTTCAAGGCCTGGCGGTTTACGCCAGTGTTGGAGAATGGACAGCCCATCGCGATCACAAATCGCGAATTCACGCTGATGTTTAGGCTTGGGGGCCGTAATCTCGCGCCCAAGAACTAACGCCGCTTTTTCGCTTTCTCTTTCAGCGCAGACCTCCTTCATCACGATTCAAGATTCTGCGTCAGCCGCGCCGCCGCGCGCCCAGCCAAGCGCCCCAGCGTCATGGCCATGCACAGCCCCGAGGCAGGGATATAGCCTGACGCCGTGGGGCCCGAGAGGCCACGCGCCGCACCGCCGCCCGCGAACAAGTTTGGTAACAGCGACCCATCGTTACGTTTCACCTGTGCACTGTGATTTACGACGAGGCCGCCTTGGGTATGATAAAGCGCACCCGTGACCTTGATGCCTGCATAAGGCGGCTCTAGTTGAATACAGTCTTTATAAACGCGCTCGAAAGGATCGGGCTTTTGTCCATGCTTGGCTGCACGGAGGTCGTTCAAGGTTACACTGAGCGCAGCACCTGGAACGCCCAAAGCTTTGGCCAGCTCATCGGGTGAGTTACCGAACTTTACCGCGTTCAACTCCATGGCTTGGCGCGTTTCATGCAGGTGCTTATAGCGATCATGAAGGACCTGGTCATAAATCATGAATGCAATGCTGCCTGGCTGGCGCATCACGTGTACGCCTTGACCCGAGACATCCGCAACTTCGTTGGAGAAACGCTGGCCCAAGGTGTTCACCATAACCCCGCCGTCAATGATGTAGTTGTAGTTGAACAACTGCAGCTGCGGGTACGCCAGCGCGCCATATCCTTGAAACGCGCTCATGTCGGCCACGGCGGCGCCTAGGCCTAAGCCCCATTGCACAGCGTCGCCTTGGGAATTTTCCCAGGTGAAGGTGCGGGCGCCCGCCATGTCAGGAATATATTTTTTGACCAGCTCAGGGTTCGAAGCGTAGCCACATGTCGCCAAAACAAGTGCGCCACAGCCAATGTCTTCCGTACTGCCGTCAGGGCGGCGGATACGTACACCATGTACGCGGCCATTTATATCCGCGAACAAGTCGGTCACGTGGGCATTGGTCAGCAAGTCACCACCGGCGCGTTCTAACGCCTGCACCAATCGCCCCATTAAATCTTGGCCGGTTTTTTCGGGCACCGAATGCAGGCGTTGACGTGAGTGCCCTAGTCCCCGCCAGGATGGGTCGACCTTGAATGGCACGTTGTGCGTCGCGGTCAACCATTCCACCGTAGGCGCGGCTTCACGTGCAACGGTACGCACTAGGTCGGCGTCGGTCTGCCCCTTGGTCTTTTCCATCACATCACTGAAAAAAATATCGGGATTATCGTCGATGCCCGCGTCGCGCTGCATGCGGGTTCCCGCCGCGCACATGGTGCCTTGTGACATCGAACTTGTGCCCTGGGGTGTCGGGTCGCGTTCCAATACCAGAACCTCGGCGCCCGCATCGTGCGCGGAGAGGGCAGCGGTCAGGCCACACGCGCCGCCACCGGCGACCAGTACAGGGACCGTGGCGGAAAATCTTGGAGGCGGGGCAAGAATTGGCATTAAGGCACTTCCAAAGTGTGCAGCATCATAGGAAGGTTAACGCCTTGATCAAGTGGCCCTTCCAGTGCTGTGCGACAGGCGTAGGTTTGGTTACACTCGAAGGATAGGAGTTTCACTCGCATGGCGCTTACGGCTTCTCAAAAACTTGGGATTCAAGGTTTAGGCTGGGTGGTGCGGCGCGTGCCGCAGGGCCCCAAGGGTCTCGTGCCCTTCTACCAGTCCGCATTGGGGCTGCGCCAATTGCGTCCACCGGGCCCCACCGGTGCGGTGATGTTGTGGGCGGGCGATCTGACAATGTTCGAAGCCAGCACATTGGCGGCAAGTTCTGACGCCGCGGCCCGGCAGAATGAAATCACGGTTCTCATGCGCACGCGGCAGTTCGAGCGCGCCCAAACCATGGTCAACGCCGCAGGCGCGACGCGGATCGGTGAGACACCAGGCCGCCCTCGCACCGTGACGTTTACCGACCCAACCGGAATGATGCTGGCCATCCGTGAGGCGGACGATGCCTCGCCGCATGCGCATGATCAGATTGCTGCTGCGCAATGGCGTAAGGGCGGTACCACATTGCCGAATACCCCCTCTTTGCCATCCGAGTTTCAAGATGTGGCGGCCATTGCCTTGCGCGTTGTCGATCCGGTGGCGATGGCTGCATTTTACTCCGACTTGTTAGGCCTGCAGCCCATGGGAACGCCCTCGGCGGAGGGCGCCATTTTGACCTTGGGCCGCGCTGCAGCGCTCGAATTGCAGCCTGGTGGCCATCGTCACGATATTCCAAAAGACCGCGACCAAGTTCCCGACGTTTGGATCGCTCGCGTGTACGACCATGACGGCCTTGCCGCGCGGCTCAAGCAGCGCAACGTGCCCATCGTCACGCAACGCCAAATCACCGGTGGCAAACTCACATACGCCGCTGATCCCGAAGGGCATCTGTTTGGCATCCAACAACGCACGCCCGATCTGCTGCCCGAAGGCGCCAAAGAACGTGTCGAGGACGTGCTGGCGCGCGCCCTATGGGCGGCGGAGACCGGCTAGTGGCCTATGGCATCCAGGGCTTTGGCTGGTATGTCCGGCGCAGCAAAGATAGCCCGGCCAATGTGATTCCATTCTACCAAGCCGCGCTGGGCTTGCGCCAATTACGTCCGCCCGGGCCTGGCGGCGTTATCATGCTGTGGACGGGCGACATCGGCATGTTCGAGATTAATGTACTCGTGCCGCCCGCCGAAAGCATCGCGCGCAAGGACGATATCACCTTGGTGATGCGCGCCCGCAATTACGAGCGCGCTAAAGCCATGATGTTGGCGGCGGGTGCGAAACTAGCCAACGAAGAGTCTGCGACCCGCACCGCATATTTCATAGATCCATTTGGGTTTACCACGGGCGTGCGTGAAGCAAACGATGCTTCGACCTGGCCACATGATCGCGCGGCTGCGGCCACCTGGCGTGCGGGCGGGGTTGCTATCCCGGACACGCCAGCTTTGCCGCCGGAGCTTCAGGACATTGCAGCCATTGTCGTCAAGGTTGTCGATCCTGTTGCTATGGCGGCGTTCTATAGCGATTTATTCGGATTCGAGATGCTGGATAAGCCCTCTGCTAAAGGTGCGATGCTAGCTTTTGGACGAACGGTGGTTCTTGAATTGAAACCGGGCGGGCGTTTGCAAGGTATTCCGCCTGATCGCAATCAGGTGCCCGATACTTGGATCGTGCGGCTCTACGACCACGACGCGTTCGCCGAACGCGCCAAACAAAAAAACGTGCGGGTGGTCAACGTTATCTCACTCGCTGGCGGCAAGCTGACCTATGCTGTCGATCCGGAGGGCCATTTGTTCGGCTTCGAGCAACGCACCCCTGACTTGTTGGCCGAGGGTGGCAAAGAGCGTGTCGAAGATGCGCTAGCCCGCCGATTATGGGCCGAGGACAGCAGGTGATGCAGGGCAGCGTCCAAGGTCTGGGCTGGTTTGTCCGGCGCACCTCCGACGCCGCTATACTTGGAAAATTCTACCGCGACGCCTTGGGTTTGCCCGTCCTACGGCATTGGGCTTTGCCCGAGAACGCCGGGTATATGCTCTACGCTGGAGGGGTTACTACTTTTGAAGCTAATCGTGGCGGGCAAATCCCGATCTCCGACCCATTGCAAGCCGAGTGCATCCCGATTTTTCGAGCGCGCGACCTTAAGGCCGCCATGGCCGATGCAATTAGTGCTAGCGCGCGGCTTATAGGTGAAGACACCAGCACGAACATTTCGACGAAACTCTTTGCCGATGCGTTGGGCCATCTGTTTGGTCTAAGGGCCGCAAATGACCAATCGACCCTGGCGCCTGATATTGAGGCGGCACGGGCCTGGAGAGCAGGTGAACGCGGCCTCGCTGGGCTATCGCCAATGCCTGATGCAATCCAGGACTTAGGCACAATCCGACCCCGTGTCGAAGATCCTAAAAACTTGGCGGAGTTTTACGCCGAGATGCTTGGCCTCGACATCATGGGTGAACCAACAAGCCTGGGGGCTTCACTGCACCTTGGCGGCACAGGTATCCTGGAATTAGTGCCTGGCGGCACACGCCGCTCGCCGCCAAAAGACCGTGTTGATGTGACAGACGTTTGGATACTGCGCGTGCATGACTACGTTGGTCTCAAAGCCCACTTCGCCGTCAACCGCGTGCAGCGCGTCAACAGCCTAGAGATGGCCGGTGGTTGGCTTGACTATTACACCGATCCGGAAGGGCATTTGTTTGGATTCCAAGAGCGCAAACCGCCCGATCCAAAAGTCCCCAATACAAACTTGATTGAGGATATCGCTGCCCGCAAGCAGTGGGAGGCGAGCTAGATTTTTTTGGCCGACAGAATCCGCGCGGTGAAAGGCACGGCCATGATCAAGATCGCGATGCGGGTTAAATGATGCACGGCAACAAAAGCAGGATCCACATCGAAGGCAATGGCGATCAAGCACATCTCGGCCACGCCGCCTGGTGTAAATGATATGAGTGCGGTGAGATAACGTGTGCCAGTCAACCAGCTCGCCAACAAAGCAAACAGCGCCGAAACGGCAATAATCATGAGTGTCGCGGTTACCGCATGCTTGCTCACGCGGAAAAAGGTCTGCGCTGAAACGGTTGAAAAGCGAGAACCGATCGATGAGCCCAACACCCACAAGGCCAGCCACAGCAATGCATCGGGTGGGCGGTAAGACACGACCCCGCCGAGATAAAGCGCCGTGGCGGCTATCAAGGCCCCGGTCATGGCCGCAGCTGGAAGATTGAACACGGTTGAAACCAAGTAACCGCAAACTCCGGCTGCGCAGAGCCAGGCCACTTCGGACCACGCAAGTGGACCACCGTCGGGCAGAACAGATCCATGGCTGGGTGCTGTCGACATTATCGCCGTGACCACCATCGGCATTAGGATCACCACGATTACCACGCGCAGGCCTTGGGTGAGGGCGATCATGCGTTCATCAGCGCCAGACTCGCCACCAACGATCACCATGGCGGTCAATGTGCCCGGTGCTCCGGAAAATATAGCGGTTGAGAGATCGAAACCTGCGACGTGGCGGAAATAAGCTGCCGCCACCCATGCGATCAGCGGAACGAATATCAGCATCAGAGATAAGCTCAGCACCCATTCTTGTGCACGATCTAGCAGTTCGGGCGTGAACGAGCCGCCGAGAAACACGCCCACCACACACAGCACCACAAGGCGTATCCAATTGGGAATCAGCACCGGAAAGCCGCGCACTGAAGCGGCGATATTGAAAATCATTGGCCCCAGCATCCACGCCAAAGGCACGTTGAGAATTGAAAACAGTCCACCCCCCACGGCGCCAATGCCCAGCGACCAGGCGATGGGCTTAAATCCTGGCCGGGTGAGGGGTGGCGGGGTGGTGTCAGTCGCGGCGTTCTCGGTCATGGCGCCGCACCATAACATCAAGTTGAAAAAGGTCGATTGTCCGCGGGCAGGAGGGCAAACTACAAACACAGAATGGGGGCAACCATGGCAATGAACTTAGCATTAGACGTCGACGGCGGCTGGAAAGAGGCAATTACGATTGTGCATGACCTCGCCTGGTGGGTTGATGTGGCGCAAACGGAATTTGCCTGGACCCTGGGTCACCACGGCAGCGTTGGCCGCGATGTTATTGAGGCTTGGGGGTTGCCGGACCAGGTGAGCGCCGAGGAAGCGCTATTTCATTGCGGCGATGAGGCGCAAGGGTTCGTGCGATTTATCGCCTTCAAGGGCGCCCAGCAAATCCGTATCCGTGCCGGTGCTATGCCTTGGGACACGGGCGGAATCTTCACGCTGATGCTGCGTGCGCGCGAGATTGGTGCTGTTACGGAAGGTTTGTTGAATCGCGGCTTTACCATGATCACCGATCCCGTGACTTTCGACTACAATGGCCAAATTCTCACGAACATTATCTTCCGCGGGCCCGATGGTATCGGCTTTGGCGTTTATGAACGTGTCAAGCCACCCTTAGCCGGGTGGCTTCATGTGAAGCGGCTGAGCCAACCATTCAATTGCATGCAAATCGTGCGCAGCCGCGATGCGACACGTGACTTTCATCGCGACGTCTTGGGCTTTGGCCCTTTTGTGGACAACGATTCGCGCAACGCTACACCAATCGATAGCAACTTTGGCTTTCCGAAAAACCTTACGACCCAGTACACCACGCGAGCAGCGATCATGCATCCGCGTGGACGGTTTGATGTGAAGGAACGCGACAATGGCCGGGTGGAGTTGATCGAGTGGCACGGTTTCGAGGGCTGCAATTTGGCCGAACGTGCCATCGTACCTAATCTGGGCCATTTGATGCTGCGCTGGCCAGTGACGGATGCTGCAGCAAAAGTGAAAGCCGTCGCAGCAAAGGGCGCGGAGATTTTCCGGCCGCTGGCGACGGTGAACGTCGCGCCTTACGGCAAACTTGCGGTGTTTTCGATTCGAACACCTGATGGCGTGATCTACGAGATGTTTTCGCCGGCCAAGTAACTCGCTACTGTGCAGCCGTCAGGCACTGCACGGCGATATTCGTGACTTTGTTTTGCAACGCGGCCGGCAGCGGTTTGGCTGCGGCGTTGAGTTTATCGTATGTTTCCATTTCTGTTCGCGAGAGCTGCCCCTTTACCTCACGCACGAGGCAAGTGCACAGCTTTGCCATGTCGCCGCCAACCTTCAGGCTGTTTTGTTCTAAAAAGCCCGAGCAAATCTCTTGCAGCGGGTCACCGGAAGCTTTGGGCACTGTCTGGGCTGTGGCCGCACCAGCCCATAACACAAGCATGATAGCAGCGAAGGGGATTCGCATGGCGCACTCCTGTGAGGATCAGGCGGCCTGAGCTTCAGATTGTGTGAGCAACATGTAAAGGCCGTCGGAGCCTTTAGCGCCACGCAATTTTTCGCACATGCGGGCATCGCGCAGCAGGCGGGAGACACGGGCGAGTGCTTTGAGGTGATCAGCGCCAGCGGATTCGGGCGCGAGAAGGAGGAAAATAAGATCGACTGGTTGTTCGTCGATGGCTTCAAAATCGATTGGTTTTTCGAGGCGGGCGAAAAGCCCGTGGAGCCGTTTAAAGTCGCCAAGCTTGCCGTGAGGGATGGCGATGCCATTACCGACACCTGTCGAGCCTAAGCGCTCACGTTCCAGCAAGGTTTCGAAAATGCGCCGTTCGCTGGTGCCGGTGATCTCGGCTGCGAGCTTGGCCAGCTCCTGCAAGGTCTGCTTTTTGCTGGTGGCTTTAAGGCCCGCCACAACGGATTTCGGCTGAAGGAGGTCGGTGATTTCCATCAGACGCGAAACCCCCGTCCACGCCTGCTGCATTTGCATATAGGCCAATTGTTTGTGAAGTCGAGAATTATCATCGGGCGTTGAGCGCGCGTTGAACCTTGAGATGTGTCGTCGTTGATTGTGGCGGTGTGTGCCGTGTGTTTCGTGAGTCAGTTCACGATCTGAGGGCTTTATTGACCCTGCGTTATCGGGATCCCCGAAAAAAGGTGGCGGACCATAGGCGCGGCCCCCCATGAAGTCAAGCAATCGGAAGGCTGGGATTCGCCTACGTTAAAACTTAGGCGACTTCGCCCGCCGGCGCTGCACAGATGACGGAATGTTTAGCGATTCCCGGTACTTAGCGACGGTGCGCCGAGCCACATCAATGCCCTCGGCCTTCAATAAATCCACCAGTTGATCGTCCGATAGCACGGCTTCGGGCTTCTCCAGATCGATCATGGATTTGATGCGGTGCCGCACGCTTTCCGATGATGTCGTGCCTTCGCCGCTGGCGCTGGGCAGGCCCTGGCTGAAGAAATATTTCAGGTCGAAAACGCCGCGTGGCGTTTCCATGAACTTGTTCGTGGTTACACGGCTCACGGTGCTTTCGTGCATCTCGATGGCGGTCGACACATCGCGCAGGATCAACGGTTTGAGGTGCGTAATGCCGTGACGGAAAAACCCTTCTTGCTGTTTCACGATTTCGGTCGAGACTTTCAAGATGGTCTCGGCGCGTTGCTGCAAGGCTTTCACCAGCCAGTTGGCGGCTTGCAGCCGTTCGTTCAAAAACTGTTTTTCATCCTTCGATGAAACAACTTTTGTGACTTCAGCGACGTAACTTTGATTGATCAACACGCGCGGTAAGGTTTGCGGATTAAGCTCGATGCGCCAGCCGCTACTGGCCAGTGGCGTCATAATGATATCAGGCACGATCGTTTCATCAGCGGCTCGTTCGAACCGCAACGCGGGTTTGGGGTCCAACGCGCGAACTTCGGCGATCATGTCTTGCACGTCTTCGATCGACACCGCGCAGATCTCGCGCAGCTTCTTCAAGTCGCCTGTGCCAAGCAGCTCCAGATTGGCGATAAATTTTTCCATCACCGGATCGAGGCGATCACGCTCGATCAATTGTAATTTCATGCATTCCTTCAGATCGCGCGCGAATATGCCGGGCGGGTCAAATTTTTGTAACTCGCCAAGCACTTTTTCAACGCGATCCAGTGGCGCGCCAAGCTGTGCGGCAACCTCCTCGAGCGGGGCTGTCATGTAGCCGTTCTCGTCGAGTTGCTCGATGAGCGCGAGACCAATTAGGCGGTCCGTTGCGTTCGATAGCGATAGATTGAGTTGCTGAACCAGATAGCTGCGTAAATCGCCCGCTTCTGCGGCGAGGCGGTCAAGGTTCGGGCCTTCGCCGCCTGAAGCCATGGTCCCATTTGGCATCGGCACGGCCGAATAGGCGCCTGCGCCCAGAGCCTCAGCCGCGACCCCGCCCATGGTGTCGGTCGTGGGGTCATCGGTTTCGCCGTAATCCTTGCCATCGTAATCTTCATCCCCGCCTGGCGCCGCGCGGTCTAACGGGGCTGGGTCAGCTGACTGAGGTTTATCACCCACCGGTTCGCCGCCCATGGTGTCAGCGTAAGTCTCCGCTTCGACGGCATCATCGCGCTCAAGCAAGGGATTGGATTCAAGCTCTTGGTCGATATAGGTGGTTAATTCGACGGATGACATTTGCAGCAGCTTGATTGCCTGCTGCAGTTGCGGCGTTATGACAAGGCCTTGCGATTGTCTGAGATCAAGCCGTGGGCCGATGGCCATGGTCGATCCTTACTCCCGGCCACTCAAAGGCTAAAGCGCTCGCCCAAATAGACGCGGCGAACACCCTCATGGGCGACGATCTCTGATGGTGTTCCTTCCATCAGCACCGTGCCTTCGTGCAAAATGTAAGCGCGGTCGATAATGTCCAGTGTTTCGCGCACATTATGGTCCGTGATCAACACGCCTAAGCCGCGATCTTTCAGATGCGAGACCATGCCGCGAATTTCGGCCACCGCGATGGGATCAATCCCTGCCAGCGGTTCGTCGAGCAATATGAAGCTAGGGCGCGACGCCAATGCGCGGGCAATTTCACAACGACGGCGCTCGCCGCCCGATAAGGCCAGTGCAGGTGATTTGCGCAAATGATCGATGGAGAATTCCTTCAGCAAAGATTCGACCAAGGCATCTTGTGCGGCTTTGTCTTCCTCAACGATCTCGGCCACCGCGCGCACGTTGCCTTCCACGCTCATGCCACGAAAGATCGAGGCTTCTTGGGGTAAATAGCCAATGCCGAGCCGCGCGCGGCGGTACATGGGCAATGCGGTGATGTCCTGGCCATCAAGATAAATCTTGCCCTTATCGGGGCTAATCAGTCCGGTCACGCAATAGAACGAGGTGGTTTTACCTGCGCCGTTTGGGCCCAGTAGCCCTACGGCTTCGCCGCGTTGGACCGACAGGCTGACGTCGCGCAAAACCGGGCGGCTCTTGTAGGTTTTGCCCAAGCCCACGACGACCAGGCCCGTTGTAGGAACGGGGTTCGTGGTTTTTTCAGTGCCCGGGTGAGGCGGGGTTAGGGTCGCGGTGTCGGCCATAGAGCGATAAATAACCCGTGTTGGTTTCTAAAGGTTTGACGAAACAACGTTTTCCGATGATCTCACAGCCAGGTCAACCGTCGGTATGGGCAATCGCGTTAACGATTGGGGCTAGGTTGGCCTGTGGTTGGGGCTGCTGGCGCGCTGTTTGCTGACTTTGGCTTGGGTGCGATCAGCGCTTTCACGCGGGCATCGGCCCGTGGGCTTGAGGTCTTGGCTTCGGCGGCGCTGCCAAACAGACGGCTGGTCCCCGCTTTGGTGTCGACCACCGCAAAGCCGCCGTTCAACTGGTTCTCGCCTTGGGTCATCATCACATTGCCTTCGATTTTGGCGATTCCTGTCTCGCGGTTGTACTCACCGCGGGCCCCACGCACGGTCTCTTTGGCGGTGCGCAATATGACGTTCCCTTCGGCCTGGACCACGCGAATGTCGCCTTGGCGTACCGCTGATGATTTTGACGGAGCCGTCTCTTCACTAAAGAAAGCGGTCAGGCGGTCAGCCTTGATGCGGCGGGTATCGTCTTGGGCTTCGGCATCTCCTTCAGCCACGGCCACTTTCTCGCGCGACCAATATTGAATCGCCTGTTGAGCCGTAACTTTGCCGCTCGTGGTGGTGAGGGTAACGGGACTGCCTTCAATCACCAGCACGGCTTTATCGAAATCATACACCGCGGCCGATCCGGCGGCTTGTTCCGAGGCCGAGGCAATAGCCACGCGGCCCACGGCGTCGACACGATATACCTCGGTGCCGCCGCCAGCCGTGTCGCGGTAGTGCGCCGTCAGTTCGTCGGCGGTGACGCTGAAATCGCCCTGTTTGGCTTTGGCATTGCCGCGGGCAATGAACAACTTTCCATTTTGCTGCCACTCAATACCCTGGTCGGCCGTCACCTCGATCGGCTTGTTGGGGTCCTTTGAGGTGAAACTCAACGACTGTGCCGCCACGGCGAAGGGCAGCGTTAAACTAATCAACAGGCTGAAGCTTAAGGTCTGTTTCATGCGCAAGACTCTTAGTTTTTTGTCGAGGCAGGCGCGGCGTTATTGGCTGCGCCATCGCTTTTGATCGCTTGGGTGAGAACAAGTTTGGCCGGGCCTAAAAACAGCACGCGTTCACCCTTATCGAAGAGATCAAATCCTTGGGCATCGAGTTGACCAAATGGGCCCTGGCTTTGCACTGCGGTCCGGCCTGAAGCGCTGCTATCTTTCAGGCGAATGTTGGCCGCAGACGTATGCATTTCATAGCCCTTGTCTTGGAACAGACTCACATTGTCGGTCAAATCCAATGTTTCGCTGTCGCGGTCGTAGAGGCCGCTGCCCGCCGTGATTGACAGCCACTCGCCACCCGTCAGAGTAATATCGGCTTGCGGCGCGGTTAGTTCGATACGTTTGTCACCTTCGCCCCGCTCCTTCACGCCTTTTGCAGTTAACGAATAGGGTTGGCCTTTTTTATCGGTGCCAAAGTAGCGTGCATTGACCATGCTCAGCGCATCCACCGCAGCCTCGGTGAGTGGCGTAGTGACCGTGCCAACGCGAAACCGCTCATCATTGCCCATGAAATACGGCAACACAAAAACCAGCAACACCAAGATGACCGCCACGGCGGGCAGTCCGATGCGCATGTACCCGACGAACTTGCTGTACCGGGCGACATCTCCCGCTGCGTTTACGTTGCGCGGCTGCCACGAGGCATCTGGTGGTGTGGGCTTGCCGGTGCGTTCGCTCATGCGGCTCCCGCACGCAAGATGTCGTGCAAGCGTACGATGCCCACCGGCTGCCCATCATCGACAACAAAAAGGCAGGCGACTTTCCATTCGTTCATCAAGCGCAGGGCTTCCTGTGCTAGCACGCTGCCATGGGTGGTCTTGGGGTTCTTGGTCATGACGTCGCCGGCAGTTTTTTGTAGAACGCCCGACTGCATATGACGGCGCAAGTCGCCGTCAGTGACGACACCCATAAGTTTGCCATTGTCGATCACGCCCGCAATGCCAAAGGTTTTTTTGGTCATGACTAAAATCGTGTCTGACATGGAAGCGGTGTGTTTGACCAAGGGCAGCTCATCGCCCGTGTGCATCAAGTCCTTGACCTTCAGCAGCTTGCGGCCCAATTTGCCGCCGGGGTGAAACACTTTGTAATCATCGGCCGTAAATCCACGCCGTTCTAACAGCGCCACGGCAACGGCATCGCCCAAGGCCAGCATCATGGTGGTTGAGGTGGTGGGGGCTAGGCCAAGCGGGCAGGCTTCGGCCACGTTTGGCAGCTCCAAAACAATGTCGGCGGCTTGACCGAGGCTTGAGTCGCGTTTGCTGGTCATGGCCACAAGCTTGATGCCAAAACGGCGGGTGTAATCGATTAGGTCGGCGAGTTCGGAGGTTTCGCCACTGTTGGATAAAGCCAACACGGCATCGTCATTGGTGATCATTCCCAGGTCGCCGTGGCTAGCTTCTGCCGCATGCACGAAAAAAGCAGGCGTACCAGTCGAGGCCAGGGTGGCTGCGATCTTGTGGCCGATATGTCCGCTTTTACCCATGCCCGAGACAATAATTCGGCCCCTAATGCTAAGGAACAGATCCACGCATTTGGTGAAATCCTGACCCAAGGACTTCGCCATAGCTTGAATGCCATTGGCGGCTAAGTCGAACACGCGCGCGGCGGAGGTCACGGCGTCGATCGGATTGGCGGGGGCTTTTGGGGCAGGGGTTGCCATTCGTGTCGTGGCCTAGGTTGATGTCGTGCACACGGCATATAAACCGCCGTAGCACTTTCGCCAGAAGTATCGCTCGGGGGATTCGGCCGGTCAACGCGCGCCTAGGCCCACTCTGCCTACCCACAATGACAAAGCCGCCATGTCACAAAGACGTGCTGCCAGGAGCTCAATGTGCGAAGAGGTCTTCGTCGGCCCAGCCCGCAAGGTCGAGAGCAGCGCGGTCGGGTAAAAACTTAAAGCAGGCTTCGGCCAAAGCCGTACGTCCTTCGCGGGCCAGCATTTTGTCCATCTCGGTCTTGAGGCGGTGCAGGTACAGTACGTCGGCGGCAGCGTAATCTACCTGATCCTGGCTTAATTGGGCCGCGCCCCAATCGGAGGTTTGCTGCTGCTTCGAAAGCTCGACCCCGAGCAGTTCTTTGCAAAGATCTTTCAGGCCATGCTTATCGGTATTGGTGCGCGTCAGGCGCGAAGCTGTTCGCGTGCAGTACACAGGAGTGCATCGCACACCGAATTGACGTTGCAGCATGGCCAAATCAAAACGCGCAAAATGAAAAATCTTTTGAATGGTTGTGTCGGCAAACACACGGACCAAATTCGGCGCCGCCTGGCTTTGCACGATCTGCACAATATGACTGTGGCCGTCGCCGCTTGACAACTGAACGACGCAAAGCCGGTCGCGATTGAGGCGTAAGCCCATGGTTTCGGTGTCAACCGCCACGCTGCCGCTAAAGGAGACATTGGAGGGTAGATCGCCGCGGTGAAGATGATTGGTCACGATCTCACTCGTATCGGTTTGGTTTGGTCATTCGTAAGCCCACAATGGGCTAAAATAAAGTGGTGCCCAAGAGAGGACTCGAACCTCCACGGCCTTGCGGCCACTGGCACCTGAAGCCAGCGCGTCTACCAGTTCCACCACTTGGGCATCGGGTTGCCGGTTCAGGGCACAAGCGGCCAAGACCAGCGGAAACAGGGCGAGACGGATACAGCGCAGGGCGCCGTGAGTCAATCCAAAGGGGCGGATTCCCAGGGATTTAATCCATTTCTCAGGGCCTTAGCGCTCTTGCTTTGGGTGGGTCGTTAGCGTCAAAAAGGTGCGCTAAGATAGATCTATTAACGGCATAGGCGGCGGATCAAGGGCGGGCCATGGCACAAAAGCTGGCGGTTGTTTTCGGTGGGTCAGGGTTTATTGGGCGCTACGTGGTGCGACATCTTGCGGCAGCGGGCTGGCGCGTACGCGTGGCTGTGCGCGATACGCAAAAGGCACAGTTCCTGAAACCTGCGGGCGATTTGGGCCAGGTCTCGTTCGTCCCCGCTTCGGTCACCGATCCGGCCTCGGTCGCTGCCGCAGTTGTTGGCGCCGATGCCGTGGTGAATTTGGTGGGTATTTTGCTTGAAGTCGGCAAGCGCACATTCAAGGCCGTGCACGTCGATGGCGCTGCGAACGTTGCCGCAGCCGCCGCACAGGCTGGGGCAACGACACTCATTCACATGTCAGCGCTCGGCGCTGATGAATACTCGACATCATCCTATGCGCGCTCAAAGGCCGCGGGCGAAAAAGCTGTGCGCGGTGCATTTACACAGGCGATAATTTTCCGCCCCTGCGTGGTGTTTGGGTCAGAAGATGGATTTTTCAACCTCTATGGCCTCATCGCCCAAACGTTTCCATTCATTCCTTTTTTCACGAATACCAATCCGCAAGCGCCTAAGGGTGGCGGGGCGTCGTTTCAGCCGGTCTACGTCGGCGATGTAGCCAGCGCAATTCTTCAGGCTGCCAGCGATGGGCGTCATGCAGGCCAAACTTATGAGTTGGGTGGCCCGCGAGTATGCACCATGCGCGACATCGTGCAGCTGGTGAACCAGGCGACCATGCGGCACCGGAAAATTATCGGGCTGCCGTATCTATTCGCTTGGCCATTGATCATCGCAGGCACGGTTGCGCGCTGGGCCTTGCATCTTGTGCTAAGAATTTCTTTCCAGGCGCCACTCTTGCCCACTGCCGACCAAGTAAAGTTACTCAAGGCAGGCAGCGTGCTCTCCGGTAAGTTGCCGGGCCTAGAGGCCTTTGGCATCGCGCCAACAGCGCCCGACGCGGTAGTGCCTACCTACCTTAAACGCTTCCGCCCTTTGCAGCAGAACAAGCGGTTGCGTGTTGCGGCTCGTAACGGGGCCTAACTCAGCCCGTGCTTATAGCTTGATCCAGCCATAAGCCGTGGCCAACACGACCGAGCCCAAAATAAGCCGGTAAATCACGAACGGCGTAAAGGTCGAACGCCGCAGCCACGCCATCATGATGGCGATGGCGAACAGCCCGGTGACAAACGACATGGCCATGCCCAAGAGCGCGTCTTGAGTCATGCTCATGCTATCGGCTTTCTGCAGTTTCATGATCAGCCATACGCCGCCCGCGGCGATGGTTGGAATCGATAGCAGCATGGAAAACCGAGCGGCTTCGGCGCGTTCGTACCCTAACAGCCGGGCCATGGTCATGGTGATGCCTGAGCGGCTGGTGCCTGGAACCAGCGCCAAGATCTGGGCCGCGCCAATCAGAATGGCATCGCCATACGAGGCATGTTCGACACGCTTAATGGTCATGCACATCTTATCAAAGATGAATAACAAGATCGCATAACCCACCGTGGTCCAACCGATGATAACCATTTGCCGCACGGCGTCGCCGACGTATTTCTCAAAGGCCCACGCAGCAGCCAGTGTTGGAATTGTGGCCACGATGATTTGAAACGCAAGCCTAGCGCCAGGGTCGCGCTTGCCGCGCAGAAACCGCGTGAGACCCAACAGCATTGCCCATAACTCGCGCCAAAAATAAATGCACGCTGCAAACATAGTGCCGACGTGAACCGCCACATCCATCGACAACCCCTGGTCTGGCCAACCGGTAAACATGGGGATCAGGGCGAGGTGACCTGAGGAACTGACCGGTAAAAACTCGGTCAGGCCTTGCACAATGGCAAGAACGATAATCTGTGTTAGCGGCAAAACAGCCCCCCAAGGTCGAGACAAGAGCGGTTATACCACCGCCGAGTCGCGAGCCCAAGAGTTGGCTTAGGTAATGACTACTCTTTTATAGGAGGCATGTTTATAGGAGGCATGAGCGTAAGCTTAAAATGTCTACAAACAGGTCGTGCTTTTTCGACCAGAGACAAATGTCAGGTGCCCAACAGCATCAGTTTTCCACTGGATCGTCCAAAGCTGTTGGCAAGGAAAAACCGTATAGGAAAAATCAGCACTTCGTAGTGCCCCTGCCATTTGCCAGCTTGGTTTAAAACCCCACTGTTGAAGTTCATGAATCAATATGTTTTCGTCAGAGCCGAGTGGAAATCTTAATTTAGTTCGCTGATCGAATTCTATGCTAGCTGGACTATCGAATCGTAGAGAGCTATCGGGCGGGAGCTTATCCAACAAGGGCGGGATTTCCGGCGCCTGACGCCGCTGTTCAATCCAGATGTACGTAACGGCAGATGAGATTAGAGCCACAAGTGCTATTGCTGTAATCGTGCCAAATAGCCACTTTATTTTGGACAGCGATCGCTTAAGCAACCATCCGTGCGTGGGCGATTTCGTTACGGCCAACGGTCCGGACAGCCGTCGCTGGAACAGTGAGTACTGAAACCGTTTCGCCTGAAAGCGTAACAAACTCGACTTCGAAGGCAGTGGCGTCACGGTGTACCATCACGACCCAGCCGACATCTCCAGCCTTCAGGCCGTTTGTTACAAGATTCTCAGTTAGCACAACTGGATCAAGCTCTTTAATCACTTATCATCTCCAGGCATTGGGTATGCCGTAACCAAACGTGGAATTATCTCGCCAATTTCAACGAACCACACCGCGCGAATACGTGGCTTGCGTAGATCGGGACAGGTCAACAATCCCTCAACTATATACTTCTTGCCGTATTTTGTCTCTTCTACTGTGATTTTATCTCCGGCTGCGGTGTGGCGCAAAAGAGCGTCGCGAAGGGTTCGCCACGACGCTTGTGAAAACTCGAATTGCTTAAAGTATGCGGCCTTTATCCGGCCAGCAGGATGCCCATCGGACAGAAGATAGTCTGTTATCTTGCGGTCATCGATGACGGCCTTTTCGGCGTTTGGCAGCGTCATTGGTTAGCATTCCAGAAACAGCGGACATCGCGATTTAACATAATTTCGGCAGTGGCACCTGTTAAGCCGCGCTAGGCATTAAATCGCGTCGCGATTAGTTCGAACAGCGCCCGTTGGGCATAGGCCTCGCCGCCCTCTGGGCGGCCCGGACGGGAACTTTTGTTCCAGGCGTAGAGGTCGAGGTGAATCCAAGGCGTGCTTTCGCCGACAAACTCTTTCAGGAATAGGGCCGCTGTAATAGCGCCAGCGAAGGCTGAGTCCCCGGTGTTGTTGATGTCAGCGATCTTGCTGTCGAGCATGCTGCGGTAGGGTGTCCACAGCGGCAGCCGCCATACCGGGTCGAAAGCTTTAGCAGAGGCTGTGGTCAGCTCGGCGGCGAGTTGGTCATCATCGGTGAACATGGCTGGTAAATCAGGGCCTAGTGCGGTGCGGGCCGCACCCGTAAGCGTGGCGCAGTCGATGAGGAGTTCGGGCTTTTCGCTCGACGCCTCGGTCAAGGCGTCGGCCAAGATCAGGCGTCCCTCTGCATCGGTGTTACCAATTTCCACGCTAGTCCCCTTGCGTGTAGCGAGCACGTCGCTGGGGCGAAAAGCGTTGCCCGCAACTGCGTTTTCCACGGCAGGCACCAACAGACGCAAGCGTACGGGGAGCTTCGCATTCATGATTGCTTGGGCAAGGCCCAGCAATGTCGCCGCGCCGCCCATGTCTTTTTTCATCAACGCCATGCTGCTTGCGGACTTGAGATCAAGCCCACCCGTGTCAAAGCATACGCCTTTGCCAACCAGTGTAATCTTTGGGTCGCCCTCGCGACCCCAGCGCAGATCGATCAGTCGCGGTGCTGCCGTGCTGGCCCGGCCAACGGCATGAATCATGGGGTAGTTATGTTTTAACAACTCATCGCCGACGATCTCGGTGACCTGCGCGCTGCAGTCTTGGCCAACAGTCTTGATCGCCTCGGCTAAATCCGCCGGCATCATATCGGCAGCAGGTGTGTTGATCAGGTCTCGCGTAAGTACGGCCGCAGCGACGTTGCGCTCAACGGCACCGCGATCACAACCCGCTGGCCACACAAGTTTGGCAAGCGGTCGCGGCTTTTCTTCGCCGCCATTGGTTTTTTTGTAGCGCTTGAATGTGTAAGCGCCCAGTGCCCAGGCTTGTGCAGCCCAGCTTGAAAAGCCCGCTGCCAGTTTGTCAGCGCAGCCAATTACATTCGTGAGCGTATAGGTGGCAGGCGGTAGGGCTTTGGCCATACCGCCCAAGACCCATGGATCATCGCCTTTGCCCAACCCCACAACAGCAGCGCGAATGCCGCCAGCACCATTGGGAATGACGATAGTCGAGCCTGCCTCGCCTTTGAAGTTATTCGCCGTCAACCACAGTTGATCGGGTGCTGGCAGTGTCGCGAGAAACTCGGAAAGTTTTGCTGCCGCTACCGCATGCAATGGCAGGGCATCAGCGGTGCCCTCAGTCAACACGAGTGCCGTGGTCATGGTGTCGATGATCCCGTCGCCGGGGTCTCGGCGGGTTCCGTGGGTGGGGTGGGGATGGGAGCAGGGGCGGGTGTTATTGGTGCTGGTGTCTTGGCAGCGGGCGCAGGGTTTGTCTGGCGCGCGGCCGGACGGACTGGAAGAGGTTTCGATGGCTCGGCGGGCGCGATGGCTGGCGGAGGCGTCATGAGGCTCTTCGAGATATAATAACGCCCGGCGCCGGTTTGCATCGGAACGCCAAGACCATGCGCGGCGAGTTTAGGATCCATCAATTTGCCGCGTGAATGCCCGGCCTCGAACAGCGCCTTGTTGCGTTCATGCCAAATTGCATTGGCGATCCCAAATCCAAGTTCGTCATCGAGGTCATCACGCGCCACGAGAACGGTTCCTACATCAACTGTTTGGATTTCAGGGTGCTCGCCGTAGGTGTTGGCCGGAATCGTGCCCAACGTATAGAACGGAAACGCGTGAGTTAGCTTCTCAGCCGTTGGCCCGCTGATGGGGACAAGCTCGAAGGGCGCGCTGCGGCTCAAATCCTCGAGAGCGAGCACGGGCGCCCCGCTCACCAAAAACATCGCGTCGATCCTGCCTTCTTTTAGCGCTGTCGTTGCCGCCGTGACATCAAGTATTTGCATGTGCACTGAGGTTGATTTGACTCCGAAGGCAGCTAACACCGCCTTTACGGTGAAACGGGTTGCGGTGCCTTCGCCATCGACCGACACGCGTTTACCTGCCAAATCCTTTACCGACGTGATTTTGGCGCCTTTGCGCGCGAGTAAATGGATCGTCGAAGGATATAACCGCGCAACAATGCGTACGCGCGTTAGAGGTTCCTTATTTTCAAAATCTCCGATGCTATAAAACGCCCAGTTGGCCACATCGGCCTGCGATAGCGCGAGGTCAATGTCGCCACGCACGATGGCGAGCAGATTATGGTACGCGCCATCGGTCGTTTGCGAATTGGCGATCAGGCCGGGTACGCCGCAGTTGCCACCGCGATCGCACTCGCGTGACCCGGGCGGGTTTGAGATCGCATTGCCAATCAATCCACCAAAAGGAAATTCAGTAGTGTCAATCGGCCCCGTGGCGATTCGCACAACTTTTACATCTTGCGCGAGTGCACTGAGCGAGATGAACATCGCAAAAGCAGCGCAGGCCAAGACCGTCATCGAAAATCGGCGAGGCGCTACGTTATGATCAGGTCGTGTGGTCACGGTGACGGGCTCTAGTGTCATGTTGCGGAGGTTTGGGGCGCTCCGCACATAGGTTTCGTTTGGTGATGAATTGCCGCAACGCGTTCCTATCACAGCCCCTTGGGTTATGGCGATTTTTGCGCCCCAAATACGCGTGTAATATTATGTCAGGGCTTGTGCGCAGCTTTAGGTGCCCGGCTTGAAGCCTCTTACGAAAGCGGCCACTTCGCTGTTGGCCGGGGAAGCAGTCAGTGCCGCGTAAGTGCCAATTTGGGCCAAGCGGCCCTCATGCAAGATGGCCATGCGCTGCGCCATGCGCGCGGCTTCCACCGGATCGTGGCTAACCAGAATAATGGTTTTCTTCAATTCTGCCTGCAGTCGCGATACTTCATCTTGCATTTCAAGCCGGGTGACTGGGTCCAGCGCCGCAAAGGGCTCGTCCATCAACAACAAGGGTGCCTCAGTGATCAGGGCGCGGGCCAGGCCGACGCGTTGCTGCATTCCGCTCGATAAGGCGGTGGGTTTCATTTTCTCGTAACCCGAGAGGCCGACTCGGGCCAGCCATGCAGCGGCGCGCTCGTTAGACTGCGATCTCGTCGTGCCCTGAAGGTTGAGTGGAAAGGCTACGTTTTCCAGCACGCTCTTATGTGGCAGCAAACCGAAGTGCTGAAACACCATGCTTACGCGCGTCTTGCGCAACTGTGTCAGCGCCGTGGCCCCCATGGTGCATACGCTGTCACCATCGAGCAGTACGTCACCGGTGGTAGGTTCGATCAACCGGTTGATCATGCGCAATAGCGTTGATTTGCCTGAGCCCGACCGGCCCATGATGAAAAAAAGCTCGCCAGGGTTAATGTCGAGGGAAACTTCATGCAGTGCCACAGCATGACCGGTACGGGCCAGGATCTCGGCTTTTTTCAAGCCCGCAGCCAGTAGCGGCCACACTTGCTCAGGCTTCGGGCCATAGATCTTGCTGATGGCGGACAAACGAACGGCGGTCATCGCGTCCCTGGCGAACGCGGCGTTGCGAATGATTGCGTCACACGATCAAGCACAATGGCCAAAGCCACGATCACCGCGCCGGCAACGGCGCCACGGCCAATATCAAGGCGTTGAATACCGAGCAGCACTTCCTCGCCAAGCCCCCGCGCGCCGATCATTGAGGCTACAACCACCATGGATAACGCCAGCATCGTTGCTTGGTTGATACCGGCCATGATTGATGGCAGGGCGAGTGGTAATTCCACTTGAAACAACTTTTGTCGCGATGTTGCGCCAAACGCGACTGCGGCTTCCACCGCTTCGGCATCGGCGCTACGCAAGCCCAAATCTGTTAGCCGTGCAATAGGTGGCATGGCGTAGATTACGGTGGCGAGCAACGCCGGAACCTTGCCCAAACCAAACAGCATCATGGCTGGAACTAAATATACGAAGCTCGGCAAAGTCTGCATGGCATCAAGGATCGGACGTAGGACACGACTTACGTGGCGCGAACGCGCTAACCCCACGCCAAGCGGTAGGCCGATAATGGCGCTAAAGAATGTTGCGACCAGCATCAGGGCCAGAGTTTGCATGGCCTGATCCCACAGCCCCAGCACGCCAATGGCGAACATCGCAACGCTCATGAGACCCGCGAAAGCGATGCGGCGCGAAGCTATGAATGCAAGGCCAGCGACAGCGGCGATCACCAACCACCAGGGCAGCCCGCGCAGAATTTGCTCGACAGTGACAATGACCCACAAGATGGCGTTGCCGAAGGCACGAAAACCCGCGCCGTAGTCGACGATAAAAGCGTCGATGAACCGGTTGATCGCGGGCGCGATGGAAATGGTGAGGTTTTCGGGAAACATTGCCGGATGAGCCGTTATTTCAAACTAGACTGAATCTTTACAGCGATCTCGGGGGTCACCCAATCTGCCCAAACCCCAGGCTCAGTCTTCAGAAACCACTCTGCCGCTACGGCGTCACTGACATGATTGTCGCGCATGTAGGCCAGCGCTTTACTGACCAGCGTCGAGGATGTGCGGTATTTCGCAAGGAACGCAGTGATCTGCGGTGCGGCTTTGACAAAAGCCGCGTTAGCGCCAATCCAAACTTCGACCTTGGGGTAATCCACCGCTCGTGGATAATCGCCGCTCGCGGCAATGCCTTTCCAGTCAGCTTCGTTCCAGGCAGGCTCTTGTAGTTTCACCATATCGTAAGCGCCCAGCACCCAGGTTGGATTCCAGTAGTAAGCTAAAATTGGCTCCCGTTTCAGGTACGCCCCAGCAATGGCTGCGGCCAAGGCGGTACCGGCACCTGGCCGGAAGTTCGTGAACGAGGCCTCAAGTCCATAGGCCTTGAGTTTGTTCGAGTTGATGACTTCACATGACCATCCGGCGACGCAGTTATAAAAGCGGCCCTTGCCCGGCTCTTCGGGGTCGGCGAACACTTCTTTGTAGCGCGCAAGATCGGAAACGGACTTTAACTCGGGCGTTTGAGGAGCAAGGTTACGTGCTTGATCGCCCTCGATCATGTAGCGAGGCACATACCAACCCTGCACCGCATCGGGGAAATTCACGCCAATCTCGGTAACTTGTCCGCGTTTCAGCGCACGCTGCCATACATCGGTCACCGCATCCTTCCAAATTTCCATGGCAATATCGATGTCGCCTTGAGCGACACCTTGCAGCAATGGGATGGTCGAGCCTGGGATGGCGTCGGTTTTACAACCGTATCCCGACTCGAGAATGCGGCGCGCCACCGCATTGTGAAAGCCCACCGAATCCCAATCCAACCCCGCGAAAATAACCGGGCGGTTGATCTCGCAGGCGTGTGATAGAGACGCGAAAGATAGCGCGCCGATGACCGTAAAAAGCCGTATCATGGGCACGACCTTACCGCGCCGGTTGCACGCTTCCAAGCGCGCACTAAGATGCGCCGCCTCGTCGACACAAGGATAGAAATTCATGCTCGATATCCGCCAAATCCCCGTTCTCAATGATAATTACGTGTACCTCGTGCGCGAGCCCTCCTCGGGTGCCGTGGCCGTGGTTGACCCGGCCGTGTCAGACGAGATTCTCGCCGAGGCAAAAAGGTTAGATTGGCGCATCACGCATATTCTCAATACTCACCACCACGGCGACCACGTCGGCGGCAATCAAGCCATCAAGGCTGCCACGGGCTGCACCATTGTCGGCCCCGCGCATGACCCCGACCGCATTCCCGGTATGGAGATTCAGGTTAAGGACGGCGACATCTACAAGTTCGGCAATGAGTCTGCCCAAGTGTTTTTTGTGCCTGGCCACACGCGCGGCCACATCGCTTATTGGTTTAAGGACTCAAGCGCTTTGTTCTGTGGCGATACCATGTTCTCGATTGGCTGCGGTCGGTTGTTCGAAGGCACGCCGCAACAGATGTGGACTAGTCTATCGCGCTTGCGTGGGCTGCCGCCCGAAACCCGCATTTACTGCGCCCATGAATACACCGAAAGTAATGTGCGTTTTGCCGTCAGTGTCGATCCGGACAACGCAGCGTTGCGCAGCTATGAGGCCGAAGTGAAGACCAAACGCGCACAAAAAATTCCAACGGTGCCATCGACCTTAAAGTTAGAGCGCGCGGCTAATCCGTTTTTGCGCGCTGATGCGCCCGATCTGCAAGCCGCCATGGCCATGACCGGCCGCGACCCGGTCGAGGTCTTTGCCGAGGTTCGCCGCAGGAAGGATGTGTTTTAGCGGTTATCGAACGCCGCCGATTTTCAACAGGCGCGGCAGCAGTTTTAATCCGGTGATGATCGGGCTGTGGCGCTCGGCCTCGGTTAACTCAAGCTTCACACCCGAATGCCGTTCGATTTTCCACACCGCGTAATCGAGTCCGCCTTGAAAGGTGAACGCGGCCTTGATCAGTCGCAGCACGTTCAGGGTTTTGCCCTGCGCGCGGCGCAAGTTCCAAATTAGGTTTGCCCAACCTGGCGTGCGATCCGATGTGTTGGCGTAATGAGCATCGCTTAATGGCGCACCAAGGACCGCCTCGGTCACCGCGATGTAACGCGCCAAATCGCTATCGACCAACTCGGCTGCTTTGCTAACGGACTCAGGGCGCAGCTCCGCGCCATATGTGGCGCTCAGGGCCTGCACCCACAACTCGCGCGCTGTAAATCGTGCGGGCATGAGCGGCTGGGCCGCAGCGATCATGGTATTCACGGCTTGGGCTAGGGCATCTTGAACACGTCCACGCACGACATCATTGCGCGCCATCAAAACAATGGCTGGTTGTGAAAATCGTGCCCACAAGCTCGAAGCAAAACACCCAGGGCCAGTATCGCGCATGAACCGGGCCATCGACATCACCGCCACCTTGGCCCGCAAGGTGCGGCCTTCGTGCGCAAGCTCGCGATAATAAACATTGGGTGGCAAAGCTGCGCCAAATGCCGCCGACAGCGGGTTTTTGATCGCCGCACTCATGCGATCCACCAGCACATAAAAATCCAGCATCAATCCTTGATCCGTCGATTGCCGCAAGCACGATCCATAAAACACCACGGCCGCCACGCTTGGCCCAAGGCTATCGGCCAAATGACGGGCAAATGTATTTGCCGCCGCGAACGTTGGGCGATTGGTTTCACCAACAATAATGTCGCGCAGCACGCTCATGGCTGAACAAGCCGGATGATGGGCAATGTTTGTGTGGCTGAAATCGTCAGGGGCTTGTCGCGCGTTGACTCGTATAATTCGCCGTCCAAGGTATAAGCGCCATCGAAGTGAAGAGTGATTTTCCCGGACTTGCGCACGGTGCGCCCATTTCCGGCGGGCACTTTCTTGGTGAAGGCGTAAGGTAGCGACCGCAACAATGTGCCTACTCCGGAGCGAAGACTCATGTAGTTCATAGGGCCTGAGCCGATGCTCGGCTGTGGCGTAAATCCTAGAATCAATTCATCGAGGGTGGATGCGCTGACGACAAAAAAACGCCCGCTCTCGGAGTTTTCAACCCCATCCATGTCGGCGCGCAACGGGAGCGTATCGGTCTTCGTAAAAAGACCACGCCACAGCAAAACACCGACGGCAAGGCTATGGCTAATCACGTTCGGTAATTTGAGTGGATAGATATGTTTGCGGCAGAATAAAATTCCGTTCACCACATCGGCCGCGCCCAAGAACGCGCCGCGCAAAGGCGCCTCGCCGGTGCTGCGCTCAACCGTCAATATCGGCCGACGGTGAATGTGTTGAGCGATCGATCCACCGCGCCAGGCCGCTAACAGGCGCGCAATGGCGTCTCGTTTGTCGCCGTTCAAGCTCCAAGCCGCAGCAGTCATATTGGTTTTGCCCGCAGGCAAAAGCGCTAACGCTGGAAGTGTCGCGAAGGGGCCATCATTCAGTAATGCCGAGAAAACCACATCGGTGGTGCCGTCCCCGCCGTTGACCACGATGACCTCGGCGTTGATCGCAGCCGCCTGGGCGACGGCCTTGCGGATTCCCTCCGGCCCATGGCCATGAAAATGATGAATCCCGGGACCGACCAAGTAAGGCTCGATCCAGCCCTGCTCGCGCACATTATGGGTGCTGGCCCCATTGGAGATCACCGCCAGCCTTTGCAGGGGGGCGGTGTTTTGGGTCGGGGATGGAGCAGACAGGGCGGTCATGGGCCCGAAAAACCCTAGAATCTCAATGCATTCCAGCTAAATAATGTTGCAAGGCCCGTGAACTCCATCCCCTGATCGTGACCATTCTTGGGGGCCGTAACCATTGCAACGCCCTGAAAAGGCTGCAATTTAGAGGCCTTAATCGGTCTAACTCCTAGGGTAGGACGACCGCCGATTGGATAAGCAGGCCTTGGAAGCGATTCCCAAGACCTACGTTCAAGGGCGGCTGGGGATATGAAAGCCATCGATAGTTACCTCCTGCGCCAGATCGTTCCGACGATTTTGGTCACGATTTTTATCGCCGCCATCGTTTTGATGATGGAACGGCTGATGCGCCTATTGGACATCGCCGTGGGTAATGGCGTCTCGACGCTGGTTGTCTTTCAAATGCTGTTCAATTTGATCCCGCATTATATCGGTCTTGCCTTGCCGATGGCATTATTCCTTGGCGTGTTGCTGGCGTTTCGCACGCTATCGATGCAATCGGAATTGGATGCCATCCAGTCAACTGGCATTGGGCTGATGCGGTTTGTCCGTGCGGCGATCGGTTTGGCCGTGCTGATGGCGCTCTTGAATTTTGTGCTGTCAGGCTACATCCAGCCGTTTGCCCGCTATGCCTATCGCACCATCTTGTTCAACATCACTTCAGGAGTGATCGAGCAAGGCATCGGCGAAGGCATCTTCATGAATTTGCCCAATGGCTACACCCTTCGCGTCGAGCACTCTTCGGCGGCCGGGCGCGAACTCTCGGGTGTTTTTGCCCATAAACAAAACGAGGATGGCTCGATCATCACCCTCACAGCTAAAAAAGGCGAGCTCGTCAGCGGCGTAAGTGATGGCGTCGTGACCTTGCGGCTGATCTCGGGGCAGCGCGCCGAGTGGAACCCCAAAACAGGAGAAAGCGCCACGCTCAAGTTTGAAGTGTTCGACTGGCCACTGGATTTGGCCGAGCTGGTGCAGTTTCGTGGCCGCGGCGGTGACGAACTAGAGCTGACCATCGGCGAGCTGTGGGATACCGCCTTGGCAAACCGTGCATCAGGGCGCAGCGGTATTGTTGGTTCCACCGATGAAAGCTTATCGCCTGCCATGCGCTTGCCACCAGCGGTGGTGGAAGCCTCATTGCATGGGCGGCTGGTGTTTACGCTGTCAATGTTGATCTTGCCAATCCTGGCCGCCCCCATGGGCATCATCACGCGGCGATCCAGCCAGTCCTTTGGCTTGGTGTTTGGTCTGCTGTTGCTCGTGAGTTACCACAAGGTGCTTCAATTCAGCGAAGCTTATGCAGGCAACACTGGCGCGCCTGCAGCCCAGCTGTTGTGGGGAATCTTCATAGGCTTCACGCTGTTGACGGCGCTGCTCTTCCGATCGACTGATACGGCAGCGGGCGCAACGCCGCTGCAAAAATTCGAGACCATGTGCTCTGATTTAATCTCGAGCGCGGTCAACCTGTTGCGGCCGCGCAAAGCGGCTGTATGAGATAGATCATGATTTTGTCGCGATACCTTATGCGTGCGTTTCTGGCACGCTTCGTTGGCCTTCTTCTAGGCTTGGTCTTGTTTCTGCAAACCCTCGATTTGCTGGCCAATGCCAACGAGGTGCTGGCTGGTGGTGGCGAGCCGCTTCAGTCATTGCTGCGTTACCTCGCATTGCGCTCGCCTTCGTTGATCGAAACAGTGGCGCCTCTAGCTGGCCTGCTGGGCGCGCTAACGGCCTTGGTCACCTTGGCCAAGAACAGCGAGGTGCTGGCCATGCGGGCGGCAGGACGGTCGGTGTTTAGCCTCGTGGGCGGGCTAGTGGCGGTGGGCATGGCACTTTCAATTCTGTTGTTCTTGTTTTCGGAGATTGTCGTGGTTCGCGCCAACGGCATGCTCGAAGATTGGCGCGACGCAGGTTTTAGACCCGATGGCCAAATCGCTGATGGCGAGAACAGCTGGCTTATGGAAGGCGATACGATTGTTCGTGTTGGTCATGTCATGCGTGGCGGCACCGAGTTGGTGAATGTCCGCCTGCTCAAGCAAGGCCCCGATGCAGATATCGTCGATATCATCGACATTAGCCGTGCGGTTTGGGTGAGCGATCATTGGGACCTGACGGGCGCACACCACGCCCGCGCCGATGCGTCCCGTCAGGGTGAAGCGCAGTGGACAACCAGTCTGCGCCCGGAACACTTCATGCGCTTTGCCAACCGCCCCAATGAGCTTTCATTGAACGCCCTGCAGGAATATGTGGGCAACGTCGCCATCGGCTCACACCCGCAATACTTCTACGATACCTGGCTGCATCAAAAGATTGCAGGACCCATTGTGCTCGCATTGATGCCGCTCTTGGCGGCCATCGCGGCCTTTGCGCACCACCGCCAAGGCAGCGCCGTGCTGACCATTGTTTGGGGCATCACGCTGGGGTTTTTGTTCATTGTCATCGACAATATGATCCTGGCCATGGGCCAATTTGGCTCGCTGCCACCATTCCTTGCCGCGTGGTTACCGCTGTTGTTGTTCGCAGTCTTGGGCACGTGGATCGTATTCAGCTTCGAGCACACTGGCGCTCGGACTTAACCTCCAGCCCTGTAACACTATGACGTGATTGTGATTCCTGCGCGGCGGAAAGGCTTGCCTTGAATCGTGGTTCGGCTGAAAAGGCCGCATATATATCGTATACTCACCCATCAGCTTGAAACGTAAGGGCGTGCAGCGTGACCGTCGGTGGTATGAGGATTGGGTTTTGGAGTGACAAGGAATATTTCCTTGATCGCATGAACCTGCGCGAACTGACGGCAGCTTATTTTCAATACTATGCCATTGCCGCCTACATCGCTGTCAGTCTTGTCACTGGCGGCATCGTATTGTGGGGTTTGGCGACAGCTGCAGCGCCTCTGTGGGGCGTTATGGCGTCGATCATCGCGACCATCGTGATTTATCCCGCTGTTTGGTATGTGCTGCATCGCTATGTGTTGCACAGCAAATATATGTGGAAGCATCCGCTGACGGCTGGAGTGTGGAAGCGCATTCACTATGACCACCATTGCGATCCCAACAACCTGAAGGTTTTATTCGGCGCTTTGTACACCACGCTGCCAACCGTGGCCGTGGCCACCATGCCCGTCGGCTTTGCGCTGGGCGGCGAGTACGGCGCCTTGGCCGCGCTCTGCACGGGTGCTGTCACCACGTGCTTCTATGAATTTTTTCATTGCATCGAGCACTTGGGTTACGCGCCTAGCTGGGGTTGGGTGCGCGAGATGAAAAAAACCCACATGGCGCACCATTTCCACAACGAGAATGGCAACTACGGCATCACAAATTTTTTGTGGGATAAGGTGCTGGGCACGTTTTACGAAGGGGCCAAGGATAAGCCCAAATCGATGACCGTGTTCAACCTTGGCTATGACGAAGAAGTTGCAAATCTTTACCCGTATGTCTCGCGCCTGACGCCCAACTGGCCTTACAACACCAATCCTGTGCACCGTAAACGCGAGGCCGCGGCGCTCAAGTCCGCTGCCGAGTAATCGTCACATTCATTTGTCATCAACCACCCCCATGACGTCACCGCCCGTCGTTCGTAAGGTTGAGACCGGCGCGGATTGGGATGCCTTCTTCCAGGCCGCCCACGTCTGCCAGGACCACGACCCTTATTGGGTGGCGCCTTTGCGCATCATTCAGGCCGAGCAACTCAATCCCAAAAAGAATCCATGGTTTGATCACGGCGAAGCGGCCTTCTGGGTGGCGATCAAGGATGGCCAACCGGTTGGCCGTATCTCGGCGCAGATCGACCGCAGCCACTTAGATCTGCGTAAGGACGATACGGGCTTTTTTGGCTTTTTCGAAACTATCGACGACCAGGGCACCACCACTGCGCTGTTTGATGAAGCAATTCGGTGGCTCAAAACCAAAGGCATGCAACGCGCGTTGGGACCGTTTAGCCTTAACATCAATGAAGAGTCCGGCCTTTTGGTCGACGGCTTTTCTTGTCCGCCGCGCATGATGATGGGCCATGCGCAGCCCTATTATCAAACACGCGTCGAAGGCGCCGGGTTTTCAAAGTCCGTCGACATGTTGGCCTATCTCACGCCGATGGACACAGCCTTGCCAACCAAACAGTTGGCTTGGTTGCAACGTGCACTCGACCGCGACAAGCGGCTGACGTTGCGTCATTTCGACACCAAGCGCTTCGATCAAGACATCAACACCATCGTGCACATTTTTAACGCCGCCTGGACCGAGAATTGGGGCTTTGTGCCTCTCACCAAGCGCGAAGTACAGCATATGGCCAACGAAATGCGGCTGCTGATCGTGCCCGAACTCGTATGGTTCGCCGAGGTTTCGGGCCAGCCTGCCGCCATGTGCGTGGCGTTGCCGGACTTGAACGAGATCATCAAGGATCTAAACGGCACCCTATGGCCATTCAATTGGGCCAAATTTGGTTGGCGGATGTTGACGCGCAAGTCCTATGTTTCGGGTACGCGCGTGCCTTTTATGGGTGTGATGCCCGAGTATAAAAATAAAACCGTCGGTTCTGTACTGGCTTTGCTAACGGTGGGCGCGGTGCGCCGCGAATCACTACGGTTGGGCTTTCCCGTCTGCGAGATGAGCTGGGTGCTTGATTCCAACTCCCAAACCCGCCGCTCCATCGAGACCATCGGCGGCAAAGTCTATAAGACCTATCGCATGTACGAAAAGGCGATCGCCTAAATTACCTGCTGTGCCATGGCCTATCGTGCAGCGGCATGTTGCTCCGGCCGCTGGTGCCAATCCTTCAGCGCGCCGTACACAATCGTGCGCATCTCGGTATCGCGGTCGATGGTGTAGGGTAGGGTAGCGGTATAGAAAATTCCCGCGATTTGTTCGGCCGGGTCGATCCAAAAATGCGTTTGCCCCGCCCCCGACCAACCGTAGCTGCTCAATGATCCGCGCGACAGCACCTCATCGGCATTGGCCTCAATGCCGACACCCAAGCCAAAGCTTGGGCCACCAGCGGGCACCTGGTTCACATTGATCATCTCGACGGTGGATTGCTTTAGCAATCGTTTGCCGTCCCACACTCCGCCATTCAACATCATCTGAGAATAGCGGATAAAATCGCGCGCGGTGGTCGATAGGCCCCCGCCGCCCGAGGGAGGCGGTGGAGTGCGATTGGTAAATTGCGGCGCGCCGCTGCCCGTGCGGTTTTCTAGCTTGCCGTCTTTCAACACATAGACAATCGCCACGCGGTCTTGTTTGGACTCTGGAATGCGGAACGTTATGTCGGTCATGCCCAGCGGATCGAAGATGCGCTTTTGTAAAAAAATGTCGAAGGGCTGACCCGACACTTTCTCAATGACTGCGGCCAGCACATCGTGCGCTACGCTGTACTCCCAGCGCTCGCCCGGCTGAAACAACAACGGCACGCTGGTCAAGTTGTCGATGAATTCTTCGCGCGTCGTGGTCGCGGCCATACCCACTTGTTTGTCGCGCAACATGCGGTGAACGGGTGAATCCCTAAACGAGGCATAGGTAAACCCGGCGCGGTGGGCCAGTAAATCACGGATGGTAATGGGCCGCTTCAAGGGCTCGGTGATCATCTCTACGCCCGAACCCGACACATGCGCGCGCAGTTTGGCGAGTTGGGGTACCCAGCGCGCGGCTTCATCGTCCAACTTAAGTTTGCCATCATCCATCAAAATCAGTGTTGCCGTAGCCGTGAGGGCTTTGGTGGACGAAAAGCCGGAAAATAGTGTCAGGCGTTATAGGCCGCTTTTTCTCGATATCCGCCCAGCCGACGGATTCCACCGCCACCACCTTGCCGTGGCGGGCCACCACCATCAGCGCTCCGGGGGATCACGCCTTCATTCACACGCACCTGCATGGCCGTGCGTAATTGATTGCCGAGGTCGGGTGCGAAGCCCTGGCTTTCGGGGGTAGCACGCGGCAGGCCATAGTCCTCGGCCTGCGCAGTCACGGCGCTCAAAAAGACGACAAGAAGGGTGATCAAGGATTTCATGGCAATTTCCCCCACTATTCAGGGCCTTAAGTCTGCCGCCCAATGGACGTGTAATCAACACTTCATCCCTTGGCAGGTTCGGGCCTGGCCCTTAGCCTAACCCAGTCTTTTAGGGAGAACCCAATGCCCGCCACCCGCCGCCGCTTACTCACCACCTCCGCTGTTGCCGGACTTGGCAGCGTATTGCCTGGTTTGCTCAAGCCGCGTATGGCGCGCGCAGCTGAAAAAACAGACGTCATTATCATTGGTGCTGGGTTAGCGGGCCTCAAGGCTGCCATCGAATTGCAAGAGCAAGGCGCCAAGGTGCTGGTGCTTGAAGCCAACAGCCGGGTAGGCGGGCGTGCCTTCACGGCCGATCACCTCCCCGGCCGTCCTGAATTGGGCGCCAGCCAAATCGGGCCCGACTATGCCCGCGTGCTTGATATGTGTACCCGCATAAATGTGAAACTCGGCCCCGGCTCGAATATTAACGCGCCATTCGCATTTCATGTGGGGGGCCGGCTGATCAAGAAAGAGGAATGGAAAGCAGCGCCCGAAAATAAAACCGCTGGCGAGGAACGCGGAGTGCTTCCCGCAGCGCTGTTTTCATTTTATTTGCGCAAGCATATGCCGCTCAAAGCCGCCGAAGACTGGCTTGAACCAGCCGCCGCGCCATTCGATGTTGCCCCAGGCCCGTGGCTCAAAAGCAAGGGTATCTCCGACGAAGCCTTGCGCCTGATGGATTACGGCATCTCACCCGATGTCTGGAATACCTCGTTGCTCACGCTGATGCAGGAAGAAGCGCGCGGCATGACAATTTTTGGCTCATCGAGCGATGCCAGCAAGGACCGCTTCGCTCAGTACGCCGAAACCTCGCAACATGTCGAGGGCGGCACCTCACGCTTGCCCGAGGCGATGGCCAAGCATCTGAACGGTGCGGTGCTGACAAATAAAATCGTGGCCGAGATCGCCATGACATCCAAGGATGTCACTGTACGCTGCCTTGATGGCACGTCCTACCAAGCCGACTTTGCCATCTCAGCGATACCGTTTCGTCCCCTCAATCGCATCGCTATTAACCCGCCGCTTGAAGGGATGCAGGCCGAAGCCGTGCGTCACATGCCCTATAACAACAATACGCAGGTCCATTTCGTTTTGAAGGGCTCGCCCTATTGGGAGCAAGATGGCATGGATGCCAGTATTTGGTCCGATGGCCCCGTCACCAGTTTCCGCCAATCGATTGGCTACGATGGCAGCCGAACAAAGGCCATGGCATTTTGTGTCGGCAAGAAGGGCGATCGCATTGACCAAATGGCGCCCAAAGACCGCGCGGCATTTGTCGTGACCGAGCTGGAACGCATGCGCCCCTCAATGAAGGGCAAACTTGAGATCACCGGCGTGCACTCATGGCCGCAGTATATGTTCGTGGAGGGGTGCCGCCATTCTTATGGGCCGGGTCAAGTCACGCGCTGGGCCGCCGACATGATCAAGCCCCATGGCCGCATTCACTTTGCGGGCGAACACACCCGGCGTTTGGATGTGGGCATGGAATCGGCGATGGAATCGGGCGAGCGCGCGGCCATCGAGATCATCACCCGGATGCAAGGATAAATCCGGAGACAACAGTGAAACCTTGCGGCCGCAGATATCTGGTTTTGGCGGTCGTAGCCGCGCTTGCCGCGCTACCCGCAGCTGCTGCCGACAAAGTGGTGCGTATCGCTGTCGGTGGTTGGACGCCCGGGCTTGGCAACCCTTACGCCTCCATGGTCTCGGGCACGAACCATCCCTACGTCGGCATGTTTGACGCGCTCACGTTCCTTGCGAGCGATGGTACCGTCGAGCCCGCGCTGGCGACTTCATGGCAAGCCGACAATTCGACGACCTGGACCTTCAAACTCCGGCCAGGGATCTCGTTCGTCAACGGCGAGCCGATGAATGCCGCGGCCGTCGTTGCCATGGTCGATTGGCTTAAGTCACAGGACGGGCAACGATTCTTTCTTGGCAGCGAGGCGCGCAATATCGAAACGGTGATTGCTGCCGATGACCTGACCGTCGTGTTCAAGACTAAATCCCCGATGTCATTTTTCCGCGCCGCGTCAGTCTGCTGGACATGATCCCACCAAAGTATTTCAAGGAGGTCGGCGCTGATACGTTTGCTCAGAAACCGATTGGCACCGGGCCGTTCGCACTGCGGACTTGGGGCAGGGATATCGCGCGTTCGATTTGGGACGCGAGCCCCAACTCGTGGCGGGCTGCAAAACATCTCAACCGTGTCGAATTTGTTATACTCCCCGAACCGGCCCGGAGAACTCAGGCGCTGATGCTTGGTGAGGTGGATGTTGCCTACGGCATTGGTCTCATTGATGGCGAGGAACTTGCCGCCAGCGGCATGCACGTTGAGATCGGCAGGTTGCCGACGGTCGGCGGCCTCACGTTGCCGAACAACCGCGATGGCTCGCCGCTCAAGGACGTTCGCGTCAGGCAAGCGTTCAATTACGCCGTTGACCGCGAGACCATCGCTAAGTTGATATTGCGCGGGTCAGTCACGCCCTCTGCAAACGGCATTGAGCCTGGTGTGTTCGGCTATAACCCAGCCTTGAAGCCCTATCCCTATGATCCGGCCAAGGCTAAGGCGCTGTTGGCGGCTGCAGGGTACCCCAACGGAATTTCCTTGACCGCGAGGGTGCTTGCCACCGGCATCACCGATGGCGAAGCCATGTACCAGCGCATCGCACAAGACTTGGCGGCTGTTGGAATCAAGGTCGAGTTCCGCAACGCGCTTGGCCCTGATTGGGTCGGCATGTGGACATCGGGCGATTGGAAGGGCGCTGACATCATCTCGCATACGTGGGGTGGGTCGACCTATATGGACGCCCAGCGGCCGCTTGAGAACATCATGTGCAAGAAACAGGGCGCTTTTTTCTGCAACCCCGAGATCGACGCGATGATCGAGGAAAGTAGCAAGACGTTCGATCCCGTTGAGCGCGAAAAGAAGCTGCACGCCGTGCTCGCGAAGTTGTATGATCTGGCGCCAGCCTTATTCCTATTTCCGCAGACCGACGTCATAGCGTTTTCTCCAAACGTGACGAATATTGCCTTCAAGGGCAGATTTTTGGATTGGGCGGAGCTCGACATAAAGAATTAGACGGAGAGTGTCATTGTTGGAGATATGCCTATAGTAAGGACGGCCTTGCACGGCCGAAACGCAAGAAAGCCGAAGACCTTGAGAAGATGGATGGTGAATTCATTCCAATCTGAAAGTACTTCGACTACGATATACGAACCATGCCCATTACGCAGTTCCGCACTTTAGCAAAGATAAAACTCTACGGCCTTAGCATTGGACTCGCGCTGGGGTTGGCGCTGTTTATGTCAGGCGCATCGGCCAAAACCATTCGCATCGGCGTGGCCCAATGGCCACCAGCCATGGGCAATCCCTATGGTCAGCAGATGCAAGGCGCGGTGCATCCATTTCCGGGCATATTCGACGCACTGACGTACATGGATTCGCAGGGGCGAACGCAGCCGGGCCTTGCCCTGTCGTGGCGCTCGGACCGGGCCAACACCTGGACATTCACGCTGCGACCCGGCGTGCGCTTTATCAACGGTGAGCCGTTCAATGCCGCCGCCGTCGTGGCCATGATCGAGTGGCTGAAATCCCCCGATGCACAGCGATACTTTTATGCTCCTGAAGTGAAAAATATCGCAAGCGTCAACGCGCTCGATGACATGACGGTTGTTTTTAAAACTCATCAACCCGATGTCATTTTACCCAAGCGCCTCAGCTTACTGTTGGTGGTGCCGCCCAGGCTGTGGCAGGAGGCGGGGGTTGAGGGTTTCTCGCAGCGCCCGCGCGGCAGTGGTGCGTTCACGATTGAATCGTGGGGCCGCGATAAAGGCGTCTATGCTCTTGAAGCCCAAACGGGCTCTTGGCGGCCAGCCAAACATCTCAACCGCGTCGAATTTCGCATTTTGCCCGAGCAAACCACCCGCGTTCAGGCGTTGACGACCGGTCAAATCGATATCGCCTACATCATTGGTTATGAGGACATCGACACGCTCAAAGCACAAGGGTTCAACATCGTCATCAACCCCATCGCCACAGCCAGCGCTATTGCGTTATCCAACTTCAACAAGAACTCACCGTTGGCCGACAAACGCGTCCGCCAGGCCATGAACTATGCGGTCAATCGCACGGCCATTGCTCGGGCGATTTTGCACGGAACGGTCAAACCTGCGGCCAATGGCATCGAACCCGGCGTGTTTGGCTATGACCCCGATGTGATTCCATACCCCTACGACCCCGCCAAGGCGCGCGCCTTGCTGGCCGAGGCCGGATACGCCGATGGATTTAAATTGAAGGCCACCGTGCTGACGGTGGGTGCGCCAGATGCACCGGCAGTGTTTCAGCAAGTCGCGCAAGACTTGGCGGCAGTTGTCATATCGATGGAACTCAACGGCGTGCTTGGCACCGACTGGGTGCAGATGTGGACCTCGGGCGATTGGCGCGGGGCTGACGCGCTCTCATCCAATTGGAATGGCGCCACTTACATGGACGCGGGCCGCGCGCTGGAATCTTACACGTGCGCCAGGGCCCAGCCGTTTTTCTGCGCCCCCGAGGTGGAGGACATTTTCGCGCGCAGCAATGTGGAGTTCGACGAGAACAAACGCGAGATCCAGCTGCGTCAGGCATTGGCAATTTTGTACGACCTTGCACCGACGATCTACCTGTTTCCGCAACCCGAGATCATGGCCGTCTCGCCTAAAGTGAAGAACATGGTATTCCGCGGACGCTACTTGGACTGGACCGAGGTGGATATTGAGGAGCCGGTGCCGTGATGGTGCTCAAGGCCTTTGATAACAACGTGAAACCGTTCTGATGTTCGCCACTTACCTTCGCATCGCCGTCATCATCCTCGCGCTGATTGGCGCGGTGATATTGTTTGCCTTTGCCTTCACCACGGCAGCAGTGGTGTTACTGGTGGTGTTGTTGATCGGGTTTATCTTCGGACGCGGCAGCGTCAGCCGTTGGGTTGTCGTGCGGCGCAGTTCATCAAACACTCAGCGCGGGCCGATTACCATCGACCACGACCCCAAGGATTTACCAAATCGCGACAAGACCGAGTAAACGTGAAGCCTTTATCACCGCTCGATGATAGTGGGTGGTGCGAAGACGCTTACAGCTGGAACCTCGCCTGCCCAGCGCTCGATCTCGACCAGGCAGGTTTGGGCCGATGAACCTTGCGCCAGCTTCGAGGTGCCCGCATCACGCGTCAGCACATTAGCATTGCCATGAACACAGAAGGGCAGCTCATTGCCCCGCGTGGCTGCCGAAGCCGCCGCCGGATCGAACCACGCCCCCGTGGCCAATTGAAGAACGCCAGGGCGCACCTGATCGGTGATCACCGCACCAGCCAGGCACGAGCCGCGATCGTTCAATAGCCTTACCACGTCGCCGGACGTTATCTTGCGCGCCGAGGCATCAATGGGGTGAATCCACACCGGCTCGCGGCCTTGCACTTTGCTAGCCTGGGCGTGCGCACCATTATCGTACTGACTATGCAATCTCGTGCGCGGCTGGTTCGAAATGAGATGCAACGGGTATTGTTTGGCACGGGTTGCACCCAGCCATTCCGCTGGCTCGAACCATGTGGCATGACCAGGGCAATCGTAATAGCCGAAGCCCGCGATGCGCTCGGAAAAAATTTCAATCTTGCCGCTGGGCGTGGCAAGTTTGTGTGCAACCGGATCCTTGCGAAAATCCGCAAGAAAAACCTGTCCCGCGCCACGTTCGGGAAATTCGACATAGCCCTGCTGCCAGAAAGCATCAAAGCCGGGCATGGTCACGCCAACCTTCTCCGCGCGTTCCTGCCAGCGTTGATACAGCAACCCAATCCAGCCCATTTCATCGCGGCCATCGGTAAAAGCTTCGGCCAATCCCAATCGCGCGGCGAGGACTGCGAAAATGTCGTGGTCGCTGCGGGCCTGCCCAAAGGGCTCGACCGCTTTGTGCATGGCCAGCGCATAGGTATCTTGTAGCGCGCCGGTGATATCGTTGCGTTCCAGTGTCGTTGTCACTGGCAGCACAATATCAGCGTGTCGCGCATTGGCGTTCCACCAGGCCTCGTGAACAATGACGGTTTCCGGCCTTTGCCAAGCCCGCACCAACCGGCCCAAGTTTTGGTGGTGATGGAACGGATTACCGCCGCACCAATAAACGATTCTTGCATCGGGGTAGGTCAAGCGTTGACCGTTGTAATCGAACACAGCGCCTGGGTTTTCCAGCATGTCAGTGATGCGCGCGACGGGAATGAAGGCTTTGACCGGGTTGGCGGGCACAGTGAGCGATGGCGGATGAATGCGCGAACCTCCGGCCCCGATGCCGTTGGCAGCGCCGTAGCCAAAACCGATACCACCGCCGGGAAGGCCAATTTGTCCCAGCATGGCCGCCAGCGTGATCGCCATCCAATAGGTTTGTTCGCCATGATCGGCGCGTTGCAATGACCACGATATCGTAATCAATATGCGTCGCGCGGCCATGTCATGGGCGAGTTGACGAATCATTTCGGGTGGCACGCCGGTGATGCGGCTGGCCCAATCGGCGTCTTTGGGCACACCATCGCTTTGTCCGATCAGGTAAGGCCTAAACTTCTCCCAACCCACGCAATGCGAGTTAAGAAAGGCCTCGTCGGCCAAGCCGTCGGTCACTAACGTATGTGCAAGGCCTAACATCAAGGCCACGTCGGTATTGGGGCGCGGGGCAATCCACTGCGCCTTCAAAAAATCTGCCGCATCGTCACGCATGGCGCTGACCGAGACGACTTTCACGCCGCGCGCAGCCAAGCGTTGTTGGGCCTCACGTGCGACGTGTTTACCAAAGCCGCCGCCATGTACTTGGCTGTTCTTTAACGCAAGGCCGCCAAAGGCGACGATCAGTTGGGTGTGGTCGGCAATCACATCCCAAGTACTCATCTGGTTGGTGAGGCCCCAGAAGTCGCCCATGACATGGGGCACGATGACTTCCGCCGCACCGGCAGAATAGGTGTTGACCGAAAACGCATGGCCGCCGAACAGATTCAAAAACCGCCGCAATTGACCCTGGGCATGGTGGAAACGCCCTGCACTGGCCCAGCCATAGGAGCCAGCGAAGATCGACGCATTGCCGTGAATTTGTTTTACGCGGCTCAGTTCGGCTGCGGCGATATCAAGCGCCTCGTCCCACGGCACGGCAACAAAGGGCTCGCTCCCACGTGCATTGCCATCGCGGCGCGCGCCATGTTTCAGCCAGCCTTGGCGAATCATGGGCTGGGCAATTCTGACCGCATCGGACAATGCGCCGGGCATGGAGCGCCCACTCGGCGAGGGGTCCGGGTCGGCGGCAAAGCCATGCATGGACGTGACCGCGCCGTCCTTCACCTCAGCGCGGTAGGCACCCCAGTGGGTAACGGTCGGAATCAGACGCGTAATGGAGTCGTTGTCCATGTCCATAATCTAAACCGTTTCGAGGGGTGCTGTCCTGGCCTATGCTAGCCGCCCAATTGATTAGGGAAGGTGTCATGACGAAGTTTGGGTTGCTCTCGGCTATCTTTTTAAGTGCATGGTTTAGCGTAGCCAGCGCGCAAGAATCGGCGGTCTCGTCGACCTATTTACGCTCAGCTATTTTCGTGGCCGACCGCGCTGCCACCGTGAAGTTCTTCCGCGATGTGATGGGCTATGAGGAAACCGGCACGAACGATCTGGCTTCGGCGGGCGAAAATGACCCACTTGGCTTGCCGATGGGTGCTAAACGAACCTTGACCGGCATGAAGTCGAAAGATGGAGCAGGCTTGTCGATCATGGGGATCGATCACCCCGACTTCAAACCGCTGGCCCGGCCCACAGGCATTGGCAACGCCGGTGGCGATGTGATGTTCGTGCATCAAGTGACCAACATCAAAGAAATCGAGCGTCGCGCCAAGGCGGGCGGTTACAAGGTGATCCGTGACGCCGCGCCATCACCCTCGGGCAAGTCATTGCAAATGTTCCTGCGAGATCCGAACGGCGTGCGGCTCGAACTGTACGAGGTGCTGCCGGAGAAGAAGTAATGCGTTGGCGTGCGGCGCTGGCCGGTGGATATAAAGTGTTGAACGCGCCTAGCCTGTCGCACTCTGGGGCTGCCAAACAAATGTATCTCCGCGACCCGAAGGGTCTCAAGATCGAGTTGAACGAGATTTTAAAAAAACCGAACTAATCAAACCGCGAGAACACACATGGCGCATGCATACCTTAAACGAACCACGTTCCTCGTACCCAACGCTGAGGAGGCTGCGGGTTTTTACATGCACGTTTTTGGCATGACCAAATGGTACGACAGCAAGGTGGCGGTACATTGGGCCTTTCCGCCCGCCGCCCCCGACCAAGCTCCTTGTCACCTGATTTTGCTCAAGGCTGAAGACCCCGCTATTGGCATGCTGGGGATGATGCAATATCTCGACCAGCCCTTCGATTCGGGCGTGAAAAAGGGCCGCACCAAGGTGCAGATGGGCGACCCATTGTTGGTATTCGAAACCAAAGATGTCGATGGCATCTACCAGCGCGCGAAGGAGAAGGGGGCAACCATCGTTGCCCCACCCATGAACTGGGAGGTGCCCGGTTTTAACGGCGGCCCGCCGATCAAATTGCGCACAATGTCGATGTTCGACCCCAACGGCGTTTACATGGAGGTAAACTTTAAACGATAAAGACCGTCTCATTGGTCTTTATCCTCGTGTGACTCCTCGTGTTCAGCGCCATATCCAAGACTATCAAGCCCCGCCGCCGCGACCTCATTGGTGGCTTCGAGGTCGCCCGGGCCTTGCCCACCGCCGAACAACGCTCGGTCGGCCCATTTGTTTTCTTCGATCATATGGGCCCGGCCAAGTTCGCTGCCGGTAAGGGTCTCGATGTGCGCCCGCACCCCCATGTTGGACTGGCCACGGTCACTTACCTCTTCGAAGGTGAGATCATGCATCGCGATAGCCTGGGCTCCGAGCAGGCGATTAAACCGGGCGATGTCAACTGGATGGTGGCGGGCGCTGGCATCGTTCATTCCGAACGCACGCGCACCGAATTGCGTCGGGCCGGACACTCGCTGCATGGCATTCAGCTTTGGCTGGCGTTGCCGAAGGAACACGAAAATACCAAGCCGGTCTTCGTTCATCATCCGGCGGCGAAATTGCCAACGCTCAATCGCGGTGATGTCAACGTGCGCCTTATTCTCGGTCGCGGTCTGGGTTTAAAGCCATCGCCGGTGAAGGTGCTGAGCGACATGCTTTACGCCGACGCCATGCTGGCCGATCGCGCGTCGTTTGAAATTCCACCCGACCATGCCGAACGGGCAATTTATGTCATCGACGGAGCTGTAGAAATTTCGGGTCAAGTGGTCGAGGCAGGCACCATGGCGGTATTTTTGCCCGAGGTGGCAATCACCATTCATGCCCAAGGCAATACTCGGTTCATGATTCTTGGCGGGGCCCCCATGGACGGCCCGCGCCAGTTATGGTGGAACTTTGTTGCGAGCGATCAGGCCAAGCTCGACGCCGCGCGCCGATTGGACCACGGCCACAACGAATGGATTTAAAAAGGGCGGGCGGTTTACGCTGCCCCCGGGCGAGAAAGAGTTCATCACTTTGCCAAAGTATTAGGGCCACTAGCTTTTTTGCAAAATCGCGCGGGCCTCGCGCTCGCCCGATTCCATTGCGGCTTCCAGACCCACACCCGTCTCGGCCAAGTGCTCGCCGGAAAAATGCACCCGGCCCCAAGGTTCGAACATCGCCGCGCCAAACGCCGTAACTTGGCCCGGCTTGAAGTAGTGGTACCCGCCCTTGAATAGCGGATTGACGGCCCACGAATCGGCCCCCAGGTAATCGACCTTTCCTTTTGATGCCGGGCGCAGCTTTGCTAATTCGGACGTTATGGCTTGCCCGCGTTCGGCATCGCTCATGGCATCGAAACGCGAGCAGCCGCGTCCGCGTAACTCGACCATTAGGGCTGGTGTGTCGTGGCCGGGCTCGTCGAACAGTTTCGAAACCATTTCTAGCGGACTGTCGGTGAACATCGTGGGAGGAAATCCATCGCTCTCCCAAAACGGCGCACGGGAGATGAGGTGAATGTGCGTCGCATGCACGGCGGACAATTCCCGAATCGCTCGGCCAATGCCGCCGCGCGGCGCGGGGTCGAACGTTACGCCAGCAAGCGCTGGGAAAGGAACAGTACAAAGCGCAAAATCCGCCGAGTAAACTGACCCATCGGCGCACCGCGCCTCAACTTTGGCAAGGCCGCTTGTCATGGCTCTCACACGCTTGCCGAAGTGCACGTCGTTGCGCAATGCAACGGCCATGGCTTCCGGTAGGGCCGAACTGCCGCCTTGAATGTAACGCGCCGTACTGCCGAACTCGGCTGCTTCCGATTGTTTATGACGGCGGAACAAATGCAGGGCCGACACGCCATCGAGTCCCATACTGGTGGCCGCGAACTCCATTATCCGCAACGCTTCAGCAGAAACCCCTAACGATGCGGCCAAGGGCTTAAAGGCCACGTCGTATTTCTGAAATTCTGGTTTGCGCCAGGCCGTCAAGTCGGGCAGCGGATTGATTTTTGTCAGCACCCGAAAGCGCAAGGTGTTGGGCGGAAAGCCGCGCTCTTCGCCAACGAGTTTGTTAGAAACCGACGATGGCCAATCTTTAAGGTTGATTGCCGCTCCACCAATGTTCACTGCGGTGCCGTGCATGGGTGTTGGCCGTTTATAAAGACCAACGCCGAGTTGTTTGATGCGCGCTTGAGTGCGAGTGTAACTGTCGTGCACCTGCCGAGCGCCGCCTTCGGGCGCGCCTTCCAGGTCACGGCGGCTGTGAATTCGGCCACCGACACGGTTGCTGGCTTCCAGCACCGTGACGTGCGCTCCGCCATCCTGCAAATGAAGTGCTGCATTCAGCCCCGCGAGGCCCGCGCCGATAACGATCACGTCGGTTTTGGCGGCCGCGCGGGCGTGGTGTCCCCATGCCGTCATGGCGCTCGCCGCTCCCAAAAGTGTGCGTCGTGCCGTTGAGGTTGCCATGTCCCCACTATAGCAAGGGACGGGGCGCATCGTCGCTTGTCAAAACGCATTCCATGTATTGAAATGCCATGATGCATCTAAGGTTCAACCCTCGTTCTGCGGTTCGCTTGATCTTAGCGATCAGCCTCGCTGCCGTCTTAGCCACGGCGCAAGACGCCTATACAACCAAACCGCCGTCGTCCGACGGCATTGGCAAAGTTTACATGGGCCGCGAGATCGCCCAAGTGATGGGCCACCTTGGCGCTTCATGGCTGGAACGCGGCGAGCGTGCGCAAGAAGAGGGCACCGAGTTACTTGTGAAAAACCTGCCGCTCAAGCCTACTGATGCCGCGGCCGACATTGGCGCAGGTACGGGCTATTTTAGTTTCCGTCTCGCCGCGAAAGTGCCGAGCGGCAAGGTCTATGCGGTCGATATTCAGCAGGAAATGCTCGATATCATCGAGGGCCGCAAACGCACGGGCCAAGTTTCAAATGTCATCACCGTGCTTGGCACCGAGAGCGATCCAAAGCTGCCTGAAAATGCGTTGGACCTCATTCTCATGGTCGACGCCTATCATGAGTTCAATTATCCGCGCGAAATGGGCGAGGCGATGGTGCGGGCTTTGAAGCCCGGCGGGCGAATCGCTTTGGTGGAATACCGCTCCGAGGACGATGCAGTCCCGATCAAGCGCCTGCATAAGATGACCGAGGCTCAGGCCAAAAAAGAAATGGCGGCGCTGGGCCTGACGTGGGTTGAGACAAAAGCGGAGCTGCCTTGGCAGCACCTGATGTTTTTTCAAAAACCATCAGGTGCCGCGCATTAAGGCTGCGCCAAACTCAGGATAAGAGTTTGGGAAAATTATTTCGCTTTGGCTTCTTGCTGGCCTTCGCCACGGACTTGTTCGGGCGTCCATTCCCATGGGTACTGATTCTTCGTCTTGGGCCGGACGATAAACAATGGCGCTGGGCCAGGTGTGGCGCGCATGAAGGCGGCGGCCTTTGCCGGGAACGCCGGATCCTTAATGCTCAAAGCTTCCTTGGGCAGGTCGACGTACGGGTCAGTACCCTTGGGGCACACCGTGATGTTCTTGAAGTAAAGCACTTCGCCCGGTGTATCAGGCAGGCGGACGCGGAATTCGAATGTCGCCCAGCCGTCTGTTGGCATGGGTTGCACGGGGTCTTTCCAATAAATCTCGTCGATGACTTCCGTGATTTCGCGGCCATGTTGCATGATTGGTTTGTCGAGTTTGCGCATCTTGTACTCGATGTTCCAGCCGGCTTTCTGGCCAGCCTTGGTCTCGACAATGGATTCCGGAATCTTGAGACGGACACCGACAACAGGCTCGCCCTTGCAGCCATGATTGACACTGAGTGCCATGGGGAACAGGTAGTCGGCTTGCCCCTCATTGACACTCAGCACGTTATGCGCTGCCGCTCCGGTTGAAAATGCCGCCCCGATCGCAGCGGCAAAAGCTACTTTTACAT
>SHWP01000053.1 GCA_009693785.1 Rhodospirillaceae bacterium
TCAGAGAGTATGCCATGTGCTTTGCTCCTCCCCTTAAGCCGATTTCGCAGCGCGCATGACCGCATTGAGGTAGTGGTCATAAGCTCCACAACGGCACAGATTGCCAGCCATGGCATGGCGGGCTTCATCGCGTGTTGGTTTTGGGTTGGCTTTAAGCAAGCCAACCGCCGACATCACTTGGCCCGGCGTGCAGAAACCGCATTGGGGGCCTAGTTCGTCGATCATGGCCTGTTGGACTGGGTGCAGCTCGCCATTGGTGCCTTCGAGGCCCTCAACGGTAGTCACCGCCCGGCCGCGAACGCCATGGGTCAGCATCGAGCAAGAATTATGGGCCACATCGTTGATCAATACCGTGCATGCGCCGCACTCACCGCGGTCGCAACCAAGCTTGGTGCCCGTCAGGCCCAGTTTGTACCGCAGGGTCATCGCCAAGGTTTCGTTAGGCAGAACATCGACGCGGCGGTCTTGTCCGTTGACCTTGAGCGTAATCAACCGCTCGACCGAACCCGCCGCAGGCGCGCCGCCATCGGAGCAGCCGCTCAGATAATATGCAGCCGAGGCCACGGCTCCCGACGCGATCACGCTTTTGATGAACCGGCGCCGCGATACTGGATCGCGCTGAAATTCAATATCCATGAGTCCCTGCCTTGTTTCTCGTGCCGCCATGGCCTGGCAACACACCTAGCATACATTGAGGGGCGAGAATGCCCGCGATCAGTGGCCTCTGCCAAGGCCGGAAATGGCTTTTTATTGTTAGGTTTTACGGGAGTGCCAGGAAGAAATTAGCCCCCGTCAACGGGCCTGGGGCTTTGAGGTCCCCTTCGCTGCCGTGATGCCACGGAGAATTTCATTGGGCAGATAGGCATTGTCCCATTCCTGCCCTTGGGCGCGGGGCGGGCTGTTGCCTGTGCGCAGGACAATGAGCTGTTCGGAGGGCACGATATAGACGACCTGGTTGGCGTTGCCGTCGAACAAATAAAGGTCATCGGCCAAATAGGGCTCGCTATGGAGCGTTTTGGGGGTAGGCCTGTCGGGATTGGCGGCGCCGCGCCGTTCGATGTAGCGCCCGGCAACATAGACACCCAGGCCGTAATAGGTGTTCTCCTTGGTCGGCGTGATCATCTGTGTGACATAGCCATTGGGCAAAAGGCGCTGACCTGCCCAAGACCCGTCAGCCAAGAACAGCATGGCCAGCCGCACAAAGTTTTCGGCAGGCACCATCAGGCAGCAGCCCGAGTGCGCAACGCCGCTCTCGCGGTTGATCCAAATTATTCCTCCAAGGGCACCGATCTTTTGCCAGATTTCGGTGGAGATAAATTCAGCGTAGCGCCGCTTCGCGGCGCGCTCGATCAGAATCGCCACCATTTCACTAGTTGCATTGTTGTATTCGTAGCGGCTGCCGGGTTCATCGACCACAGGGTATTCCTTGACGATGATTTCATCATGCCGGGGATGAAGATAGGCGCGGTTCAGAATGTCGACCGCCTCCGGTGCGCCCGCTTGGGGTAAAACCCTGTGCGCATATCAAGCAAGTGCCGGACCAGGATTTTTGATTTGCGCGCATCGGCCTTCCATTCGGTCACGATCTCGGCCACCGGCTGATCGAGCGACTTGATTTTACCCAACACAATCGCGCGCCCAATGGCCGCCGCCGTGACGGGCTTGGCCAGCGAACGCGAGATCACCGACTGATCTTTGGTATGTCCATCGAAATAGGCCTCGGCCTCGATCTTGCCCCTGCGCCAGACAATAAAGGAATCAGAGTTGTTCTTGGCTGCATAGTCCGCAGCCTTGGCAAGAGCCTCGGCAGAGATTGTGCGTTGATCGGGGCTGGCTGCAGGAAGCGGTGTCCAATTGGCAGCCCCTGGCACGGCCTCTTGCGGATCATAGGCCTCATTGGCCGTCGAGCGTTGGCCCGCTTGGCCCTTTTGGAACCGCTCCAGATAAAGCCGCTCTTCGGCGTCCGAGAACATTAGCTTGCCCGCCACAAATTGGTCGGCCGTTTGCGGAAGGGTGGAAGACGTCTGTGCATGAACAACGGACACGCCAGCACCGCCTATCAAAAGTGTCAGGCACACCGCCACAGCGATGCGCTGAACGTCACACATGGCGGCAGGGCTCATGAAAAACTCCGCTGTTTAGGAAAAGCTTGATTACTCTTCTTCGTCTATGCCTTCGCACGATAGGCCAAATTCGTTTAAGCTTTCCTCGAGATAGTCAGCCAGCAACGGCATGCTCATCAGATAGCGCGCCGGATGCCTGGCGTGTTCGTCTTGCGCGGTCTCAGCCGCCTCATCCCAATCATCGGTGGTGAAGGTTCCCCGCCCGATCCACGCCAGCGCGATCAACTCAAACTGATCGTCTTCGCTCAAACCTTCGATGAGTTCCTTTAGTTCTTCGTATTCGGCAGAGCCAGCCGCAGCAGGCGCATCTTCCTCGGGCAGGTCATCTTTGATCAGGTCATCACCGGAATGATGGCCTGGCTCGTCTTGCAACTCATGGACGTCGGCCATGAGCTCGCGCGCCTTGGTAATAACAAAGCAAACATTCTCGACAGCGATATCCACGGGCATCCTCCCCGCTTTCCGTGAGCCAGCTTTAGGGGCGCATTGGACAGGATTTATCGCGGGCTTTCAATGCTGTGTCGGGAAAATCGCTGAACAGCCCGTCAACCCCTAACGCAAGAAACGCGCAATATTCTGCAATCGGGTCAGCATTATATGTCTTGGCCAAGAATTGAGCTTCGTTGCGAAATGTATAGGGGTGAACCACCAGCCCAGCGGCATGGGCGCGCGCAATAAAGTCGGTGGGCGGTAAAGCCTCACGTGTCTCGGTCATGGGGATAATGAACGCCTTGAATGGGCCCACGCCCGTGGCATAGGCCGCGACGTCGCGCAGCCCTCGATCGGTTGCCATCTCGCTATAGGTCAGCTTTTTGCCGCGCGCTTCTTGATCGTAAGGTTTTTCATTGGCCTCGCCGAATAATTGGATCAGCGGAACAGGTGTCATCTTTTTCAAGGCCTTGAGATTGGAGATTTCGAAAGATTGAATAAATACCGGGGCATCGTTCCGGGTCAAACCTGCGTCGACGAGTTCCCGAATCAGCGGCGCCTCAAGCGGAAGGCCTATCTTAGTGAAGTAGGTTGGGTGTTTGGTCTCAGGGTAAACCCCGACTGCCTGGCCGCGCTTTCTGCCTACGCCAGCCACCAAGGCAAGTACTTCCGCGAATGTCGGAACCTGGAATTTCCCGTTGTCGCCTTGGCTTCGAAAAGACAAGCGTTGTTTGGCGCGCAGGGTTTTAATCTCGGCCAAGGTGAAATCTTCGCTAAACCAGCCTTCCACCCGGCGACCATCAATTGTCTTTTTGGATTTGCGCGCCGGGAATTTGTCCGCCACGTCGGTGGTGTCGGAGAGTTCGTTCTCGTGGCGGACAATTAACACGCCATCCTTGGTGCTGACCAAATCTGGCTCGATGAAATCTGCGCCCATCTCGATAGCGCGGGCATAAGCTTCAAGGGTGTGTTCGGGCAAATATCCGCTGGCGCCGCGGTGAGCGATGATGAGGGGCTTTGCGGGCTCAGTTGCCAGCGTCGCCAAGCCTGCCATTCCAGTGGCAACAACAAGCAGCAATGCTCTGGAGAGGGCCACGCAATACCTCCGCTTTTATACGCCGAGAGTGTTGCATAGCAGCCCAGCGGCGGCAAAGAGCCGCCGGGTGTCGACGGCGCTCAACTTATTGAATAATCGCGCCGCCTTCGGTGGCCGAGCGCTTGCTTTGCATGATGCGGTCGAAGTGCGACCACACCCCATCAGTCCCGTGCCATTGGCCGCGCGTGGCGGCTTTTGAATATTCTGTGGCGCGGGTTTCGAAGAAATTGGCGTGCTCGACGCCATTCAAGATTTGCGTGAGCCACGGCAAGGGGTGTTCTTTCACCTCGAACACCGTGGGCAAGCCCAATTGGCTTAAGCGCCAATCGGCGATGTAGCGAATGTACGCCTTGATGTCCTCGGGCGTCATGCCGTTTACCGGGCCAAGGTTAAAAGCCAACTCGATGAATTTATCTTCCAGCCTTACGACAGTTTTCGCGCAATCGACAATATCGTCTTTCACCGAAGCCGTGAGGCAGCCGGTTTCGCGGCAGAAGGTGTGGAACAGGTGAATCATCGCCTCGCAATGCAGGCTTTCATCACGCACTGACCAAGAAACGATTTGGCCCATGCCCTTCATTTTGTTCTGGCGCGGGAAATTCAGCAACATCGCGAAGCTCGCGAACAATTGCAGGCCTTCGGTAAAACCACCGAACATGGCAACGGTACGGGCGACATCGGCTTCCGTCTCGACGCCGAAACTTTTCATGTAACTGTGCTTATCGGCCATTTCCTTGTAGTCAAGGAAGGCTGCGAATTCGGTTTCGGGCATACCGATGGTTTCAAGCAACAGCGCATAGGCCGCGATGTGAACCGTCTCCATATTGGAGAAGGCCGAGAGCATCATCTTAATTTCGGTCGGCTTAAAAACACGGGCGTAGCGTTCCATGTAGTTGTCGTTTACTTCCACGTCCGACTGCGTGAAGAAACGGAAAATTTGGCTGAGCAGGTTGCGTTCTTGATCCGTGAGCCGGCTGGCCCAATCCTTGCAGTCCTCGCCCAGAGGCACTTCCTCGGGCATCCAATGGATCTGCTGTTGTTTCTTCCAGTAGTCGTAGGCCCACGGATAGCGGAACGGTTTATAGCCGTGGCTAGGCGTCAACAAACCGGGGAGCGTTTTGGTGGAAACAACGGCGGGGACAATAACGTTCATGAGGCGCTCTACACACGGCAACGAAGGGTGAGGATAATAACGGCCCGGCTATTGGCAGGCCAAGCACTCTTCGTAGTCTGTGCGGTTCTCGGTGGCCAGCTTTCTTTCTGGCCAGGCCCGCGTGTTATCGGCCTCGACGCCCGCGAAGGCAGCGCGCTGCACCGACTTCGAGCGCAGGTAATAAAGGCTTTTCACGCCCGACTCCCACGCTTTCCAATGCAGCATCATCAAGTCCCACTTATCCACATCCGAGGGGATAAAAAGATTGATGGACTGGCCTTGGCAAATATAAGGCGAGCGGTCGGCTGAGAATTCCACCACCCAACGTTGATCGATTTCGAAGGCGGTTTTGAACACGGCCTTTTCTTCATCGGTCAAACCGTTGAGATGTCGCACCGAACCTTCGTGCTCGAGGATCGAATTCCACGTCGCCGGATTATCAAGGCCACGGCTTTCCAGAATTTTCGTCAGGTATGGGTTCTTCACCGCGAAGGAGCCCGACAAGGTTTTATGGGTGTAGACATTGGCCGGGATTGGCTCGATGCAGGGGCTGGTGCCTCCGCAAATAATGCTAATCGAAGCCGTCGGTGCGATGGCAAGCTTATGCGAGAAGCGCGCCATGACGCCGCTGTCGGCGGCATCCGGGCACGGACCGCGCTCTTCGGCGAGTTTCACCGAGGCGGCGTCGGCTTGACGGCGGATATGCTTGAACATGCGGATGTTCCAAGCCTTGGCCATGGCGCTTTCGAACGGGATGCTCTTGCTTTGCAAGAACGAGTGATAACCCATGATGCCAAGCCCGACCGAGCGTTCGCGCGCGGCTGAATATTTGGCGCGGTCCATCGATGACGGGGCACGGTCGATGAAGTCCTGCAGAACGTTATCAAGGAAACGCATCACGTCTTCGATGAAGTTCTCGTCATTGCACCACTCATCCCACGTCTCGACATTGAGCGAGGAGAGGCAGCACACGGCGGTGCGATCAACGCCTAAGTGGTCTGGGCCGGTGTGCAGCATGATCTCGCTGCATAGGTTGGATGTGGTCACCTTGAGGCCGAGATCGCGCTGGTGCTTGGGCATCGAGCGATTGACGGTATCGGAGAACAGCAAATAGGGCTCGCCGGTTTGCAGGCGAATCTCGAGAATTTTCTGCCACAACTCGCGCGCATTGACCGTTCGCATCGTCTCGCCAGATTTCGGGCTGCGCAATGAGAACATTTTATCGTCGCGCACGGCTTCCATGAACTCATCGGTGATATTGAGGCCGTGGTGCAAATTCAGGCTCTTGCGATTGAAATCACCCGACGGTTTGCGGATTTCGAGGAACTCCTCGATCTCGGGGTGATGCACGTCGAGATACACCGCCGCCGAGCCACGGCGCAGCGAGCCTTGCGAAATCGCCAAGGTCAGGCTGTCCATCACGCGCACGAAGGGAATGATCCCTGAGGTATTGCCGCAGTTGCGGACTTTTTCGCCAATCGAGCGCACGCGGCCCCAATAGGTGCCAATGCCGCCACCATTCGAGGCGAGCCAGACATTCTCGGTCCAGGTGCCAACGATGCCTTCGAGGTCGTCGTTGACCGAATTCAAGAAACACGAAATCGGCAAGCCACGATCGGACCCGCCATTCGACAGCACGGGCGTCGCAGGCATGAACCACAGCCGCGACATGTAGTCGTAAATGCGCTGGGCGTGTTCGATGTCATCGCTGTAGGCTTTCGCGACGCGGGCAAACATGTCCTGATAGGATTCGCCAGGGAGCAAATAGCGATCTTCGAGAGTCGCCTTGCCGAAATCCGTCAGCAACGAATCGCGCGAACGGTCGATGCGGATCGAGGGCACCACGTCCAGCGCGGCTGAATCGCGGCTATGCCGCGCGACAGGTGTCGGTTGAGACTGCGGGGCGGCTACTGCGGCGGATCCAACATCTAATGCGTAATTCATTGATTCCCCTTCGCTTGCCCTGACGACCGGGACCACCCGGTTGTCACATCTCAACTCGTTCCGGCGCGGGGAATCGGAACCTGACCCCCGACCGCTAAGTCTTTAAAATCAAAGACTTAGAAGCTCGAAGTCAGATCGGCCGATGGGCCATTTTGGCTTGATTGGGATGATCGATCCGTTGACCGGACGTTCCCAAACAGCCCCCTCTTTCCCCTCCCGCCCTAGGAATAGATCCCTAGAACGGTTTCGCCGCTAGGTATGGTGTATGCGGGGAGGATTCTCGTCAACTAGATTTTGGGGGTCCGCGAGCGATTTCTACAACATTTTTACATTGTGCAGTGCATTCTTAACTTGCCCTCTCAGAGGCATGGAATCATTCATGAATCCGCATCAACGCTTAAGCTTAGATGCGCTAAAAATTGGATGAACACATGATGCAGAAAGCCTAATAAAAACGCGCTCTGTAATTGCTTTGGCGGGGCTACTTTCGACCTATTCCAAGAACGAAATGCTGCAATGCACAATTGATGCTTGAAGAAATTATTGCGATGCAGCATTATCGATTGACATCAGGAGCAGAAAGGACAGCCCCCCATGTTATCGCGCGATCAAAACGATTTATTGGCCTTCTTGGCAGACTCGGCCTACGAGCTGGCCGCACGCGCCCACACGAAGAATGGCCAGGAATTGCGCGGGTTGTTGAACGAAGCCGAAGAGTTGATGACGATTCGCGCCAACCTGCTCAACACGCATTGGGATAACACCAACCAATTCGAGTTGCCCTTTGAGATGAAAAAGGCCGCTTAAGTTCAGATTCTGAATAGTGCGCGAGCGTTACGGGCCCGAGTCGTCGAATCGGGCCCGTTTTTATTTTCAGCAAGGCCAAGAAAACTGCCGCTCTCAAGACGATTCATGATTCCTTAAGGGCCGCCGGAGATTGTCCTAACTGTGAGCTCTGTTTCCCCCAACGGAGCATCGCGTTGAGAGACGATCACTTTTGCCGCTCAAGCTAACTCAAGCTCTGTTTGAGAAGCGCCGGTCAATCTCACCTCGCATCGGCTATGGCCGACAGCATTTTCCGTTGGGATCGCAGAGCTCGAGAGTTTCGAGATTGCGACCGCACGAAAGCCCCACAAGCTGCGTTGAACTGCAACCTCGGTCGAGTAACGCTGGGGCTTCTCTTCCCTCCCCACCCCACATCCCCAGCAACCTGCGGCGGACCTTCGGGTCCGCCGCTCTTTTTTGTGCCAGCGCCATCGTGACCTGCACCCGGCGGTTCGTTATGACTGACCGATGATTTATTTCGCATATGGCGCCAACCTCCAGCGGCGCGGGATGAAGCGTCGTTGCCCTGCCGCAAGGCCCATCGGCGCGGTCCTGTTGCCGGGCTACCGGCTGTGTTTCCGCCGACATGCCGACATCGAAGAAGATAAAAGCGCTACAGTTCCAGGCGCGTTGTGGGAACTGACGCCCGCCTGCGAGCGCGCACTCGATAGTTTCGAGGGCCCTGAGTATCGTAAAATCACTGTCGAGCTAATGCATGACGAAACTTCTGTCTCAGCCATAGCATATGTCATGAACAAGCCCGGCCCGCTGGCCCCGCCAAGCATGACCTATTATCGCGAGCTCGCGATGGGCTATCGTGACTGGAAGTTCGATGAAAAAACTCTACGCCGCGCGCGTTATGATACGTTGAATGTGGGCCCAGTCCCGGCCAGTGCGGCACAAAAACCCGCCCCGCAACAACGCCAACGCAGGGCGCTATGGGACCCAGCGACACAAGCCAGTGGCAGCCTTGAGGATGTGATTAGGCCAGGCCATCCGCGCATCAAGCGCAAGCCGGGCGTTTAAGTCAAATTAAGAGGATGGGGTTGCCGCTCGCTTACGAAGCTCGATGGCCGTCAACATGGCCGTGGCAGCGAAGGTCACCACGGCAGAAACCAGCGCTGCGATACCAGCACCTGTAGCGCCTTGGGTTTGCCCGAGAAAAACCAGCAAGGGCACGAACACTGCAAGAACGGAGACTAGATTAATCCTTAGCGGAATTCCGGGCCGGCCCATGGCATAGAGCGCAGGATCCATGGAAAAGCCGGCGATGGTCACCACCGCAGCGGCAATCAGCAAAACAAGCACGGCATTGGCTGCCACAAAATCAGCGCCAAAAAATAGCCGCAAGAACGCCTCGCCCGCCACCAGCGTGAGCATCAATAACACCAGACCAGCCGCGCCGGCCACGATGCCACCCCGCATGATCAGCCGGGCAAAGTCATGCCAATTGCTCACCGAGCCCAAGCGCGCGAATTCGGGGTAGACCGATTGGTTGAGCATTTCGGCGGGCTTGGTGAGCGTGGTGGCGACGTCGCGGCCAATCTTAAAGAGCCCTGCTGCCGCAGGCCCGGCAACAAGCCCAACCAGGAGCGCCGCCATTTGCCCGGTGACAAGCAGCAGCGAGGAATGAATGTTCGAGGCAATAGAAAAACGCCAGATGCCGTCATGACCTTTGGCTAGGTCCTTGAGCGACCATGACATACCTGCAAGAACCCCGCGCCTGGCCGCCTCGCGCCAACCAAGCACCCCCAACATCAGCCCGCCCACCACACCAGCAACAAACCACGTCAGCAGATACGCCCACAGCGGCCCATCAAGCAGAACGGCTACACCAACCCCGACCAACCGCAACAAAGGCGTGATCGTGGTCTGCCATGACAGCACATCGAAGCGGTCGAACAACCGCAGTAGCCCGGTTGGGGCTGCGGTCATAGTGAATAAGATGAGCGGGCTGTAAATTTGGGCAAGGGCGATAACGTGTGCATCCCATTGCAGGAATGGCCCAATGAAAGGTACGGCCACATAGCCAATCACCGTGCCCGCCAGCACGCCGATGACGTCGAGCATGGTGGTGAACTTGAGCAATGATTGAAAAGCTGCGTTGTCTTGGTTTTTCAGGTACGTGGCGCCATAGCGAATCACCGCCTGCCAGGATTGGAATGTCGCCAGGCCCGTGATGACCTGCACATAGGTTTGCACAAGGATGACCAGGCCAAATCGCTCCACACCCAGGCCGTGCGCCATAAGACTGAGTGTCGCTAGGCCCAAAACGCCGTTGGCCACGCGCCCCGACAGCAGCAATCCCGCGTTCTTAAAAATGCGGCGGAAGATTCCCTCAGCAAACCACGATTTAAAGATATGAAACAAAGGCACCGGATGTTCCCGAGGCAATAAACGAACTGCATTTGATTGGATCGCGCCGACCTAGGTTTAATGCCGCCGTAAGCTTGGGCACAATGGCTATTTCTGGCGCTCGATTTCGCTGTTGTCCAAGCCGCCCGAACGGGCGAGAATCCCGCCGCAAGAGTACCAACCATGGCGCCAGACGAGCATAAATCTCAGTCCACCTCGGCGGCTGCGGGTGACGCATTGAGTGTCTCCCAGGCCTATGCATCTTGGGCGGCAATGACGCCTGCACAGTTTGGCGCCGACGCCTTGCACCGGGCAAGGCGCGCTTTCATCGATGTCATCGCCTGCATGATTCCAGGCGCGCTGGAGGACGCTTCGGCGCGGCTGCGGTCCGTCACTCGGTCCTGGGGGCAAGGCCCATGCACGGTTGTAGGGGAACGGGCAACCCAATCGCCGACACTGGCTGCCCTTGCCAATGGAACGGCAGCTCACGCCTTGGACTTTGACGACAACTTCGACCCAGCCAAGGCGCACATTACCGCCGTCATGGCTCCGGCGTTATTGGCACTGGGTGAAGCGCGCAATTCAAAAGGTATAGACGTTCTTAACGCCTATATCGTCGGCCTGCAAATCGCCACGCGGGTCGGCCAAGGGCTCAATCCGTTTCACCGCAACCGTGGTTGGCACGCCACCTCCACCGTGGGCGCGATTGGCGCGGCGGCGGCCTGTGGCCGCCTCATCGGCCTTGATGCCAACAAGATGCGCCATTGCCTCAATATGTCCACCAGCTACGCGGGCGGGTTCATGAGCCAATTCGGTTCCATGACCAAGCCACTGCATGCAGGCAAGGCCGCCGAGGCGGGCGTGGTGTGTGCCCTGTTGGCCGAAGGCGGCATGACGGCGGGCAACGAGACCTTTGAGGGGCCAACGGGCTTGGCGCGGCTTATGGTAGGGCCTGACTTAGACGATCTGCGCACCAAGGCCGCGTTCAAACACGAGCATGGCCAGACCATGTGCTTCGATACATCTAGCATTGGGCAACCACTCGCCATCGTTGCCCATGGCCTCAAGGTCAAACGTTTTCCGACATGCGCCTCGACCCATCGAGCCCTCGACGGCGTGTTGCATTTAATGGAGGCCCATCAAATCACAGCGGAGATGGTTGAGCGCGTCAATGTTTACGCGCCAGTGCCGCACTTCAATAACTTGATGTACACCGAGCCACGCGATGGCCTGCAAGCCAAGTTTTCTATGGAGTTCTGTATTGCAGTAGCTCTACGTAATCGCGCTGTGGGGCTCAACGACTTTACCCCCGAAGCCGTGCGTAGCCCCAGCTTTCGCGGCCTAATGCCCTTGGTGCATCGCCATCCGGTGGACAAATCGGAGTCCGAATTCCCCACCAGGGTCGAGATTGTGTTGAAGTCTGGCGGCAAGCATGTGGCCGAGGTAGATGCGCCGAAAGGCCGCGACGACAACCCCATGAGCGATGCCGAACTTTGGGATAAGCTGCACCAATGCTGTCGTGGCATTCTTAACGATGCAGCCACAGACCGCCTGACCGAAGCTTTGCAAGCACTTGATAGCCGCCAATCGATTGGCGCACTTATGACGTTGCTGCGATTTGGAAATTGATTTGGGTTGGAAATTTTAATGTCCGAGAAAAAGTTCACAGCCCTTGTCTTGGCCGCGAGCCGCCGCGGCACCCAGGATCCGGTAGCGCAAATTCAGGGGCTTTCGCACAAGTGCCTGGTGAAAATGAATGGCGTGCCGATGGTCGAGCGCGTGATTGGCGCGTTGCGTGGCGCAAAAAACGTGGGCCGGGTGTTCGTGTCGATTGAAAGCCCGGATATCTTGCGCTTCGATCCCAAGTTGGCTGCGATGATCGACAGGGGTGAAATTGTCACGGTGCCCAGCGAAGGAAATCTGGCGCAAAGTGTGTTCAAGGCTGTCGCGGAAATTCCCGACCCCTTCCCGCTAATCATCTCCACCGCCGACAATGCTCTGCATACGCCAGAGATGATGGATTATTTTTGTGACGAAGTTGGGCGTGGCGCATCGGATGTTTATGTCGGCATGACCCGCGCACAGTTGATACTCGACAAGTATCCGGGCGGGCAGCGCGCCTTTCATCGCCTGAAAGACGAGGCTTATTCGAGCTGCAATCTCTATTGCCTGAAAACCGAACGCGGCGCGAGGGCGGCGCAAGCCTTTGCCACGGGTGGCCAGTTTGGCAAAAAGCCGCAGCGCATCATCAGTGCGTTCGGCATCTGGGCGTTCATTCTCTACAAATTGCGATTGGTCACATTAGACGGTGTGATGCGCCAGATTTCACGGGCCTTGAAGCTTGATGTGCGCGCCGCGCTGATCCCGTGGGCCGAGGGGCCCATCGATGTCGATAACGCCAAGGACTATGCGCTGGTCACCAAAATCCTTGAGGCGCGTGAGGGTAAGGCGGGCTGACCCCCCGATTGTCCGCCAAATTGATCCACATGGAATAGCAGTCAGCCGCGCAGTCCGAAGGCTGTTGAGACTACCAAGTTACACCGCAGCGGTATGGTGCGCTGCACATGGCCGCGAGCGAGGGATCAGCCTGTTATGCCTGTTATAACAGGTTTTTTATCAGGCCGCCGCATACCGTGGCGGTATAATTATGCAGCGGCGGTATGATGCAGTGCGGTGCGTTAGAACCGATCTTTGCGGATCACACTGACATCCGACACGGCCAAAACCGCTGAGCGGTCCGCGAGGATCTCATTGGCCTTGGCGAGTATCGCATCGGCATGCGAGGCAGAAGCAATCACCACAATCATGATCGTGTCGTTGATGCCGCTCGGGTCACCGCCATGGCGCACGCCGTGATGACCCTTGCCCGTTAGTACGGGCAGCATTGTCCATCCGGTCGCACCCGCCTTGTCGAGGATGTCGGTGACTTGCCGAGCCAACAACGCTTCGGTGACGATTTCAATTCGCTTAAAACCAGTCTCGCTCATGATGGTTCCCTTTATGCCCCGGCAAAGCGTTGCGCGAGCGCGGTGTAAATTGGAACACCAAGAATGATGTTGAACGGAAACGTGATGCCCAAGGATAAGGTCATGTAAATCGCTGGGTTGGCCTCGGGCAGAGCAACGCGCATGACAGCTGGCACCGCGATATACGACGAACTTGCACCCAGTACAGCGAACAGTGCAACCCCGCCGGGCGATAACCCGCGCAACAGGCCAGCGCCAAACCCAAGCGCTAAATTGCTTGTGTGTTGCCTCTATGCATTCACATCAATCACCACACGGCCGCGGGTTTCGCCCTTCAAAATTTGCTCGCCCAGGGCTTCGATTTTTGAGAGCGGCTCGACGGTGGTCATGGCATTGAGCTTGGCGAGGTCGAGATCCTTGGCCAGGCGCTGCCAGGCTTGATCGCGGCGCGGTGCCGGGCATGTCACCGAGTTGATACCCAGCAACTTCACCCCGCGCAAAATAAACGGCATGACGGTGGTGGGCAGGTCGGTTCCGCCAGCCAAGCCGCAAGCGGCCACTGCACCTTCCTCGTGGGTTTGGGCGATGGCCATGCCCAATGTTTTACTGCCCACGGAATCCACCACCCCAGCCCAGCGCGCTTTTTCCAGGGGGCGTCCTGCCTTATCGAGGTCGGCGCGTGCGATCACATCGGCCGCACCTAATTGTTTGAGATAATCGGCGGCCTTCATACGCCCCGTGGAGGCCACGACGCGGTAACCCAACTTCGCCAACAGCGCGACCGCAACCGAGCCCACGCCACCCACCGCACCCGTGACCAAAATATCGCCCATGCCCGGTTTAATTCCGGCGTCTTCCAGCGCCAGCACACACAGCATCGAGGTATAGCCAGCAGTGCCGATGGCCATGGCTTGCTTGAAATCGAAAGCGGCGGGCAGCCGCGTGATGAAGCTGGGGTTGACGCGCTGTTTTGGGCTATAGCCACCCCACGCGGTTTCCGACAGCCCCCAGCCATTCACCAACACCTTATCGCCGGGCTTGTAAGCGGGATCGGCGGACTGGGCCACGCTGCCCGCCAGGTCGATGCCGCAGACCATGGGGAACTTGCGCACAATCTTGCCTTTGCCGGTGACGGCCAGTCCGTCTTTATAGTTCAGGGTCGAGTACGCCACATCGACCAGCACGGGCTCTTTGGGCAGATCGTCGAGCGAGAGATTTCGAAAGCCAGTGGAATATTTCCCATCGACCTCGTCGGCGACAAAGGCGCGAAACGTGCTCATGCTGTGATCCTCTGATTGCGTACTTATCGCGGACTATTGTGGGACCTTGTGATCAAGGTCAATGCCATTGTGTGGCCCTATTGCGGCGCACGCGGGCCCATCGACAAATATCGCGAAGGATAAAAATCCAGCGGGTTGGCTTGCCAGCCCCGCACATGCTTGGCCACCAGATTGCGCGTGACCCCGGTATAGAGCGGAATCAAGGGCTGATCGGCCAGCGCCATGACTTCGGCGTCCTGCAATAATTTGGCGCGGGCCTGGGCATCGCGCTCGTTGGCCGCGCGCACCATCAATTGGTCGAAGGCCGGGTTGCGATAGCGGCTGTAATTGGAGTTCACACTGCTCGACTGCAGAACATACAAAAACGCCGAGGCATCGTTGAAGTCCGCCGACCAGCCGACAAACCCGGCTTGAAAATCGCCCTGCTTGAGCGATGCGAAATGCACGCGGCCTTCGCGGTTGAGCAACTCCGTCTCCACCCCAGCACGCTTCCACATGCCCGCAATGGCAACGCCGATGCGCTTAACGTCGTCGTTGGACGTGAAACTGTACCTCACCTTGAGAGGCTTGCCTGGGCCGTAACCAGCTTCAGTCAGTAACGCGCGGGCCTGGTCGAGGCGTTGGGCAGATGACAATGCAGCGTCCGCGACCACTGGCGGCTGATAGTTAGCCGTGCCCGGCGGCACAAACGAGTACGCCACGGGTTCTCCCAGCCGCGTGACACGGGCCACCAGCACATCGCGATCTATGGCGAGCGACAACGCCCGGCGCACACGGCTATCGGTCAACGGCGGCGCGCTGGTGTTGAGCGCCAAGTAATATGTCAACAACGATGGTGCGATTTTGGTTTCGGCGGGAAAATCGGCACGCAAGGCGTCGATTTGCGCCGTGGGAAATTCCAACTGCATGTCGAGTTGCC
>SHWP01000054.1 GCA_009693785.1 Rhodospirillaceae bacterium
AATCGAGCCTGGGAGCACCGGAACCCACTTCACCCGCTGGGTGCGCCATAACTGCCCTCGATCCAACGACATAAACTGCTGATGCCTATGTCTGAATCGATGCGCGCTCCCTGGCAACTCATATGTTCATCCGGGGAATGCGGGCTTAAGCGTCTTTGAGTTCCGTCAACTCGAATTCCCAATGGTAGGGCTCGATCACCACACCTTTGACGAACAGGAAATCGCCATCGGCGCTGACCCATAAATCATAGGGCGGGTGATTGTTGCTGGTGTTCATGAAGGCCAGGTGGTGGCACTCCAGCGTGCCCGCTTTCACGGTCATCTTCTCGCGGCCGAAATATTTCAAGGTGCTGGTGGTCGTAAGCGTGAACTCCGGGCCCGTGGATCCGCGATGATCGAGCGAGGTGAGCAGGTTGTTAGTGAAGGTCTGCAGGCCCGGGCCATTGGCATAGTCAAAGCGCGCACACAGCCAGGCATCGGCCATCAAGGCGTGGGTGCCAAAGCCGCGCATCGCCCGCGTGATGGGGCGCTTTTCGGCGATGCGGCCCTTGGCGGCGGTGAGGCCCTGTAATTCCGCCTCGGTATCGCTAAATGTGTACCAGGTGGAGCCGAAAAATTTGTCGCCGATGGTGAGCCTGGCGAACACATCATGCGGGTGATAGCTTGCGTCGACATTTTGCACGATGTCGCGGATGACCAAGGGGTCGTCTTGCAGTTCGCAATAGGCGCGTAGCGTGCGGCTGCCATCGCCGTGTTTGGTGATGCGCCAATCCTCAAAGCCCCAGACCCCGCCCGGAAACCCCGGCTGCTTGGTGCGATTCTCGATGCGGCCTTGGCGAGTGGCATGGCGGATCGTGGCGGGGATCATGGCGTTGGTGGACATCGAGCGGCTCCTGTTCACATCAGGTCAGCCGCAATCATGACCTGAACTGGCTTTGCACGAAATCCCCGGTTTCCACAAATGATGAGAAAAGCGCTGTTGGCCTGTTGCGGAAATGCACCTGTTTTTTCACCTGTTATAACAGGGATAACAGGCCATTTGCGGCAACTCTAAAGACCGGCGCTTATTTTTTGACTAGGCCGGGCCGGGTATGGGTCGCAAGCTTGAAGGCATAGACAAAGTCGGCTTTTTTCTTTTGGCCATAACCGTGTCCGTGTGCGGCAACCCTTTTCTGGGCTCAAATCGCTTGCGACCCAAGCACCTAGCGGTTGCACTTGTGTTTAGTCGCATTGCGGAATGCGGCCCGGCGCGCTAAAGAGCCTCCAGTTCCTGCGGTCCTGGCTTGCCGGACTCCACTTTAGTCGTGATGCCTATGCCCGGTCTTGTTCGCCCGTTTCGTGCTCTCCGTCCCAAACCTGATGCAGCCGGGGATGTCGCAGCTCCGCCCTATGACGTGCTGAATTCGGCCGAGGCGCGCGTCAAAGCCAAGGGCAAGCCGTATAGCTTTTTGCACATTTCCAAACCCGAGATCGACTTGCCCGAAGGCACTGATGTGTATTCCCCAGCGGTCTATGCCAAGGGGCCCGAGAACTTTAAAAACATGATTGCCTGTGGGGTTCTCATTCGCGATGAGACCCCATGCTATTACGCCTATCGTATGCGCATGGGGGCGCACACCCAAACGGGGCTGGCGGTGGCAGCGTCGGTCGCCAATTACGACACCAACCGCATCCGCAAGCACGAATTCACCCGGCCCGACAAAGAAGATGATCGCGTCCGCCAAATCGAAGCGCTCAACGCCCAAACGGGTCCGGTGTTACTCGCCTACCGCAAGCATGCGGAATTGCAGAACATCCTCATGCTGGCTACCCGCAGTGAGCCGCTTTACGAGGTCAAGGGCGAGAACGCCGTCATGCATATGATTTGGCGCATCGACGATGCGGCCACGGTTGCACGCATTACGGTGGCATTTAATGACATGGACGCGCTGTACATTGCCGATGGCCATCACCGCTCGGCTGCCGCCTCGCGCGTTGCAGCAGCGCGGCGTGGCAAGGCCAAAACCGATAGCCATGAGTCGTTTTTGGCCGTGGCCTTCCCGCACGATCAGATGCGTATTCTCGACTACAACCGGGTGATCAAGGATTTGAACGGACTATCAGCCAAGGACTTCTTGGCGAAAGTTAGCGAGCGTTTCACGATGGCCCCGGTTCAGGGTCAAATCAACGCCCCTGTCCCAACTCATTTTGGCATGTATCTGGGCGGCGCATGGCACGAATTGACGATCAAGCCCGAGCACATCCCCACCCATGACCCTGTGGCGCGTCTGGATGTTAGCCTGCTGCAAAACAACCTGATCGCGCCGGTCTTGGGCATCTCTGATCCGCGCCGTGATAAGCGCATCGACTTTGTTGGCGGTATCCGTGGGTTGGGTGAACTTGAAGCGCGCGTGAACTCGGGCGAGATGGCGGTGGCGTTCGCACTTCATGCCACCCGCATGGATCAACTCATGGCCGTGGCCGACGCAGGCGAAGTGATGCCGCCCAAGTCGACGTGGTTCGAGCCTAAGCTCGCCGACGGCCTCGTCAGTCACGTTTTGGATTAAATATATGACTCCGGTACCACGCGTTGTCGTGGTGGCCGGGCCTACGGCCAGCGGCAAGTCGGCGTTAGCGTTGTGCTTGGCTGAGGCTCTGGGTGGCACGATCATCAATGCCGACAGCATTCAATGCTACCGCGACTTGCCTATTTTGACGGCGCGCCCAACGGATGCTGAATTACAGCGGGTCTCACATCAACTCTATGGTGTTCTCGGACCTGAAGAAAAACTTTCAGCGGCAGCATGGGCGTCGATGGCCGCGCAGGCCATCACCGCGTCGGCAACGGCTGGCCGTCAACCCATTGTTGTCGGCGGCACAGGTTTTTATTTAAAGGCGTTGATCGAAGGGCTCGCCGATATTCCCGCCGTGCCTGACGACATCAGGACCGAGACGAAACAACTTTTGAAAACAATCGGTTCGCCAGCCCTTCATCAAAAACTGTTGGCTCGCGACCCCGTCACGGCAGCACGCCTTAAGCCCACAGACACCCAGCGTATCGCCAGGGCCTGGGAGGTATTGGAGGCTACAGACACGCCGCTTAGCACCTGGCAGTCCCAACCCGCCGTGCCGGCATTAAACGCCACATATATGAGTGTGCTGATTCAGCCGCCGCGCAAGATGCTTTATCAGACCTGCGATGACAGATTCGTGTCCATGCTGGATCGGGGTGCTGCCGACCAAGTCGGCACCCTACTCAAATCCGGGGTGCCTGACTCTGCCCCCATCATGCGGGCCTTGGGTGCTACCGAGCTAACCCGCGTCATTCGCCACGAAATAAAATTACCCGAGGCAGTCACGTTAGCCCAGGCAACCACCCGGCATTATGCCAAGCGGCAGGCAACCTGGTTCAGGCATCAGTTTCATGCGGATTACACGTTAGATACGAAATTTTCAGAAAGTTTATTTGATAAAATCTTTCCAGAAATTCGTCATTTGCTGTTGACCTAACCCAGGGTGGCGACTATTTTACGCCGCCTCGTGCCACCCGAGCCTAGGATTTGTGCGGGTTTGCGCGAGGTTTTGTCTTTTTCCAGATGAGCGCCATGCCCGACACCGGCATTTCCTCCGAGCCCATGCTAGGGGCCGCCATTCTCCTCAAAGCTCTTCAAGAACAAGGGGTTGAGGTTATTTTTGGCTATCCCGGTGGTGCCGTGCTGCCGATCTATGACGAGCTGTTCAAGCAGAACAGCATTCGCCACATCTTGGTGCGCCACGAACAAGGTGCTGTACACGCTGCCGAGGGCTATGCCCGCTCGACCGGCAAGGTGGGCGTGGTGCTGGTCACCTCAGGCCCAGGCGCGACCAATGCGGTGACAGGCCTCACCGACGCACTGATGGATTCCATCCCGATCGTTTGCTTGACGGGCCAAGTCCCCACGCACCTGATTGGCAACGATGCGTTTCAAGAGGCCGACACCACCGGCATCACGCGGCCCTGCACTAAGCACAATTATCTGGTTAAGGACGTCAACAAATTGGCGTTGATTGTCCATGAGGCCTTTTACGTCGCTCGCTCGGGCAGGCCCGGTCCGGTAGTAATTGACCTGCCTAAAGACGTTGTCATGACGCCCGGCCAGTACGAAACCGCACCGCGCGGTATTCGCCGCAAGAAGCACAAAACTTATAACCCGCGCACCGTGCCCAGCGACAAAGCGGTCGAGCACGCGGTTGATCTGATGCTCGCGGCCAAGCGCCCGTTGTTTTACACCGGCGGCGGCGTGATCAATGCTGGCCCGCGTGCCGCAGAACTGTTGCGCGAGTTAATCGCGCTCACGGGTTTTCCGATCACCTCGACCTTGATGGGTCTGGGGGCGTTTCCCGCGTCAGGCCAGCAGTGGCTGGGCATGGTCGGCATGCATGGTTTGTATGAGTCAAATCTCGCCATGTACCACTGTGACGTGATGATCAATATTGGCGCGCGGTTCGATGACCGCGTTACCGGAAATTTAAAATTCTTCTCGCCGAGCTCGAAAAAAATTCACGTCGATATCGATCCCTCGTCGATCAACAAGAATGTTGTTGTCGATGTTCCCATTATTGGCGATGCCGCAGTCGCGATGGAAGAGATGATTCGAATCATCAAAGCCAAGCGGCAACGCACGGCCAAGGTCGATATCGCGGGCTGGTGGAAGAAAATCGATGAATGGCGCAGCGTTAAGTGCCTCACCTACACTCAGGCCGGAAAAATCATCAAGCCGCAGTATGCAATCGAGCGCCTATATGAGCTGACCAAGGATCGCGAAACCTACATCACCACGGAAGTAGGTCAGCATCAAATGTGGGCGGCGCAGTTTTACCGCTTTAACCAGCCCAATCGCTGGCTGACCTCTGGTGGCTTAGGCACCATGGGGTACGGCTTACCCGCCGCTATTGGCGCGCAGCTCGCGCACCGTGATGCATTGGTGGTCGATATTGCCGGTGAGGCATCGATCTTGATGAACATTCAAGAGTTGTCGACGGCCGTACAATTCCGCTTGCCCGTGAAAATTTTTATCATCAACAACCAGTACATGGGCATGGTGCGCCAGTGGCAGGAACTGCTGCATGGCGGGCGTTATTCCGAAAGCTATACCGATGCACTGCCGGATTTTGTAAAGCTGGCCGAGGCCTATCATTGCGCGGGCTTGCGTGTTTCCGACCCGGCCAAAGTGGACGACACCATCCGCGAAATGATGTCCATCGATAAGCCGGTGATTGTCGACGTGCTGGTGGATCAAAAAGAAAACTGCTTCCCGATGATTCCTTCGGGTAAAGCGCACAATGAAATGATCCTGGGTAGGGAAAGCACTGCCGAGCGTGAGATTACAGGGGAGGGCGCCGCGCTGGTTTAAGCCGCGGCCCGCAACACTCATGCCCCCTAAGAATCCTGCCGCTTCCAGCGATCAAGCCGCCAACCTTTATGAAGGTTCGGTGCCGGTCGCGCGCCTGAAAGATAGCAAGATTTACCGCCATGTTCTCTCGGTGTTGGTGGACAATGAAGCCGGTGTGCTCGCGCGCGTCACCGGGCTGTTCTCGGGGCGCGGTTATAATATCGAAAGCTTGACCGTTTCTGAGGTCGATAAAGAAAAGCAAGTCTCGCGCATTAATGTTGTCACGTCAGGCACGCATCAAGTGATTGAACAGATCAAGGCGCAGCTTGGCCGATTGGTGCCTGTTCACGTCGTGCGGGATCTTACCGATGATGGCCCCTCAATCGAGCGTGAATTGGCGTTGATGAAAGTGGTGGGCATCGGCAAAAAACGCAGCGATGCGTTGCGCTGGGCCGATAAGCACGGCGCAAGTATTGTTGAATCGACCGCGAAATCGTTCGTGTTTCAAATGATCGGCACGACCGCCGAGATCAATGACTTTGTTGTTGGTCTCAAGCCCATGGGTTTAGCGGAAGTCTCGCGCACGGGCGCGGCAGCGATTGCCTGCGGTGATAAGGCGATTGATCATGCCAGCGACGATGATGGCGAAGCCGACATCAAACTGAGTGAATAGATAACTTTACGGACAGAAAGAAGAACGACCATGCGTGTGTATTATGACCGTGATGCAGATGTGAATTTGATCAAAGGCAAAAAAATTGCCGTGGTCGGTTACGGCAGTCAGGGCCACGCCCACATTCTCAATCTGCGCGATTCTGGCGCCAAGGACATTGTCGTGGCGCTGAAAGAGGGCTCAGCTACGCGCAAGAAGGCGGAAGGCGAGAAGCTGAAGGTCATGACCCCGACTGAGGCCGCCAAATGGGCCGACGTGATGATGATGCTCACGCCCGATGAGCTACAGTCTGATATTTATGCCAACGACATTCGCGCAAACCTTAAACAAGGCGGGGCCTTGGCCTTCGCGCATGGCTTGAATATTCATTTCAAACTGATCGAACCGCGCCCTGACCTTGATGTGTTCATGATCGCACCAAAGGGCCCCGGCCACACCGTGCGCTCAGAATATCAACGCGGCGCGGGCGTTCCGTGTTTGGTGGCCGTGGCGCAAAATGCGTCGGGCAATGCCATGGAACTGGCGTTGTCGTATGCCTCTGCCATTGGCGGCGGTCGTGCAGGCATCATCGAAACCACGTTCCGCGAAGAATGCGAAACCGATTTATTTGGCGAGCAGGTGGTGTTGTGCGGCGGCCTTACCCAACTCATTGCTTCCGGTTACGAAACGCTTGTCGAAGCCGGGTATGCTCCTGAAATGGCGTACTTCGAATGTTTGCACGAAGTAAAATTGATCGTTGATCTGATGTACGAGGGCGGCATGGCTGACATGCGCTACTCGATTTCCAACACTGCCGAATACGGCGACTACGTGACGGGTCCGCGCATCATCACCGACGAGACCAAGAAAGAGATGAAGAAGGTGCTGAAAGACATTCAATCGGGCCGTTTTGTCGCCAATTGGATGACCGAGTGCAAGGCGGGTCAGCCCAGCTTCAAGGCCACCCGGCGTATTTGGGCCGAACACCCCATCGAGGAGGTGGGCCAACGCCTGCGTGCCATGATGCCCTGGCTGAAAAACAAGAAGTTGGTCGATAAAAGCCGGAATTAGGGCATTCGGAGGCATGGGTTGGCGCTTTTTCAGCGCCAAGCTGGCCTTTTCACCCCAAATTAACCCTTCCGGCCCCAAACTAGTTGACAAGCGGCCTGGAAAAACGATCTTAACAAGATACAATAAGCCGCTGATTTGTGGACATAATGGCGGCTTAGGACAAAGGATGAACGCACGTGGTCATCGCGGCCATCCGCACTGCAACCGTATCACGCCCGGCAACCACCGTGGCGATGATTGCGTTTGTCTCGGTGGGTGAAGGGCTTGCGCTGACGCGGCGTCTTGCGGACCGGGGTCTGCGACTTAACCACCCCTGAGCGCTGTTCACGACAGAGCGGCACGCGTTCAGGGGCATGGAATTTTTTAGGTCGCTCCAATCAACGCAATCTTTGACCCCAGTCGTGAGCAGAACCATGAACAACAATCGCGTCATTATTTTTGACACCACCTTGCGCGACGGCGAGCAATCGCCGGGCGCCTCCATGAACCGTGAAGAGAAGATCCGCATCGCCAAAATTTTGGAAGAGATGCGGGTCGATATCATCGAAGCGGGCTTTCCCATCGCCAGCCAAGGCGACTTTGAAGCTGTCGAAGCCGTCGCCATGGAAATCAAAGACTCAATCGTCTGCGGCCTTGCCCGTGCGGCCAAGGGCGACATCGACCGCTGCGCCGATGCCATCAAACCGGCCAAGCGCGGCCGCATTCACACCTTTATTTCGACAAGTCCGCTGCATATGAAATTCAAATTGCAGATGGACCCCAAAGACGTGCACCAAGCCGTGATCGATAGCGTAACCCGCTCCCGCAAACACACCGATGACGTGGAATGGTCGGCTGAAGACGGCTCGCGCACCGAGCACGATTTTCTTTGCCGGTGCGTTGAATCGGCAATCAAGGCTGGCGCTCGTACGATCAACATTCCCGACACCGTGGGCTACTCGGTGCCCGACGAATACCACGCGCTGATCAAAATGCTCTTTAACCGAGTTCCCAATATCGACAAGGCGATCATCTCGGTGCATTGCCACAACGATCTTGGTTTGGCTGTCGCCAACTCATTGGCAGCAGTCCAAGCGGGTGCGCGTCAAATTGAGTGCACAATTAATGGCCTGGGCGAGCGCGCTGGCAACGCTGCCATGGAAGAAATCGTCATGGCGCTGAAGACGCGCAAAGATCACATGCCATTTGAAACGGGTGTGAACTCGGAACTGATCATGCGCGCCTCGCACTTGGTGTCCACGGTCACGGGCTTTCCGGTGCAACCCAACAAGGCCATCGTCGGCGCCAATGCGTTTGCGCACGAATCTGGTATCCACCAAGACGGCATGCTGAAGAATGCGCAAACCTACGAGATCATGACCCCAGAGTCGGTTGGCCTCAAAAAATCTAATCTGGTCATGGGCAAGCACTCAGGCCGCCATGCCTTCCGCGCCAAGCTGAAGGATCTTGGTTATAATCTGGGCGACAACGCCGTGAATGATGCCTTCAAGCGCTTCAAAGATTTGGCCGACAAGAAAAAAGATGTTTACGACGATGACATCATTGCCTTGGTCGACGATGAGGTGGTGCGCGAAAACGACCACATTAAGTTTGTGTCGTTGGAAGTCGTCGCGGGCACGAAGGTAGCCAAACAGCGCGCTGAAATTGAACTGGAGATCGACGGCGAGTTGAAACACACGGTTGCCACCGGTGATGGCCCAATCGATGCCTTGTTCAACGCGATCAAGTATCTGACGACCTCGACGCAGAACTTGCAAATCTATCAAGTCAACGCTGTTACCGGCGGCACCGATGCGCAAGCCGAGGTCATGGTGCGGCTTGAAGAGAACGGCAAAACCGTCCAGGGCCAGGGCGCCGATACGGATACTTTGGTTGCCTCGGCGCGCGCCTATATCAACGCTTTGAACAAGTTGCTTGTGAAACGTCAAAAGTCGGTGCCAGTGGCCCTCACGGCTCATGCATCGTGACCTGCCAATGACCGATGTAATTTTTATGGCCGCGATAGCCGCTCGGGTGCTGGGCACCCGGGCGGTCACGCTTTAACCCCGCAAGAAAAAGGAACAACACGGGATGTTTTCGAGATTAACCGGGTGGCTATCCAACGACATGGCGATTGACCTCGGCACCGCCAATACATTGGTCTATGTCAAGGGCAAGGGAATTGTGTTGAACGAGCCATCCGTTGTGGCGCTCGCTGAAGTAAAGGGCCGCAAGCAGGTGCTCGCTGTTGGCTACGAAGCCAAACAGATGCTGGGCCGCACGCCGGGAAACATTCAAGCCATCCGGCCACTGCGCGATGGTGTGATCGCCGACTTCGAAGTGGCCGAAGAAATGATCAAGCATTTCATCCGCAAGGTTCACAACCGGCGCAGCTTTGCAGCACCCTTGGTGATCGTGTGCGTGCCCTCGGGCTCCACCGCAGTTGAACGCCGCGCCATTCAAGAGTCGGCCGAGGCTGCAGGCGCGCGCAAGGTGTTTTTGATAGAAGAGCCCATGGCTGCAGCGATTGGCGCTGGTCTGCCCGTGACCGAACCGACTGGCAGCATGGTGGTCGATATCGGCGGGGGCACCACCGAGGTGGCCGTGTTGTCGCTTGAGGGCATAGTCTATGCCCGCTCGGTTCGTGTGGGCGGCGACATGATGGACGAAGCCATCATCAATTATATCCGCCGGCATCATAACTTGCTGGTGGGCGAAAGCTCGGCCGAGCGGACCAAGAAACGAATTGGCTGCGCGTGTCCGCCCGAGCATGGCGATGGCGAAACCATGGTCATTAAAGGCCGCGATTTGATGAACGGCGTGCCCAAGGAAATCGTCATTAGCCAACGTCAAATCGCCGAGGCCTTGGCCGAGCCGGTCACGGCCATCATCGACGCTGTTAAAATGGCGCTGGAACATACGCCGCCGGAATTGGCCGCCGATATTGTCGATAAGGGCATTGTGCTAACGGGCGGCGGCGCCATGCTGCACAATTTAGATTTCGTGTTGCGTCATGCGACTGGTTTGCCGGTCTCGATTGCCGACGATCCGCTGTCGTGCGTGGTCATGGGCACGGGTAAGGCGCTGGAAGACAAGCGGCTGAGAAACGTACTGACGACCGTTTACTAACAACACGGGTGCGTGTGGCGCGCTCGTAACGGGAGGGAATGATGGCGAGGCAAACAACCGGCCAGATCACGCGGCTGGGAACGCTGAAGAACCTGCTTCAGCGCTTTGCCTTTTTGTCGCTCATCGCGATCACCTTTGCATTGATGCTGATTGGCAAGGCGGACACCGTTCTTGTCGAGCGTGCGCGCATTGCCATCACCGATGCGGTGGTGCCGATCTTGCGCGTGCTGTCACAACCGGCCAATGCCATTGCAGAATCCATTGCTAACTTTCGCGAACTCGCCGCCATCCGTGAGCAAAACTCGGCCTTGCGCGATGCCAACGAACAGCTTTTGCAATGGCAAGCGATTGCCCAAAAACTCGAGAGCGAGAACCGCTCGTTGAAGTCCCTGCTGGCCCTGGTACCAGAGCCAACGGCAGCATTTGTGAGCGCCCGGGTGGTCGGCGATACAGGCGGCACTTTCGCGCAAAGCATTTTGGTGACCGCTGGGGCGAGTGACGGCGTTGGCAAAGGTGATGTGGTCACGACCGGGGAAGGCTTGGTCGGCCGAGTTCTTCAAGCGGGCGTGCATTCTTCGCGCGTTCTTTTGATCACCGATATTAATTCGCGCATTCCCGTGATCGTTGGCGAGGGCGCCAACCGTGCCATTCTTGTGGGCGACAATGGTTTACGCCCGCGGCTGCTTTACGTTGGCGCAAAGACGAGTATTGCGCCCGGCGACAAGGTCACAACGTCGGGCGATGCCGAGGCGTTTCCCCCGGGTATACCGGTCGGACGCGTGGCGCGGGTGCAAGATGGCGTCATAGAAATCGAACCATTTGTGTCGCGTGACAAGTTACAGCATGTTCGCCTTGTCAATTACGGGCTAGCGGGCATTTTAAATGCCACTGGCGCCGAGGCCCGCAAGTAGGCAGCGGGTCATGCATCAAACCACCTTATGGCAAAAAGCTGACGTTGTGGCACGCCGTTGTGTGCCGATGACCATGACGGTGTTCTTTTTGCTCTTCAGTATGGTTCCGATGCATCTGCCTGGTGTGCCCTCGATGGCGCCCATGTACACGTTGATGGCGGTGTATTTTTGGTCGGTCTATCGGGCAGATAGCTTTGGTTATGGCGCTGCCTTTGCAATCGGTGTGCTTGAGGACTTGCTGATAGGTACGCCGCTTGGCTCTACGGCATTAACGCTGCTGTTGTGCCAATGGGTGGTCTTTAACCAGCAGAAATTCTTCAGTAACCGGCCATTCCCTGAAGTATGGCTGGCCTTCAGCGTTGTCGCGATTGGCGCTGGGCTGCTACGCTGGGTTTGCACTGGGCTGATCGGATCTGGCAGTTTTCCGCCGATTGGCGATGCCGTTGGTGCAATCATTTTGACGATCGTGACGTATCCAATTATCGGCTGGTTAATGGCACGCGCACAAATGAAGTTGATGGTGCCGACATGATGATCAACCGCGACAGCGAGTGGGTGCGCATGTTCAGCCGCCGTGCCGCCGTGCTGGCAGGTGGTCAGGCTGCGCTCGTCTCGGCGCTCGTGGGGCGTCTGTATTATCTGCAGGTCGTCGAAGCCGACCGTTACGCCATGTTGGCCGAAGACAATCGTATCAACATGCAACTCCTGCCGCCGCCACGCGGGCGTATTCTTGACCGCTTTGGACAGCCGCTGGCGGTGAATCAACAGAACTTCCGGGTGTTAATTGTGCCCGAGCAGGTACAGGCGCTGAATGAAACCCTAGAGGCGCTGGGCCAGATTATTCCGCTGTCTGATTTTGATCGCGAACGCATAAAAAAGGAAACCAGCCGCAAGCGCGGGTTTCTGCCTGTGACCGTGCGTGAGAATCTGACATGGGATGAAATGTCGCGCATTCAGGTCAATGCGCCTGATCTTCCGGGCGTGAATATCGATCTGGGCTTTACCCGCTTCTATCCGCAACACGAGAACGCCGCGCACCTGTTGGGGTATGTCGCGGCCGTGGATGAGGCAGACTTGACCGGGGATCCGCTATTACAGCTTCCTGGTTTTCGCGTCGGGAAAGAGGGCATCGAGAAAATTTACGATATGGCGCTGCGGGGCAAGGCCGGGGCAAGCCAAGTCGAGGTCAATGCTTACGGCCGTATCATCCGCGAATTGGAACGCAACGAGGGCGAACCTGGGGCCGACGTGGTGTTGACGATTGACGAGCGCATTCAACACTATGCCGCCGAACGCCTGGAAGGCGAAAGCGCCTCGGTCGTTGTGATGGATGTTCATAACGGCGATCTTTTGGCGCTGGTGTCGAATCCCAGTTACGATGCCAACGCCTTTAGCCGCGGGTTGACCGCCGACGAATGGAAGGCGTTGTCGACTGATGACCACAAGCCCTTAGTCAATAAGGCCGTGGCTGGGCAGTACTCACCCGGGTCAACCTTTAAGCTTGCCGTCACCTTGGCGGCGCTCGAGCACCAAGTGATCTCGCCTGAACGGACGGTCTCGTGCAATGGCCGCTACTCGTTGGGCAGTTACGTCAAGCACTGTCATAAAATTCATGGCAGCATGAACATGAATCGCGCGATTTCGAACTCGTGCGATGTGTATTTCTACGAAGTCGCTCGGCGCTTGGGCGTCGATAAGATAGCCGCCATGGCGCGCCGTTTGGGCCTGGGTGATCTCTCAGGCATTGGCCTGCCTGGCGAACAACGCGGCCTTATCCCAACTGAAGACTGGAAAAAATCTGTTCGTGGTGAACGCTGGTCGCCTGGCGATACTTTAAACGTGGGTATCGGCCAGGGCGATGTCTTGGCGACACCGTTGCAATTGGCCGTCATGACCGCACGCGTTGCCAACGGCGGCCTTGCTGTGAAGCCGCGGCTGGTGCGTCCTGCCGCTAGTCCCGATGCACCGGCGAATACGCAAACCGGTGATGAGTTGCCCTCGCTTGAGATCCCCGAAGCTCATCTCGACATTTTGCGCCAGGGCATGTTCGACGTCATCAATGGCCCGCCGGGTGCTACAACTGCGGCTGCGTCCAAGCTTCGCTTCAAGGAGCCCGAGCGTCGGGATTGGACCATGAGCGGAAAGACGGGCACGGCCGCCGTGCGCCGGATTAGCGCCGCCGAACGCGACGCAGGCGCACGCGATCCGGGCGAGCTGCCGTGGCATCTGCGTGACAACGCGCTCTTTGTGGCCTTTGCGCCATCGCATCAACCAAAGTACGCCATCGCCGTTGTGGTCGATCATGCCATGGGCGGCGGCGGGAAGATCGCCGCACCGATTGCGCGCGACATTATGGAGCGCGTGCTCGACCTCGACCCCTCGCATAAGCCGCGCGTTGACGAAGAACAGGTAGCAACATCGGTTGCGGCGCCGCCAGCATGAGCGACATGGGGTTCCTGACCGCACGGCTGCGCCGCGGGGATATGTCCACCGTTGAAAAGCTGTGGCAAATCAGTTGGTCGTTTGTTTTTTGGCTGTGCGCGATCGCGGCATTTGGCTTCGCCATGCTGTACTCCGCAGCACACGGCAACTGGCAGCCCTGGGCTTACCCGCAAATGGCCCGTTTTGTCGTGGGCCTTGGCTTGTTGGTCGCGGTCGCTCTCATTGATATCCGTGCCATCATGCGCCATGCCTATTTGTTCTATTTTTTGGTCTTGGCACTTCTTATCGCGGTTGATGTGAAGGGTGTGATTAGCGGCGGGGCGCAGCGTTGGATCGACCTCGGCGTGATCAATCTACAGCCTTCGGAGTTAATGAAAGCAGGAGTGATCCTGGCTTTGGCGCGCTACTTCCAAGGCATCAGCATGGAAGATATCGGTAACCCATTGCTGCTTTTTGTGCCGCTCATCATGGTCTTTGCGCCGGTTGGATTGATTGTCGTTCAGCCAGACCTTGGGACAGCCGGCGTATTGGTGCTGGGTGCTGGCGTCATGTTTTTCCTGGCGGGCGTGCGGATGTGGAAGTTCATCACGCTGGCTGTTGGCGGCTTGGCCGCTATTCCTATTGGGTTGACGTTCCTGCACGAGTATCAAAAAAATAGAATTCTGACATTTTTGAACCCCGAGCGTGATCCGTTGGGTTCGGGGTATCATATATTGCAGTCAAAAATTGCACTGGGCTCGGGCGGGCTATTCGGCAAAGGTTTCATGCAAGGCACGCAAAGCCATTTGAATTTCTTGCCCGAACGCCAAACCGATTTCATTTTCACCATGCTGGCGGAAGAATTTGGCCTGGTTGGTGCGCTCGCGTTGTTGTCGCTCTACGTGATTATCATGATCTATGGCTTCGCGATTGCGTTTCGTGCCCGGCATCAATTTGGGCGTTTGTTGGCGGCGGGCATTACCAGCACTTTGTTCTTTTACTTTTTTATCAACATGGCCATGGTGATGGGGCTGATCCCGGTGGTGGGCGTGCCATTGCCGTTGATCTCTTATGGCGGCACGGCCCTTTTTAACCTCATGCTGTGTGCGGGCCTCTTGATGAACGTCTGGGTTCATCGCGACGTACAAATGGCCGCGCGCGGCGGTTTTGCTGACCTTTAGGCCGTATTGCCAGGCCTTGGCGATCCCTCTATAACCGGCCCCCTTGCGGCGGCCCGGCCGATTTTCCCTCGGTTGACTTACGCCCGCCACAGCGATGGGCGCATAGCTCAGTTGGTAGAGCAGCTGACTCTTAATCAGCGGGTCGCAGGTTCGAGCCCTGCTGCGCCCACCATC
>SHWP01000055.1 GCA_009693785.1 Rhodospirillaceae bacterium
AGGAACGACATCGCATCAAACAGAAAACCATCGAACATCGTCGCTTGCTTCACCGCAAGCTCGCCGCTTAGGATCGAACAACCAGATGAGGCCAACACTCCGCTAAATCACGCCCGCATCTGTCCCAAATGCTTTGACGACGCACAGTGTCGATTGGCAAGGCCTGTGTGACTATTGTTGTGGCCGATACAATCGTTTCCATTTTGTCGGGGCTGGCCATTTTTCCCATCGTGTTCGGCTATGGGCTCGACCCCGCAGCAGGGCTGGGATTGGTATTTGTCACTCTGCCACTCGCCTTCGGGCAAATGCCTGCCGGCGCATTTATGGGCACGGGGTTTTTTGTGCTGCTGTTTTTCGCAGGCCTCGCCTCGGCCATTGCATTGACGGAGGTGCCGGTGGCCTGGCTGCGTGAGCGTGCCGGGTGGACACGGGTGGGCGCCACCGCGTTGGTGTCGTTTCTGATCTGGGCGATTGGGTTATTGTCTGTGTTCTCGTTCAACGAGTTGAAAGACTTTCATCCATTAAACGGCATAGACCGTTACGCCACGGCGACGCTGTACGACATTATTGATGATTTTTCTGCTAACTTTGTGCTGGTCGTCGACGCCATTCTGATCGCAGCTTTCGTGGGCTTTTGGATGAAAAAAGAAACCCTGCTCCAGGAGCTGGGCATGACCGACGGCTGGCTCTATCAAACCTGGATGTTCTTGACCCGCATCGTCAGCCCCATTGCGCTGATCGTGACCCTGATTGCGACGCTGGTGTAAAGGCACTAACTACGCCACCTCAGGCGTGTAGTGAGTCTTCATGCTCGACAATAAATCTTCAAATGCGATGCATTGCACGCGCGGGTCTTCTTTGCGCACCAGTCCCGCCATAGGATCGGTGATGACATTGAGCACGACCGGCCTGTCGGCGGCGAAGGCCATTTGCAGCGCAGGTGCGATATCGGCTGGATTCTCGATGCGCTTGCCGATGGCGCCATAAGCCTCGCCAATCAGATGATAGTCGCAGTGGCCAAGATCACAGTTCACGTGACCGCCGAGTGCTTTAATTTGGCCATGACGTTCGGTGCCCCAGCCCGCGTCATTGGAGATGAGGCAAATCAGCCGTAGGCCCGCCATCACCGCGCCATTAAACTCGCTGCAATAAAAACCAAAGGCGCCATCGCCCGTCACCAGCACCGTGGGGCGCGGCGTTGTGCCCGCCTTCAACGCCTCTTCTTTCAGTGCCGAAGCCGCACCGATAGCCAGTGGCGTGCCCGTCCCCATGGAGCCGTAAGGATAGTGATCCATGAATGCGCGTTCAGAGCGCACGCGCATGATCGCGTGCATCCAGTTTTGAATGTCCGCACCATCGCCCACATAGATGGCATTATCAGGCATCACCTTCATCAGCTCGCGCGCCATGCGGTAAGGATGGATGGGCGCTTTGGCATCCAGGCCCAGTTCGGCGATGCGTGCTTGGCGCACGGTCATGGCCTCGTTGATCCAGGTGGGATCGGTTGAATTTTTGAATCCGATGCGTGTCAGTTCGGTATGCAATGCTTCGACGGTGAGGCGCACATCGGCCACAATCGGCACATCGACCGAGCGGTTGCGGTTTAATTCCTCGGCATGCACATCCACCTGAATGAACTTTGCGTTGGCAGCAAAGCGGGGCGCCATGCCATAGCCCATGCGCTGTGTCAGGCGTGCGCCAAGCACCAGCACCACATCGGCATGCTTGGCAGCGACTTGCGATAGCGGCCAGGGGAACCCGAGCTTCAAGTCCTCGGGTACCAGGCCACGGCCCAGGCCGTTGGCGAGCACGGGGAAGCGATAGGTTTCAGCCAGACGGCGCAAGGCTGCACCGGCGCCTGACAGGGCCGCACCGGCACCGGCTAAAATCAATGGGCGCTTCGCATTGGCAAGCAAGGCAGCTGCGGACTTCACGGCTTCTTCTGCGGGCCCCGGATTGCGCGGCAAGGTCAGCGCCATTTCCGTGCGCTCGGACATCTCGACGGCTTTGGATTCCCAGCCGTGCGGTATGCCCAGCAATGCCACGCCCGGCCGTCCGCTCATCGCCTGCTTGGCCGCTGCATGCACGTATTCTTCCAGGCGGCTCGGGTCGGGCACGGCCTTGGCCCACTTCACGAACGGCTTAGCCATGTCGAGCAAATCGTTGCCGCGTTCCGAGACAGCTTCTGTTTGTGAGGGCGTGCTGAGCGTGGCAAGCACCAACACCGGCGAGCAGGCCGATTGTGCCACGACAATACCCGTCATGGCGTTGGCCAACCCATGCTCGGCGTTGATCATGGCAATGCCAAGCTTGCCAGAGGCACGCGCATAACCATCAGCCGCGCCCACGGTGCCAGATTCATGCCGGCCTGAAATGATCGTCCATGGGTGGCGCGCCTTGTCTTGGTCCATGGCCCACAACAGATGCGCGTGTGCGGTGCCTGCCAAGGCAAACGTCGTATTTACGCCATAGCGTGTCAGCGCGCGGTTGATGACTTCGCCTCCCGTGAGCGCGTTGGGGCGTTTGGGCGTGGTGTTCATGGAGACCTCGGATACTTATGCAATCGCGGGCGTATAGTGTTTTTTCTGGCTCGATACCAGGTCTTCAAACGCCACGGTTTGCACGCGCGGGTCTTGCTTGCGCACCAACCCGGCAGCGGGATCGGTGATGACATTGAGTACCGTGGTTTTGTCAGCTGCGAAAGCGCGCCTTAAGGCTGGCGCGATGTCTTCGGGGCGCTCAATGCGCTCACCATTGAGACCATAGGCTTTGGCGATGAGTTGGTAGTCCCACTGGCCCAATTCGCAATTGATGGATTTACCCAATGCGTTCGCCTGACCGTGCTTCTCGGTACCCCAGGCGCCATCGTTGGAGATCAGGCAGACGATTTTCAAACCTGCCAGTGCCGCGCCATTCAGTTCACAGCAATAGAAGCCAAATGAGCCATCGCCCGTGACTAGCACCACTGGGCGTTCTGTATCGCCCGTATCTTCGGCCAGTTCGCGCGCAGCGGCTGCCGCGCCCAATGCTAACGGCGTGCCGATCCCCATGGAACCCAGCGGGTAATGATCCATGAATGCGCGTTCGGATCTAATGCGCAAAATAGCGTGCATCCAATTTTGAATGTCTGCGCCGTCGCCCACATAGATGGCGTTCTCGGGCATTTGCGCCATGAGGTCGCGCGCCATGCGATAGGGGTGGATAGGTGCGGTCTCGCCACGCCCTAATTCATCAATGCGCGCCAAGCGCACCTTCATAGCATCGTTGACCCATACCGGATCGCTGGTTGGCGTATATTTTCTTGCGGTCAGTGCCGCGTGAAGTTGTTCAATGGCAACGCGTGCGTCAGCCACAATAGGCACATCGACGAGCCGGTTGTGGCCAATTTCTGCGGCATCTATATCAACCTGAATGAACTTAGCGTTAGCGGCAAAGCGCGGCGCCAGCCCGTAACCCATGCGTTGGCTCATGCGCAGGCCGACGATGAGCACTACGTCGGCTTCTTTTGCTGCGACTTGTGCCAAAGGCCAGGCAAACCCCAATTTCATATCCTCGGGCACAAGGCCACGGCCTAAATTGCTGGCCAGCACGGGAATCTTGAATGTTCGTGCGAGGTTACGAAGCGCAGCACCAGCGCCCGCAAGCGCCGCACCACTGCCCGCCACGATCATCGGCCGCTTGGCGTTGGCAATGAGGTCAGCTGCCGCGTTAATTGAGGTCACATCCGCTGCCGGTGGGTCCGCCTTCAATGATTTCGCATTTGCCCGCTCGGCGTAGTCGATAGCTGCCGCCTCGAAATCCTGTGGCACGCCTAGCACCGCCACTCCCGGGCGCCCGGCCGTTGCTTGTGCGAGAGCCGCTTCGACAAACTCGGCCAGTCGTTCGGGCATGGGCACGGTTCTCGCCCATTTGCAGTGTGCCTTCACCATGTCCAATGCATCGTTCTCATCCTCGCCTTCGGCTTCCAGCGTATTGGCAGGTGTAAGCGAGACGATCACCACTACTGGCGAGCACGCCAGATGTGCCGTGATAATACCAGTCATTGCATTGGGCAGGCCTTGATCGGCCTTGATCAGCGCGATGCCCACCTTGCCTGTGATGCGTGCATAGCCATCGGCCGCCGCCACAGTGCCGGTTTCGTGGCGGCCCGAGACAATGCGGAATTTTTCGTCCTGCAAGCCAAACAACAGGTGCGTATGGGCTGTTCCAGCCAGACAAAATGCCGTGCGTGCGCCGGTCTTCGCCAGCGTGCGCGCGATCACCTGCCCGCCATTGAGGCGGTTGGTTTTAGATGCAGGTGAAGGTGTGGATGGATTCGTCATAACTATTCAGCGGCTGATTTCAGGCCCTTATCCGGAATCACCCGTAGCGACACATCGCAACTATTGAACGGCTCGATGCCTGTGGCTGTGACGCGAATCAAATCTTCTAAGTGCATGTTGCCCCAGCCGATTTCGTAATAGGGCATGTCGACGGTGAAAACCATGTTCTCAAGGAACACGAATGGCCCTTGGCTGCCGGGCAGTTGCGGGCCGATGGGCAGCGGGTGGTCGGTATGCTCCAAGCCCACTGAATGCGGCGTGCAAATGACAAAGCCTGGAAAGCCCGCCTTCTTCATGCCGTCGATGACCGCTTCGGTCACAGCACGGCCCGACACCCCTGGCTTGATCATGCCGTAAGCGATGTCGCAGCCCACTTTCATGGCCTTGGCCCGCAGCAGCATTTCCTCGGTGGGTGTACCGCAGATGGCGGTGCGGCCCATATCAGCGCAATAGTGTTTGTATTCGCATAGGCCGTCGAAGGTGATGAACTGGTCCTTGGCGACGGGTGATCTGCGCTGGCCGCGCATGCCGGTAGAAAGATAGCGCCCTTTGCCGCCGCGTTTGGCGAGTTCGGTATTGTAAATATTTTCCAATTCTTCACGGGGCTGACCCACATAGAGCGAGGCGATGGCGGCTTCGACCGCAATCTCGTTCATGGCCGCCGACTTGCGGATGATGGACAGTTCCGTCTCGGACTTGATCATGCGGATTTCGCGGAACACCTGCGTGCCCTCGATACCCTTGACGTTATTCAGGCCGATTTGATTGAGCCAGGTGATGATGCGCGGGTCATCGACAGCGAAGGTGCCATTTTCAAGCCCCGCGTCCTTGATGGCCTTCTTCAAACCGTAGATGGCGTTGACCGAGTATTTACCTTTGTAAGCATCTGAGCGGGCGATAAAAACCCGGTCTGCCTCGGTAAGTGCTGATTCCCGCACCGGCCAAGCCAAGCCTTCTTGCACCGCTTCAGGGTCTTCCGTATCGGGGTCGAAGTCGCGCCGGTCGAAGGTGGTAGGGTGCGAATAAGCACATACATTCTCAACCCAGGTCGCATCGGGAGTTTCGTGCAGGCGTTGGAACTCCACCGCTGAACCAATTAGGGCTGCTGGAGCACCCTCACGGCGGGGGAACAGGGCGTAGTTATAGAAGGGCCTGAGCATGTTCATGAACGGGCCCCAGTAGTCGGTGAGGTAATAGACATTCACGGCATTGGCGGCGATTAAGCCGTCGAGTTTGTGCTTGTCTAAAATCTCATAGGCCCGGGGTTTGTTCATCAGCATGGCGGCGCTCCTGAATTGGCCTTAGTCGAACATGATAACTTGGCGCGCGGTGGCGCCATCGGCCAGCCGGTCAAAGGCGGCGTTGATATCATCGAGCTTAATCCGATCGCTCATGAGCCGGTCCACCGGCAGCTTCCCCGCGCGGTAGAGGTCGATGTAGATGGGAATGTCGCGCACCGGCACGCAACTGCCGAGATAACTGCCCTTGATGGTACGCTCCTCGCCCACCAGCAAGGTTGGCGCGAAGGACATGGTTTTTTGCGGATGGGGCAGGCCCGCTGTGACAGTCTCACCACCACGGCGGGTCATCTTCCAGGCCAGTTCCAAGGCAGGCACCGAACCTGCCATTTCAAAGGCATAGTCGACGCCGCCATTGGTCGCGGCCTTGACCAGATTGACAATTTCGGGGTCCGATGCGTTGAAAGTATGTGTGGCGCCCAGTTGCTTGGCGAGCTTGAGTTTATCCTCGCGCAGATCAATCGCCACGACCTGGCGTGCACCGGCGGCCAGCGCACCGAGCAAACTGTTCAAACCCACGCCGCCCAAGCCAATCACTGCGACGCGTGAACCCGCCTTGACGCGCGAGGTGTTGAACACCGCGCCCACGCCAGTGATCACCGCACAGCCAAATAAAGCGGCTTCATCGAAGGGTAGAGTCTTATCCACCTTGACGCAGGAATTTTCGCTGACCACGGCATGATCGGCAAAGCCCGACACCCCGAGGTGATGATGGACCGGCGTACCGTTCTGACTGAGCCTGCGCGCACCCGAAACCAGCGTGCCTGCGGTGTTGGTAACGACTGCCGGTTCGCACAGGGCCGGACGGCCCTCGGCGCAAGGCACGCAGTGGCCGCAGCTGGGTACGAACACCAACACCACGTGGTCGCCCAATGCGACGCTTTTCACCCCTGAGCCCAGCCCAACCACAATGCCCGCAGCCTCATGACCCAACGCCATGGGCGTGGGCCGTGGGCGGTTGCCGGTGATGACCGAGAGATCGGAATGGCAGAGACCCGCTGCTTTGATCTTCACCAGAACTTCGCCTTCGCCGGGCGGGGCGAGTTCAAGCTCTTCAATTTTCAGCGGCTTTGAGTCCGCAAAAGGCTGCGGCGCACCCATGTGATGCAGCACGGCGGCGCGAATGCGCATATCAGCGTCCTTCCTAAAGTCGGGTCTTATAGCCCGGTCGTTTGGGCCATCTTAAAGGTTCAGGTGCCCCTGCCAAGACGGCCGCAAACGGTGTACACATTGCGGACTCCTTATTCAGCAACGATTCCCGAACATGCCCTCCATCGGTTGGTACTTTATCGCAGCCCTGCTGGTCTTGATCGGCGTCATCCTAGCGGTGCCCAGCGAAGGCCATGGCCAGGAACCCGCACCCGGACAGATCGACTACATCGGCACCGCTGGGGCCACCGTGGCGCCGGGCGATATCGGCGACATCATCTGGAACAGCTATGCCAAGACGGTCACGGAAAAAAGCGGCGGCAAGCTGCACATCAAGCTGCTGATCCGCGGCGAGACCGGTGGCGAGGATGGCATGATGACGGCCTTGATCCGCAATCGTATTCAGATTTCCAGCTTCAGCGAAGCGGCCATGTCACGCCTCGTGCCCGAGTACATGCTGATCGCTGCGCCCTATTTGTTCGACAGCGCCGCCGAAGCCCAGTTCGTGATGGATAATGTGCTGAAGAAACCCTTCGCCGAGATGACGGCCGCCAAGGGCATTGTGCTGCACGAATTCCAAGAAGTCGGTTGGAACAATATCTACGGCAAGAAACCGCTGCTCTCGCCCGCCGATACCAAGGGCTATCGCATGCGCGCGTTACCCTCGGACACCTCGCAGATGTTTTTAGAAAGCATCGGCGCCGACGTTATTCACCTGCAACGCACCGAATTGGTCACGAGCTTGCAAACCGGCCTGATCGACGGCGGCGAGACGGCGCTGGTGCTGTATGCGCGCGGCGGAGAGCCCCACTACGCCCCGCACTTCATGTTGACCGAACACAGCCGCGCCTCGGGCTCCAGCGTGTTTAACAAAGCTTGGCTTGATAAGCTCGACCCCGCCACACGCGAGATCATGCTGACGAGTTATCAGACCCTGGAAGAACAGCGCGCCGATGCGGCGAAGTTGTACGATCAAGAACTGGCGCGGCTGCCGACCATCGGGGTTACGGTTCACACCCTGACACCTGAGCAGCGCGCCAAGTTCCGCGAAGCCACTAAGGCCAACACAAGCCGGTTGATCGAGAAGATCAGCGGGCGGGCTCAGGATATTTACGGCCTGATCCTTGAGGGCAAGCGCACCTTCGCGGCGCGGGCTGCGAGGTAACGTCCGCTGCCTGTGGATTAAGAAGCGCTCTCCGGGGGATTGAACATACTCGCACTAAACTCGTGACCTTCGGTCCCTCGTTAAGTGCTTCTAATGTTCAATTGTTTCACGTGAAACAACGAGCAGGACTGATCGGTTAGCGAGAGGCCGAAGGCCATGAGCTTAGCGATCAGCCGCGCAGTCCGAAGGAAGTTCGCACTTCTAACTAACACCGCTGCGGTATGACGCGCTGCAAAAAATCCCGGTTGCCTGTTCCGCCTGTTATATCAGGTTTTTTATCAGGCTGACGCCATACCGCTGCGGTATTTTATTCAGCGGCGGTATGACGCAGCGCAATATACCGGCGCGGTATCAAAAAGTTTCTACAACTTCGCGAATTTGTCGATCAAGCCGGGGTAACCTTTTTCGGCGGCGGCACGAGCGTTGTCATCGAGCGCCAAAATGCGAAACACCCGCGCCAGCATCGCCGCGCGCGCTGCTTCACGTGTGTCTTCAACCGCCTCATCAACCTCAAAGGCTTCGATGTTCTGAGGTGTGGCCACCTGGCCTTGGGCGGCCAAGCGCTCGTGGGTATCGAGCCGGTCTTTGAGAACCGCCACCTCGCCGGTCAGCGCCATGACCATGGCCAGCAGCTTATCGACCGCCGGGTCATCGTGAAAAAACGGCCTGCGCCCCTTGGCGAAACGCTGGCGGGGCTTAGGTTTTTGCGGGTTTTTCTTAGTCTTTACGGCCATGCGGTCCTGCCCTCGTGTCTGGCCCGTTTGAGCGGTGAAAAGATTGGTGTAGCATCCCCATACTATCGCCAAACCCGACGCGGGAGAAAGCGCCGATGCGCAATAATTCCAACCACGCCATGTTCCCCGAGGCCACTCATGATGAGCAGGCCTTGCAGAGCTACATCAAAAGCCTGCGGGTGCATACCGCGCGCAACTTCCACGACGGCAACAAAAAAATCCTCGCCGAGCGCATTGAGCCGCAACTGCGCCGCAAAACTAAAGGCCGCATGCCTAACCGCAAGCAAGTGCGCGAAGCCTTCATGCAGGAAGAATATCATCGCTGGTGGTCGGCCATGCTGCGCACCACGCAAGAGATGCTGTATGATTCGGTCGGCCCCACCATCGAGCGGCAGTTACCCCAACTCTTGGAGAAAGCCAAAGCCCTGAAGGGCAAACGCGGCAGCATGACGCTCGATCCCAGCATCACCACACCGCTATATCTGGCCGCCGTGGACATGCACTGCAAGCCCGGCAGCTATCAGCAGGAATTGATGGATGACGATGTGTTCCCGGGCGCGGAGTTTGACCGCACCTTCCGCTTGTATTCCATGGGTGGCCTGGGCCCCAACCTTGATGACGGCGGCTGGACGTTGATCGCTTGGTTGAAAAACAGATTTCCCAAACTAAGCCCTAAACGCATTCTCGATTTGGGCTGCACCGTGGGTCATTCCACCCTGCCCTACTGCGATGCCTTCGGCACAGATGTCGAAGTGCACGCGGTCGATACCGCCGCACCGTGTTTGAGGTACGGCCACGCACGCGCCGTGTCGATGGAGAAAGATGTTCACTTCCGCCAGGCCAATGCCGAGCATCTGCCTTATCCCGATAACCATTTCGATTTGGTGGTCTCGCAGGCGTTGATGCACGAGACCTCGAAGAAGGCCATTCGCAACATCTACAAAGAGTGCTTCCGGGTGTTGAAGCCGGGCGGCATCATGGCCCACCAAGACGGCATCACGCCCAACGATCTTTACGAAAAATTCTATTCCGAGTGGATGGCCCACAATAACAACGAGCCCTATCTGGGCACCGTGCAAGACGAGGATTTCGATGGGATTTTAGCGCAAGCTGGGTTTGGCAAATCCAAGCGCATCATTTCGTCATCCAAGCCGGTGTACCGCCGTCACGAAGATGACGACGCGCCTGTGCAGGAATACATCGTCGTCGCCGCGCAGAAATAGTCGCATGACTCACTGCACAAGGCGCATGGCGGCAACGCTATGCGCCTTTCTGTTTGGGTTGGCGCCAGTCGCAAGCCAGGCGATCACCGAGATCACGGCGTTGGGCCTGACGCCGCAAACCGGCATCACGCGCGAACGCTATAATCACTTCGCCAAGATCGTGACTGAACGCTTCGAGGGCGGGGCGAGCGTAAAGCTGCTCATCGACGGGCAGGTAGGCACCGAGGAAACCATGGCCGCCGCCTTGCGGCGGGGCCGCGCGCAGTTCGGCATGATGACCATTCCTGGCGCCAGTGCGGCGGTGCCGGAATTATCGGTTCTCATGGCGCCCTACCTGTTCGACAGCTACGCCGAGGAGGACTTTATCCTCGACCAATTCCTGACACCCTTGATGGATGAATTACTCGCCTCGCGCGGGCTAGTGTTCATCGGCTTTGCTGATTCCGGGTGGTTCAACCTGTTCAGCCGTACACCGATCCATGCTCCTCCCGAAGCCGCGAAGCGCCGCTTGCGCGCCGCCGGGGGCGAAGCCTCGCGGCTGTTCTTGCAAGCAGCCGGGGCCGATGTGGTGGAGATGGCGTTTGCCGATTTAATTCCTGCTCTGCAAACCGGCATGGTGGACGGAACCGTGACCACATCGGTGATGTTCGAGGCCGCCAACCTGATTCGCGATGTGCATTTCGCCACGCTGACGCGCCACGCCGTCAACCCCGGCGTGATGATGGCCAACAAAGCGTGGTTCGATACGCTCTCGCCCAACAATCAAACCCTGATCCGCACCGCCATGGCGCCGATGCAAGACATACGTGATGGCGTGCGCAACGAAGCAGAACAGGCCATCGCGAGTTTAGTTCCTGCGGGCCTGATCATTCACGAGCCCACGCCTGAAGAACGCGCCGCATGGGCGGCGGCGGGCCGCGCCACGCACAAAGATTTAATCGCGCGGCTGGGTGGCGAATCGCAAAAAATTTATGACGCGATTGTGGCGGGCAAGAAGGCTTATGCTGAACGACGCTGAGCGTATGATCTATGCTGCCGCGACCTTCGCGCGCGAGGCATGCGCCTCGCGGTAAATCACGATTAGCCCTGCAAGCACGATCAACACCATGCCCGCCCAAGCGGTCACATCGGGTAATTGGGCGAACAGCACATAGCCAAACACGGTGGCCCACAGCAGCGCGGTGTAATCAAGCGGGGCAAGCACCGAAGGCGAGGCATGGCGGAAGGCATAGGTCAGCAGCAGGTGACCGATGCCCGCCGCCACGCCCGTCAAGGCCATGCCGGTGAACACAGGCCACGTCAGATCTTGCCACACGAAGGGCACCCACACGGCAGAGACCGCCAAGATGGCCAGTTGCGGGTAGAGGGTGATAGCGGTGACGGACTCGGTGGCGCTCAGCAGCCGGTTGGTCACCATGTACAGCGCGTAGCCCATGGCGGCGAAGGCGGGCACCGGGAACATCGGGTCGAACAGCGCCGTGCCGGGACGGATAATCAACAGCATGCCCGCAAAGCCGATGAACACCGCCGCCCAGCGGAACAGGCCGACCTTATCGCCCAGCAACACCACTGAGAACGCGGTCATGCACAAGGGCGCGCACAGGGCAATCGCCGTGGCCTCGGCCAAGGGAATGGTGGTGAGCGCGAAGAACCAGCTATAGGCCAGGCACACCAACAGCAACGAGCGCGCGGCATGAGCAAAGGGCCGCTTGGTTCGCAGCGAGGCCAGGCCGCCTTCCTTCAACGCCGTGGGCGCGAGAATCGCCAGCGCGAAAAACCCGCGCACGAAGTTCAATTGGGCAACGTGATAGTCATGCACCATCACCCATTTTCCACCGGCATCGGTGGCGCTCATGACCAATGCGCCAAGCAGCATGAAGACCACTCCGAGCGGGCGGTTATCGACATGAAGGGAGGGTGCGGGCGTGCTCATGGCGGCGTTTGTGCGGTGTTTCGCGCCCGCGTTCAAGCGTGATATCAAGCCCCATGACCGCGACAACCTACAAACCGCGCTACTCGTTCGAGGAGTGGGTCAAATACAATTTGATCCCGCCGAAACTGTACATGTGGCGGCTGTTGCGCAAGCACGCCCGGCACGGCGAACGCGAGCTGAAATTGCTGCCCGCGTTAGTCGATCCCGCAAAAATCGCCATCGACATCGGCGCCAACAAAGGCGTGTACACGCACACGCTGGCCAAACTTTGCCGCGCGGTTCAAGCCTTCGAACCGCATCCGAAAATGTTCCCGCTGCTCGCTCGCGCCCTGCCCGTCAACGCCACGGCCCATCATGTGGCCATCTCCGATGCCAATGGCACGGCGGACCTGGTGATCCCCAGTTACAACAAAGCCGGGCTCACCAACCAAGGTGCCTCGCTGGATGTGAACAAAAAGAACGCGCCCTTTGGTTTCACCACGGTGAATGTGCAATCCCGCACGCTCGATTCCTACAACTTCACTAACGTCGGTTTCATCAAGATCGACGTGGAGGGTTTCGAAGCTGCTGTGGTGCGCGGATTGTTGGAAACGGTACGGCGCGAAAAACCAAACGTGATGATCGAGATTGAAGAATGGCACCGCAAGCGGCCCATCGAAGAGTGCTTGGCCGAGATGGACGTGTTGAACGCCGAAGTGTTGTTCGTGCGCGATGGAGCCTTACGCCCCATCGCCGAATTCAACCCCGAGGCCGACCACCGCTCCCGCCGCGGCCAGCCGGGCTATGTGCAGAATTTTATATTTAGGGTGAGGTAAAATCCTCTGCGAATCAAATCCTGGTGTCATTCCCGCGCAAGCGGGAATCCAGCTTTATGTTTGCGTCTTTGAAACATTCGAAACACGCAAGGTGGACCCCCGCCTTCGCGGGGGTGACAAGAAAAGGATGTATGGAGGCATAGTTAGCCTCCCTTGCCCGCTCACCGCCAACCTGCTAAATCCCCAGGCATGACACGGCGAATGATGAGCGCGCGAATTACTGCCCCGATTCTCTGATCTGAGAATCGGTTCGCGGCCTTTTGCGTATTGCTCGTCTCTTGTTTTTTAGGAAACCGCCGTCATGTCTGCCACGCCCCCCAAACTGAATGCCGACTCTGTCCGCGCCGCACGAACGCGCATTGCCGGGCAAATCATTGTTACGCCCACGGTGTTCAGCGAGGCCTTGAGCCAAGCTACCGGCGCCAAGGTGTATTTGAAACTCGAAAACCTGCAGCACACCGGCGCCTTCAAGGCGCGCGGCGCGATTGCCAAAATCTCCACACTGACGGAGGCGCAAAAAAAAGCCGGCGTGATCGCCATGTCGGCGGGCAATCACGCGCAAGGGGTGGCCTATCATGCGGGCAGACTTGGCATTCCCGCAACCATCGTGATGCCTAAGGGCACGCCGTTCATGAAAATCCGTAAGACGCGCGATTACGGCGCTACGGTATTGCTGGAGGGTGAGTCGCTGGTAGAAGCCTCGGCCTTTGCCGAGAAACTCGCCGCCGAGAAAGGCATCACGTACATTCACCCCTACAACGACCCCGAGGTGATCGCGGGCCAGGGCACGATCGGGTTCGAAATGCTCGAAGCCGTGCCGGAGCTTGATACCATCGTCGTTCCCGTCGGGGGCGGCGGGTTGATTTCTGGCATCGCGCTTGCGGCAAAAAGTGTGAAGTCCAGCGTGGACATCATCGGCGTGGAGCCCGAGCTTTACCCCTCCATGAGCAACGCACTGCAGGGCCGCAACCGGCCGTGTGGCGGCTCGACCATCGCCGAGGGCATCGCCGTGAAAACCGCCGGCGCTACGTCTCTGCCCATTGTGCGCGAGTTGGTGCGCACGGTTGTGACCGTGAACGAAACCAGCATCGAGCGCGCCATCGCCATGCTGGCGACCAAGGGCAAAACCGTAACCGAAGGTGCGGGCGCCGCGCCCTTGGCCGCGTTGCTTGAATACCACGACATGTTCGAGGGAAAGACGGTTGGCTTGGTGATTTCAGGCGCCAATGTGGATGCGCGCATGATGTCCTCGGTGTTGATGCGCGACCTGGTGCGCGAGAAGCAAGTGCTCACGCTCAACATCGAAATGCCCGACAAGCCCGGACAGTTGCATGCGGTCAGCGGCATTTGCGCCGAGGAGGGTGCGAACGTGCTTGAGGTGATTCACTCGCGCTTTGCCATGGACTTGTCGGCCAGCTCCGCGCGGCTTGGTATCACCATCGAAACCCGCGACGAGGCGCACGCGAAACAAGTCATGGACCGAATTCGAATGTCGGGATTTAAATTGAGTATCCGCGACCCGAATGAGCCGTAGAGGGCAACTTCGGATAGTAGATTAAGGTGGAATAGACCATAAGAAATGCTGGTCATCTCTGGTTGGCTTGCAAATGCGAACTGCGCAAGACTCAGACTAACACCAGTTCTTCTATAATTCGGCCTAAGGTGTTGATATATAGGAGATACTTAACCTATTGGAATTAGGTACTTTATATATTTAGATATAAGCTGCCCTTGTGGAAAACAACCTTAAGAACCATATTAACCGACATTCCCCGGATGAACCCCGGCTTCAGGCAACATGGTAGGCGTAGGGGCCGCCTATTACAACTTCGGGGGTACTTTGCTGGATTTTCCGCCAAGTCCCTTCTGAACGCAGACTTCTCAGCCCGCCGATACCCCTGTT
>SHWP01000056.1 GCA_009693785.1 Rhodospirillaceae bacterium
TCATCCGCGGCACAAAGCATTGAAGTCCGTGGACCATGCCGAACAGCATCACCTCGGTGAGCCAGCGCCACTCTTCGATTGGGATGTCTGCCACTGGCTTGATGATGCCCGCAACACCAGCGTTGTTGCACAGTAAATCGATCTCCCCGAATGCGGCTTCGGCTGAACGTGCAGCGCGTTCCCAAGCAGCCCGGTCAGTCACATCGAGATGCAGCCCAAGAGCCCTTGCACCTGCTTCCGACATTTGATGTGCTGCCGTTTTGGCACGTGCTTCATCGATATCTGCAAGTACAATTTTCATCCCAGCTTCGGCAAAGGCCATAGCCATGCCTAGGCCGATGCCGCTGGCTCCGCCGGTAATAAAAGCTACCTTGTTATCGACGATTTGCATCACTCAACCTATCGCGTTTGTTTGGGGTTGGCACAGTAAATGAGCTTGCAACTGCTCTCAAGGTCCGCAGCCTTTGGCAACCGCTGTCCCTTTCATAGCCCCCATCCGGGCGTATTCATGAAGACGTTCGCCGAGCGACACTTCGCCTTGTGCGGCCATTCCGACATAAGGGAAACACGCGATGTCTGCGATGGTAGCATGATCTATGGCCACCCATTGATGGTCGCGAAGCCGAGCTTCAAGGGCAGCCAAGGCTGCGCGTCCTTTGGATTGGAGTTCATTGCGGCGATGACGCGGCTGCTTCATCAGCACCGTGACACGCGCCCAGGCCAGCGCACTAATTTCCTCATTTGCTCGCATCAGAAACCGCATCACCCGCGTCAACGCCTTCGGTTCCGTTGGTCACCACGACAGGCTTTATGAAATCAGGCCAGTTCAGTGCGACAAATCGCCCGGATAGCTTCAATAAACGATGGGAAGATTGTTTGCCTCAATGGCCGCTAAACTATTGATCCGGTTGCATTGATGCACACCAGCCCTGGGCACCATTTTCCTAAATTTCGAATACCTTCACCTTTTGAACTCGCCTGCCGGCCGCAATTGTGCATAGCTATTTGCAATAGCAATGCGGCGCCTCAGCGCCCAGTCGGGGAGCACATCACTTGAGTAGTCATGCCGTAAGTGAAAATACCGAGTTGGCCCAGCGCACAGTGCGCAAGGTGATGTTGCGGTTGGTTCCGTTTGCCGGGCTTCTCTATTTGCTTGCGTATCTTGACCGCGTGAACATCGGCTTCGCGGCATTGACCATGAATGCCGACCTGCAACTAAGTGCGACGGCTTATGGTGCGGCTGCAGGCATTTTTTCGCTCGGTTACATCATATTTGAAATACCCAGCAATATCATGTTGGAGCGTGTGGGGGCGCGGCTGTGGATCACGCGCATCATGATCAGTTGGGGGATGGTCTCCGCCGCCATGGCGCTTGCCCAAGGTCCATACTCGTTATCAGCGCTACGCTTTGTACTCGGTGTGGCGGAAGCTGGGCTGTTGCCAGGCATTATATTTTATTTTTCACAGTGGATTCCCACCAAGCAACGCGCCCGAATCATGAGCGGCTTTTTCATTGCTCTGCCGCTGGCGTTTATCATCGGCGCGCCCATTTCGACCGCGATATTGAGTTTGGACTGGTTGGGCCTTCGGGGTTGGCAGTGGATGTTTATTTTGGAAGGCGTGGCGTCTTCCATCGTCGGTATAGCGGTTTTTTTCTTTCTCACCGACCGGCCAAAAGATGCCAAGTGGCTCACGGACGAAGAACGAAACTGGCTTATTGCAACCCTTGACGCCGAATATGCCGCGCGGGGCGGCGCCAAGGTGGCAGAGCTGCGCCATGGTTTGACCAATCCACACGTTTTGCTTTTGGGGGTGATGTATGCAGGTGCGTTGGCCGCCTCGGGTTCGTTCGGCTTCTGGTTACCGCTGATTATTAAGGGCCTCGGCGGGTTGAGTAATATCCAGGTGGGTCTCTTGACCACCGTGCCTTATATCGTGGCCATTTTTGCCATCATGCCGTGGTCGCGCCATGCTGAGGCGACGGGCGAGCTGAAATGGCATGTTTGTTTGCCAATGTTGCTGGCCGCGATTGGGTTTGCCTTCAGCGCCTGGGTGAGCGATCCCAGATACATGGTTGTCCTGATTGGCTTAACCATAGTCCTGATTTATGTCGTGCCGCCGGTGTTCTGGACCATGGCCACGCGTACATTAAACGGTCCGGCTGCCGCCGCTGGCATCGCGCTGATCAACTGTATCGCAAGTTTTGGCAGCTATATCGGCCCGCAGCTCATGGGCTACCTGAAAGACGCTACCGACAGCTATAGGCCGGGCTTATTGCTGTTGTCAGCCTTCCTGCTTCTGGCTACAGCGTTGGGTCTATGGTTGAACCGGAAGTCGGCAATACCATCCTCCGGTCATTAACCGACCTTGCTGTCTGCAATCGTCCCTTCTAGTCTCAAGGTATGTTGAAAAGCCGGGGGGACCTTATGCCACGCAGTCAGTCACCGTCGACGGTCGATCGCCGTAAGTTCTTATCCAAAGTTGCTGTGGCCGGAGCCGTCACTGCGTTGCCAACAGCACAAGCTGCCGAGCCAGCAAAAAAGTCTGTGACGCGTGGCGCAGCACCGCCCTCGGCAGCACAACAGGCGGTCGAATTCGGCGCCGTCGAACAGGTACAGCAGGTCGCACAAGCGCCCGTGATGGCGTCAAATTGCGGCTCTGACTTCATGACCGATGTCATGAAGTCGCTGAACATCGACTATGTATTTTCCAACCCCGGATCGAGCTTTTTGGGCCTGCATGAATCGCTGGTGAACTACGGCGGCAATAAATCGCCCGAGTTCATCACCTGCATGCACGAAGAGTCGGCGGTGGCCATGGCCAATGGCTACTACAAAGCCGCAGGCCGCCCAGCCGCAACATTGTGCCATTCCACCGTGGGCCTGCAGCATGCCGCCATGGCGCTGTACAACGCCTGGTGCGACCGCGTGCCATTGATCACGATTCTCGGCAACACGCTTGATCTGACCAGCCGCGCGGGTGGCAACGACTGGCGTCATTCGGCGCAAGATCCCGTCGGCATGGTGCGGGATTTCGTAAAATGGGATGACCAGCCCACGACGCTGCAAGGGTTCGGCGAATCGCTCGTGCATGGCTACAAAATTGCCTGCACGCCACCGATGGAACCCATCGCCATCGTCGCCGACAGCGACTTGCAAGAGATGGAACTGCCTGATCGCGCGGGCCTGAGCATTCCCAAATACACGCCATCGCAAATGCCACAGGGTGAAGCTGGTGCGGTGCGCGAGGCCGCGCGTATGCTTGTGGCCGCCGAGCGCCCCGTGATTATCGCTGACCGCATGGCGCGCACGCCTGAGGGCCTGCGGCTGTTGGTGGAGTTGGCCGAGTTGGTCAACGCGCCGGTGCTTGACCTTGCAAGCCGCCAGAACATGCCGACGACACATTACCTTTATCAAAATGCGTCGCGCGGAGCCTTGCTGTCACAGGCCGATATGGTGCTGGGCCTTGAGGTCACGGATTTTTGGGGCCAGATCAATCAATTCAAACGTGGCGAAAAGACTGGAACTTTGCGCGTCAAAGACGGCACGAAACTTGTCACGATTGGAGTCAATGACCTTTATATGAAATCCAATTATCAGGATTTTCAGCGCTACGCCCCGGTTGATCTCTCTATTTCAGGTGACGGCGAGGCCACGCTACCCGCTTTGATCGATGCGGTGAAAGTGGCGATGACGGCTGAGCGGAAATCCTCGCTGCCAGGTCGTGCCGAAAAATTCCGCAAGCTCCATGCCGAGAATTACGAAGCCGCGCGCCAGGCTGCGGCCATCGGTTGGGATGCAAGCCCTGTCAGCACGTCGCGTTTGTGCATGGAACTGTGGCAAGCGATCAACGCCGAAGACTGGGCGCTGGTGTCGGTGGGCGCATCGGAAGGTTTTGTGAGCAATTGGCCTCACCGGCTGTGGCATTTTGAAAAGCATCACCAATACTTAGGCTATGGGGCTGGCGGCGGTGTCGGTTATGGCCTGCCCGCTGCCGTGGGTGCCGCGCTGGCCAACAAGGCGCTCGGGCGGTTCTCGGTCAACATCCAGTGCGATGGCGATTTTATGTATGCCAACGGTGCTCTGTGGACTGCGGCTCACCATCGGATTCCGCTGCTCACTGTGATGCACAACAACCGTGCCTACGCGCAGGAGAGCATGTTGGTGCAGGGCATGGCCAACCGGCGCAACCGGGGTATCGATACGTCTAAAATTGGCACGGCGATCGAAGACCCATTCATTGATTACGCCAAGGTCGCACAAGGATTGGGCGTGTGGTCTGAGGGGCCCATCACCGATCCGGCCAAGCTTGGGCCTGCGTTGCGTCGCGCAGTACAAATCGTCAAACAAGGCCATCCCGCCTTGGTCGATGTTGTCACGCAAGTACGTTAATGGGGGCCGCCATGACCAAGACCATTATTTTGGCAGTGATCGTTACTGGACTGGGCGCTGTTCAATCGAACGCCGCTGAACCTTCTCCGTCCCGCGGCCGCGACCTGTTCATGAAGGTGGGCTGTTACATGTGCCACGGCACACAGGGCCAAGGCAGCAGTGCGGGGTTAAAACTGGCGCCAGAGCCCTTGCCGGCCGAGGCTATCGCGCAGTTTATCCGCGCTACCAATACCGCTATGCCTGCCTATAGTGAGATGGTTTTACCAGACTCTGATGTGGCCGATATTGCCGCGTTTCTGGAAACGATTCCGGCGGCCCGTTCGCCCGACAGCATCCCAGCGCTCAAGGATTTGAAAGCGTCGAAATAGTGCCGCTGAAGGTTGGCATGGCTAGCCGTTGGCGCACGTTATAGGGAGTTCAAGAACGCCAGCAAGTCGTCGCGCGTTGTTTTAGACACGGTGCGGAATTTTTCCTTTGCCGCTTCAGCTTCCCCGCCATGCCACAAAATAGCTTCGGAGAGATTGCGCGCACGGCCATCGTGTAAGAATTCGGTATGCCCGCTGACAATATTCGTAAGCCCAATACCCCACAATGGGGCGGTGCGCCATTCCGTACCCGAGGCGAGATAGTCAGGCCGTCCATCACTCAGGCCCTCGCCCATGTCGTGAATCAGAAGATCGGTGAAAGGATGAAATGTCTGTTCGCGTAGTTCTGGCAGGGATGCCGTTGCATCGGTTTTCAATGTCGGCATATGGCAGCTAGCGCATCCCATATCATGAAACAGCTTTTGCCCACGCTTGATGTTAGGTTGATCGCCGTCGCGCTGTTTGGGCACGGCCAGCAGTTGCATGTAGGTGATGAGGCGCGTGAAAAACGCCTCGGACATTTCTAGGCCCTGATCGGCGCGCTGTGCCTCGGCGAGACATACGGTTTGTACCGGTTCGCAATGATCATTAGGAAACACGGGCGTATTGATGCCCATGTCACCACGTGCAGCGCCAGCGCTTTGGTGTGCAACCGAGGCGACATTCGCCTTCCAGCCAAAGCGGCCGGGTTTCATGCTTTGGCTTGGCGCATCCCATACTACATTCATGCGGCCAGAAATATTGTCGTGGTCACCGTCTTTGGGGTCCGCTAGCGCGGCCAAGCTCGCCTCGGGCACGGCTTCCAGCAAACCTAGTCCGATCACGGGGTTTGCCACGCGCGGTGAAGTCAGAAGATTATTGGGCGGTTTGCCATAGGCGAGATCAGTAAATTCAAACTTAGGCCTGCGTAGCGCATAAGGTTCACCATCGCCAAAACGGCCTGATGTCTCGTCCCAACTGACATGCACCCGGCCCTCAGGCGCGACGGTGTCGATGGCGCGATCTTGCAGCTGATCGCCATAATTTGGCACGGGAATAGCCCCGCCATGATCTTCAGGGCCAGGTATTGATAATCGCATTAACATCGATTGCATTGGTTGGCTTGGGCCTGATGGGGCGCGTCCACGCCCATTTTTTTCGTGACAGGCAATGCAGCTCTCGCGGTTGAACAGTGGCCCAAGGCCATCGGTTACCGGTTGAACGCCCGGTGTGGGCTTCCATTCTACTGCGAACATTTGAATGCCAAACGTAGCTTGTGCGCGGTTTTGTGCACTCGCATTGGCAGCAATCAAACTAAAAGCATTAGCACCAGCGTCAGGCCGGGTCGTTGCCCCGCCCAAATTTTCACTTAAGGGAATGGCCAGCAAGTCCTCACGCAAGGAAGCGGCATTAGTTTCGAACGCAACGCTAACAACAAGAACTGCCAAAACTGCGACAGCGTTGCTAAACATGGAACGCTCAGTTTCCGCCCATGGGCGCGAACCGAATCTTATCAGACTCTGCACGGTCGGCCTCCCACAAGGCGGTATCAAAATCTGCCGCCAACTCTGGCATGTGCATCACGCGGTGGGTGGTCAACTGAATGCGTTCAAAATGACGCGGTTTGGCATCTGTGCTAAGAGAATGGGTAGCGATCTCATCGCCCGTGCTCAACGCAAGCGTGACGGCTGCATTGCCCGTGCCGCGAGCCGTTGAACCGGTCTTTTCTGCTACCGCCGCTAATTCACCCGGGCGTGCTCCGCCTTTGGCTTTGCGCCAAACATGAATATGCACCGTGACGTCGCCCGAGGTCGCGCCATCCTTAGCGCCGGTGATGTAGTCGAGGTTGATATTGTACAGGCCCGGGCACAGGACTTTGTAAACCTCGCCGTTCCATTCACCCGGGTTGGCATTGACGTTGGTGAATTGACGGTCTTTGTAACGCACACGCTCGTGGTTTTCGCTGAGAGTCAAATTAAGCGATGCGGAAGAGAATGAGCGCACCAGCGCATCGGGCGTGCCGCAATGTGTCGCAACCTCAGCCTTGGTAGCTTTGCCTTCCTTGAGGATGTTGAAAAAGGCGAAATCCTCGGCCATTGCGGCCGATGTGATTGCCATCGAAAGAACTGCCACTGCTAAAAACCGCATAAATTTACCCCGCCAAAAACTGTCATGACGAGTTTAACACGCTGTCCAAGCCCCATCGCAAGTGAGATGGGGTCTTAGGCGGCCTTTGCTGTCGCGGCCACGGCTCGCAGCTTAGGCATCACATCCTTTGCGAATAGGTCCATGCTCCGGGCCGTAAGATCGGCAGGTAATGTACCGAATTGCAGCATGGAGAGCAGATGCTCAAAGCGCATCTCTTTCCAATAGTGCTCGAGTTTTTGGCGCACCGTCTCAGGGCTACCGCAGATAAACATGCCCAAATCCATGCACAGTTCCAGCGTCACATCGCCAACAATTTGCGCCTTGGTGGCTGCGACACCCTTCATGGATTCGACGGAGGAATAACCCGGCGGCAACAGCATCTCGACAGGCATTTTCAGGAACCGGTTACGAAAATTCTCATAATGGACTTTGGCCTCTTTGCGTGCGGTCTCATCAGTATCGGCCACATAAATTGGCACCGCCCAGCCTAATTGCTCATCGCGACAGGTGTAGCCATAGTGTTCACACTGGTCGCGATACATTTTCAGATACTTCTGCACCGCTTTAATTGGGCTGAAAGTTTGCAGATACACATACTTTCGTTTCGGGTGCGCCGCCCATTCGATGGTTTCGCGCGAGCCTTGGGATGGAATCCAAATCGGTGGATGGGGCTTTTGGTAGGGGCGCGGCCACAGGTTTACATACTCGTGGTTATAGTGCTTGCCGTGAAAGCTGCTGATGCCGGGCTCGGTCCAAGCTTGAATGATCAGATCATGGGCTTCGTGGAAGCGTTCGTGACTGAAAACAGGATTAACACCCCAGACGTGATACTCAGCACCAATGCCCCGCACCATGCCCGTGATCAACCGGCCCCGGGTGATGGTATCAATCATGGCATGTTCTTCAGCCAGCGTTAGTGGATGGCCACGCAACGGCAGCGCACTGCCGAGAATAGCAATCGTCACGGTCTTGGTGCGCCGCGCCAAGGCCGAAGCTGTGACAATGGGCGAGGGCATCATACCGTAGGCTGTCGAATGGTGTTCGTTTACCGCGATGCCATCGAAGCCCAACTCTTCACCGCGTTCGAGTTCACCGAGATAACGTTCATAGAGGGCCGCACCTTTTTCGGGATTGTAGAAGGTGTTGGGTGTTTGCAGCCAAGCCGTGGAGTAATCCTTCGTTGCCTCAAGGTCGAGGTCGGCATAGGGCATGAGATGAAACAATGTGAACTTCATGCGGCGGCTCCCTTGGTTGCAAGGTTGCCAATGAAGGATGTGATGATCGACTTAAAACGGTCGGGCTGTTCAACATGTGGCAGATGACCGCATTTAGGAATTATGGTTAGTGAAGCACCTGGAATGTGCCGCTGTAAGTTTTCACCGAAAGGCAGCGGGAACACGCTGTCGGTGTCGCCCCACACGATCTGCACTGGCACATTGATGCGGTGCAGCCATTTGTGCAAATGCGGATCGAAGAAGCGCGGCTCCCACGCGAGCCTCGCCGTGGCGAATTCGTTCTTCACGGCAATCGCGGCCTGCTCTTCGCTGGGCTTTACTGATAATAGTTTATCGGCCAGCGCCTGATCGACAATCATGTTGCGAATGCGTTGCGGCGGTTCCCACATGAAGATGTCGCCGCGCCGCGCCTCTTTGCAGTTCAGGCCAGCCGCGCCTGACAAGATCAAACTTTTGAGCCGCTCGGTCGAGCGCACCGCGATTTCAAGAGCAACCCATCCGCCCAGCGATGAGCCGACGATATGCACGTCGCGTAAGTTCAGCTTCGATAAAAATTCGAGATAGAAGTAGGCCGCATCGTGAATATTATCGAGCCAGGGCGGCAAGTCGGACTCACCGAAGCCGGGGTGGTCGGGCAGGATGACATCGAAGTGCTCGGCCAATTTTTCGGCGAAGGCCAGCACGTTGCCCGACCCTCCGGCGCCATGAAGGTAGAGCAGCGTGGGGCCAGCTCCACCCCGGCGCAGGGTGGTCTTGCAGCCTGAGATCTCGATGGTGGTTTTGGTCAAAGCGGCCATGGCGTCCCTCCACAGATAGGCAGTTCTGCATACAATTACGCCCTAAAATTACCTGCTCCTGCCTGATAATGTCCAAAATTTACAGGTATCCTCACAAAAGTTGTATACAATACTGGGAATTCAAGGGCTTGGCGGCGGGGCTTGTCCGGTTTGCGGTTAGGCCCAGTGCGCGGTTGAAACTGCCAAGTCAGTCATCACGAGCGACTCGCATGATCCAAACTCAAAAACAAAGCGCGGCCGAAGTTGCTTACCGTCATATCCGCAGGCGCATCATCGACGGCACGCTGCAATCAGGTGCGTTTTTGATCGAGCAAGATCTAGCCGCCGAGATTGGCGTTAGCCGCACACCCGTGCGCGATGCGCTGCACCGGCTTGAGAACGAAGGCCTGGTGCATGCCGAAGGCAACAAGCGCGCCATGGTGCGCGATTTCTCCGAGTCCGAGGTGGAGGAATGCTTCGAGCTGCGTGCGCAGTTTGAAAGTTTCGCGGCCGGGCGCGCCGCCACGCGCATCACACCCGAAGGCATTGCCGAGCTTAAGCGCCATGCCACCCGCATGGAAGAGGTGGTCAACGACGCTGGGCCCGAGGCGGCGTTGAAGTTTTCCGATCTCAACGATTTGTTTCACGCCATCATCTTGGATCATGCTGGTTCGCCACGCTTGCGCGAACTCATGCGCCCTTTGATGCAGGTGCAACTGGTGCTGATGAAGCGCTACCGGCACACCATCGAAATGCATCTGACGCGCAGTTGCTGGCATCATAGCGAACTCATCCGCGCCTTCGAGGCCCATGACCCCGCCTGGGCCGAAAGCCAAATGCGCACACATATGCTCAGTGCCAAGAACCCAGGTGCGGCCTGATCCATGGCGGGCCGTGCGCATTTGCATTACGCTGCCGAATGGCCGCAATAGGATGCAACATTGACCGCCCCTGATCAGCCCGAATTTAAACGCGCCTGGAAAGTTGTCTTTGCGTCGTTTTGTATTTCTGCCGCCGGTGTATCGGCGGCATTCACCTACACCTTCGGCGCCTTCATCAAACCCCTGGCGGCCGATTTCGGCTGGTCGCGTGGGCAAAGCCAGGGCTTTTTCGTATTTCTCACCATCGGCATTTTATTGGGCGCGCCCTTGGTGGGCTGGCTGGTGGAACGCATCGGCGTGCGGCGCGTCATTTTAATGTCAGCCGCCGCCTTTGCCGCCGCCACGGCCACAATGGCTCTGACAACTCAAGCACTGCCGCTGTTCTATGCCTTTGGTTTTTTGATTGCGTTCATGGGCGCGGGCACCACATCGGTTGCGTTTAACCGCGCCATCGTCGTCTGGTTCGACCGCAAGCGCGGCCTCGCCATGGGCATTGCAATCAGCGGCTCGGGGTTGTTCAGCATTCTCGGGCCGGTGTACGTGACCTGGCTGGTGGAATCCTACGGCTGGCGGGCTGGTTTTTTTGGTCTCGCGCTGTTGCCAGCATTCATCAGTCTGCCGATCACGTTCTTATTCTTACGCATGCCGCCTGCGGCCGCATCGGCCAGCACGCCCGAGAGGGTTCGCCAAGGCCCCGGTGTGCGCGCAGCACTCACCTCGCGCCGGTTCTGGTGCATCTGTTTGTCGTTCTTCATGTTTGGCATGGGCACCGGCGGGCTGTTCCCCAACCTCATGCCGCTGCTGACCGACCAGGGCTTAACGCCGCAACGCGCCGCGCAAATCGCCAGCCTCAGCGGCTTTGCGATTATCGCCAGCCGCCTGGGCGCCGGTTACTTGGTCGACCGCATTTGGGCGCCCTTGGTGACGGCAATTTTGGTGGGCACGCCGTCGATTTTGTGCGTGGCCATGGCGCTGTGGGGCGGCAACCAAATCGTGATTATCCTGTTTACGATTTCCATTGGCATGGCGGCCGGGTCCGAATTCGATTTGGTGGGCTATTTGGTCAGCCGGTATTTCGACCTCAAGAACTACAGCGCCATCTACGGCATTTTGTATGGCCTGTTCACCACGGCCAGCGGCATCGCCCCGCCAATTTATGGCGCCATGTTCGATGCGCTAGGCAACTATACACTGGCCTTGATGGTGGCAGGGGCGTGCTTTGCGGGCGGGGCCGCGCTGATCCTCACCCTGGGCCCGTACCCAAAGCGGGAGTAGGGGGCGAGTCGCAAGTTCAGTGCCGCTCGTCGACCTTGGACTTGAGGGCGGCGATCAACAAAGCAGCATCAGTTTCAGCGCTGTTGTCATGACGCACCCCTAGGGCGTCATAGGACGCTTTCAGTTCAGCGCAAATGTCCAACACCTCGGCTTTTTTCAACACGCCTTTGCTGATCAGCTTGTGCGTTAAAGCTTCCATCAGGGCCATGGCGGCAAGGCCGTGAGCATCGGGGTTCATGGTGTGCATGGGGCGACTCCAGAGTCGAACTTGACGTTTGCACAGTCAAGCAGACCTGCCCCTGCCGCAGCCTTGATCGTGGTCAAGATTGGGTGCGATTAACTCCGGCGATGCTGTGATCGCATCGCCGGGTCCGTCTGCGATTTTTTAAGACTCAAACTCCACCAACTCATAGCGTCCGAAGCCGGTCTTGTTTCTCAGGTAGCCACGCACTTCTGCGCGCACGAACGTGTAATCGGGGTGGGTCACCCAAATATCTTCCGAGCGTGCGTTGCCGCTGGGGTGAAGGGCCGTACCCTGAATCGAGGGAAAACGATAATGGTGTGCATCGAAAGTGCCAGCCACCGTGGTGATCTTTTCGGGGCCAACATATTCGATGGTGCCGCTGCTCATACCGATCAGAGGGCCGCTGGCGCCATCGAGGAGCGGTGACGTCGACAGGGCACCCTCGCGGGTTTGGACGCGCTCGGGCTTTGCGTGGTCGAACGCCGGTAAAACCAGCGCATCGCAAGCCAGCGGGTGCGAGCCCATGGTGCGCGGCGGTACCGTCAAGGCCACTTTTTGTTGGATGCGGCCAAACGTGGTGTTGAACACCTCGCACTCGGCTTCGGTATCGGTCACGCGGATCCATCCCGTACCAAGGAATTTGCCGCCGACATGCAAGCGCACGAAACAATCAAGCGGGGTGAAGTCTTTTTTCATGGTGTAGGTCACATCGCGCTCGACGCGGGCATCGTCGATCTCGCAGTAGGCGCGCAGGGTGATCTGGCCATCCTCGCGGAAGCTAAAGCTAAACCATTCGCGGCCCCGCTCTTTATCGTCGTCGCCAAAATAAAGAATTTTGCCGCGCATGTTACGGACATAGGGCGAGGTTTTGCCTGGGCCAAGCTTTCGTTCTTTCGGCATTTCCATTCCTTTGGCCTTGTCTTGCGCCATTGCGGGCGAAGTCATTGTGCTGGATCCTTCGGCTGCGGCGGCAACAGTTGCCATGAATAACGAACGGCGATCGAGCTTGAACATGTGGAGACCTCCTGCGGTTGCCGCGATATGGGCGCGCTACCCCAGAAGCCGAGCGGTCTGGTTGCCATGGCGCGGCGCACAGCCATGGTATCGAAACGTTGCGCGCCATGAATGGGAATTGCAAGCTACGGCAGCGGAAAACCTGCAACTTGCGCGAGGGCTAGCGGTATTCCTAAGTTACTGTGCGCGAGAGAAGGAGTGAGCGATTATACAATTGCCCCTTACCCCGTCGCCTTGGGCGGGGCAGGTTTGCGCGTGCGCTTATACATATTGAATGTGGAGTCATTGGGCTGTTTGCCCCAGCTATCGGCCGGCGGGGCATCTAAGTATTGCGGATAGTCTTTCTCGGCCTTTGCCAAGAACGCTTTGGGTAAATCCTTTACGCTGGCGAACTTTTGAGTCTGACAGCGGAAGAACATATGGCCTTCTGCCTGGCCCATCAGCATCCATGGGAACCACGAGGCAATGCGCATCCAACTGCCCACGGTTGGTACTGATGTGAGGGAATCGTTATTCAAATCGGCGATGCGCACATGGCGGTGGAACATCTCGCTAATGCGCGTGAACTCGCCCGGTGATTCGCGCGGCCATTCGGCGGGCTTGAGTTCCGACTTCACCGATTGATGAATCTCGAACAGCGACATGGCCCATTCGCCCGCCACCGTCCACGGCGGGTTGAAGGGCATGCGTACTTTAGTGCCTTCCATGTCGAATTCGAAGATGGGCGCGGTATCGGCGTTCACGAACATGTTCTGAATGGGGAATGCCTCGACCTTCTCGCCGTTCATGGGGTTGTCCCAAGTGTCGAGGAACGCACCGGTCTTGAGGTCTTTGTAAAACGCCAGCTCGCGGTTGAAGACGCGGTAGCCGCCCGACGGTAACTCCAGCGTGCGGCGCACGCCAATGCCCTCGACGCCGAACAGCGGCACAACTTTTTTCCAATCGCCCCCCACCGAATAGGCGACACCCGAATACCAGCCCACCGCGACTTTGCTTGGGTCGATATCGGCAAACACGCGAGTGAAGGCCTTGAGGTTTTGTTTAGGGTCGGTGAAGTCGATTTTAACTGCGGGGTCGTTGGCGGCGTGGGCGGGTGAACTCATGCCCAGCCCGACCAAACCAGCCCCGGCAAAGGCGCTACCGGAAAAAGCCAGCGATTTAATGGCGCCACGCCGTGTCACATCGACATCATGAATGTCCGATAAAATCATCGCTCCGCTCCCCCATACAGTTCAAAATTTTCAGCCTAAACTTGGCACTACGGCTCTTAAAACTATACCCTGCTCGGGCCGCTAACCGCCACTTGAACAGTCGCTTCGGCGTGGCAGAATCGCATATAATATCAGGCTAGAATGGCCACCTGCCGGGTCACATCATTGCCAAGGAGACCGCCATGTACATGAATTTTTGGTATGTCGCCGCCCAGTCGAGCGAGCTCACCGACAAACCGCTTAAGGTGATGATGCTGAACCAAAACTACGTCGTCTTCCGCGACAGTAAGGGCCAGGCCCATTGCTTGTCGAACGTGTGCACGCATCGTGGCGGAAACCTGGCGGGTGGAAAATTGAAGGGCGATTGCGTCGAGTGCCCCTATCATGGCTGGCAATACAATGGGGCAGGCGAGTGCATTAAAATCCCCTCCATCGGCAAGGATGGAAAAATTCCCGCCCGCACGCGCATCGATAGCTATCCGGTGCAGGAAAAGTACGGGTTGGTATTTTGTTTCTTGGGCGATCTGCCTGATGCCGAGCGCCCGCCGATCATGGATATTCCCGAATATGGGCAAGAGGGCTGGTACCCGAATCTGCTGTTCAACGAGTATCATGCGAGCTACGAGCGTGCGGTCGAGAACACGCTTGATCCTGCCCACAACGAATTTGTACACCCCACGCACGGCTATTCGGGCGAACGGGAAACCTATGCGGTGCCCGAGTACGGTCTGAGCGAAACAGCCTGGGGCTGCAGTTTCATGACCAAGTTCGATGCGCCTAAGCTCAATGACGCGACCATGAACAAGTTGCGCAACATGGATGGCGAGATGGAAGCAGGCTCGGGCCATGTGGGCCCGCAACAAACCTGGACGCAAATTCACATGACCAAGGCCAACTGGTTCCACCAATACACTTATCGTACGCCCGT
>SHWP01000016.1 GCA_009693785.1 Rhodospirillaceae bacterium
GGAAGCTGAGCGTGAACCTGAGATACAGCCAAATCGCCCGGTGAATGATCTCAGGCGGGAACCGGTAGCCGGAATAGCTGATGTTATTCATCCGCTTGGCTAACGGATGGTCAGTGTGGTCGCAAGCCTGCTATCAACGTGACAATGCCCCGCCGCAGGCTTCTTGCGTTTTGCGGGCGTCAACGTGACAAAGCCCGTAGCAGTCATGAATCGTGCGATCACCACAGAAATCCAGCGCGCCCAAATCACGTCCTAGAGCATCGCGCGTGAAATAGGAATCGAAGGGGGAAGTTGGGAAATTTTGGCGCACATCGGAGCGAGCGGGTGAAGGTAAACACACCAGCGCGGCCTCTGCGGGAAAAGTGCCTGGGTGGGGGTCGGGGAATGGCGAAGGTTAATCCCAGATTCTGTCTTCCATCGCTCCCCTGAATCTCAGCTAGTGAGATGGGAATAGAGATGGGAACAACGATAATTGATAACGCCTAAACATTGATAAATAAAGATAATTTACCACTCAGTGGCGGAGGGGGAGGGATTCGAACCCTCGGTATCGGTTTCCCAATACACTGGTTTAGCAAACCAGCGCCTTAAGCCACTCGGCCACCCCTCCGGGGGGTTTTTTGTGCGGCGCGGGAGGCACCATGGCCAGCGCGCCCAGCCTTGTCAACCCGTGCCAAGCCGTTGGTTCGCAAGGGGGTTCAAAGGCCAAAGCTGGGCGTGAAGTTACTCGAACAGGTTGCGGCCTTCGGGCGCGCCAGAGACGTTGTAGGATTCATAGGTCTTATTACCCACGTCGTAATAAACCGCGCAGCTTTCGCGGCCATCGCGCAAGCTCGTCCAGGTGGTGCAAATGGCGTTGCCTTTCAGCACCCAATTGCCGACCGCTTCGCCCCTACTCCAGGTCACTTTCGCGCTGCCATCCTTGTTGAATTCTGAACTGCATTTGGGGCAATCAGCCCCGCCGAAACCCGTCCACCTATTCTTCGCGCCATTGCCCAGCAGGGTTTGCATTTCTTCCTTGGCCAGTGGCTTAGGCCCTTGCTCGAAAAACTCGGTCCACAGGCCCGAGCCGCCCGGCGCCTTCACCGCGAAGCCCTTCACCAAGCCATAGGGGGCGAGTGTGTACACACGCATGGGGGCTGCGATCTCCACCTGCGCCTTGGCAACGCGCGCAGCCAAAGCATCGACGTCTTTCATCACCAAGCGCATGCCAACGATGCCGAGGTTCGGCGGACGCGCGCGGTCGGAATAATCAGCACCCGTGGAGTTCAAGAATTGCCGCGCACCGATTTGCTGCTCACCGCCCTTGCGCGGATAGACCCCCGCCTGGATGGCGTCGTCGAGCCCTTTGGTGTTGTACGGTAGGCGGAAGTCATTGGGCCCAATCGGCTTGGTGGCTTTGCGTGTGCGCAAGTCGCGGGCTGTGAGGCCCACCGTCTTGGTCCAGAAACTATTCCAGGCCGCGATATCCTTGACGATTTGGTAGCCCACTTCGACGTGTGTCGCGCCTTCGTGCTCGGGCCAACCCGACAATGGCGGCGATTGACGTTCTTGGAACGAGATCACCACATCGTCATGTCCGGCCATCATGGCACTCTTGCCTTTGACGTTGCCGGGATACACGTATGATTCGGGTTCAGCGAAGGCATGAAAGCCCATGCCACGCAGCGCCGTGGCGGTGGCATCAAGGTCGTTCACCAATACGTTGAGGTTGAACAGGCCGCCCGTATCGAACCAACTGGCATTGGGCCGCGTAACCTTGCGTTCGACACCATCGAGCTGCACCAAACGCACATAGCCGTATTTCGACGCATCATTACCAAGCAAACTTTCGTTGCCTTTGGTTTTGGGGGGCGACACCCCACATCCACGCGACAGAGGGATCAACCGCGCCTTCGTATTTGACTTTCCACTTCAGCGCATCGGTGTACACGCGCTTGGCACGCGGCAATCGCTCGACACCGACAATGTATTCTTGAATTTGGGTTTCATCGCCGGGATCGAGCATCACCGGTGCGGCGGATTCTTGCGCCCAAGCTTGCGACATAAACCCAGCAGCAAAAACTGATGCAAGCAAGAATGACTTGGTCATGAGCGCCCTCCCCCGGAACGGTAGAGCTATTCTAGGGCTGTGATATCACGTCCGGCAATCGGTCTGGCGAGCACACGACACCACTAAATACTCAGCTCGCGCTCAATACTGTTGATTCGGCGCAAAAATATTGCGCGTTAAGCTGGCGGCATCATGGGAATTTTGATACCGCGCTGCACGGCTGGGCGCGCACCCACGGTTTCGCGCCAGCGTTTCACGTTGGGCCAGGCGGCGTGTACGCCAACCCCACCTCTTCCAGCATGATAGAGGCTTTCCAGCCATTGGGCGTGGGAAAAGTATAAAGGTCGATCATGGAGCAGCTCCGGGTTTGGGGCACGTATCGAGCGTGGCGTTCATTGCCGTAGCCATCACATAACGCCCGCCACGGCTTTCGGCGGTAAAAATGGCGTTCTCGCGCCCAAAGCCCTCGGGCTGTGCCAGGGCCGAAAGATCAGCCCAAAACGTGTAAAATATTTGACTGTCGAGAACGGCGTTGCCTTGCAACAACACGATAAGCTGATAGCGGTCATCGGCTGATAACAATGTCTGAGTGTCGGCCAATGTGCTGTTGGTCCACTTCGCCGTGGCCAGCACCGGATGAGTCGACAGCGACTTTCCTTGCGCATGAGTGACAAACACCACCCGGTCCCATGGCCAGCTCATGGCGTTAACCATGCAGATCAGCGAATTGTCGGCCAAACCACGCGGGCTGGCTTGCCGCGTATCTTCGGGCAAGGGCGGATTGGGGTCGGCGGCCGCGCGCAAGGCCATGTCGGCGGCAAACGCGCGCAGCCATGCGGGCGGCACCGTCTTTTCATAGAAATAACTGCCAAACACCAACACAGCCGTGATGACGAACACGACGGCCTTGCCACTGCGCCACAAGGGCACGGCGGGTGACTGCGGTTCGCTCACTGTGCCAGCTTCTTTTTCAAAAGTTCTTGGCACATCGCAGGGTTAGCTTTGCCTTGCGTGGCCTTCATGATCTGGCCGACAAACCAACCAATTAGTGCTTCTTTGCCCGCCTTCACCTGCGCCACTTTTTCGGGGTTGGCCGCCAGCACTGAATCCACGGCCTTTTCGATGGCGCCGGTGTCGGTGATTTGCTTGAGGCCGCGTTCCTCGACGATGGCATCGGGTGCCTTGCCCGTTTCCACCATGATCTCGAACACATCCTTGGCCAAGCGGCCCGAAATGGTGTTGTCGGAGATGAGGTCAATCAACCGGCCTAAGTTTTTCGCGCTGATGGGGCTTTCAGCAATCGTGATTCCGCGGGTGTTGATGACCGAGAACAAATTGTTCGAGACCCAGTTGTTAGCGAGTTTCGCATCGCGGCCCTTGGCTACGGTCTCGAAAAAATCGGCGTTTTCTTTTTCCGCCACCAGCACACCGGCGTCATAGGCCGTGAGCCCATACTCGCGCATGAAACGGTCTTTTTTATCGTCGGGCAGTTCAGGCAGCTTCGCCTTGATGGCAGCGACATAGGCTTCATCAAACTCTAGCGGCAGCAGGTCAGGGTCGGGGAAATAGCGGTAATCGTGCGCGAATTCCTTCGAGCGCATGGTCCGGGTCTCGCCTTTATTGGAATCATAAAGGCGCGTTTCCTGATCGATTTTGCCGCCGCTTTCGTACACGTCGATGTGGCGCTTGGCCTCGTGCTCGATGGCTTGCATCACAAAGCGCACTGAATTCACATTCTTGATCTCGCAACGCGTACGCAATTCAGTAGAGCCAACCGGGCGCACCGACACATTCGCGTCGCAGCGCATATTGCCCTCTTCCATGTTGCCATCGCAGGTGCCGAGGTAGCGCAAAATCGAACGCATCTTTTTCAAGTACGCGCCCGCTTCATCGGGGCTGCGCATGTCGGGCTTAGAAACAATCTCCATCAACGCCACGCCCGCGCGGTTCAAGTCGATGAAGGATTTGGTGGGGTGAATGTCGTGGATGGACTTGCCCGCGTCCTGTTCCAGGTGCAGGCGTTCAATGCCGACGCTGCGAACCGACCCATCGGGCATGTCGAGCAAAATAATGCCCTCGCCCACGATGGGCTGGTCGTACTGGCTGATCTGATAGCCTTGGGGCAAATCAGCGTAAAAATAATTTTTCCGTGCGAACACACTGCGATGATTGATCTTGGCCTTCAGGCCCAAGCCCGTCCGTACCGCCTGCTCCACGCACGTTTCGTTAATGGTGGGCAGCATGCCGGGCATGGCCGCATCAACGAACGCGACGTTGGAATTGGGTTCGGAACCAAATGACGTGGAGGCCGAGGAAAACAATTTCGCCGCCGAGATGACCTGGGCATGAACCTCTAGCCCGATCACCACTTCCCAGTCGCCGGTTTCGCCTTTGATGATGTAGCTCATGGCCTAAGCTCCACCCCGCAAGCCAGGGAACTTTGCCGCATCCTCTAGCACTTGGCATACCCGGAACAACGTCGCTTCATCCCAGCGCTTGGTCAGCACTTGCAAACCCAACGGCAGCCCATGCGCGTTTAAGCCTGCGGGAACCGACGCGCCGGGAATACCCGCAAGCGATGCGGGCACCGTGAACACGTCGTTCAAGTACATCGCCACGGGGTCATCGACCTTGTCGTTCAACCCGAACGCAGCCGTGGGGGCCGTGGGCGTCAGGATGGCATCAACCTTGCCAAAAGCTTTTTCGAAATCTTGGGCGATCAGCGCGCGCACTTTCTGCGCCTTTAAATAATAGGCGTCGTAATAGCCTGCTGAAAGAACATAGGTGCCGATGAGAATGCGGCGTTTGACTTCTTTACCAAAACCCTCGGCGCGGGTTTTGGCGTACATGTCGTCCAACGACTTGCCGGGCACGCGCAAGCCGTAGCGCACGCCGTCATAGCGCGCGAGGTTCGACGAGGCTTCGGCAGGTGCGACAATATAATATGTCGGCAGTGCATATTTGGTGTGCGGCAGGTCGATTTCGACGATCTCAGCGCCCGCATCCTTGAGCCATTGCGCGCCTTTGTCCCACAGCGCGCCCACCTCGGCGTTCAATCCCGCTGGGCGGTATTCTTTTGGCACGCCAATGCGCAAACCCTTCACGCCTTGGCCCAACACCGCTTCCACATCGGGCATTTTAGTGGGCATCGAGGTGGAATCTTTCGGGTCATGGCCGGTCATCACGTTGAGCATAATTGCCGCATCGCGGACGGTGCGCGTCATGGGACCGGCCTGGTCAAGCGAACTTGCAAACGCCACGATGCCCCAGCGCGAGCAACGCCCGTAGGTCGGCTTCACGCCGACGATGCCGCAAAATGCCGCCGGTTGGCGGATCGAACCGCCGGTATCGGTGCCCGTTGCGCCCATCGCAAGGTGTGCCGAGACCGCTGCCGCCGAACCGCCTGACGATCCGCCTGGCACCAGCTCGGTTGCATGCCCGCGCGCCTTCCACGGGTTTTTGACGTGGCCGTAGTAGCTGGTCTTGTTGGACGAACCCATAGCGAATTCGTCCAGGTTCAACTTGCCCAGCATCACCGAACCGGCATCGCGCAATTTCTGCGAGACAGTGCTTTCGTAATTGGGCCGAAAGCCCTTCAGAATGTGCGAGCCCGCCGTGGTTTGCACGCCTTCGGTGCAGAACAAATCCTTGATGCCCAGTGGAATACCATCGAGTGGCAAGGCATTGCCGCTTTTGATGCGGAAGTCGGATTCTTTGGCCCGTTCGCGCGCGAGATCTGCGGTTTCAACAATGAACGCATTTAAGTCGCGGTGGGTTTCCATCGCCTTGATGTGTGCGTCAGCCAATTCCAACGCGGAAAAGTCTTTCTTGCGCAAGTGCTCACGCGCCTGGGCGATGGTGAAGCGGGTCAGGTCGGTCATCGCCCCTACTCCACAACCTTGGGCACGGCGAAAAAGCTATCGTGCCGCTCGGGCGCGTTGGACAAAACCTTTTCAGCTTGCGCGCCATCGGCCACAGCATCTTTGCGCCAGGCCGGCTTCATGTCGGTGCCGCCGGTCATGGGCGCCACGGCGTCGGTGTTGACCTCTTTGAGTTGCTCGATCCAGTTCATGATGCCCGACAACTCCTGGGCCAGGGGCTCCAGGTCGGCATCGGGAACATCAATGCGCGCCAGATGGGCAATGCGCCGGACCGTGGCTTTATCGAGGGACATAGGCTATGGCTCTCAGTGAGTTGCGGCAGCCAGGGCCCCTTGAAGGAGGCCCCGAAAGCCCGCGAAAATGCAAGGGAAGGCGGCGTTCGTAACATCCACCATGGCGATCTGCAAGCCCTCGGAAATCAAAGAAAAACTGGCCAAAAATCAGGCCGTGCTGGGGCTCGACCTGGGCACCAAGACGATTGGCGTGGCCATCTCCGACATCGGCCTGATGATCGCCTCGCCCATGGTGACGATTGCCCGCAAGAAATTCACGCAGGATTTCGCAGCACTGGAAAAAATCATGGCCGAGCGCGAGGTCGGCGCGCTGGTGATCGGGTTGCCGGTGGAAATGGACGGCCAGGAAGGCCCGCGCGCCCAGTCGGCCCGCTCCTTCGCCGACGAAGTGCTCAAACGCCGCGACATGCCGATTGCCTTTTGGGATGAGCGGCTCTCGACCGCAGCCGTGCAACGCATGCTCACCGACGAAGCAGATTTATCGCGCAAACGTCGCGGCGAATTGGTGGACAAGGCAGCGGCGGCCTACATTTTGCAGGGGATGTTGGATTCGCTAGCACGCACGTAAAGCAGTTATGCTCTTTTCAATGCCTTGCGCACAACGTCGGGTTTGGTCTTGATGACATCAAGATAATTAAGCGCGATTTGGTCGGGCTGGTAGCGCCCCTGCTCCCATTGCTGCACTGTGCGTAAGCTAAACCGAAACGCCGATGCGAACTCCGACTGACTCATCTTCAGCTTCGCGCGAATCGCTTTCACCATGTTGCCTTTGTTCGGCACCACGCGCGCGATACCCCTATCAACCAAGGATTCAAGTTCACCCTTTTTGAGATAAGGCGCATCGTCAGGCTCCAATTTTGATGAAATAGCCATCGCTTTCGTCCTTATTGGCTTTACGTAATGAAATAATACGGCGCGTATCGGTCCGGTCGGTGTAAACACAGCAGTAAACTCGTGTGCCGATCACGCCGTAACAAATGATCCGACGTTCACCGTAATCGCGCCGATCATCTTCGATCTCAACAGTCGGTGCATCGAATAATTCCTCTGCTTGGGATAAAGGCACGCCATGTTTGCGTACATTGGCGGCGTTTTTGATGTCATCCCAGATGAACTTCATTGCTCGGACTATACTCTTAACGAGTAGTATATGCAAGCTGGGGCCTAGGTAAATAGAGTTTGGGTGTGCGCCTATGCATCACATCTACTTGAGGCGCGCACAGAACAGTTGATCAGCGACCCGAACGAGCGCAAACCCGTTTCAATAGCCGCTCCTGTAGGAAAACTTCATGCGCCTCGCTTCATTAATCACACTTGCCCTAGCCGCCCTCTTCTCGCTTGCGGCCACTGCTGCCTCCATCGATATCGGCCCGGCGGTGGACGCGAAAATTCCAGCCGGTTTCACCGCGCTCGATAAAACCGGCGCGGCCAAAACCTACGCCGACATCACGGGCAAATACGGCACGGTGCTGTATTTCGTGCGCTCGGCGAAGTGGTGTCCCTTCTGCCAAGCGCAACTCATCGACATCAACACCATCAATGACAAATTGGCCGAGCGCGGCTACGCCATGGCGGCGTTGAGCTACGATGCGCCCGAGGTACTGGCCGGGTTCGCGGCCCAACGCGGCATTGGGTACACGCTGTTGTCCGACCAAAAGTCGGCGATGATCGACGCCTTCGGCATCCGCGATCCGCAATACCCGCTGGGCCACATGGCCCATGGCGTACCCAAGCCCGCCATTTTCGTGATCGACGCGAAGGGCACGGTGCAGGCCAAGCTGGCCGAAGAAGGCTACAAGGTGCGGCCCACCAGCGAAGCCGTGCTGGCGGCAGTGAATGGATTGAAGAAGTAAGTACGACACACGTCATCATTCCGGCTTGAGTAAGGCGCATAATTCCTGCACAACGCGCCCCTCATGGCCGCGCCCCTCTTCCAACTCAGCAATGTTCACCTCACCTTCGGCGGGACTCCGCTGTTCGAGGGGGCTGCGCTCACGGTGCACGAAAATGCGCGCATCGGCCTGGTGGGCCGCAACGGCTCGGGCAAATCGACGTTGCTTAAAATCGCCGCTAGCTTGTTGGAGGCCGACCGTGCCGAGCGTATCGTGCGACAGGGCACCTCTATTCGGTATTTGGCACAGGAGCCGGACCTGGCGGGGTTTGCCACAACATTGGCCTACGTCGAGGCCGGTTTTAACGAGCACGACAACCCCTACCGCGCGCAATATCTGTTAGGCGAGTTGGGTATGACGGGCGAAGAAAACCCAGCCAACTTATCGGGCGGCGAAGTGCGCCGGGCAGCGCTGGCCCGTGTGCTGGCCCCCGAACCTGACATTCTTCTACTCGATGAACCCACCAACCACCTCGACCTACCGGCTATCGAATGGCTGGAACAGGAATTGCGCGGGCTTCGCTCGGCGCTGGTGATCATCAGTCATGACCGGCGGTTTCTATCGAACCTCACCCGCTCTACCGTTTGGGTGGATCGCGGTGCGACGCTGGCCGTGGAAAAAGGCTTCACCGAGTTCGAAGATTGGCGCGATGACTACTTGGAACAAGAAGAGATCGCACGCCACAAGCTCGACCGCCAAATCGTGCGTGAGGAAGATTGGGTGCGCTACGGCGTGTCGGGCCGCAGAAAGCGAAACGTTAAACGCATGGCCAACCTAGAAGGCCTGCGCCAAACCCGCAAAGAATCCCGCCGCGCCCAAGGCAGCGTGAACATGACGGTGACCGAGGCAGACACGTCGGCCAAGTTGGTGAGCGATGCCGAGGGAATTTCGAAGGCCTACGGCGATAACGTCGTCATCAAGGATCTCACCATCAAAGTGGCGCGCGGCGACCGCATTGGCCTGGTTGGCCCTAATGGTGCTGGCAAAACAACGTTGCTCAATATTCTGACGGGTCAACTGGCGCCCGACAGCGGCAAAATCAAAATCGCCCAGAACTTGCAAATGGTCACGCTCGATCAACGCCGCGAAATGTTGAACCCGGCGTGGACACTGAAAGAAGCCTTGGCGGGCGAGCGCGCCGACTATGTGCAAGTGGGCGACACCAAACGCCACGTGATCGGCTACATGAAAGATTTTCTGTTCACGGCTCCGCAAGCCAAAACCACAGTCAACAGGCTTTCGGGCGGCGAACGTGGCCGGCTGATGTTGGCGCGCGCGTTGGCCAAGCCGTCGAATTTTTTGGTACTAGACGAGCCCACCAACGATTTGGATTTGGAAACCCTCGACTTGCTGCAGGAAATGATTGCTGATTACGCGGGCACCGTGCTGATCGTCAGCCACGACCGTGACTTCCTTGATCGCACCACGACGTCGATTGTTTGCAGCGAAGGGCGCGGCGCCTGGTCGGTTTATGCGGGCGGATACTCCGACATGGTGGTGCAGCGTGGCGCGGGCGTGGCCGCCAAGGTAGTTGCGCGCGAGATATCAAAGGCCGCCGCCAGCCCGACCTCCACAAGCGCGCCTCAAAACGCCAAACGCAAGCTCAGCTTCAAGGAAAAGCACGCACTGGAAACGCTGCCGGGCCGCATGGAAGACATGGAAGCCGAGATCGCCAAACTCGAAGACAAACTGGCCACGCCTGATCTCTTCAGCGACGATCCCGACTTGTTCGCCAAAACCGCAACGGCGCTTGAAAAAGCCAAAGCCAAGCTCGCCAAGGCCGAGGAAGAATGGCTGGAGCTGGAGATGCTGAAGGAACAGGTGGGGGCGTAGTTACGCCACAGCCACCGGCAAATATTTCTTCGTTAGCTCTTCCGACTTAGCCCACAGCCTCGCAGCCAGTTCCATATTTTTCATAGCCGCCGTTTGCGGAATCACCGGGTTGCAATCTTCGAAGTAGAGCCCGGTAGTGGTGGAAAGCGCTGGTGCTGCCGCCACATAGACTTGCGTCGAAGCGCCCTCTTCCACCGTTTTCATGAACGCCCAGCCGATCAGGCCAGCAGCGATACGCACGTAAAACGGAAAGTGGCGGCCCAGGTTGGTGTTGATGACGCCGGGGTGAATAAAATTAGATGTCGTGGTGGTGCCCGCTAAGCGCCGCGCGAGTTCTTGCGCGAACAGACCGTTGGCCAGCTTCGATTGGCCATACATTTTATTCGGCGTGTAGTCGCGTTTGCCATCGAGGTTATCGAACTCAATGCCGGCTTCAGACGCCCACAAATAACCGCGTGAGCCGACCGTCACTACACGGCCCTGAGCGGCAGCCTTCACCTGGTCGATCAAGTGGTTGGCCAGCACGAAGTGGCCTAGATGGTTCACCACGAAATGTTTCTCGATGTCGTTGACTTGTTCAGGCTGTTGTAAGGCCATGATGCCAGCGTTGAGCATGAGTACATCAATCGGCTTACCGGTGGCTTTCACCGCATCGGCGGCTTTCACGACGGTATCAAATTCCGACAGTTCGCAGGCAAAGGGTGCGGCCGTGCCCTTCACCCCCATGGCTTTGACTTGGGCGATGGCTTCGGCGGCTTTGTCGGTCGAACGAGCCAGGCCCAACACATGGGCACCGCGCAGCATCATCACCCGCATGCTTTCCAGGCCCAGGCCCGAATTACAGCCGGTGATCAACACCATCTTACCCGACATATCCACGCCGTCGGTTACCTGTTCGGCCGTGGATTTTTTGTCGAACTTGCTGCGCACAGCCCCCGGGACGGGCAAGGCATCGGCTTTGCCATCAGGTTTTTCCTGCGCGAACGCGGAACCGGCCGCGCTAAGGGCTAATGCAGAACTGGCGGCCAAAACCTGACGACGATGAATCGATGTGCTCATGAAAACCCCCGAACGGCGGACATATGGCTATTATACGCGGCAAATGTGGCCGGAGATTACACGCGAATCAGGGCCCAGGGCGAGTGCCTCTCGCCCTGGCCGCACGGTGGCGTGAAATAGCTATCGCAGCCTAGAAATTATACCGCGCCCTCACGCCAAACTGGCGTTTGACCGGCATGCCCACGTAAATCGCCCCTTGGCTGACGGTGCCGCGGAACTGGTCGGTGTCGCGCTGCACCGTGGTGAAATAGTAGTCCTTGAAGGCATTCAGCACGAAAGCCTCGACCATCATGCCCGCGTTCTCAAAGCCGAGGCGGAAGTTGGCCACGCCTTGCGATGGGCTTTTCACCACGTTGGTGATGTCGGCAAAAATCGGCCCAGCAAAAATATATTCGGCGCCCACATACCAATCATAGTTACCATTCATCGCATCTTTGTATTGAGCCGAGGCCAGGCCGTTATAACGCGGCGTAACGGGCAAGTGATTGCCCTTCGGCGCCACTTGCACGGTCGCGCCGATAATTGTCTGGCAGAAGACTGGGCATGAATAGGTTTTGATCTTGCTGTCGTTGTAGGCCGCATTTAGGCGCAGTGTGATTTGCTCGGTCGGCGCCATTGTGCTGTCGAGTTCAATCCCCTTCAGATTGGTGTTGCCGCTGTTTTGCGAGGGGCGCTGCGTGAAGTCGAGCACGGTGGAGGCCGCGCTTAAGAATACTTGGATCGGAACCTGGATAATTTGGTTACGCCAGTGCGCCATGTAGGCCGCCGCCGCGAAAGTGCCGCGTCCATCCAAGAACCGTCCCTTAGCGCCAAGTTCATAGTTGGTCAGCTTTTCGGGCTGAACCACCAAGCCGATGTTGTTGGCGGTATAAAGCGCAAAGTTGCGCGCCTGGGTTTCAGTCGCCAGAACCGCGTTGAAAGTGCCGGGGTTCACGCCCTTCGAGTAGGTGGCATAGAGCATCAAATCCGGCGTGAAGTTGTACTCAATGTTGGCGCGCGGAATGAAATTCTTGAACGTGGTCTCCAATGGCACGCCTGCCGGGGTGCTGACCACCGTGTTCGTGGCCCAATTGAAAGACTTCACGTTGTCGCCTTGATAGCGCGCTTCAAGCGTAACCGTGAAATTGTCAGTCACATCATAAGCGAGACTGCCGAACACACCCTTCGTCAGGGTCAGCGTGCTGGTGGTGGTTCCGCTGAAATTAGCTAGGCCCGTGTTCTCGCGGATGCCATAGACGCGCCCAAAGCCCGGATAGGTCTTGTAATAATTGACGCCAACATCCAGCGTAGTGGTTGGGCTTGATCGGACGTCGCGCGCAGCTCTTGGCTGAAGTCTTTGATCTTACTTTGGGTCAGCAGCAGCGTGGGGAACGAGTAAACATTGGGCACGCGGCCAAAATTCACGTTAGGCGTCGAGCGCAAATCTTCCGCATAGGAATTGACGATGTTGTCGAGATATTGCTGGTTATACGCCGTCACCGAGCTCAGCGTCACATCGAGGCTAGGAATATCGTATTCCAGCGTGCCGGTGGCATGCCACGCTTCGCGGTAAAGACCCGCGCTCGAATGCCGGGCCGGGCCCAAGGGGCCAGCGAACCCGCCGCCGTTCTGAACGACCAAACTGATGAATGTATTGCCGCCCGTGAGCGGCGTGGCCAAGGGGAAGTTCACGCCTAAGCGGCTTTCGGGAAATTTCGGCAATGTGCCGCACAAATAGGTTCCGGTTCCGCCCGCGCGGCAGTTGAAATCGTTGGCAGCGGTGAATTTGCCCGTTGCTGGCGCGCCGTCTTTATCTTCCCAATGCGTGACAAACACATTGGCCCGGAAATTATCGGCTGGTGTGTAATCGATCACGCCGTAGATGCTTTCGGTCCGCCGGTCGCCCAAGCGCGAGAGATCTTCGCTGTTTTGATACTGGCCATGGGTCGAATAAGTGCGCCCGCTCAGCCGCACACGCAACATGTCTGTGACCAGCGGCGTTTCCACCGATGCGCTTAAGTCGTGCCACGAATTGCTGCCGCCGAGCATACTGACCGAACCCTTGAACTCATCGCCGGGTTTTTTGGTCACGAGGTTGATGGCGCCCGCGAACGAGGAACGGCCGAAGTAGGCGCTTTGGGGGCCCTTCACCACTTCGACGCGCTCTAGATCGCCAACGCCTGGCACGAACCCGCCCGTGACCGGCGCGCCATTGATGAACACGCTGGCCGAGGGGATGGTGTTGATCGACGGCGGCATGCCACGCACCGTCAAGACTTGCGAGGCGCGGTCGTTGCGCTGGGTGCCGTAGGTGGAAATGAAAAAGCCCGGTGTGGCCTTGGTCACGTCGTTGAGGTTGGCAAGGCTCAGCGACTCAATGTCCTTGGCCGTCACCGCCGACACTGCCACCGGTGTCTCAAGCAATTTTTCCTGGCGTTTACGCGCCGTGACGACCACTTCCTCAATGCCCGCCACCTGCTGCGCGCGGGCCGGGGCCAGGGGCGTCACAACGCCCGTAATACCCGACAAAACCGCGACGCTGCCCAACATTGCCAGGCGGAATACATTCAGTTTCATTGTCATCTCCCCAACTTTGTGAACCGCAACCTACAACCCGGAGAGGTTGCGGTCTTGGGAAAAAATTGGGCCCGTCCACTGGCTGAGACGGATAAGCGCTTAGGCCAAATAAGCGCCTTGCTCTATTTATCCAGCCACTCGCGCATGATGCGGGCGTAATCCTTCGCCGCCAGTTCGAACACGTCCTGGGTGATGCCGGGGATTTCCACATAGGCGGCCTTCGGCAACAAGTCGCGGTGGGCCACGCGGGTTTCGTTCAGCAGCATTTCATGGGGCTGGACAATCAACACCGGTTGTTTGAGCGTGGGCAAACGGTCCTCCGGTTTATAATTCTGCACCGCGAACGAGCCATACCAGCCTTTGTTGAGCGAGCGAATCTGGTCCAAAAATACCGCCGCCGCGCGCTCAATGGGAATACCCGGCGTACGGATATTGACCGTGTTGTACCACTGACGCACCACCATGCTTGCGTCTTCGGGGATGACCTCGTTGCGCGCCATCGTGGCCAGGCGCTGTTGGCGTACCTCCTGGGTATAAAAGGCGATACCCGACAGCACCACGCGGCGCACCAGGTCGGGGCGTTGGACAGACAACTCAGCGGCAATGAATGCGCCGGTGTGAAAACCGAACACATCCACCTGGCCGTTCTTCTTGCCTTTCCCATAACCGAGATTGCTCAAGGCGTCAGACATGGCGCCTGCCAAGTTCGCCATATCGGGCGGTTCCTTTGGGCGGTCGGAGTTGCCGTAGCCGGGCGTGTCGAAGGCCAGCACCAGGCGGTCTTTGCCCATCTCGGAGGTCAGCGGTTGCATATCCTCGGCCGAGCGCGGATTTTGATGAAAAAACGCGATGGGCGTTTTTTTCGACTTACCGGCGGAGGGCGCGAAGGAATGATAATGAATTTGGCCAAAGCGGCCATCGACATAGCCGCGCTTGGCGATCACGCCATCGGCGGCTTGCGCAACTGCTGAAATACAAAGTGCAGACGCCATCATCAGCGCGGCAAAACGAGTCATGAAACGCCCTCCCCAGGACATGTTGGATAGACCAACTCTAGCATGCCGTGTGGCGCCCGCCGACCCCCCGTATCTTGCTGGTTTTACATAAGCGCGATATGAATTTTGCATGATCAGTCCCCACAAAGCCAAGCTTGGGTTCGCAGCGCAGTTGCTGCAGCAAGGCAAGCTTGCCGAGGCCGAGCAGGCTTATCTGCAGGTCGCAGCCGAAGACCCCGCCAATTTTCTCGCGCATCACAATCTTGCGTTTATCGCCACACAGCAAGGATTGCTCGACAAAGCCGAAGGGCTCTTTGCCAAGGCAGTGATGTTCGGCCCAGATGCGCACGTGGCTGTGCTTGCTCATGGCAAAGTTCTGCTGGACCTGAACCGCCCCGCCGATGCGATTGCCGCCTACGACCGGTTTCTCGCCAAACATCCTGGCCAACTCGACGTATTGAATGACTGCATCAACCCGCTCATCCGCCTTGGCCGTTATGACCAGGCCCTGTCGGATTCAAAACGAGTGCTGCAGGCTAAACCTGGGTTGATTGTCACTCTTTACAATCAGGCCTCGGCGCTCATGGGGTTGCGGCGGGTTGAAGAGGCCCTCGCCAGTCTGAATGACGCCATCGCCGCCAAACCCGATTTCGCCGAGGCGCTATTTTTTCGCGGCAGTGTCTTGCGCGAGCTCAAACGATATGACGACGCCCTGCGCGATTACGATGCGGGCATTAAGCTACACCCGGCCGATGCGCAAATCGCCAATAATCGTGGCGCCACGTTGATGGACTTGAAACGATATTCCGAGGCGCTCGTCAGTCTCGACTTGGCGCTGAAGCTCACGCCCAATCACGTCGAAGCCATGGTCAATCGCGGCCGCTGCCTAGGCAAGCTGGGGCGCAGCTCCGAGGAATTGGCGGCCTATGACGCCACCTTGAGCTTGCAGCCCAACTTAGTCGATGCACTGGTCAGCCGTTGCATCGTGTTGCAGCATTTCAAGCGCTTCGACGAGGCCCTAGTCAGCATCGAACGCGCTGTGGCGCTTCAACCTAAATACGCCAAGGCGCAACAAGCGCATGGCGACACCCTGGTGGGCTTGAAACGATTAGACGACGCCATTGCCTGTTACGACAAAGCATTGGCCATTACCCCCAACGATGTGCCTTCGTGGGATAATCGGGGCGTGGCCATGCGGTTGCTGAGCCGTCACGAAGAATCCGCGCAATGCTTCGCCCGCGTCATGGCCTTGAAGCCCGACCACCCCAATGTTTTGGGATCATTGTTCAGCGCACGCTTGCACTGCTGCGATTGGTCGGAGTTCGCGGCCACGTCTAACGCCATCAGTGCTGGCATCAAGGCCGGGCGGCGGGTGGACATTCCATTTTCATTCCTGTGCCATTCGCTCAGCGCCGATGATCAATTGACCTGCGCGAAAATGTTTGCCGCTGACAAAGGCGCGCTTACCCCTTCGACCTGGACCGCCCCGCCCTATCGTAACAGCAGAATCCGCATCGCCTACTTGTCGGCTGACTTTCGCAATCATGCCACCTCGCACCTCATGGCCGGGCTCTTCGAAGCCCACGACCGTTCGCGCTTTGAAATCACTGCCGTGTCGTTCACGCCCGGGGATGGCAGCGACATGGAAAAACGCCTGCACACCGCCTTCGAACATTTTATTGATGTCTCGGCCATGCAAGATGCCGAGGTCGTGGCCATGTTGCGCGACAAGCGCGTCGATATCGCCGTGGACTTGAAGGGCTTCACCGGGGATTCGCGGTCCACGATTTTTCCGCAGCGCCCTGCTCCCATTCAAGCCAGTTTCTCGGGTATCCCGGCACCTGGGGCAGCGATTGCATGGATTACCTCGTGGCTGACGAACGGCTTATCCCGCCCGAGCATGTGAACGCGTATAGTGAGAAGATTGTTTATCTGCCCGATACGTATCAACCCAATGACCGCAAGCGGCGCATCGCCGAACCAGTGCTCACACGCGCAACAGCGGGCCTGCCTGAAAAAGGTTTTGTGTTTTGCAGCTTCAACAACAGCTACAAAATCACGCCCGAGGTTTTCGATGTGTGGATGCGCCTGCTCAAGCGTGTCGAGGGCAGCGTGCTATGGTTGTTCGAGGGCACACCAACGGCCGCGCGCAACCTCAAACGCGAGGCGCAAGCGCGCGGCGTGAGTCCTGAAAGATTGGTCTTTGCTCCACCGCTGCCGACACCCGATCACCTGGCACGCCACAACTTGGCGGATTTGTTTTTAGATACTCTGCCTGTCAATGCCCACACCACCGCCAGCGATGCATTGTGGGCGGGATTGCCGCTGATCACGTGCCTCGGCACCACGTTTGCCGGGCGTGTCGCGGCAAGCTTGTTGCATGCCATCGGTATGCCCGAAATGATCGCAACTTCACTGCCCGAGTATGAAGCCTTGGCACTGAAGCTCGCCACCACTCCGAACGCCTTGGCTGAAGCAAAGGCGAAACTAGTACGCAACCGCGATACGCATCCGCTGTTCGATACCGACCGCTTCCGCCGCCACCTCGAAGCCGCGTTCACTACCATGTGGCAGCGCCACGAGCGCGGCGAGCGGCCGGAGAGTTTCAAGGTGCCGGTGATCGGGTAAACATTGGCCTGGAAAAATGCCCGCAACAAAATCCCAGCGTTATAAATTCCGCGCCAAGATGTGGCTCTACCCCGGGGCAGCGGCGTGGCATTTCATCACGCTGCCCAAAAAACATTCCGATAAAATTCGCGTGGTAGCCTTCGATGCCAAAAGCGCCTGGGGCTCGATCCGCGTCATCGCGACGATTGGCAAGACGACATGGAAGACGTCGATCTTCCCCGACAAAAAGGCCGACAGTTATTTGTTCCCCATCAAAACCGATGTTCGCAAGAAAGAACGCCTTGCGGCGGGCGATGAGGTGGCTGTGGTGATTGAGTTGGATGGTTGATCTTTAAACTAGCAGCTAGCTCACTCTGCCCCCACCGACTCACTCTCACCGCATCGGCTGGCGCGTGAAAGTGCCCACCGCGCTTTTGGTCCAGGTGCCATCGGCGTTTTGGCGTTGGCGGTTCTGCACGAAAGCGTTAGGCCCGCTCGGCGTCCAGATTGTGTTGAAATGCACCACGCCCTTGCTGCCGAACAGCCGCTCGTCATCAAAAATCAACTTCTCGCCCTCGGTCTTCATCGTGCCGGTGGAGTACGACCCAGCGACAGACCAGAATATGTAACGCAGGGTCTTGGTCTCGCTGTCCCAATAATAATTGGTCTCGCCGCGCACGGGCGGGTTCATCGCTTCCATGCGCAACGTGTCGGTCAGCACTTGGTTTTCCAAACGCCAGCGCACGCAGTGTGTGACGGTCTGGGTGCCAACGCCCAACGACGTGCCGACAAAATCGGGTAGCGGCCCGTCCCAGCACGAGCCCGCCATGAAGGCCAAGGGCTTGAAGCCGTCGGGAATATTTTGCGGGGCTGGCGGCGCATTCTGCGCTACGGCCACGGCCGGCAAAAGGGCAATGACGCAAACCACCGCGAGGTGTTTGAGGTTCATCTGCTGTCCTCCTCAACCGAACGCTGGGATTAGCTCAGAGCATCAGCGGCCATTCTTCGATAATTCAGTCTAATCCGCACAAGGCAGCGCGCCAACCGTGTTGGGTCATTGATAGCAGGTCTATAAACTGCAAATATCCGACATCATTGATACCTATTGGATACACATGTCGTGACTGACTTGTCTCTCCCCGCGCAGGCGTCCGGGCGCAGTTTGCGCCAAATCATTAGCGTCGCTCATTTGTGGGCGGGGCTGATTTGCGGCATTCCGGCGGCGGCCATTGCCATCACCGGTGCTGTGGTTATGCTGCGGCACCAGCGCCCCATCACGATTGAGGCGGCAACATATATTACGCCGCCTAGCATCGATGCCATCTTAGCCGCAGCACAGAAGGCGATTCCGGGTGGTGCTGCGCCACAGCAGTATCAACCCGCCACGCCCACGTTCCCAGCGGTGGTTCAATACGGGGTTGCTCCGACGCAATACAATCCACGCGGGATTGCGCGCATTCTGATCGATCCCGTCAGTTTGGCGATTGTGCCCGACAGCGAACCGCCCACAAGCGCCTTTACGGTCTTCGCGCGCAATTTTCATGTGAATCTGCTGGCCGGAAATACCGGGCGCGTACTTGTCGGTGCCGTCGGAGCCCTCATGCTGGTGCTTGGCGTGAGTGGATTGGTCCAATGGTGGCCAAAGCCCGGCCGCTGGCGCGAGGCATTCCTGATCCGTGGGCGCGGCAGCGCTTTGATAATCCTGCGCGAAATTCACGGTGCAGCAGGAATCTGGGGCCTGATTGTGTTCCTGTTCGTCGCCGGCAGCGGTGCGATCATAGCGTTTCCTGCGGCACCTCCACCGGCCCCACCGCCAAGCCCAAACGCTCAGGCGAACGTAGCGCTCTCGCCTGCCCCGCCGAGTGCCGATGCTGCCGTCACCATAGCCATGACCGCCAGGCCCGATGCCGTGCTGCGCCAGGTTGATCTGCCGCGCGCACCGGGCGGCGCCTTCCGCATTGGCCTGTCGCGCGTTGGCGATGTGTCGCTGGCCCCAATGATGAGCGTGAGCGTCGATGGCGCAGCCACCCGCGTGATTGCCGTTGCCGATCCGGCCGAGCTGCCATTGCCCGACCGGCTGCGGACCTGGCTGCGCCCGATGCACGAGGGCGGTGGCGTTGGATGGGTGTGGTGGACCCTGGTTCTGATCTCGAGTATCTTGCCGACCGTGTTTATCTGTAGCGGAACCGCGATGTGGCTGATCAAACGGCGCAATCGCGCCCGGGTACGCTAAGTGCAAGTGGCGTGAGAAAAAATTTGCAGCACCCGCAATTCACGCAAAGGCACAACATGCATCGCCGAAAATTTATTGTGGCCGCGACAGCGGGCCTGATTTGGGCGCGTAGCGCGCATGCCGAAACATTATCCGGCGCACCATTATTGAGTGCCTTGCGCCAGGGCGGCTTCGTGCTGGTGATGCGCCATGCGCAATCGCCGCGCACAAAACCCGATCAGGCTTCGGCTAATCCAGATAATGTTGGAATGGAACGGCAATTGGACGATGTTGGGCGAACCACTGCCCGCGCCATGGGCGAGGCGATGAGGCAGCTGCGCATTCCCTTGGGTGAAATTTTATCGAGCCCAACGTACCGCGCGATGGAAACCATCGCGCAGGCTGGCTTGGGCAAACCCAAGGCCGTTGACGAACTGGGCGACGGCGGACAAGCCATGACCGCCGGGACCGATACCATGCGAGCGGACTGGCTGCGCAAACATGCCGCCGAAGCCCCGCGCAGTGGCACAAACACCATCATGATCACCCACTCCCCCAACATCACGGGCGCGTTCGCATCAGCCGCAGCCGGCATCGCCGAAGGTGAAACCTTGGTCATGCGCCCCGACGGCAAAGGGCAAGCCGAGGTGGTGGCACGAATCAAAATCACGGAGTGGCAGCAGTGATAGCTGCGGGTAATGACGTGGCGTTGGTAATTGGGCTTTCTAGCGAGCTGCGGTGTGCACGCTTTCCCCATTCTCCCCGTCATTCACACCTAGCCTTGGTCCACAGCGCGGTTGGGCCGCCTGTTAAAATACCTGTTATATCAGGCGGAACAGGTGCAGGCTTGGCCACCCATGCGTCAGCCCTGAGGGCACCTCTTGGCTTGACCGGGTTCTCGACCATCCCTATGGTCCGGCTTTATGCGCGATCAGGTCTTCCCCCACCGTCATCTCTTGGGTATCGAAGGCCTCAATCCATTAGAAATCAACCATCTGCTCGATCTGTCGGAGCGCTATATCGCGCTCAACCGCGGCACCCATAAAACCAGCGATTCGCTCAAGGGCCGCACCCTGATCAACCTCTTTTTCGAGAACTCGACCCGCACCCGCACCTCGTTCGAACTGGCGGGCCTCAGGCTCGGGGCCAACGTCATCAACATGCAGGTCGAGAGCAGCTCGGTCTCCAAGGGCGAGACGCTGATCGACACCGCCGTGACGCTGAACGCCATGCACCCCGACGTGCTGGCGGTGCGCCATTCGGACTCTGGCGCGGTCAAGTTGCTCGCCGATAAGGTCAACTGCGGCGTCGTCAATGGCGGCGACGGCAGCCACGAACATCCCACGCAGGCATTGCTGGATGCGCTGACCATCCGCCGCCGTAAAGGCCGGTTGAGTGGTTTAGTCGTGGCCATTTGCGGCGACGTATTGCACAGCCGGGTAGCACGCTCGAACTTTCATTTACTGCTCACCATGGGCGCGCGGGTCCGCATCATTGCGCCCCGAACGCTGATTCCCTCGGGCATCGAGCGCTGGGGCGTCGAGATTTTCACCGACATGACCAAGGGTCTGAAAGACGTGGACATCGTCATGATGCTGCGGGTTCAGCACGAGAGAATGAGGGGCAGCTTCATCCCCTCGGTGCGCGAATACTTCCGTTTCTTTGGGCTCGACCGCGCCAAATTGGCCCAGGCCAAGCCCGATGCGCTGATCATGCATCCGGGCCCCATGAACCGCGGCACCGAAATCGATTCCGATGTGGCCGATGACTTCGAGCGCAGCGCCATCCGCGAGCAGGTGGAACTGGGCGTGGCCGTGCGCATGGCCGTGCTGGAAGTGCTGGCCCAAAACAATGCCGCCTATAGCGCTGAAGCCGCAACAGGAGCGGCTAAATGAGCATCACCGCCCCTGGCAAGGTCGCCTATATCAACGCCCGGATCATCGACCCAGCCTCGGGCTATGACGGGCCGGGCGAACTGCTGACCGTAGGCGAAGAGATCGCCGATGTGGGGCGCAAGCTGTTCGACGGCAAACCACCCAAGGACGTAAAAGTCATCGATTGCGATGGCCATATCTTGGCACCGGGTTTGGTCGACATGCGCGTTCAACTGCGCGAGCCGGGCGAAGAACATAAAGAAAGCCTGAAAAGCGGCGGCGAAGCAGCAGTGGCAGGTGGCGTGACGACCATGGTCGGGCTGCCCAACACCAATCCCATTATCGACGACGAAGCCACGGTGGAATACGTCGCCCGACGTGCCCGGCTTCAAGCGCTGACCAAAGTGTATGTGTACGGGGCTGCCACCAAGGGCTTGCAAGGCAAGGAACTGGCCGAGATGGGCCTGCTCGCCCAAGCCGGTGCCTTGGGCTTCACCGATGCCACCAAGGCTATCGCCGATGCCCAAGTACTGCGCCGTGCGCTGGCCTATGCGGCCACATTCAATTTGCTGATTATCCAACACCCCGAGGAACCATCGCTAGCCAATGGGGTGATGAACACTGGCGAGATGTCCACCCGCTTAGGGCTGAGCGGTATTCCCCGCGAGGCCGAAATCATCATGCTGGAGCGCGACCTACGCTTGGTGGCCATGACCGGAGGGCGCTATCACGCCGCCCACATCTCAACGGCCGAAAGTGTCGAGATCATCGCCCGGGCCAAGGCGCGCGGCCTCAATGTCACCTGCGATACCGCGCCCTTCTACTTCGCCTTGAATGAAATGGCCGTGGGCGACTACCGCACCTTCGCCAAGCTCTCGCCTCCCTTGCGTACCGATGCGGACCGCCAAGCCATCGTTGAGGGCGTCAAGTCGGGTCTGATTGACTGCATCGCGAGCGACCACGCCCCCCATGATCAGGACTCCAAGCGCCTGCCCTTCGCTCAAGCTGCGTTCGGCGGCAGCGGCTTAGAAACGCTGCTGGCTGTATCGATAGGCCTGCATCACTCAAGCGACATGAAGTTGATTGATGTATTGCGGCGGCTCACCATCGCACCGTCGGAACTGCTGGGGCTCGATGCCGGGCGGCTGGCCAAAGGCAAGAAAGCCGATTTGGTGATTTTCGACCCCGACCGGGGCTGGAAAGTCATCGCCGATGATTTCCGCTCCAAATCCAAGAACTCACCCTTCGACGGCCAGCCGGTGCAGGGCAAAGTCCTGCGCACGGTCATCGACGGCCGGAGCGTGTTCGATGCCCAGTGATCTCACCATTGCAGCCGCCCTAATCGCCGCGCTGGTGGGTTATGCGTTTGGCTCGATTCCGTTTGGGCTAGTGTTAACCAAGCTGGCAGGCTTGGGCGACATTCGTACCATCGGCTCGGGCAATATAGGTGCCACCAATGTTCTAAGGACTGGCCGCAAGGACTTAGCCCTGGCCACGCTGCTACTTGATGGCGGCAAAGGGGCCATTGCTGTAGTCATTGTGCGCCTGATTGCCAACGGCCCAGCTGCGGAAATTTTGGCGCTGATCGCAGGCGTGAGTGCCGTAATCGGCCATAATTTTCCGGTGTGGCTGAAGTTCAAGGGCGGCAAAGGTGTCGCCACGACCTTCGGGCTTTTCATTGCCGCAGTGCCGATCGCAGGCCTGATGGCCTGCCTGACGTGGGCGGCCTTGGCGGCGATCTTCCGCTACTCATCTTTGTCAGCACTCGTCGCGTTGGCGCTGGCCCCGCTCTACGCATTCATACTCGGCTATCCAACTCACGCTGGGGTGTTTCTCATGCTGGGGGTTCTGGGCTGGGCCCGCCACCACGCCAACATCGCGCGGCTTATTAAAGGCACCGAGCCCAAAATTGGCGGGACCAAGCCTGCGTGAGCATGGGGCCCGGCCATAAAACCCTGACACGGGATGAATTAGTCGACTGGTTACGTTTGATCGGAACCGAGAGCATTGGGCCGATCACGTTCAAACAACTGCTCGCCAAGCATTCCTCGGCCAAAGGGTCAATCCAGGCGCTGTTGAACTCGGGGTCAAAATACAATGTTCCAACTACGGACCTTGTGGAACGCCAGTTGCTGGCCGCCGAACGCGACGGCATCCGCGCCATTCCGTCTGTGAAGCTGACTATCCGGAACTCTTGCGCCAAATCGACGATGCCCCGCCAATCCTATGGTTGAAAGGCCAAGTCGAGGCCTTGAATCAGCCCTGTATCGCGGTGGTGGGTGCGCGCAACGCCAGCCTCAATGGCAAGAAGTTCGCCAAAAAGCTCAGCGCCGATTTGGCCGATGCGGGTTATGTGGTGGTGTCTGGCCTGGCGCGCGGCATTGACGGTGCGGCCCATGAGGGTGCCCTCAGCCACGGAATCACCACTGCAGTCTTGGCCTCGGGCGTCGATATCGTTTACCCACCCGAACACCGCGCGCTCTATCAGAAGATCCTCAAATCGGGCGCGGTCGTATCCGAGCTTATACCCACGACCGAACCTCAAGCCGGGCATTTCCCGCGCCGCAACCGGATCATCTCGGGACTATGCCGGGGGGTCATTGTGGTCGAGGCGACCTTAAAATCGGGCTCACTCATCACCGCCCGGCTAGCCTTAGACCAAGGCCGCGACGTCTTCGCCGTACCCGGTTCGCCCCTCGATCCGAGGTCGGAAGGACCCAACAGCCTGATTCGCGACGGGGCGGTGCTGGTACGCTCAGCCGAGGACGTTCTAGAGGTCGCAGGACGCCCTGATAAAAAAGTTTCTGAATTAAAGTCATCTGATAGCTCTGAATCTCAAGAGTCTGAAATATATGATGATATAGACCCTGAAACCTTAAAAGGCCGGGTCTTGCAGGCGTTGGGGCCGACCCCGGTTGCGGTTGACGAATTGGTTCGCCAATGCCAAGTGTCCGCCCCTTCGTTAACCACCCTTCTACTTGAGATGGAACTTGAAGGCGCGGTGGAGCGTTACCCGGGTTACCGCGTGGCGCGGATTGGAAAGGTTTGAATTTATTAACTTTTCCGAGTTACCACAGCGACAAAGCGCTTTTGGCCAGGTGCCGGGTGGCACTGAATTAAGGCCAAGGCCACATAAGAAATTGTCAGAGTCAGGGAAGTTAGGCGCTCGATGCAGGTCGTCATCGTTGAGTCACCAGCGAAAGCCAAGACCATTAATAAGTACTTAGGCGACGGCTATCACGTCCTCGCCTCCTATGGGCATATCCGCGATCTGCCAGCCAAAGATGGCTCGGTGCGGCCCAATGAAGATTTCGCCATGGATTGGGAGGTTGACCCCTCCTCCGTTAAGAACATCAAAGCCATCGTCGATGCCCTTAAGGACTCAGATGGCGTGATCCTAGCGACCGACCCTGACCGCGAGGGCGAGGCTATTTCTTGGCATGTCCTTGATGAATTGAAGAAACGCAAGGCACTCAAGAAAAACCAAACCGTTAAGCGCGTCACCTTCAACGCCATTACCAAGAACGCGGTGCTGGATGCCATGGCGCATCCCCGCGATCTCGACCAGCCCTTGATCAACGCTTACCTGGCTCGCCGGGCTCTCGATTACCTCGTGGGCTTCACGCTTTCTCCGGTCTTATGGCGCAAGCTACCTGGCGCCAAATCCGCTGGGCGTGTGCAGTCCGTAGCGCTGCGCATGATCTGCGACCGCGAGCTTGAGATCGAGAAGTTCAAACCACAGGAATACTGGTCGGTCGACGTCGAGATGAAGACCGACAAGGCTGAGGCCTTCGCGGCCCGCCTGACCCACTTCGATGGCAAGAAACTCGACAAGTTCGACTTAAATAACGAAGAGATTGCCAAGCGTGCCGCCGATGCGGTCCAGAATGGCGCCTTCAAGGTTACGACGGTCGATAAAAAAACCAAGCAGCGTCGCCCCTATGCGCCGTTCACCACCTCGACCCTGCAACAAGATGCCTCGCGGCGCCTCTACTTCACAGCCCGTCAGACCATGACGATCGCCCAACGCCTCTATGAAGGTGTCGATATTGGCGGCGAGACGGTCGGTTTGATCACTTATATGCGTACCGATGGCGTGCAGATAGATGCCGACGCCATTACCGCGGTGCGATCACTGATTAGCGAGACTTACGGCAGCAAGTTCATGCCTAAGGAAGCGCGCATTTATGTTTCGAAGGCCAAAAACGCCCAAGAGGCCCACGAAGCCGTCCGCCCCACCGACCCGAGCCGCACACCGGCGGCCATGGCCCCCTACCTCAATGCTGAACAACTCAAACTTTATGACCTGATCTGGAAGCGTACGGTTGCCAGCCAAATGGAAGCGGCCCTGTTCGATCAGGTTGCCGTAACCGCGAGCACGCCGGACTCTAAAGTCCAAGTTCGCGCCAATGGTTCCGTGATTAATTTCAAGGGGTTCCTTGAGGTCTATGAGGAAGCACCTTCGCTGGCGAAAGTCGCGGAGGAAGAGGAAGAAGGCGTTGGCAAAATCCTACCCGCCATGACCGAAGGCCAAGGTGTCTCGGTCGATGTCGTCACCCCTGCTCAACACTTTACCCAGCCACCGCCGCGCTTCTCGGAAGCGAGCCTGGTCAAGGCGCTGGAAGAACAAGGCATTGGCCGGCCTTCGACTTACGCCTCGATCATCCAGGTGCTGCAAGACCGCAAGTACTGCCGCATGGATAACCGCCGGTTCATCCCCGAAGATCGCGGCCGGGTGCTGACCTCGTTCTTGGAAAGCTTCTTCCTGCATTACGTCGAATACGATTTCACGGCGAACCTGGAAGAACAGCTCGACGAAATCTCGAATGGAAGCCTCGACTGGAAAAAGGTGTTGGCCGACTTCTGGCGCGATTTCCACGCCGCCGTCGAAGGCACCAAAGACCTCACCCGAACCGCTGTCATTGATGCCCTCGACAGCATGCTTGAGCCGCACTTGTTCCCCGAACGAGCCGATGGCACAAACCCGCGCAAATGCCCGGCCTGCGCCGATGGCCGCATTGGTTTGAAGTTTGGCAAGTTCGGTTCATTCATCGGTTGCAGCAAATATCCCGAATGCCGCTACACGCGCCCCATGGGTGCGCCAGAACCCGCTGAAGGTTCAATTGCCCTGAACGGCCCTAAAGAACTTGGTTTGGATCCCGTTACGGGCATGAAGGTCACCCTGCGCGTTGGGCCTTATGGCCCCTACGTTCAGCTTGGTGGCGAAGTGGCCCCGCCTCCACCGCCGCCTGCGCCTGCCGAACCCGAGGTCGTTGAACTAAATGCCAAGGGGCAGCCCAAGAAGAAACGCAAGAAAGCCGCGCCCAAAGCACCCAAGCCCAAGCGCGCCTCTATCCCCAAGGGTATTGACCCCAATGGAATTGAGCTTCCCGCTGCCTTGAAATTGCTGGCCCTGCCACGTGAAGTAGGCGCGCACCCAGAAACGGGCGAAATGATCCTGGCTGGCAACGGACGCTTTGGCCCTTATCTGAAAGTCGGCGCACGGTTCCAATCGTTGAAAGGCGACGATAACGTGCTTGAGATCGGATTGAACCGCGCTGTCGTGGTGTTAGCCGAAGGTGCCATTCGTGCGGCAGCGCGCAACGCCAAAACCGCCGGCAAGATCCTTGGCACGCACCCCACCGATGGCAAAACCATCACACTGCGCGCGGGCCGCTTCGGCGCGTACGTACAGCACGGCGAAGTGCGCGCGACCTTGCCGCGCGATACCGAGCCGGACTCGATCACCATCGACACCGCTGTTACACTGCTGGCCGAAAAAGCCGCGAAGGCCCCGGGGAAAGGTCCCCTCAAGGGCCGCGCAAATGGGCGCAGTGCGGCACGGAAGTCGGCTGAAGCGTAAGTGAACGAAACCAAAGCGCGCCAACGTCAAACCAAGCTCAAGCGGCCCACACCGCTTCCGACCGAAGAGCAAATCCGCGAGTTCATCCGCACGTCGAAAGGCCCTGTGGGCAAACGCGAAATCGCGCGCACCTTTGGCATTCGCGGACCCGATAAAATCGCCCTCAAAGCCTTGATGAAGCAAATGTCGCTGACTGGTGACATTGCCAAGGGTAAGCGGCGTTTTCAAAAGATTGGCGTACTGCCGCCCGTGGATGTGCTCGAGATCACCAGCATCGACAAAGACGGCGATCTGTTCGCCAAACCTGTCAATTGGGGGTTCGATGTTCCGCCGCCGGCAATTCTGATCGTCGCCAAACCCGGGCGCGGACCTGCACTGGGAATTGGCGACCGTGTTTTGGCTAAACTTTCACCTGCTGGCGATGACGCCTATGAGGCCCGCGTGACCAAACGCATGCCCGCAGGCAGCGGCCGCTTGCTGGGTATATTTGAGCCGATTGCGGGTGGCGGACGGCTCAGACCTGTCGACCGGCGTTACCGTCATGATGTCAGTATCTCTGCCGAAAATAGTTTGGGGGCCTTGGCCGGGGATTTGGTTGCGGTGGACATCATCGCTAGCCGGGCGCACGGGCCCCAACAGGCCCGCGTGGTCGAGCGCTTTGGCCGGATGGACCGGGCCAAGAATCTCAGCCTGATTGCTATTCATGCCCATGGGTTACCACATAACTTTTCCGACGAAGCCGAAGAGCAGGCACGCCGCTGCAAGGCCGCGACCCTGGGCACCCGCACCGACTTGCGCGAGGTACCGCTGATCACCATTGACGGCGAGGATGCCCGCGACTTCGATGACGCTGTGTGGGCCGAAGCCGATACCGATCCTGCTAACGCTGGTGGCTGGCATCTATTAGTCGCTATTGCTGATGTGTCTTGGTACGTGCGCCCAGGCGATGCGCTGGACAGAGATGCCTATGCCCGTGGCAACTCAACCTATTTCCCCGACCGAGTTGTTCCCATGCTGCCCGAGGCGCTCTCCAATGGCTGGTGTTCGTTAAAGCCAAAGGAAGATCGTCCGTGCCTGGCCGCCCATATGTGGATCGACCAACATGGCAAGTTACTTCGCCATAAATTCGTGCGCGGATTGATGCGCTCGGTGGCGCGCTTGACCTACACGCAAGTACAAGCCGCCATTGATGGACACCCTGATGACACAACCGCGCCTCTGCTGGAGCCCATTCTCAAACCCCTTTATGGCGCCTTTGCCTCCTTGCTCAAGGCCCGCCACGAGCGTGGCACGCTGGAACTCGATCTGATTGAGCGCCAAATTCTTATGAACCATGAGGGCCATATCAAAGGTGTGGTACCGCGCGCACGTTATGACAGCCACAAGCTGATCGAAGAGTTCATGATCACGGCCAATGTGGCCGCCGCAGAACGGCTCGAAAACTCAGCCTACCCTTGTGTCTATCGTGTCCACGACCGGCCTGACCCGGAGCGCGTCGCTGGCCTGAAAGAAGCGCTTGGCACGCTTGACCTTCCCGCACCAAATCCAACTTCGGCGCGGCCAGCGGACTTCAACCGAATTCTAATGAAAGTGCGCGGCGGACCCCATGTGCATCTCGTCAATACCTTGGTTCTGCGCACGCAGGCCCAAGCCGTCTATAGCCATCATAATGTGGGGCACTTTGGATTGGCCCTGCGCCGCTATGCACATTTCACCTCGCCCATTCGACGCTACTCGGATTTGCTGGTTCACCGCGCCCTGATCGCTGCCGAGAAGCTTGGCGATGGCGGCTGGAATCCAATGCAAGACCCCGATCTTGAAGTGATCACCAGTCATATTTCCATGACCGAACGACGCTCGGCAGGCGCAGAACGTGAAACCGTCGATCGTTTCACTGCCGCATACCTTGGCGACAAGGTTGATGCCTTATTCAACGGACGAGTGAATGGCGTCAGTCGATTTGGGGTCTTTGTGACACTGGACGAGACCGGAGCCGATGGCATTTTGCCAATGCGCAATTTGCCCCATGACTTTTACAACCTAAACGAAGCCCAACACAGTTTGATCGGCCAGCGTCATGGGCTAGTCTTGCGCGTCGGAGATGCCGTGGTCGTCCGCCTCTTGGAAACCGACGACATAACAGGCAGTATTGTGTTCGAATACGTTGAGGGATCGGGCCGGACGAGTGGCAACGACAATTTGCATCGATCAGGCCGCCAGAAGCACGGCGGTAAACCAAAGCGGCGGCGGTAAAACCAAGGCCGTCGCAGCGCTTTTTTGTTTGGCCGTTATGGCGATTGCGGGGTGCTCCAGCACATCCTCGACAACGCACCCTAAGGCCATGTCCACCCAGATCGAACGCGATGCCATCGCCTCGGTCCTACGCACGGGGTTTTCCGAAATCCACGACAAAAGTTTGATCGAGCACTCGACGGAAGAACTATTTCTGGCCGGACTCAAGGATATTCGCCTCCTTGACACCTCCATGCGGTTGACAGTCGAACCCGACAACCTGGGGCTTGTCTTGGGCGAGGTGCAAATTGCCGAAGTGCCACGACCAGGGGTGGACGATTTGCCTGGCTGGATCGAGGCCACCACCCAATTGTTCGACACCATGCGCCGGACATCATTCATCGCTCAACATGCGGACCGTGAATCGCTTTATCAGATCATGTTCGATGGGGCTCTGGGTCTCATTGACCCCTACTCCCGCTACTCCGCCAGCCGCAATGCCCGCATTAACCGCGCTGCGCGCAATGGCTTTATCGGCATTGGCATTGAGTTCGATATGGTCCCCGGCGGGGCACTAGTTAGCGCTGTGACCAAGGATGGACCCGCGAGTGCCGCCGGGCTGCAACCTGGCGATCTGATCGCGGCGGCAGACGGGAAAAGCCTGCTCGGCATGACTCGTGATGGCGCAGGCCGCTTGATTGCGGGACCACCCGATAGCGTCTTGAAACTGTCGGTCTACCACCCAGGAGAGCCGCGTGCGATTTTCTTCTCCGTTCGCCGGACATTAATCGTGCCCAGCACCGTGGAAGCGGAGGTTTTAAACGGTGTTGCGTTTATTAAAGTCAAAAGCTTCAACGTCCGCACCAGCACCGAGGTATCCCAAGCCATTGCCGCAGCGAACGATCCGTCCGGCGAGCCCTTGGCCGGCGTCGTGCTCGACTTACGGGGCGACCCCGGCGGGTTATTGGATCAAGCCGTGGACTTAAGCGATCTGTTTCTTGATGGTGGCACCATCGCCACCCTGACCGGACGCCACCCCGGTGCAAAACAATTCTATGCAGCCAAGCCCGGTGACATTATCGACGGTAAACCCTTGGTGATTTTGGTCGATGGTAAATCGGCCTCATCGGCCGAGATCGCGGCTGCGGCGTTAGCAGACAATGGCCGGGCGTTGATCGTGGGCACCAACACTTTAGGTAAAGGGTCGGTGCAAACCCTGATCCGATTACCCAATGACGCCGAGATGGCATTGACCTGGGCCGAAGTGGTAGCACCCGGCGGCTACCGCATGCACGGCCTTGGGTTATTGCCGACGATATGCACCAGCGATTACACCGGACCGTTGGCCACGATCATGCAGCATGTCTTCCGCCACGAGACACCGTGGCGCGCCATGCCCGTGGCGTGGCGCACGGAAGATCGCTCTGCTGAATCGCTCGCCAAGTTGCGCCGCATGTGTCCGGCCCAGCCCCGGCCAGAGGAATATGTTGATCAAGCCCTGGCGCTGCAGGTCGCATCGGACAAGGCGCTCTATGCGCAAGCGGCCTCGTCGAATATCGCGTCTAGCCGTTAAACGATTGATTTCAATGGTGTTTTGAAAGTTTAGCCGCGCTTGACTTCAACCATTCGCGGTGTATTGTCCGCGCCTCTCGCGCCAGGGGCTTGCATGCCCCGCGCAGCCTAAGGAACACCGAGCTATGGCCAAACCGGCAACCATCCAAATCAAGCTTGAGAGCACGGCCGACACGGGCTTTTTCTACGTCACGAAAAAGAATCCGCGGACGAAAACCGAAAAGCTTGAGCTGAAAAAATACGACCCGGTTGTGCGCAAGCACGTAGTGTTCAAAGAAGGCAAGATCAAGTAGCCGCTGCAGGTCTTGGTCTTGAGCTAGGAAAGCCCGCCCCCGGCGGGCTTTTTTATTGAACCCAATATGGTCGCTTAGGCAGCCGAACGCGCCTCAAGAAACTTCGACACGGTTTGTAAGAAATTATTCACCGAGATCGGTTTGGCGATATAGCCATCGCAGCCGCCGTTACGGATTTTTTGCTCATCGCCCTTCATGGCAAAGGCGGTTACCGCAACCACGGGAATGCCGTTCAGGTCGTCATCGGCCTTCAGCATTTTTGCGATTTCTAGGCCTGAAATTTCGGGCAACTGTATGTCCATGAGGATCAAGTCTGGACGATTCTTGCGCGTCATGCTCAGCACATCGCGGCCTTCACGCGTTTGCAATGTGTTGTAGCCATGAGCCTGTAACAAGTCGTTGAAGAGCTTCATGTTCAATTCGTTGTCTTCAACTATCAAAATCGTCTTTGACATGCCCATCCCTGACGTCTCTGGTTTATTGTCGCATATCACATAAGTTTCGACCCCAATCTAACTGATTGTGGGCAAAAACCAAGTCTTTGTATGTTGACACTTGACCCAATCGGGCCGCCAAAAAGTACAAAGAATCATTTAAAAACAACGGTTTTCGAGCCATTCACCAGTACTCGCCGCTCGGCGTGATAGCGCACAGCACGCGCCAAAACTACGTTCTCAAGATCGCGTCCAACCGCAACCAGCGAAGCCGCCGAATGGGTATGATCCACCCGTTCAACCGCCTGATCAATGATCGGCCCTTCATCCAAATTTGCCGTCGTGTAGTGGGCCGTGGCCCCGATAATTTTCACACCCCTGTCGAAGGCCTGCTGATAGGGCCGTGCACCCTTAAAACTGGGCAAGAAGGAATGATGGATGTTGATGCAGCGGCCAGCCAACTTGGCGCAAGCCTCGGGGCTTAGCACTTGCATGTAGCGGGCTAAAACGAGCAGTTCGGCTTCGGTTTGTTCCACGACTGTTAGCAACTTGCGCTCTTGTTCGGCTTTCCCCGCGGGTCCAACCGGGGAAAAATGGTAAGGAATGCCGTGCCACTCGACCAGACTGCGCATGTCGTCATGGTTGGAAACCACGGCGGCAACATCCACGGCTAGCTGACCGGCTTTCCACCGGTGTAATAGGTCGTTCAGGCAATGCCCGAACTTCGACACGGCAATGACGATGCGCGACTTGTCATGCCACGACACCATTTGCCACTGCATCGCGAAGGGATGCGCTACACGGCTAAAGGCTGATTTGATTGAGGTTATGTCGGTGCTATTGGCGCCACGCGTGAAGACGGCGCGCATGAAAAAGCGCATGGTCGAGGGATCGCCGAATTGGGCGGACTCGTCAATGAAGCACGATTGATCGCGCAAAAAACCAGACACGGCGGCGACCAAGCCAATCGTATCGGGGCACGTAATGGTGAGGATGTAGCGATCTGGCTTAGTCATCGTATCAATACGCTTGGCGGTAGGTTGAGAACGGTTTCGAGCTTATCATGTGGCCCGATGCTGCCACCCTTGGCAAGACGCTTTAGACAAACCGCGTTCCCAGGGCCTTGGAAAATATAAGACGATATTGAGGCTAATGTGCCCGCAGATATTCTCGCGTTCGAGCCGCAAATTCGTCTGGGCTGTTTTCTATTCTCACTTTTGGCATTCGCAGCTTGGGAATTTCTAAAACCATGGCGGCCGCGAACAATTCCTTTGGCGCTGCGCTGGAGCGCCAATTTGGGGCTCGTGATGATCAGTTCGTTCCTGAGCCGCGCCATCATACCCTTGGCCCCCGTTGCTGCGGCAACCTTGGCAGCCCAAAACAACTACGGCCTGCTCACACTCACGCTCCTGCCCGGTTGGCTTGAAGGGTTGATCGCATTCGTGCTGCTTGATCTGTTGATCTACGCGCAGCACAGGCTCTTTCATGCATTGCCGGTCTTATGGCGCTTGCATCGCACGCATCACACCGACTTGGAACTCGATGTCTCATCGGGCGTGCGCTTTCACCCCGCCGAATTCGTGCTATCGCTGATCATTAAAATTATGGCTGTCATGGCGTTGGGTGCACCGCCAATGGCCGTGTTGATCTTTGAGATCGTGTTGAACGCAACTTCGCTATTCAACCACGCCAATGCCGCGTTGCCCGTGCGCATAGATGGCCTCTTGCGCATGGTTTTAGTGACACCCAATATGCACCGCGTACATCATTCCATCGTGAAGGCAGAAACCGACAGCAACTTCGGTTTCAACCTGCCGTGGTGGGACAAACTATTTGGAACATATCGTGCAGCACCCGCTGCCGGACCCGATGCCGTCACACTTGGCATCGAAAATTTCCGCCAAGCCGGGGACTCACGGCTGGATCGCTTGCTGATCCAGCCGCTCCTCGCCAACAAGTAAATTGAGCGGCCGATGACGCAAGCTCTAATTACTAATCGTTGAGCGCTAAACTATTCTCTTTGCAAAATGCACGGATCGCTATATTCGCGGCATTAAATCCAAGGACATACACCATCTCAACATGAGCCGTTGCAGCAAGATTAAGAAGTGGACTCATTACTCCATGCTTTGCTGGATCACAGATTAACACTACAGCATGCACATAATTACCCCTGCTACATTCATGATTAATACGGCCCTGTAACTCAAAATTAAAATGAAAAGTACCATGCTCTAAATTCTCGCGGAGCATGGTTGAGGCAGACGTTAGGTCTGACCAAATTCTTATTGTATCAGGAGGAGACATGTCTCCAACTTTTTTTCGCTTTGTGGCAAAGTCTGTAACTTTCTCCACAAGGCGCTCTGACTCAAATGATCTGCAAAGAAAGAATGCCTGCTGGAGCCAAAATAATGCTCGAAAAACACTGTGAGGAGATTGTTTATAAATTTGTCTAGCACTGTCGTAAAGTTGATCGCCAGCCTCTAACAGAAAACCACTCAGCGGGTCTACGTGCCCAGTTTGATCAGAAGTCAAAGCTCGCTGACTTAATATTTGTTTGAACTGAAGGAATAAAGCGCGAAATGCCGCGATAGAAATATCAAAACCTGATCTAAAAGACTGAAGAAAAGGTGTTGTCAGAGCTTTGCAATGAGCTCATTTATCAATATGCAGGCCAACAATCATGCGGAACGCGCTACTTTGATAGTTTTTAGACACCCATTCACAAGACACGGTCATGTTTAAATAGCTCTAATAAGAGAGTAGGAACTACGGATAGCGTAACTTGGGTTTATAGAGATTGAATCTCATAAAGACCTAATGCCCATACAAAATGACCGAACCTTTTGAGAGTCCGGTCATTAAGGTTTGATCAGTCTTATTAGGTCGCCGATGGTGCAGGCAAGGCCTTGGCCACCGCAGCCTCAATGGCCTTGGCGGACTCAATCACCGCCTTCTGCAGCCTGGCAAAAGCCTTGTTTTCGATTTGACGCACACGCTCGCGGCTGATGCCAAAGTCCGCACCAATATCTTCCAGGGTACGCGGCTCGTCGATCAAACGGCGTTGCTCGATGACAACTCGTTCGCGCGGGGTCAGCACATCCATGGCCTCGCGTAACAATTTCATGCCCACGGTGCGCTCTTGCCGCTCGCCCAACACGGTCTCTTGATTGGGGCGGTCATCGACTAGCAGATCTTGGCGTTGAACATCCGTATCTTCGCCTGCCGCTTGGTTGAGCGAGGAATCCCCAAGCGATAAGCGGCGGTTCATGTCTTGGACGTCTTGGGTCGTCACGTCGAGGCGCTTGGCTATGTTTGCCGCCGCCTCGAGGGGAATATCGCCTTCTTCGTAGACTCCCAACTTGGCCTTCAATTTGCGCAGATTGAAGAACAGCTTCTTCTGTGCCGCGACTGTACCGACCTTCACCAACGACCACGAATTCAGGATGTACTCGTTGATGGCCGCCTTAATCCACCACATGGCATATGTCGCCAAACGGAAGCCACGATCGGGCTCGAACTTCTTCACTGCGCGCATGAGGCCGACGTTGCCTTCGGAAATCAGGTCTGAAACGGGCAGGCCGTAATAGCGATAGCCCATGGCGATCTTGGCCACGAGGCGCAGGTGGCTGGTGACCAATTTGTGCGCAGCCTCGGTGTCTTCGTGCTCGTAAAAGCGTTTGGCGAGCATGTACTCCACGTGCGGGTCGAGCATCGGGAATTTCTTGATCTCGTCGAGGTACTTCGACAGACCTGCATCCGATGCAAGCACGGGAACGCGTGAACTGTATTTGGTCTGGCCTGATGGCCGGAACGACGACATCGCATTCATCACAAACCTCCTGGGCGGTCCGCGCCCAAACGATTTTCAGCGTGAGCCGTTAATGCGAGCGGCCCCAACACTGCGCGTGATCATGTTGAATGAACGGAGGATGGTGCGAACTGGGGTTCCAGACATGGAACCAGAATTTGTGTCGCGCATGGTCATATCCTCCGTCGAGCAACATGACACGCTAAAGGCCCACCTTGCGGTCTGGCCGATATGCCGAAGGCCCCACCTGGGCACCCCCGACAAAATCGATATTAGTCCTTTTTGGACGTTAGGTAAATGAAATCAGGTACATTAATTAACGTTATATTTTATAATGACTTAGCAGGAAATAAGCCGACTCGTTCTGGGCCTTTTTAGCACTGTAAGCCATCGAGTGCTAATTGGAGTCCGCGGTTACTTCTGAGCGGCCGTGACGGTGATTTCCACTAGGAATTCGGGCTTCGGCAGCTTGGCTTCCACCACCGTCCGGGCTGGGCGCATTTGGGGCGCCCAGGCCACCCAGGCTTTGTTCATGGCATCGAAGTGCTTGAGGTCGGCGAGGTGAATAAGTGCAAACAGCACCTTGTCTTTCGACGATCCGCAGCGCGTCAAAAGTTCATCGACCTTCTTCAGCACCGCAGTGGTTTGGCCTTGCGCATCGCCCGCCGGTTCGGCTGAGGCCTGGCCAGCCAGATAAATGGTGCCGTTGTGCACCACCGCGCGGCTGATGCGCTCGCCAATATCGTGATGCTCGATGGCCATGGCGCGCGTTCCTATTTCGCTGCGATGACTTGGATTTCAACCAAGTACTCAGGCGCGGCCAGTTTGGCTTCCACGGTCGCGCGTCCAGGGGTGGCAAGCGCAGGTACCCAGCCATCCCAAGCTTTGTTCATATCCGGGAATGTCTTCATATCGGCAAGATAAATTGTCGCCGAGAGAATGCGGTTCTTCGATGAGCCACACTTCGCCAACAAATCATCAATCTGCTTGAGGATAGCGTTGGTTTGGCCCGTGACATCCGCCACGTCCTTATTCACCTGCCCCGCCAGATAAACCGTATTACCGTGCACCACGGCTTGGCTCATGCGTGGGCCGCACTCGATGCGTTCGATAGTCATATTGTCTCTCCTTCTATTTCTTTTCCATATCGCCGTGAACGTGTTCACGGGTTTTCATGAACTTGATTTTCGGGTTGTCTTCTTGCGTGCGGCCCATGTGCCAGGCGTTGCGGGCGAGGAACACGGGCGCATTGTCGTGGTCGAGGGCGACGCTGGCTTGATTGGCGTCGATGAATTTTTTCAAGTCATCGGGATTATCGGCCACCAGCCAGCGTGCCGTAAACAAGCTTGAGGCTTCGAATTTCACGGGCACTTCGTACTCGGTACGAATGCGGTCGGCCAGCACGTCGAATTGCAGCGAACCCACCACACCGACAATCCAGTCGGTGCCGATGCGCGGGCGGAATACGCTGGCCGCGCCCTCTTCAGCTAACTGTTCCAGTGCCCGGCCCAGATGCTTGGCACGCAAGGGGTCTTCGGCGCGAACGGTTTGCAATAGTTCCGGTGCAAAACTGGGAATGCCGACCACGTGCAATGACTCGCCTTGGGTCAGCGTATCGCCGATGCGCAAATTGCCGTGGTTGGGAATGCCAATGATATCGCCGGGAAATGCTTCCTCGGCCGTCTCACGGTCTTGCGCCAGAAATAACTGTGGATTGTGTACGGTGAGTTGCTTGCCCGAGCGTACATGCAGCAGCTTAATGCCGCGTTTGAAGTGCCCAGATGACAGCCGCACGAAGGCGATGCGGTCGCGGTGCTTGGGGTCCATGTTGGCTTGAATCTTAAAGACAAAGCCAACCACATTCTCTTCATTTGGATCGATTTTGCGTTCAGCCGTGGGCTGCGGGCGGGGCGTGGGCGCCATCTCGGCCAAGCCTTCCAACAACTCGCGAACACCGAAGTTGTTATAAGCCGAACCGAAATACACCGGCGTCATATGCCCTTCGAGGTAGGCCTGGCGGTCAAAGGGCTTACAAAGCCCACGCACCATCTCAACTTCTTCGCGCAACCTCTTCACGGCATCAGCAGGCAGTAGTTCGTCAAGCTTGGGATCATCAAGGCCATTGCACTCGGTTCCTTCATCCAAGTGCGCGCCCTTGCTGCGTGCCATGAGGATCAGCCGGTCACGAATGAGGTCGTAACACCCTAGGAACGTGCGCCCCATGCCAATCGGCCAGCTCACGGGCACAACGTCCAGCGCCAGGCGTTCTTCGACTTCCTCAAGCAACGCGAAGGGGTCGAGGCCTTCACGGTCCATCTTGTTGACGAAGGTAATGATGGGGACATCGCGCATGCGGCAAACCTCGAACAGCTTCAAGGTTTGCGTTTCAATGCCTTTGGCGCAGTCGAGCACCATAACGGCAGAGTCCACCGCCGTGAGCGTGCGGTAGGTATCCTCGCTGAAATCTTGGTGGCCAGGGGTATCGAGCAAATTGAACGTGCGGTTGGCGTAGTCATAGGTCATCACCGATGACGCCACGGAAATGCCGCGCTCTTGCTCTACCTTCATCCAGTCGGACCGCGCACGCCTGCGGTCGCCACGCGCCTTCACCGCGCCCGCCAACTGAATGGCGCCGCCAAACAGCAACAGCTTTTCCGTCAGCGTGGTCTTGCCCGCATCAGGATGCGAGATGATGGCGAAGGTGCGCCGACGCGCGACCTCGGTTGAAACGGCGTTCATGGCGTTAACCCTCGAACGCGTCGAGTTGCAGGGCGAATTTCAAACCATCGAGGCCGGCAGCGCATTTGATTTGGCAGCACAGGCGCGAGCGGTCGATCTTGTAATCGGAGTTATCGAGCAAATCAGCTTCCTCGTCTACTGCCTGGCCGGTCCGGCCAATCCAAGCTTCATCCACATGGACATGGCAAGTCGCACACGCCATGGCCCCGCCGCATTCAGCCCGGATTGGGACCCCGGCCGCGCGCAGACATTCCATCACGGACCCCTTGGTCATGCACGCTACTCGGCGCGCACTGCCATCGGGCAATACGACTGTCAGGTTCATCGACCGTCCTGATCGGTTATGGGCCTACCGCAATGGGCGTTACGACGTCACACCCAGCTTGGCCTGGATGCTGGAACTCGATGTGGTATGCTCGAATCTCAGCTTTTGATTGGGCTTGGCATAGTGGAAAGACCCATGGGCCATCAAGGCTGATTCGTGGAAGCCCGAGAGAATCAGCTTCAATTTCCCGGGGTAATCGCACATATCGCCAATGCAGAAGATACCCTTCACGTTGGTCTCGAAGTTTTCGGTGTTTACGGGGATCTTGTTGCTATCGAGGTTGATGCCCCAATCGGCAATGGGCCCTAGCTTCATGGTGAGGCCATAAAACGGCAAGAAGGCATCGCACGCCACGTTGTATTCGCCCTTTTCAGCATTCTTCAGCGTCACGGACTCGACTTGACCGTTGGTGCCATTGAGCCGCACGGTATCGGCGATTTGCAGATTGACCTTACCCGCCTTCACCAGCGCATACATCTGATCGACCGTGGCTTGCATCCCGCGAAACTCGTTACGCCGGTGCACCAGCGACATGCCACCGACAACAGGATTGAGGTTCACCGTCCAGTCGAGTGCTGAGTCGCCACCGCCCGCGATCATGACATTCTTGCCGCGGAAGCTTTCCATCTTGCGCACGGAGTAAAACACCGACTTGCCCTCGAAGGCCTCAATGCCTTCGATCTTGGGCTTCTTTGGCGTGAAACTGCCACCACCCCCGGCAATGCAAATCACTGCTGCTTCGATAACCGTCCCTGCGTCCGTCGTCAGCCGCCATTTCCCACTCTCGAGTTTGGTCAATGACGTTGCCATTTCGCCTAAGTGCATGGTCGTCTTGAACGGCGCAATTTGCGCCATGAGGTCGCTCACCAGTTGCGCACCCGTAATCGACATACGGCTGGGAATATCGAGGATTGCCTTCTCAGGATACAACTCGGCGCACTGGCCGCCGACTTTATCCATAATGTCGACAACATGAGCCTGTAGGCCCAAGAGCCCCAACTCAAAAACGGCAAACAGGCCCACCGGGCCTGCGCCTACAATGATCACGTCAGTGGTGTGGATGTTTTCGCCCGCGTCCGGCATTGCGCCCCTCCTCAAACAATTTTCAGGCACACGTCGCTAAAGCGAGCCGCCTTAAATCTTCCCCTGCCCAACCCGGAAACTACGCCATTGCTCCGCAGTGTCCAGGTCGGTAAGCACCGCAGTGTCGTCAAATTCCACTTCGTAAACAAGCGATTCGTGAGCACCGATCAGGTGCCGCGCACCCACATCGCCAGAGACATGGCTCATATCCTGAAAGAACCGCCGGGCCCACAAGGTGGGGTTGCCGCGCTTTCCATTGTGTGTTGGTACGCCGATCAGCCGGTCTGTGGATGGGTCGAACCCCTCCATCAGCTTTTGTAAGTGATTGGCGCGCAACAGCGGCATATCGCCCAAGCAAACCAGCGCGGCATCGCATTCGGGGGCGACCAGTTCTAGCCCGGCCTTGAGGGATGTTGATAAGCCCTCGGCATAATTTGGATTGGTAACAAATCGCACGCCGCTTCCAGCCAAGGCCATGCGGACGTCAACCTCCTGGTAGCCGACCACCACAATGATATCGGGCAGCCCAGCCGCGATGATTGTGTCGATAGTTTTGCGGATGAGGGGTTTGCCATCGACGTCCATCAGCAATTTATTGGTGCCGCCCATGCGGCGCGATTGCCCTGCCGCCAGCACGACAGCCGTAATACGTGGCGTGGGCGCTTTGATTGTTTCTGCGGCTTTTACCGCTTGGTCACGCGGCAATGGCCGCACCAGGGTGTCCATCAGCAAGCCGCCCGCGCCCATGCGCATGATGTCCTCGCGCGCCACGGGGATATTCGCAGCTAAACGCTGTAATACCCAATCAAAGCCGCTGAGTTTGGGCGAGCGCGCGCACCCTGGCAGGACCACGATAGATACCGCCCCTGCATGACCTAAGACCAGCATGTTACCGGGATCAACCGGCATCCCGAGATGGTCGATGAGGCCACCCGCCGAGACGAGTGCTGCCGGAACCACATCGCCCCGGTCGACCGTGGCCGAAGCCCCGGCGATCAGCACAACCTCGGCCCCCGATCCCAGCGCCGCCGTAATCGAGGCGCGCACCGCTGCCAAGGTATGATCGCAACGCAATGTTGCAACCAACGTTCCACTCACGGCCTCTATGCGGTCTTTCGTAATGTAGGTGGTGGATTGAATGACCGACTCTTTCAGGCCAGGCAAGATTGTGTTGATGAGTGCGAATTTTTTAGCCTGAAATGGCACCATTCGCACGGATGGCCTGCTCAAGGCCGCATCGACCTTGGCCATGACTGTAGGCGACACGGCGAAGGGAATAATCTTCACTGTTGCGATGGTTTGCCCGGCGCGCACGGCTTCTTTGTCAGGCAATGTCGCTACGGTGACCGATTCATCAATGAGGTTAGCCGCGTCGATGGCCGCACGGTCGACCCACACCAAGCCCGCTAATTCTGCCTGAAGATTACAGCGGCCCGTACGCGCTTCGGATAAACGCACTCCGCTTCCAGCCACGAACGCCGCAACCCGAGCTGCCGCAGAATTTTCCGGAACATCACCGTGCTCCAGCATCGCGCCGATAATTTCGGCCACGCCTGCTTTTTTTAACGCGGCAATATCATCGGGGCCAATGACATGGCCTTTTTTCAAAATCACGCCATCGCGTTTGAACGTGTGGGCAAGAACCACACCGTCGGCCTGATCGATTGTGAAAGACTCGAATTTCATGATAACAAACTTGCTGTCGTCCTCGGGCGTGACCCAAGGACCCAGGGTAAACTGCGCCCGGCCACATTTTTGGCCCTGGACCCTCGCGTCAAGCGCGAGGGTGACGATGACATTTTATTATTATACATCGGCATCGTCATTTCGTATCAGCGCGTAACTCGTCGATAACTTGCGCCACAATCGAGACAGCAATCTCGGCCGGTGACACGGCATTGATATCAAGCCCAACCGGCCCGTGAATGCGGGCAAGTTCAGTTTCGTTAAAGCCTTCACCGCGCAAACGTAGCAGGCGTTTCTCGTGAGTTTTTCTGCTGCCCAAGGCGCCGATGTAAAATGCGGGCGAACGGAGTGCAGCAGCTAAGGCCGGATCATCCAATTTGGGATCGTGCGTCAGTGTGACAACTGCGGTACGCGCGTCGGCTTTGACCTTCGTCATACCTTCATCAGGCCACTCCTCAATGGCCGTTGCCCCAGCAAGCTCATTTGCGCTGAGAAACGCCCCGCGCGGATCAATCACAATGGTTTCAAAGCCTGCCAATTGTGCCAAAGGCACGAGCGATTGGGCAATGTGCACAGCGCCAACAATGACCATGCGCGGCGATGGGCTGTAAACCCGCACAAACAAATTTGTTCCATCAATGACGCTCGATTTATCCGCTGCAATGAGGCGGTTGATATGACCCAGTGATTCAGGACTCAGCACCAGCGCACCGGCGGTGCCCCCGCCACCGACAATGGCCTGTGCGCCTGTTATCGTCTCGGTGACCAGAGCACAGGAATGTTTGGCGGCAATGCGCGATTGCAACTCGGTCAGAAGGCTGGATTTCATTCCACAGCTTCCACGAACACACGCACCTTGCCACCGCAGGCCAAGCCCACATCCCACGCCATTTCATTGGTGACACCGAATTCAAGCGTTTTAGGCTGCCCTGTAGCCATCACCTCGCGCGCAGCCTCGATCACCGCACCTTCAATACAGCCGCCCGAGACTGAACCGACAAATTCGCCCTTCGCATTGATCGCCATATGGCTGCCCGCAGGACGCGGTGAAGAGCCCCAGGTTTGAATCACGGTTGCAAGCGCCGCCTTGTGACCGGCAGCACGCCAGGTAGCGATATGATCAAGGGCTTGGGTATCAGACATGGGATTTCCGTTTGAAATTCAAGCCTAACTTAAGGAACTGAACCTTAAGCAGCAACAGCAGCGAATTCGCGCCGGGCGGCCGAAACTTCGGAAAGTGCTGCGATCAACGCGGCCAAACTATCGAGGTTATGTACGGGCCGGAATTCGTCCACATGGGGCAACATGGCCCGAATCCCTGCCGACTTGGGCTCGAACCCGGCATAGCGCAACAATGGATTAAGCCAAATCAGCCGACGGCATGAACGCTGCAAACGCCGGGTTTCGGCTGCTAAGCCCTCGCCCGCATCTCGGTCGAGGCCATCGGTGATCAGCAACGTGACGGCCCCCTGCCCCAGCACGCGGCGCGACCATAAATGATTGAACTGCCCCAACGCTTGGCCAATGCGCGTTCCTCCCGACCAATCTTGCACGCTACGCCCAACACGGGCCAAAGCCACATCGGGGTCGCGGTGAGCCAGTTCGCGGGTGACATTGGTCAATCGCGTTCCGAACAAAAACACATGCACCCGGTCGCGGTCGTTGGTGATGGCATGCAAAAAATGCAACAGCATTCTGGCATAGGCCGCCATGGAGCCCGAGATATCGCATAGCACGACCAATGGCGGATGGCGTTGCGTGCGGGCACGGCGCTTGAGATAAACCAAATCGCCGGTGGCTAGCGATGCCCTTAGCGAGGCACGCACGTCGATGCGCGTTCCATGAGATGAGGATGCGAAGCGGCGGGTGTTGACGCGCGGGATCGGCAGACGCAAAGCCGCCATGAGTCGTTTGGCCTCGGCCATTTCCTCGGCACTCATGGTCTCGAAATCTTGGCTGCGTAGTTTTTCCGCCGCCGACCAACTGGCCACGGTTTCGGGAACGTCTTGGTCGCGTGATTGATCTTCGTCTTTCGACTGCTGCCCGATGGCATTGGCAAAAGCCTCGGCGATGCGCCGAGGCATGGTCTTTAAGTCTTGTTTCCCGCGTTGTTTCTGAGCTTGATCGATGAGCGACAGTTCATTGGGCGCGTCATCTTGCGCACGCCAATACTGCGCGAATGCAAGCCGAAACATTTCACTATGAGCGTGCCTATCGACGAATACGGAATGTAGCGTCCAGTACACATCGTCTTTATTCGTAATGTTAATCAGCGGCAGCGCCTGCAACGCCGCAATCACCTTACCAGGGCCAATGGGCAGGCCCGCGCGCCTCAGCACGCGGGCAAAATGCATGACGTTGTTGGGAAGCGATGAGGTGGGCATGAGTGCCCCTACCCTGCTGCGGCTTTCTTTGCCGTCGTGATGCCTTTGGCCGCCACCTCGCCGCGCACACGGGCGATATCGTCTTGATATTTCAGCACCACGCCCAAGGTGGCATCCACCGTACCGGGGTCGAGCTCGCGAGCATTGAGCGTTTTAAGGGCCTGGGCCCAATCGATGGTCTCGGCAATGCCCGGCGGCTTGAACAACTCTAGGCCCCGCAGCATCTGCACGAAACTCACGACCTGCTGGCCCAGCTTGTCGCCTACGTCCGGCGCCTTGGCAGCCAAGATCGCGCGCTCGCGCTCGGCATTGGGGTAGTCGACCCAGTGATAAAGACACCGCCGTTTCAGTGCATCGTGAATTTCGCGCGTGCGGTTGCTGGTGATGATCACGATGGGCGGTTCGGCAGCCTTCACGGTGCCCAATTCGGGGATCGTGACCTGAAAGTCCGACAGCACTTCCAGCAAGAAGGCCTCGAAGGGCTCGTCGGTGCGGTCGAGTTCGTCAATCAGCAACACGGGCGGGCCCGACTGATGAATTTCGAGCGCTTGTAGAAGCGGCCGCTTAATCAGGTATTGTTCGCTGTAAATGGTTTGCGCTGCATCGGTGGTTTTGCCCGAGGCTTCGGCCAAACGAATCGCCATGATCTGGCGCGGGTAATTCCATTCGTAAACGGCCGACGATACATCCAGGCCTTCGTAGCATTGCAGCCGGATCAGATCGCGCCCCAGCGTAACTGAGAGCACCTTGGCAATCTCTGTCTTACCCACCCCCGCTTCACCCTCCAGAAACAGGGGACGTTTCATCGCAAGAGCCAGATACAGCGAGGTGGCCAACGCGCGGTCAGCCACATAGCCGCCTTGGCGCAGCAACTTAGCAGTTTGGTCGATTGAGGTGGGGACCGGAATGGCGGGCATACACAGTTTTCACATTGCCGTCTGAGGCGTTCATGTTATCTGAATTCCAGGCCCAAACTAGGGAGCATCTGCCATGTCGCCCGACCCCAAACTCACGTTGTTCCATTCCCCCAACACGCGCTCGACGGGCGCTTTAATCCTCCTTGAAGAGTTGGGCGCACCCTATGAGCTTCACGCGGTCAACATGAAGGCTGGCGATCAGCGCAAGCCTGCCTACATGGCCATCAACCCCATGGGCAAAGTCCCTGCCGTGAAACACGGCGATGCGCTCATCACCGAACAGGGCGCAATCTTTATATATCTCGCCGACCTGTTTCCAAAAGCAGGCCTCACGCCGGTAATCGGCGATCCGCTACGTGGCCCCTTCATTCGCTGGCTGGTTTACTACGGCTCGTGCTTCGAGCCCGCCGTGGTCGATAAGTCCATGAAGCGCGAGCAAGCTCCGCTGGGGATGTCGCCCTATGGCGACTTCGACACCATGCTCAAGACGGTCAGCGATCAGTTGCGCAAAGGGCCCTACATCTGCGGCGAGCGTTTCACGGCGGCAGACGTGCTCTGGGGCACGGCGATGAAATGGATGATCGACTATAAATTGGTTCCAGAGTCGCCCGAATTTGTGGCCTACAGAGACTGCATCCTTTCGCGTGCTGCCTATAAGAAGGTTAGTGAGATGGACGCAAAAATGGCCACCGAGCACGCGGCCGCGGCGGCCAAATCAGCTTCGTAAAGTCGATTTTTTAGCCAGCTTTTGTGCCAGCCATATCCGCGGCGGCGCGTTTGATGGCCTTGCGGATGCGGTTGTAGGTGCCGCAGCGGCAGATATTCGTGATGTACGTATTGATGTCGTCATCGGTTGGGTTGGGCACATCTTTCAGCATGGCGGCCGTGGCCATGATCATGCCCGGCTGACAGTAGCCGCATTGCGGCACGTCTTCGGCAATCCAGGCCTTTTGCACCGGATGGCTGCGGTCCTTCGACAAACCTTCGATGGTGACAATATTTTTATCGGCAGCGAATTGAATGGGAATCGAGCAGGCGCGCTCAGCGACACCTTCGATATGGACAGTGCAGGCGCCACAGGCTGCGATGCCGCAACCGAATTTCGTGCCCGTCAGGCCCAAGGTATCGCGCAACACCCACAGCAGCGGAGTTTCCGGATCCACGTCGACCGACTTCTGCTCGCCATTCACTGTGATGTTGAACGCCATGATCCCGACTCCTCAAACCCGAACGCTGGTGGAAGCGCCTGCGCATCCTTGATAGCCACCACATTCTAGTATCGCAAGCTAATGTCGCAAGCATGCTGCTGAAGAATGTGCATCCAGCAGACAACGGTGGTTTTCTGGCAAGCCCGGTGAGCTTGTTATTAGCCACAGACTCGGCAGTTTCACTGGCCTGATGTGTAACTCCGGGCTCGACCAAAGATCGGTTTGATCTTGGTCTCCGTTTTTAAATAGTGAGCTATTATCTATAAGTAGTGGTCAAAATAATGAATTCACACAAAATAAAGTGACTTTCCTGCGAATCTCTGAGATCATTGGTCAACGCAGGGGAACTTTCGCCATCTACAATGTCAGTGGCGTTCGATCACAATCGCAGCTTCGATCCGGGCCCTTCACAGCCCGATCCGAGGCCAGAGTCGCGCGGGGCAGCCAGCCAGCCGCGCGGTCATCATCAGCTTCCCGCTTTTTTGCTCACGCCTCCCCCAACAGGAGGTGTTTTCGTTTCAACACCAAGAAAAGCCGGTCGTGGAGAGGAATCGTCGAACCGAGGCCACACGTCCGCTGGGGCGCCATCCGGTCCAGCGTTTCATTCTTTCAACCAGGAGCACACGTTCGAAATGGGAAAGAAGTCAGCCCGTAAGCATAAATACCACGACGACAGCAACGCGGTTCAACTTCACGCCATTCAGGGTGGGTGGGATCCACTTGATCAACAACGCGGCCACCTCGACCGGGACGAATTCCGGGACGCTCATCGCGATCAAAGCTTTGTCCGCACGGTTAAACCGCGCAGCGACAATCAACGCCAGTTGATGGAAGCCATCGAGACTAAACCCCTCACCCTGGCGCTAGGTCCTGCGGGAACCGGTAAGACATACTTGGCGATTGCTTGTGCCGTGAAAAAACTCGAGGCGGGCAAGATTGACCGTATCGTTCTATCACGGCCAGCCATCGAAGCTGGTGAAGCGCTAGGCTACTTACCCGGTACGATGGAAGAGAAAATGTCGCCGTACTTGCGCCCGCTCTACGATGCTCTGAGCGATCGCATCGGCGGCAAGCGGCTGCGCCAATACCTCAGCGACGGCACGATCGAGATCGCGCCCATCGCCTATATGCGCGGGCGCACACTCAATAACTCGTTTGTGGTCATCGACGAGGCCCAAAACTGCACTTATGGCCAGATCAAGATGCTGCTGACCCGGCTCGGTTGGCATTCGCATATGGTGATCACCGGAGATCCCGATCAAACCGACTTACTACCAGGCATGTCTGGCCTCGCGGATATCGCCGCGCGGCTAGAACGTGTCGCGGATATCGAGATTGTACGGCTGGGCCCGCAGGATGTGGTGCGACACCCGCTTGTCGCCTGCATGCTTGCAGCGCTCTAGGGCATAAAGCTCACCGTACTTCACAGGTGCGTCCCTGAAACTTGGGGCGGTGCTTCACAGCACCGCCCTCTTTTTTTGTGCTGAGGATATCGCACCATAGCGTTCACACCTCGCACGGATGGAGCGAAGACGGACGCGCGACAATTTAGATCGAAGAAAGTTGGGGGTGTTAACGCCCAGATCCGGTGGTGCGTACCAGGCTTGGCAGCTTGGCGACAATTACCCGGTTGCGCCCAGAGCGTTTGGCCTCATACAGCGACTCATCGGCGCGTTTCATGGCCGCTTCAATCGTCGGTTCGTTCGGGGCGAAGGCCGCGACACCTAAGCTGATGGTGATTGAGATCGAGCCCTTGACGGTCACAATGGGCTTAGCCTCGACGGCGATGCGCAAGCGTTCGGCAAGCAATGTTGCCGCTGTGATATCGGTCTCGGGAAGCAGCACCGCGAATTCTTCTCCCCCCATGCGGGCGAGCACGTCGGTCACCCGCAGCCCTTCCAAGCATGTCTGTGTCATGCCCTTCAGAACAATGTCACCGATATCGTGGCCATAGGTGTCGTTGACGCGTTTGAAATGGTCGATGTCGATGGCGATGGTCGCGAAGGGCTTGGCGTAGCGCCTGGCGCGTTCCACCTCGCGCCGGGCCGCGCTTTCAAGGCTGCGGCGATTGGACACGCCCGTGAGGGGGTCGGTCGAGGCTTGAGCGCGCAAATCCCCTTCCAGACGTTTGCGCTCGGTGATGTCCAGGATCACCGCGAAATCGCGAATCCGGTTACCGTTTTTATCGGTAGTGCGCTGAATCCGCGAGCAGAGATGGCGCACATCGTTAGTGCGCGTCAGGACGCGATAGTCGAACTCGATGCGGCGCACGACGGATCGGAAATGATCGACATATAACGTTCGCGATCATCAGGGTGAATCGCATTGAGAAATGCCTCGCGGTACTTGTCGGCTTCTTCACCCATCACCCTACCGCCGGCCGCAAACGGCAAGCCCAAACTATCGGCGAACTCGCTGGTCAGGTCGATCACGCGGTCCTTCAAATTCATGTCGTACCAACCGAGCTTGGCGATATCTTGCGCCTGTTCCATGCGGGCCAACGTTTGAATGTTCTCTGACTCGGCTTTCTTATGCGCGTCTATGTCGATAATGATGCCGCTGTAATGAGCCTCATTCTTTTCATCGGCCAGTGGCCAAGCGGTGATGTGAACCCAACGCGGCTGGCTAGATTTAAGCAAAACGCGAACCTGTGTGGCGACGCTTTTGCGTGCTTCCATTGCGGCTAACACGTTATCATTGAATATCTCAACGTCGTCTGGGTGAAGGCGCAGATTGTTGGGCGCTTTCATGAACTCTTTGGGCGTCATCCCCAGCAGCGCTTTCGACTGTGCACTGACATAGATGAAGCCATGATCGATCACGTTGGTGAAGCGATAACTGAAAACGACGACTGGTACGTTCTCGAGGAGAGCTTCCGAACCGATTACAGGATATATCGCCCGAGCACGTGAAGGGGCTTTACGGACAGCTTGCGGCTTAGACTTGCGCACCGCCGATTTACGACGCGCTGACTTTGATTTCGCAATCCGCATGTTCAAAAGAACCTCTCGCCCTAGACTTTTGTAACTCGTTCGGGATGGCGGAGGCTACCGAAAACGCTTTGGCTCGCTTGGAGCAACTCCACTCGTTGTGGATAACTGCGGCCTGTGGTCGAGATGTGCAACTTTTGCGATTATTAGACGCATTGCCGACGCCTTCTGTCTGGTTCGGAAAGTGGGCGGTCGGTATTTTGCAGGCCCGTGCTCTCTCTTACTCCACAGAATGAATGGTCGTCTGCATTGGTAGTGTCGGCGCCAAAATTTTTCTGGGTAATCGAGCGCGCCGCTTCTTCCACCAAATGTAAATCCCGGTTGGGAACAACGATGCCAATACGATCCCAGCGAAAATATTAAATACCCGGCCCACGTCACCCAACATGGTACCGTTGTGAAACCAAATCAGCCAAAGCCCGAATAATGAATCCGTCCAGGGCTGACGCTTAGGATCGAAACGCCCTGAAATTTCTCCACTGCTCGCGTCGATATAAACTTGCCGCGTGTAGAGGGTCAGGTCTTCATCGGTCGGATAAAGCCGGAATGAAATCTTGCCAGCAGGCGACTTTGGCATGCGGATCAGCACAACATCGGAGTTGGGATGATCCGTCAGCGCCGTATCGCGCGCCCGATTGAGCGAGATCATGCGATCAGAGATGGCTTTGGGCTTCTGCTCAAGAACGGCAGCTTCGAAATTTTGGGCTGGCTTACCACCCCGCAATGCCCAATCAGAGAACTCGCGCAGTGTTCCCTCATAACACAGCATCAAGGCTGATAGCGACAACCAGCCAATGAATATCGAAGCATAAAACCCCAACACCGTATGCCCATCATGGATCAGGCGTGGCATCGCCGCGGACGCACGGAATGACAAGGCGCGCTTGAGGTGCTTCTTGGCATTACGCCACCACAGAACAACACCAAAAATCGCGCTGAGGAACAGGCTAGCGGCTACAATGCCCATAACCTTGCGGCCAGAAGGTGGCGCAAAAAACTCGCGATGGAAATCGCGCAGGAAATTGATGAATGTCCAATAAGACCGCTCACCGATGATATTTCCCGTCGCCGGGTCGACGAAAACTTGCCAATCCAAGGCGTCGTCGTAATTACCGATTGTTGACAGATCGAGCCCTTGGCTCGTCGCTGGCAGGCGTTTCGTCAGAGTAAAGATATACGCTTCATCGCGCTTGAGTGCGTAGCGTTCGATATACAACACAAACCGTTCAGGTTGCTGGGCATGGACCCGCTCCAGCATCCGATCAAGATCAGGGTGCTGTGGCGCATTCTGTGCCGCAAATAACTGAGGGTTCAGCGACGCATCGATCTCACGATAGTAGGCAAGGATCGCGCCCGAAGCGCCGATTGAGAACAGCCAAAGGCCAAGGACTAATCCGACATAACGATGGATCCAAATCATCACGTCGGGTTTCGCTCGGACTGTAGACATGTCGATCCGCGCTCAACTGATCGGGGCGGAGGCAAAAACAGGTCTACAGTCTGACACGCAAAGCACAGCGCGTCATTCCCGATAAAGCATGATGGTGAATGAAGATCTCAACAAGCGATAAGCGTTAGTGCGCAAAATACCGCTTAATGAACAATGCCGGTTTCAGTTGTCGCTAAAGGCGCGCCCATCAATGACTGATTGAACTCATATTCAGCAATGTTTCGCTCGGCCTGAAGCGAAGCAATGGTGGGACTGCCGGTTCGGCTCGAGGCCGCTTGCGCTTGGACGATTGTTGTACCGACATCGCGCGACAACAGCACGCCAGAAAAGCGCACAACTTGATCTTGAAACTCACCGCGTCTTGGGCGCGAGGTAGGCGCCTCGAAATCATCAAGCTCGTCGCGACGGCTAAAATCTCCCCGACCGCGAGCGGCAAGGTTTGTGTCAAGGGCGTCGACTGATTGAAAAGACGTAGATACGGATCCGCGCGCCCTGGCGATACGGGCGGCAGACGAAATCATGGTCGTATTGACAACTTGGGCCGTGCTCATCGCAAAAATGTCTTTCAGACTTTGCGGTGAGCCACAATTTCTGTATGGCAAAAAACGCCCGGCTCATCTGGCCAAACGCATGCCTTCTCGCATGGGCAGCATCGTAGGCGTCAAAGGTTAACGAGCCAAATAAGCCTTATCGTGTTGAAATATATACTAATAATTATAGATAGAGCCACGTCGTGGGGGTCTGAGCGCATCACGCCGATAGCAACTGCTCGTAATCTCCCCTACCCTTATCTGTATCAATTGAACCAGTTACGGCCCGTGCCAACCCCATACCTTCATGACCTCGATTTTGGCCCGGAGGATTTACCGCCCATTTCGCCACTGGATCTGCGGCGCGCGTGGCGCGTTGCACACCTTGGCGCAGAAGTAGGTTTGATCATGGCGCCCGGCGATGTTCAGGGCGTGAGTTTTCGCACGGCAAAGGGGCTCGAAACCAAATTCATGTTTGTCGATATGGATGCGGCCTGCTGGGCGGCGTCTATTGATCGCAGCTACGACTTGCGAACAGCGCGAAGGGTCTCGCTCTTATTCCGGCTTTTGGCACTGATTGAAATTATGTCTCAAGCCGAATGGTTACGGCCATTTTTCTCGCTGAACTCCAAAGATGGTGCGACCCTCCACCCCAATTTGTTGGCAGCAGCGGCCACCGAACCCCTTTCAAAGTCAGCAAGTTTTGATGTGTTGCGATTCAAACAAGCAATGAATGTGTTTGCGCAAGCACCAGTTTTGGATTGCCAAACCGTTCAAGCTCGGCAGAAAAAAATATCTGGCTATAAACCGCGAACCAAACCCAAGAAGGCAAAGCGTTGATGCGTTATTTGATATTTTTGATGCTGGTAGCCATCGCCCATGCATGGACACCTGCGCCGTGCTGGGCTGCCTCGCCCTCGGAGGTTGTCACTGCTGAGCGCGCGTTTGCTGCTGAGGCGCAGCATCGCGGTTGGATCGCAGCCTTCAAAACCTACGCCGCGCCCGATGGATTTCTCTTTCAACCGGGCCCCGTCAACGCGCAACAATCGCTAGCGAAGCAACCTGACGAGCCGCCCGACACTTCGCTCAAATGGTGGCCGCAATGGGCAGGTATCGCACGCTCGGGCGACCTTGGTTTCACAACAGGGCCCTTCACAGTTGGCGAAACGAAGGGCTACGGCCACTACTTCACGGTCTGGCAAAAGCAAGATAATGGCCAGTGGCTATGGGTCTACGATGGCGGTCCACGTTCGGAGGCGGCATCGGCGTTTAAGCAAGAGATGGAACCATCATACTTGCCCATGGCTCCAATGGGCGCTGGTTCAGCAAGCAAGGCACGGTTAGAAATCGAAACGCTTGAAGCACAACTCGCCGTCACAGCAAACAATAACACGATCAGCGCTTACAAAGCTTATCTGGCTGATGATGCTTTGCTGATGGGCTCTCCAGCCCAACCTCAAGCCGGGCCATATGGTCAAGCCGCTGAACTCGCCCGGCGGCCTCATCAGCTTCAACTCAAACCCCAAGGCGGCAGAGCATCTCAGGCAGGTGATTTCGTCTTCACTTATGGAGAAGCCCGATGGTCGAACGACACCCAAACACGCTGGGGCCATTACGTGCGCATTTGGCAAATGCGCGAGAGCGGTTGGAAACTTGTATTCGATGAAATCCTAGGCGTGCCGCCGACGATCGCTGCACCCTGACCCTGGCGCCATCTCCCAGGGCATTATCAGAACATTTCAGATAACTCCCGGGCCCGGCGTTACCGCTATAGAGGGGCAGCACTGAGGGGAACTCAGGCGATAAAGCACCGGACCCAGGGATTTTTGGCTCGCCAGGTTTTGATATCGCGGACGCAGGGCGAGACGGCGCGTTCCGCTTGTCCTCTCCAGGACAAAGGCAAAAGCTCAGGCTTGTAGCGCCATGGCCACAAGCGACCAAAGGTAAACCACCAATAACAGGCCCAAGAGGGCAGAGGCTTCTTTGAGGTATGTTGCTGCGTCCATGTGTGCGCTCCTGACTGGATCGTGTTCTTTATTTGTTCTCATTCGACCTGAATAGAACATAACAGGAACATTGTGTCAAGCAGGCCAAATTACAACACCCATATGTGGCAGTTTTGAGCCATTTTTAGGGTTTATCGTACCCTTTTCGTCAAAATCGCATTTCCAAATGGCACCTGGGCCTGTAAGCCGGGGCTTATGATGACCGCCCAGCACATCACATCTCCCAGCTTGCGGCTGTCCATTGCCCCGATGATGGACCGCACCGATCGGCATTTCCGCTACCTCGTCCGGCTGATCAGCAAGCATGTGCAGCTTTATACGGAAATGGTGACCGCCAATGCACTGGTCCGTGGGCGCGATCCTGCACGCCTTCTGGCCCACGATCCCCTCGAACACCCGGTCGCATTGCAACTTGGCGGGTCCGACCCGTTGCTCATGGCACAAGCAGCCGTCATGGGGGCTGCTGCCGGATACGACGAAATCAACCTAAACATCGGTTGCCCCAGCGACCGCGTCACCACGGGACGATTTGGCGTCTGCCTCATGGCAGAACCAAACCTGGTGGGCGACTGCATCAAAGCCATCCAGGATGCTTTGTCGCGTCAATCTCGACTGGTCCCCGTGACCGTCAAAACACGTATTGGCATCGATCATCATGACAGCGACGCGTTTCTTGATGATTTCGTTGGGCACGTCTCGGCTGCGGGCTGCAAGACTTTCATCATACACGCCCGCAAGGCCTGGTTGACGGGGTTAAGCCCAAAAGAGAACCGCGAAATCCCGCCACTGCGGTATGAACGGGCCTATAAATTAAAACGTGACTTCCCACAGTTGACGATCGTTTTAAATGGCGGTGTTAAGAAACTTTCTGACGTGGCGGACCACCTTAGGTATGTTGATGGCGTTATGATTGGCCGCGCAGCCTACGAGACACCTTTTGCTATGTTGTCGAATGCCGATGCGCAAGTCTTTGGCCAGCCACGACAGATAGACATCGAAGCAAACGTAGCTAGCAAGTATCTCGATTACCTAGAACACGAGACACCCGTCGGGACGCGGCTTAGTCTGATGACACGGCACGCGGTGGGCTTTTTTGCGGGGCGTCCGGGCTCACGCGCATGGCGGCAAGCCTTGGCCCAAAGCTCAACTGCGCCGTCTCCGCACGTCGCAATTCAGGGCCTACGCACTGTAATCGCAAAGATGAATCCTAGCGGCACGCAAATTGTAGGCGAATCTCTTGCCGCATAAGGCTAATTTAGGTAACTCAAGTGTGGCTCTTGGTTGAAAATATCCGTCATCTAACCATGCATTCGACTGATATTTTACAATAGGAATTGCTTACGATGACCTCACGCTATGCCATTTATTTCTCACCCGAGCCAAACAGCCCGCTCGAAGAGTTCGGAAAGCAATGGCTTGGCAGCGATGGCAGTCCCTAACCGCCGCGCTTGCCAGTTATTCCGGGCCTAGCGCCCGAGCGTGTAAAGGCGCTGATTGAAGGTACGCGACATCACGGCTTTCATGGCACATTAAAACCGCCATTTGAATTGAACCCTGCGTCCTCTCAGGGCGCCTTGCTTTCAGCAGCGCGTATTTTCGCACGCAGTGTTGCACCGATTGAGTTGCCGCCGTTGGAATTGGCCGTGATTGGCAAGTTCATCGCATTGACCCCCACGCGATCCTCCGCCGCACTCGAAAATCTAGCCGCACAGTGCGTTCGGACATTCGAGGGTTTCCGCGTACCGCTCTCGGCTGAGCAAACCGCTTACTACTTGCGCAATAAACTCACCGTCCATCAAACCCAAATGCTTGAGCACTGGGGCTACCCCTATGTGATGGAGGAGTTCCGCTTTCGTATCTCGCTGACGGACCGGATTGATGATCCAACCGAGCGCGCGGCCATGATGAAAGCCGTACAGCAGATGACCGCGAACATCGTGAATAAGCCCCTTGTTGTGCGCGACATTGCGATCTTTTTACAAACCAGCGGCGATAAAACGATGACCGTGTTGGAACGCATTCCCTTTGGCCGGCTGAAATAATCCGCACCTGTTCTTTCAGTAAAATTCGAACGCAGGGCTTCAAGATCTTGGATTGGCGTGACAACGATTGTGATAAATTACAACGCGCCGCGAAAGGCCATATCCTCACGACCCTGGCCTTCTGATGTCTCTGCGCGAATGGTTCTCTAAGTTCGCTCTTTGGGCTCGTCGCGATAACGACGCCCTTGCAACTCAAGATATGGGTAATCAGGCTGACGATAGCTCTGGCATTGATAACATCCGACCGGCGACCTGGGACCAAGGACTAGAACTCAGTCTCGGCAAGCTCGTGTCCGAGATTGAAACCAAAGCCAGTGGCCGTGTTCAAGTTATCACCATTGCGCATTTGCGTTCGGAATTGGGCGATGGTTGGGAGCGATACCGGCCGCGTGTTCTCATGATGGTTGAGACCACGATAAGCCGCATGATCGGCAAGGGTAATGCTTTTATTCCGCAAGACGAGGACGCCTGGCTTTTACTCATGATGACACTGTCAGAACATGAGGCCGAACAGCGCGCCGATGAGATCGCAATCGCGCTTGGGCAAAAACTGGTTGGGGAACGCTTCACCGAGAAAGACCCGCCTTTACCGCAAACGGCGAAAGTCGATCTCGACACCGCGATGAACCCTGATGGCAGCCTGAACACAGAGGCACTGAAACTAGCGGCAAAACGCACCCGCTTGGTGCTCGCGGCAAAAGATGCCAGGCGGCCCGCACAGGAATCAGATAAGTCAAAGGCGGATGCCAAAACCAAAGCCTTGGGCACGGCGGCGTCATTTGCACAAGTATCGGCCTTTCCCTCACTGACCGTTGTCTATCGTCCACTCTGGGTGGCTGAAACAGAAAGCCTCGCGTGCTACGCCATGCGGGCCTTCACCGCGACAGCTGATCCCGTCTTTGGGCCAAATGCGCCCAATGCAGCACAACAGATGCTCAACGATGCGACCATCATCGACCTTGCTAAGGTGGCGTTCTCCGACTTTACCGCGATGACACAAAAAGGATTGCGGGCGACATACATACTGCCCGTTCCATTTACGGTCATGACACGCAAGTTGGGGGCGGTTCTCTTGCGAGCGATTTCCGACCTGCCCCAACGTGAGCACCTCATACAACTGCGCATTGAGTTGGTGAACGTGCCCTCCACCGCCAGCCCCGAAGCATTGATCGACGTACGTGAAGTTTTCCGTGGGCGGGTGAAGGATGTCGCCTTTTTGATGGACTTAGGCGCGCTCAGCGATGCGGTCTTTTCACTCGACCATGTGGCCTTAGGCGTGGAGGCAAGACCCGGCAGTTTTGTTGACGACGCCGAGTTGAGCCAAGCCCTCAATTCCTTCCGGCGGCGCGCAGGCGCGCGGCGCAACTATGTCATGGGGCTTCGCAGCCGCGCCCACGTGGCGCTTGCAATTCAAGCTGGCATTGACGAGATCTCGGGCACCGGCCTGGCCGACGATATGCGTCACCTGCCCGACCGCCCAGCCGTATTATTCAAGCAAGACCTATTGCGGAGCATATGACATTGAGCGAGTGTTGTAGCCGAGCATGTATCGATTCATCGAATAAAAAATACTGGAGTCAAATATGCGTCTCAAAAAAGATTTGGAGGGGCTCAATGCTAGTGGAAAACTTCAGTTCGGTTACGTTGATATTACCATGTACAATTGCCCACCCTTTGTGATGTTCACGAATCACAATGACTGCGGAATTTGTGGCTGTGAGCTGCAAGGAAAGGTCAACGAACCAGAATCAATGTACCTGTGGTCCAACCTAATAGCGCTAGCCACCTACGTGTTCGACATTGGCACACGATGTGGCGAATATAGTTTAGTGGCAGCCGCACTGCGGCAGGATATCCCAATTATTTCCTGCGAGCCGAATCCCGATGGTTTTGCGCGACTGCTCATCAACATGCTTGCCAACGATGTCAAGAACATCATGCCGAAGCGCGTGGCAATTGCGAACTCGGAGGGATTTGCCCAGTTTGGCTGGAAACCAAAATGGCTTGGGCATATATCATCGGGCGGCCATCTGGTCTCGCCCAATTTAAAGATAGATGAAAAAGATGGAACTTTGGTCGTCGTCAAAATGACCAAGCTTGATAAGTTGACTGACGGCATTGACCTTGGTGAACGGCCAGTTATGAAAATCGATGTTGAGGGGGCAGAAGCGGAAGTCTTTCGAGGTATGTCACAACTCTTAAGGAAGAAACCGGATATTATCCTCGAAACCCTATTCAATCCGCAGTGCGCTTTGATTAATGAAATAACCAAGCCGCTAGGTTATAATTATTTTTTTATAAATGAACATGATCGAAACATAACACAGCGTGATCGACTTTATCCGGCTAACCCAAACTCTATTAATCTAAATCAACTCCTGTCGACCCGTTCTCCGGAGTCAATACTCTCGCTTTCATCTCAGAAGAAATAAAATTGAGAAGCAATTATTTACAGCTTCATTTAATCCTGAAGTAGACTTCCAGCTTTGAATTGCGCGAAAATTACACGAAAAACAATGTATTAAACCGACATTCCCCGGATGAACCCCAGCTTCAGGCAACATGGTAGGCGTAGGGGCCGCCTATTACAACTTCGGGGGTACTTTGCTGGATTTTCCGCCAAGTCCCTTCTGAACGCAGACTTCTCAGCCCGCCGATACCCCTGTTTCCCGTGATCAAGGCACACCTCTCCCGTTGAA
>SHWP01000057.1 GCA_009693785.1 Rhodospirillaceae bacterium
AATAGGGGTATCGGCGGGCTGAGAAGTCTGCGTTCAGAAGGGACTTGGCGGAAAATCCAGGAAAGTACCCCCGAAGTTGTAATAGGCGGCCCTTACGCCTACCATGTTGCCTGAAGCCGGGGTTCATCCGGGGAATGTCGGATTATACGACCGGACAGTACAAGAATGCGCTGAACGCATCGCAGAAGCTTGGCGCGCGCCGGACAACCGACTTCGCCGCCACGCTTTTCGCGACCCCAACCGACGGCCTGACGATCAAGGCGCGCGCGCACGCCTGGAAAGACAACGACGGCCCAGGTGCCGCGTTCGGTTACGGCGTTGCCAATGGCGCCGACGTGTTCAACTGCAATCTTGGCGGCACCGCCGGCAGGGTCAACGGCAACAACAACTGGATTTGCGGCACGCCGCGTTTCCCCCGGCCCGACGAGATCGCCCTTGATGTCGTGGTGACTCCGGAAATCAAAAACATATTGCTGGGCAACGCCCCGATCCCGCCCAACACGCTTCAATTCATTTTTACGCCTCAATTCCTCGACCATTTCGGCCTCGAACGGCACGCGCGTGAGGCCAGTTTGATCGTGAATTACGAGATGCAAGGCGGCATCGTGCTGTCGTCGATCACTGCCGCCCATTCCGACAAATGGGCCGCCCTGGACGATCTCGACAAGCGGCCGACGGCCGCCTTGGGCGCCGCGCTTGATTCCATCTTGCTGAACAACGCCGACTTCCACGATTTCAGCCAGGAAGTCCGCGCGACATCGGCCGCCAACCAATCGTTGCGCTGGCTGATCGGCGGAAGTTTCGCCGATCTGAAAGGCCTCGCCACCAGCGGCTTCAGGCTGCCGCCGGGCACCTTCAGATCCACCGCGATCGGCAGCGTCAACAACGCCAAAAGCCAAGGCATCTTCGGTTCGCTCGCCTATGACATTACCGACCAGTTGGTCATCAACGGCGAGGCGCGCCGGCAGTACGACAAAATCTCCGATGGCATCATCGGCGGTTTGGTGCTGTCGAAGACGTTCAAGAGCTTTACCCCGCGCGTCATCCTCGATTACAAACCGACCGACGACATCACGCTGTACTTAAGCTGGGCGAAAGGGACGCGCCCCGGCGCATTCAACCCAACCTTGGTTGGGCGGCCCCAATCCGAGCTCGATCAAATCAACGCCGCCGTCGGCGCCGCCATCGCGATTCCGGAAGAACGGATCAACAATTACGAGGTCGGCTTCAAGGGCAAATTGTGGGATGGCCGGGCGTCCATGACCGCTGCGCTTTATACCGCCAAGTGGCGTAGCCAACAGTCCGCCTCCGCCGTGCCGATCACACGCGCCAATGGCACCTTCGATCTGATCACGGTCATTGGCGCTGGCGGTAAGACCAACCTGTCGGGCGTGGAAGTCGAGGCCGAGGCGCGCGCCACCGAGAAACTCACGGTCGAGGGCACGTTCGCCTTCAACCGGGCGCATATCCTCACCCGCGACTGTTCCGACTGCCAGCTCATCCTGGGCGTCAATAACGCGGCGGGGCGGGAAATGTCGCGGACGCCCCGCTACAAGGGCACCGCGTCGGTGACGTACATCGACAAATTGGTCGCGGATTACGATTGGTTTACGCGGGCCGATTACATTTATGTTGGCGACATGTTCGAGTCCGAAGCCAACGCCACCACGACGGGCGCGTCATCGAAAGTCAACATTCGCGCCGGCGTCGAGAATGAAAAGGTCCGCCTCGAGTTCTATGGCACGAATATTTTCAACGACAAGACGTTCACCGGCTACCAGCGGCTGACCGACTTTTCGTTCGCCGCCGGCCGCAGCTTCCTGTCGGTGGGCTTGCCGAATAAGCCGGCGTATGGCGCGCGGGCGTCATATAAGTTTTAATCGGTTCCGTGCTCTGACGTGCTCTGACGTGCTCTGATTCCCATCTTCGGTGCCACTTATACCATCTCTCAGAAACTCTGACCCATGCCCTACCAAGACTGTCACCACCCGGCTTGTCCGGGATAAAAGCGATTAGAACTGTGTTGCTTGCCGCGTTGATAGCCATGAGCGTTGGCGGTATGGCGAGTGCGGGACCGCTTGAGGACGCGGAGGCCGCATACATCCGCAAAGATTTCACGACCGCATTAAGTCTGCTCCGACCATTGGCAGACCAGGGTTATGCGGCCCTAATAGTTGTCAAAGGTGGCCCTGAAGCGTACTTTGATCATCGTGACCGAGGTTCATCTGGGGAATGTCGGTTAATATATCTAGGATATTCCATGGTGGGGGCTTGCGCGGGTTGTGCCGCGTTTGTGCCATGTTGTACGGTGACGATAGGGATGAGATCGATCCACTCGTCAAAGACGTTCATAAAGAACGGGGGATCGTGGTGCGTGTTCGTTTTAGATTTGAGCCGGTGTTGACGATGACAATTCAAGAGCCATCGAAGGCGATGCTGCGAGCCATTCTTTTGGGCTCGGTTATGGTTGCCGTTGCCGCGGGTACGCCTGGTGTTGCAATGGCGCAAACCTCGTCGGGCGTTATTGTCGATCTGAGTGCCATCGATTCACCCTTACAGCCCAGCACTCCTGGCCGCATCGTCTTGCGCCCGCCTGCAGGTGCTGCAGCAGTGACCACACGTTCATCGGCTCAACCCGTCACATTGCGCCCGCCTCAAGCTGCCAAGAAACCAGCCGCGAAGCCTGCGACCTCAAAACCAAAACAAACCACTGCTTCAACCGAACCTGCTGCTGCACCTCCTCCGGCACCTGTACGTGAGAGAACTCCAGCCCCAGCGGTTGCGGCCTCAGCCCCACCACCCGTGCCAAAAGCCGAGCCACCCCCCGCTCCGGCACTGATGACACCGCCACTAGCGTCTGCGTCACCGCAACCGGCCCCTGCCGTGGCAAGTACACAGCCCTCCAGCACAACGGTTGATACCGCCCCGTCTGCCGCCGCTATGCGCAGTTCGAAGGAAGAACCCGTTGGCCCAGTTCCCTTCGCAATGCCCGAAGCGCAGCAATCGGCTGCCATTCCACCGCCGCAAAAAGAACCGGTGGAGCCCAGCCCCGCCGAAGAAGTCAGTGTTGCACTTACTGTTCCCTTTGCCTCTGGCGTGACCGATATCGATGTCAGCAGCCAAGGATCGCTGAAAGAGCTCGCTGAGCGTATGTCCGGTGATCGTGCACTGCGCGTGCAGCTCATGGCCTATGCCACCGACCCGGACAAAAACACCAGCAAGGCCCGGCGCCTCGCGCTCGATCGCGCCATCGTCATTCGCAACTTATTGATCGACGCTGGCGTGGAACGCACGCGCATTGAAGTGCGCGCACTCGGCGACCAAGGCGAAGGTGGCAATCTTGACCGCGTCGACGCCGTCGCGGTGAAGCGTTAGATTCGGAAACTACTGTCCGGCCCCTCGCCGCCGGAACGTTTCGTCCATCGTTTGCAACGGGTGAGCTCGATCCACGATGACGAATAGCAAAACCTATTTGACCCGCATGGTCCTGTTCCTGATTGCCGTTGGCATCGGGGCGGGCCTGATCGCGGTCACGTTAGTGAATATCTTCCTGGTCAATCCGCTGCTCAACGGTTCGATTTTTGCCGTCATCCTGGTGGGCATCATTCTTAATTTCCGCCAAGTGTTGATGCTCAACCCCGAGACGCGCTGGCTTGATAACTTTCGCGCGGCCACCGCCACCGGCAGCGAAAATCTAGCCGAGCAACGCACCGACAGTTCCGAAGACAATATTCAACTGCTCTCGCCCATGGCGCGCATGTTGGCCAACCGCAGGGGTAAGGGCCGCATGAGCCTCAGCGCGCCAGCCATGCGAACTCTGTTGGATGGAATTTCATCGCGCCTTGGCGAAAGCCGCGAACTAGCACGCTATTTCACCAGCCTGTGCATCTTTTTAGGTTTGCTCGGCACGTTCTGGGGCTTGCTTAGTACAGTGTCGGCGGTTGCTGATGTGATCAAAAGTCTCAGCGTTTCGGGCATTGATGTCGCCGCGATGTTCGACGAGTTGAAAGCCGGGCTTGAAGCGCCGCTGTCGGGCATGGGCACTGCGTTCTCATCCTCGCTGTTTGGCCTGGCTGGTTCATTGCTGCTTGGGTTCTTGGATCTGCAAGCTGGGCAAGCGCAAAACGCTTTCTTCAATGATCTTGAAGAATGGCTATCAGGCCTCACGCGTCTGTCGTCGGGTTCGGCGGTGGGTGAAGGCGAACAAACTGTATCGGCCTACACCGAAGCCCTGTTGGAACAAACCGCTGAAAGCTTGCAAGAATTGCAGCGCATCATGGCACGCACCGAGCAAAGCCGCGTGGCCTCGAACGAACATTTCGTCGCAATGAACGAAAAACTCGCCATTCTGACCGAACAGATGCGCACAGAAACCGCAGTCTTGTTGCGCCTGGCCGAAAATCAAAAAGAACTGACCCCATTGCTCAAGCGCATCAATGAGACCGCAAATATGCCGCAAGCCGCGAGCGCGCCCGTCATTGACGAAACCACGCGCGGCCATATCCGCAACATCGACACAGGGCTGGCCCGCCTTGCCTCTAGTTTAGATGCGGGCCGCGAGGATATCGTGCGCGAGGTCCGTGCCGAGATCAAACTTCTCGCCAAAACCATGGCTGCCGCAGCCGGGCACCGCGACGACGGCGCCTCGGACAGCTAGGAGCCAACGGTGCCCGCCGCCTTCCGACGTCCACGGGACCCGATCGACATCTGGCCGGGCTGGGTCGATGCGCTCTCAACACTGCTTATCATCATCATTTTCGTCCTGCTCGTATTTGTGCTGGGCCAGTTTTTCTTGGGCCAAGCTTTGTCGGCGCGCGAGCAAGCCCTCAGCCAACTCAATAAGCGCATGGCCGAAATGAGCGAGGTGTTGTCCTTGGAACGCCAAACTCGCGTCGAGCTCGAAGGTAATATCGCGCGGTTGTCAGACCAACTGCGCGCGGCCAACCAAGAACTTGGCGCATTGACCCAATTGCGTATCGATTACCGCGACCTTGAAGGACGCTTCGCGGAAAAAACCACTGAGGCTGGTGCACTCAAGTCATCCCTGGATGCGTCTGCGAAACAAATCGCCGCCGATCAAGCAACACTTGCCGAGCAGGCCGCTCAACTGGCCTTGATTCAAAATCAGGTCAAAGCCCTCGAAGCCCTCAAGGCTAATTTGGAAAAACAAGTGGCTGACCTGGGCGCAAAAGCCGCCACAAGCGACAGCGCCATCACAGAGGAACGCCACCTATCGGCAGACGCACAAGCCCAAGCCGCATTGATGAGCCAGCAATTGCAAGAGTTACAACAAGAGCTCGCACGGCTGTCGGCAACACTGGATGCCTCGGACAAACTCACCGCCGAACAAAAAGCTCAGATCTCCGACTTAGGCCGCCGGATGAACCGCGCACTGGCGGGTAAAGTTCAAGAATTGCAGCGTTATCGATCAGAATTTTTCGGACGCTTGCGTGACATTCTGGGCACTCGGCCGGGCGTTTCTGTGGTCGGCGACCGCTTTGTGTTTCAATCGGAAGTTCTATTCGCTTCGGGGTCTGCCGATCTCGGCGTTGATGGTCAGCGCCAAATGGTGCAATTGGCCCAAACCCTCATCGAGATCAGCCGCCAAATTCCCCCAGAGATAAACTGGATTCTGCGCATCGACGGACATACGGACACAGTGCCCATTGCCACGGCTCAATTTCCGTCGAACTGGGAGCTCTCGAGCGCACGCGCGTTAAGTGTGGTGAAGTTCCTTGCCGCCCAGGGCATTCCCGCTGATCGCCTCGCTGCGGCGGGGTTTGGTGAATTCCAACCCCTCGACAAGGCCCCGTCCCAGGCCGCACGGGCCAAAAATCGCCGGATCGAGCTGAAATTAGACCAGCGCTAAGCGGCCTTGATGGGGCAGTTTGAACCCTGTATAAGGCGCGCTCTTTTGCAGGGGCACCCTAGAAAAACAGCCATAAAAGCCGCCTTTTTGGGGCGTAGGACCGCACGATGAAAAAAGACATTCACCCCGATTACCATGACATCACGGTCATCATGACCGATGGCACCGAGTTCAAAACTCGCTCGACCTACGGCAAAGCGGGGGAATCGTTGCGTCTGGACATCGACTGCAAGACCCACCCCGCCTGGACCGGTGTTCACCGTTTGAACGATGCTGGTGGTCAGTTGGCGAAGTTCAACAAGCGCTTTAAGGGCTTCGGCGATAAAAAATAGCCGTCAGCCCAACTACTAGATGTTGTGGCCGCATCGGTTCCGATGCGGCCTTTTTTGTGTTAACTTGCAACTCTTAACGGCTCAGAGGCGTTTTTAACTTATCGCGCCGTCACCAGAACGGGGACGGATGTCGCGATACCTCTGGAGCCAAAAAGCGTCCAGAGCGACATATTAACGGAGAGCCCTTCAGGGCCCACGGCGCCATGTGCGCCATTTTAGCCATCGTTCAGTACGAAGTTTACAGCCTCAAGGACGGCCGCTGGGTCGTGCACGCCCGCTACCCTGGGGACGAGCGCAAAGAAGCCATCAAAGAGGCAATGGCCACCGAGGAGATTACCCGCCGTCCAACCAGGGTGATCAAAGATACCTACTATCCGCATGAAAACCGCAATGAGCCGGTGAACATTTACACCAGCCCGCGCATCAAGGAATTGACCGCGCGGATGAAAACTCAACCATTTACGCCAATCAGCTTGCATTCGTACCGCGTTATAAAACAGCAAGCGGCAAAACCGGTCGAACGATCAGCGCCGGCGAAATTGGCGCCGCGAGCCGCCGATATTTTCTGGCGCGCCATTATCACCTCGGGTCTGAGTTTGACTGCGGCGGCGATCGTGACCGCAATGGTATCGTGGATGCTCTCGCGCTTGCCCGATTTTGGCATGCACATTGATCCTTCGCGAACCTCGGCAATTTTGACACTGACTTATATCAGCGTGTTCTTACTGGGCATTTTCTCGCTATTTCGTTTCGGTAACCCCATCAAGCGTCTGATCGCTTCGTTGTGGCAAACGACCGCGTCCTATCAAGCGCAAATGTTCGCGGCCTCGCTGCCCTATCGCTTCAAGCTCAAACCCAAGCGGCCTTCGCAACCACAATTTGAACAAGCCGAGGATGCGGCAGAGGTCAAACGCCTGCGCGGCGACCCCGAAACATTGGCCCCCAGCACCACGGCCAGCGCGCCTGAGTCTGATTTGGGCGTGCCGACCATCGATGAACAACCACCAGCGTCTCAAGTCGCGGTTAGCTCTCCAACTACAAGTACGCTTCCAGCACCGCCTGAAACCGCCAATTCTGTCCCGCCCCCTGCAAGCCTTGAAGAACAAGGGTCAACAGCAACACCCGATAGCCAAGCCCAGTTTGCCTTGGCCACCACGAACCCAGTTACGCTGCCGGCCGCCCAGTTCAGCCCGGCTGTCAGCGAATTGCAGCGTGGCGTGGCCTTGCGCTTCGTCAAAGAAATTGTCGTGCCGCAAATCGCTCGCGCACCCGATGATCCGGTCGCGCGCCGTGGGGCGGCATTGTTCATGACAGGAGCCATGCTTCAATTGGCGGCCGTCTCGAATATCGACCCTGCCGCCACAATGAGCCTCATTGCCCCCGCCCTTGGTGCTGCGTTGCCACGCCACGCCGTTGACGCCTTTACCTCACATTATGACGCGCATGTGAGTACCGAGGCGAATTTAACGATCATCGATGCAGGCCGTCAGGCCATGACTCGCTTCCTCGCTGGGCAAAGCAACGAAGGCGTATTGACTCAAGGCCTTGCCATTTGGCGAGTACCGAAGCCAGCGGGCATTGATCAAACGATGGATAACAATGCCGGTAAGCCCACCGACTATTATGTGATGACCGACATGCGTGGTGGCGCGGGCGTGATGGATTTACACAATCTGGCGATGCGCGAGACTGTCGAAGCCAATGATGGCTGCGAGGTCAAACATACCGGCCGCGGCATTCTTGCGCGCTTCGAGACGGCCGAAGCCGCAATTGAAGCTGCCATTTCAATTACGAACAGGCTAACGGCCTCGTTGAAAATACCGGAAACAGTATTTTTCGCCGCTGCGGTGGTGCCAGGATATGGCACCGCCGATGATCCATTGTTATCGGCTCAAGTCACTAAATCCGCACAGTTGGGGATTGAATCCGCTCCCCGCAGTGGTGTGATTTGCCATGCCGACTTAGCCAGCCAAGTTACTCATGCCAGCGCTTATCAAAGCCAAGATGTTGCACCGCACTGGCTCACAGTAAACCGGACCGCGCCTCGCCTATTAACGGTCAGCCCGATTTAACTAAAACTCTCCCAGCGGTTGAATTGCGTTTCCGCCTGTGGCACTTTCTGCCTGGATTACGGGTTCGTAGGTCTTTAAGTGCTCGGATTAAGCGATCCTTAGAGAATCTGCCGCATCTATAACACTGAATGCCTAGCGCTTATGGCGTAAGGGCGGGTGGGAGTTGCGTATCAGCCACATCGCGGCTGGTACACTGCGTAGGCGGGTTTTTTCAACCCCGGATATAACTGAAGGCGTTCTGGTCGGGCCATGGCTCGCGATAGCTACGAAATCTATTATTATAAGGGCGGACGCTGGTCGCTGCATGCCAGCTACGAATCCCGATCAGCGTGAAGAGGCCGTCGCTGAGGCGATGACGGTTGAGACCAAACTCGGCTTTCCTTCACGCGTCATCAAAGAAACATTCTTCCCAGAAACAAACACAAGCGAGTAAGTGGTTGCTTGGCAGAGCACCAAAGCCAAGGCTATGCCCAATGTCGAGAATATGTTCGGTAACAAGCCGCCGCCGGCTAAGCCGGGCGCGAAACAGCAGCGGCCTGCCCCCGATGCCCAGCCGAAGCAACGCCAGGAAAAGAAAAAAGTACCCGCACCACCACCGCAGCCCAAACCCGGTCAAAAAAAGCGAAAACGCCCCAAAGAGAAGGAGTTTTTCGCGAAACTACTGACGTCGTTCATTACTAGCGGCGCGGCGGCAACACTTTCGGCTGCCGCCGTTGCATTGATGATTATTTATATGCAGGGCCAGCGTATGATCGACGCCCAAGATCGCACGCCACTGATCTTCGGCACGTTTGTGACTATATTTTTCGTCGTCTTGTTGCTGTCTTTGAACCAGCAGTTCAGCCTGCTGGGCGTCGCTCTAGAATCGGATGAGAAATCGCGCCCAAGGCCAGCCACCCTGATGCCTGGCCAACAAGCCCGCATGGCGGCACGGCCCGCGACGCAAGAGGCGGAATTCGATCATGTTGAAATCGAACGTGGTCAGGAAGAACTCGCGGCCCAGCCTGCAGAAGACAGCGATGGCGCTGAAGGGCTGCCGCCCGATCTTGACGCCGACATGGGCGCGCAAACCCAAGAAGCAGCCTCACCCGATCCAGAGGGCGCGCAAACCCAAGAAGCAGCCTCACCCGATCCAGAGCCTGCACCAGCCGAACAGCAACAAGCACAGACTGATCAGCCCGAACAAACCGCACCCAAACCCGAGCCCAAAGTCGCAGCCCCTGAACCTAAGCCTGAAAAGAAAGCTACCGAGAAAAGCCCAGGCGAAGCCGAATCTCGCCAAATTTTTGCTGGTTTTGTTGCCGAGGCCAACGGAACGGTGCAGCAAGAGTTAGGCGAACTCAATGCTTTCTCACGATTTGGGATGAGCTTGGTTTTGGCGGGCGCTATTTCCTCGCTTGGGCAAGCCAAGAAACTTGAGCGCGAACCGCAAATCAGTATGCTCAAGCAAGGCTTGAAGGCCATTGGCAACACCCCCGATCGCACCGATACGTTTTGCACAGAGTTGTCTGGCTACGGCAAGAACCCCCGCTACACCGGCATGATTCAAAGCGGTTCGAAAGCCATGAGCGCCTACATGAGCGGCAATTCTGGGGCCACGGCTGGCATGGGTTCAATGCTGGCGGAATGGTCCAAGCCTGAAAAGCGAACGTCCGTTCCATCGGTCTTCACATTCATGTTCACCGACATTGTCGGATCCACCGCCATGACCCAAGCCATTGGCAATGCCAACGCGCAAAAGGTAGTGCGCGCCCACAACACCGCAGTGCGAAATGCCATCGCTAAACACAAGGGCCGCGAGGTGAAGCATACGGGTGATGGCATCATGGGCGTGTTTTTCGATTCACCCTCGGCCGTCAATGCCTGCGTCGAGATGCAGCGCGATATCGCTAGTCACAATGCCCGCAACCCAGACCTGCCTCTGGTCGTGCGTATCGGCCTCAATGCCGGTGAAGCCGTGGAAGAAGAAAACGACTTCTTCGGCGCGGCTGTGCAAATGAGCGCACGCGTGTGCTCGAAGGCCGCCAACGGGCACCTGTGGGTGTCCCAATCCGTGGTCGATGCCTGTAAAGGCCAGCGGTTAGGCTTCATCCCGCGTGGCAAGTTCGAGATGAAGGGTATTCAGGGTGCCCGCACACTTTACGAAGTGGCCTGGACCGAAGCCCACAAGAACGAGCTGGCAGATCTCTAGCTCTTAAAAAACCCTTCGGCGCCCTGCTTGGCCTTGCCTTTCTTTGCGATCTCACTTTCGGCGCGGGCGATTTCGGCCTTCAGTTCGTCGATATAATCCTTCAAGTCGCCAACCGACATCCGGCTGAGGTCTTTCTTCTGCGGCTTCTTCTTGATCGGGTCGAGTTCGTCGGTGTCCATCGGTGCATCCTGGTGCTTGTGCCGGGTGCTGATCGGCAACTACATTCCACGTGACACTCAAAAATAAGGAAAGTTGCCTATGGCGACAACGCCGATTCCTACCACTATGCACGCGGTCGAGATCAAGGCCCCCGGCGGGCCCGAACAGCTTGTCGCGACGACGCGCCCCGTGCCCATACCCAAATCCGGTGAGATATTAATCGAAGTCCATGCGGCAGGCGTCAATCGGCCAGATGTCGTGCAGCGATTGGGTCAGTACCCCGCCCCACCGGGTGCATCTGACCTGCCAGGTCTGGAAGTTGCTGGAACGATTGTGGCTTTGGGCGATGGCGTGACCAAGTTCAAGACAGGTGATCGCGTGTGCGCGCTATTACCCGGCGGCGGTTATGCCGAATACGCCACCGCTCATGCTGGATCATGTCTCCCTGTTCCTGAAAGCCTTTCTTTCGTCGAAGCTGCGGCGATTCCGGAAACTTTTTTCACCGTCTGGCACAACGTGTTCGAGCGCGGGCGCCTGGAGGCTGGCGAGACATTGTTAGTTCACGGCGGCACCAGCGGCATTGGCACGGCGGCCATTCAAATCGCCAAGGCGCTCGGTTCGACGGTGGTTACTACGGCAGGTAGCGATGAGAAATGCGCGGCCTGCAAAAAGCTTGGGGCGGACGTAGCAATCAATTACCGCACACAAGATTTTGTCGAGGCCGTGCGTAATTTACCCGCCAAGGGCGTCGATGTGATCTTGGATATGGTCGGCGGCGATTACTTTGGCCGCAATTTGAAGTGCCTCAAGCCAGATGGCCGATTGGTCCAAATTGCGTTCCTGCAAGGTGCTAAAACAGAGACCGATCTGAGTGGCATCATGCTCAAGCGCCTCACCGTGACTGGCTCGACGCTGCGGGCGCGCGACCTGGCGTTCAAGGAAAGACTGGCTCAGGCCGTCTACCGGCATATTTGGCCCTTCGCGACCGCCCGCAAGGTGGTCCCGTTGATCCATGCCACTCTGGCCCTCGACCAAGCCTCAGAGGCCCACCGATTGATGGAAAGCAGCGCCCATATCGGCAAAATCGTCCTCAAAATAAAATAATATCAATGGTTTGACTAAAGGTTTGACCGGGCTGCGTTAAACCCGATATATACCCCCAACTCTTGTCATCAGGGCCTTAATCGAGCTTAAGCCACGCCCGCTATCGGCGCGGTACGCGCTGGCCCAACCGGTGACGCTTCTGAACCCGAAAGGACTGCTGCCATGGCGCTGCCCTTGATGCCCAAGGCCACGGCTGTTTGGCTGGTTGAAAACACCGCGCTCAGCTTCGAGCAAATCGCGGCCTATACCGGCATGCACGAGTTGGAAATTCAAGCCATCGCCGACGGCGAAGTGGCAGTGGGAATTGTTGGTGTGAACCCGCTCACCGGCGCTCAATTAACGCCTGAGGAAATCGCGCGCTGCGAAGCCGACCCCAAAGCGCGGTTAAAGATGATCAAAACCGACATCCCGCTACCCAAAGCCCGCTCAAAGGGGGCGCGCTACACGCCCGTGTCAAAGCGCCAAGACCGGCCCGATGCCATCAATTGGATTTTGAAGCATCATTCCGAACTAACCGATGCGCAAATCTCGCGTCTGTTGGGCACCACTAAGGCGACCATCGCTAGCGTGCGCGACCGCAGCCACTGGAATGCCACCAACATTAAGCCACAGAACCCCGTCACGTTGGGCTTGTGCAGTGAGGCCGACTTAGAAAAGGCCATGGTGCTAGCCCAACGCCGCAAAACCAACGCCATCAAGGCTGAAGAGCGCAAACAACGCCGCGAAGCGCGTGAGGCAGCGGCTGCTGCGGCCGCCGCTCAGCAGGCTGCAGAACCAGCCGTACCTCCAGCTGAGGCTGCGCCTGCGCCAAGTGAACCGGCACCCAGCGTTTAATCATACGATTAGCTGCAAAAAAAGACGCCCACCGTTCCGGTGGCGTGAGAAGACGTTGGGATCCTACCCCTCACCGGTCAGGCAACGGCGAGTCTCCGTTGTAGCGCCGGACCAGTGAACGTCTGACGGGCTTTTTTAGGGGGTTAGTGAACAGCGATTTTTCGCAGTTCATCTTTTATTTTCAATTTTCGTCGCTTGAGATCATGAACAATTGAAGCGTCGGGAAGGGGTCGTTTTTCTTCTTCATTAATTTGCATTTCTAGTGCGGCGTGTTTCGCCTTTAGAGACTCCATCCTCACGTCTTCCGTCATGCGCGTTCTCCCTTTGCACAATGCCGAGATCGGTATCATACCTCGGAGCGCAGCGGCCGGGGAGAGCTCGTTAACCTATTGGCACGTCTTCCTTTTTCTGCGCAATAAAATTACAATCTATATCATAGGTAGCCTTAGCTGCCTCAGATTTAGCGGAGTCGCGGCTTTTCACATGTGACCTGCATCGCAAGATTGGCCGCCCTTGCGTCGACTTCAATTTAGCCAATCTATAGACTCTAAAAATAACCGGCGGCAGCCTTAGCCCTCACCGCCATCGAAAAAGTCAGGGTTATCTACAGAACGTGGCCCCATGCAGTGGACGCAAGATCAAATCAAAGAAAAGCTCGCGCAATTGGAGCTTGAGCACCGCGACTTGGACGATGTGATCAATACGCTCATGGCTACGCAAGACTTCGATCAGCTCAAGGTCTCGCGGCTGAAGAAGCGTAAACTATCGTTGAAAGATCAGATTTCGGCGCTAAAAAATCAATTGATCCCAGATATTATCGCTTAAGGCGCAGACGCTCGCTCCCCATGAAGATTCCACCCCCGCCCTTCACCACTACGACCTGGAGTAACGTCGAACCGGTGCGTCATGCGGGCGAGACCGGCCATGCCCATTGGCGAACCATCTATATTGGCGACGTTCGCATTCGGGAAGTGGAATATTCCGCCGGATATCTTGCCGATCATTGGTGCGATCGCGGCCACATTTTGTATGTGCTCAGTGACCTGAGCCCCAAGTTTCATCCAGTCATGAGTAGAGCCCGATCTTCATTTGAGCCGAGTTGGCTCGGTGATGCAACGGGACGGGGCGCGAAGCCCCCAGTCGAGCGCAGCGTCCCGTCCCGTTGCATATCGGGAACGCTGAGTTTG
>SHWP01000058.1 GCA_009693785.1 Rhodospirillaceae bacterium
GCCGGTAAAGCGACGTTGCGCGACTGGTCGCTCTCGAAGCCTGCGTTCACCGAGGCAGAGAACGTGGTTCGGGCCATGTACTTTGCCGAACACACGGGTGCTACGATTTATATCCCGCACCTCAGCACGCGCATGGCGCTGGATGAGGTACGCCGCTGGCGGCCACGTTACAGCAAGGTGCTCGTCGAGACCTGCCCTCATTACCTGACCCACACCCTTGATTCCGACATGGGCAGTATCGGCAAGGCCAACCCACCGTTTCGGACACAAGACGATGTCGATGCCATGTGGGAAGGCTTGCGCGACGGCAGCATCGATGTGGTCGCATCCGATCACGTGCCGCGTAAACGCGCCACCAAGGAGAAAGGGATTTGGCAGGCCTCGCAAGGATTTCCCGGCACTGCGACCATCCTGCCCGTACTGCTGCACGAGGGTTACCACAAGGGGCGGCTGTCGTTGCAGCGTATTGCCCAGGTCTTGACCAGCGCGCCCGCGCGCATCTTCGGGCTTGAGCGCAAGGGTGACATTCGCGTTGGTCTTGATGCCGACCTCGCCATCGTTGACCTGAACGCCGAACGCACCGTCAAGGCAGCCGAGCTTGGCTCATACTCCGACTACAGCCTCTATGACGGCTGGCGGCTGAAAGGCTGGCCGCAACTGACCATGGTGCGCGGCAAGGTGGTGATGGACCAGGGCCACATGGTCGGCCCGCCCGGCCACGGCCAATATATCGAGCGCAAAAAAACCTAATCGCAGCTAGAGCGTCGTGCGGAAAAGTGGAACCCGGTTTTCCGCATCAACGACGCGACCAAACAATAACTTAGAGCAAGCAGCCCGATTCTAACTTAACGCTGCTTGCTCTAGTTTGCGCTCGCCACATTGGTGCGCTTCAGCCCGCGCTTCATCATCGGCAACGCGCGCACGCGCTGACCGCTTGCGGCAAAGACGGCATTGGCAACCGCAGGCGCCAAGGGCGGTAAGCCTGGCTCGCCAACCCCGGTCGGCGGGAAATCCGATTGGATAAAGTGAACGTCGACCTCGGGCGCCTCGGCCATGCGTAGGATCGGGTAGTCGTGGAAATTGCCTTCCTGAATGCGCCCGTGTTCGATCGACAGTTCAAGATTCATCATGGTGCTGAGGCCATCAACAACCGAGCCTTGAACTTGGTTTTCCGCGCCGCTGAGGTTAACGATCGGGCCGATGTCGGCAGCGACCGTAACCTTGTGAACCCTGACGTTCATGGTGGCATCAACGCTGACCTCGGCTACCTCGGCGATATGCCCGGCATGGCTGAAATAGAACGCCAAGCCAAGACCACGGCCCGGCGGCATGGCTCTGCCCCATCCGGCTTTCTCGGCGGCAAGTTTAATAACTCCGCTCGCCCGGCCCGTATTGAGCGCACCCGGCGTGCCCGGGGCCAACCAGCGCGGCTCGCCCATGATTTCCAGCAGAAATTCCAAATGATCGCGCCCAGCGGCCGTGGCCAGTTCATGGATGAACGATTGAACCGCGAAGGCGACGGAGTTCGAGCGCGGCGCGCGCCACGCCCCACATGGGGTGCCTAGTGGCAACATTGTTTGCGTGAGGTGCGCATTCTCGATCAACGGCATCGGAAATTCTTCGGCGGTGATGTTGCCGCCAATCACGGGCGTCTTGCCGTCGGCCGAGAAGGTGATGAAATGATCACGCAAGCCAATCAACTTACCCGAGGCGTCCAATGCCCCTGTTAAGGAATGAAACCCACCGACGCGATAGAAGTCGTGGCGCGTATCGTCCTCGCGCGTCCATTGCAGTTTGACCGGTCCATTGATGCGCTGGGAAATGGCCGCAGCCTCGCACATGAAATCGTTGACTAACCGCCGCCCAAAACCGCCTCCCGCGCGCGTTTGGTGTACGGTCACTTTGTCTTCGGCCAGCTTCAACACGCCGGCAACCTGTTGCTGACCGCGTTGCGGGGTTTGAGTTGGCGCCCACAATTCAATGTGATCGCCCTTAAACCAAGCGGTGCAGTTCTGCGGCTCCATGGGCGCATGGGGCAGAAACGGGTAGCTGTAAAATGCTTCGAGCTTTTTTGCCGCCCCGGCAAAGGCCTTGTCGACATCGCCTTTTTTGACGATGTCTTGCGCGCCGTTTTGCGTGGCAAGCTCGCGCGCCTTCACGTTGATCGCGCTCCAGCTATCCTTCGAGGCCGCGCTTTCATCCCAGACCACTTGCAGGGCAAGCTTGGCTTTGAAGGCAGCCCAGGTGGAATCAGCGACAATGGCCACGCCAGGCATGAGGTCTTGGACAACGCCATTGCCCTCAAGCACGAACGCGTCCTTCACGCCGGGCAGCGATTTGATGTGATCTAGATTGGCACTGACAACCTTGCCGCCTGTGGCCGGGCACTTTTCGAACACCGCATAGGCCATGCCGGGTAGCACTTGGTCGATGCCAAACAGCGGCGCACCCGACACAACTTGCGGGTTGTCTACCCCGCCAACGCGGGTGCCAAGCAACTTAAATTGATCGCGGGATTTCAACGTCAGTGACTTCGGATCGGGCACCGGCAGGCTCGCAGCCTTCACGCTCAATTCGCCATAACTTAAGCGGCGGTTCGACGCTGCATGAAGCACGGCGCTATCGGCGGTGGCGCATTCGCTGTCTTTGACACCCCATTGTTTGGCGGCGGCTGACACCAGCATGCTGCGTGCGGCAGCGCCGGCGCGGCGCAGCGGATCCCAATTGACCGGGATTGAGGTCGAGCCGCCTGCGGCTTGGCGGCCATACAATTGCGCGTCAATGATCGACTGTTCGACCACAACATCGGCCCAGGCCGCATCGAGTTCCTCGGCTACGATCATCGGCAGCGATGTCTTCACGCCTTGGCCGACTTCCGGGTTCTTGGCGTAAATGAGGATTTTGCCATCGGGGAAAATGCGCAAAAACGCGTTGGGTGAGAATTCCTTGGCTGAAGCGGCAGCCTTCGCCCCTTGCCCCGGCGCCCCGAGATAGAAAGCCAGGCCCAAGCCTAAGCCACTCCCCAGCTTCAACAGCGAGCGGCGGTTCAGCGGCTGCGCCGCAGAGGCTTGTGATTCAAACTCGCGAACGTCGCGTGAGATTTGTTCGGTTATGGCACGTTGGACGGGAGCTTGGGCATTCATCGGTAATGCTCCTGGCTGAGGACCATGGGCGGTCTGTTCAGGGTCTGAAGGCTGGGAATTTTAACTCAAGGCCCTGGAAATGCCACTGAAAGAAGATCAGCGTAAAATCCCGCCAAACCATTGGTTTGTGTGGGTTTGTCGGGTGCCGTCAGATGAGGGCGCGCGGGTGGCTATCCAGCCTTGGGCAGAAACCGGGCATGAATGGCGAGAATTTTTTTAATGCCCTCGGTGATATGGACAGTCGACAACGTGGCGCCTGAAATGTTGGTTACTTCCTCGGCTGGCGTCCATTTGCCATGACTCTTGCCAGCCAGTTGGCCATTCCACTCTGGGGCTGCGATATCGCAAAACCCCTCGGCACACACCAGAACCTCAACACCGCGTACCTGGCTTTTTGTATCCACCGCAGCCACATAGGTGACGATGTCGTTCAAGCCATAGACCTGGTCGAGAAACAGCCAATCGCCATTGTCAGAGCGCCAGGCTTTGAATGACGGGCGCAAGGCGGGGACTTTATATTCGGCTTTTAAACGTTCGAATTGTTCCGGGCTCAGCGTGAAATCAAACGGGGTTAATTTTTTGCCGGGAAAAAGGCGTTCTTGGGCGGCTTCAAGGCTTTGAAAGTCGACGGCCGCCACGGGAGCGCTCATCGCCACCAACGCTGCGGGAACGAGAAGAAATTTTGAACGCATGGTCAAATATACTGTGATCGTGGATCAGATTTTAGCAACCGTATAGGACTCAAGATAAGGGCTAGCTCCGGCAATATACGAAGCTAGCCCCTACCCGTAGTCTCTACGCGCTAGGCTTTGATAGCATGGCGCGCGCCGAAGCCAGGCAGCGCCGCTTTCGCGTTTTTCACCATGGTGAAACCGCGCTTGGCGATTTCAGCAGTGAAGTCCAAGCTGTGATATTCCAGACTCCACACTTCGTTGTTCCAGCGATGGTCCATCCAACGGCCGTACATTGGGCGCGCTGGTGACTTCACGCCGCCGTTGTTAAAGTCGAGCGGATAATAAACGCCGCCGGGCCGTGTTACGCGATGAGCTTCGGCGATAACCGCACGAGTTTTTTCGGCCGGCAATTCGTGATGGATGATGTAACTGATCACGATGTCGAAATAATTGTCAGGAAACTTGGTGTCCTCGGCCAAACGTTGAGCGAAGTTCACGCCCACGCCGAGGCGGCGGTCACGCATGTGGGAATAACGAACCATCGGCCCGCCCACGTCGATGCCCCACACTTCAGCATCGGGGAAGCGCTCTTTGAGCGCCACAGTCATTTGTCCTACGCCGCAACCCATATCGAGAATGCGCTTGACCTTGCCATCCTCTGGGATCGGGAATCGAGCGGCGGTTGCCTTCTGAATTTGATCCTGCTCGTTGTGACCGAGGACGCTGATATAGAAGCTGTTGGTGCCGTAGTGATAGATGTGGCCTGCAAACGGATCGCCGACATACCCGCCCGGCTGAATGTGAATTTCATGGCGGGCGTAATCGGGAATATCCATCTGTGGGTTTAATTCGAGACTACCCGGACCTGCCTTGTCAGCAGCCTCCATCTCGGAAAGGTATTCGTCGGCATGCGCATGGAAATGATCCTGCAGCGTTTTCCATGTCACCTGCTGGTTGGATAGCCAGGTGCGTTGGCCGATATGGATTGATGGCTCGCCCTCTACCATCGCCAACATCTCTTCAACGGTGACTGGCGTGGCTGGGTCGATACCCTTTCTGGCCAATACTTTGTCAAACGCTTCCATTGATGCTGCGCGAATCGCCTTGCTCTGCATCAGCCTGAAGCCAAGCGTGAAATCCTGCTGGCTCTCAAGGTCGAGAGTGGCCATGCGGGCCAGACGTCCATCTGCACCGCGCGGCGTGAAGCCGCCAACGGCGCGCATCGTTTCCGCGGCCTCAGCAAATTGCTGTCTCAGCATGGTGCCTAGAGCAACTGACGCTGTGGCGGCACCGAATAGTGTACGACGACCAATCATGGAAATTTTCCTTCGTAAATTAGAAATTGATATTATCCGCGCTTAGGAAAGCTCGCCGACACACTGCGAAAGCCTTCATTTCCCAACGAGCCTAAGGCGAGATCAATGAAGCGATCGCGCTCTTTTTCCCATTCGGCCGTTTCCGCCTCAGACGGCACGTATTTTTCGATCATCTCGGGCGTGACACCCGTCTTCGTCATGACGGCCTCAATCACCTTCAGGCGGCGTTTAGTCGACCACAATTCCGCTCCCATCGCGATCAGGCAGGTGACAACGTTGTCGAGGATCGAGTTTCCCAAAAAAACGCCGCTCTTAATATCTGACGGAATCGCCTCCGCGGCAAAGGTTGGACGACTCTTACCGGGGTCAGCCATGATCTTTTCTCCTTTGTCTCAAATGGGTCGAACTGAGCTTAATGTATATATTACGATAAGGCTCCCCAATTAGCCCATGACTTATATCACACCGCCTCCACGAAGCGGTTATTTCATGTTGGCCTTAAAGGGCCCGCCGAGAAGGGCAGGCAGCCCCGGTCAGGGCCCTTTTTTGAGGCAATCAAGCCTCCGCCCCTGATAGATAGTCCGGGCCTACCCATCCCAAAAGCCATGATCTAGGGTGGGGCATTGCCAGGTTGTTTAAGGCGGGGCAGCTGAACGTGGCGCGCGGGATGCCTCGTCTTTGCCAGTCCTAGCGCAATTTAATCTAACAGCGTATGTGCGTAGCATGCGCGGCTTATGACAGGCGCCGGGGGGCGGAAGGTGAATCCAAGACGAACCATAGCCCGGGTGGGGGCGCTGCCGACCCGCAGACGGATGAACATTTATGGCATCGCCATCGGCGTTTGGGTGACCGGCGCGCTATGGCTGATCTATCACTACTTTGTCCGCATTGTTGATAACTTTGGCTTTGAGAATTCCCACCCACTTGAGCAGTGGTGGTTGATTGCTCATGCATGCTTCTCTTTTGCTGCGGTTTGGATGTTCGGCGTGCTGTGGCCCAATCACATCAAGAAGGGCTGGAAGATGGAAGCGCGCCGGCCAACGGGCGGCGGCCTCTTCGGTGTGATTCTTTGGCTGACCCTAACGGGCCTCGCACTCTATTACATTGGTAGCGATGCCTGGCGCTCGTGGACGTCCATATTGCATTGGACCGTCGGCCTGGCTGGAATTGTCGTTTTCCTGTGGCACCTGGTCACGCGCGCTGCACATGATGATAAAGAACATTACGACTCAGAGGCCACGGGCTGAATCTGATCGCGCGGCAAAACAATCCAAGACGGCCAACCAGCCACTTTGGGGCGACGCCCTTAGCGTCAAAAAAAGTCAGGATAAGTTTCGTTCATGATGTTCCAGATCACGGGATCACTGCTTTAAGCAGGCAGCATTGGAGCGAATACGCATGACCAACACCGACAGCTGGGGCGAGTTCAAGCGCGATGGCGGCGTGCTGGCTGCGGCCATGTTCGGCATCATGTGCAGCTGCATTACGCTGGTAAACTACAGCATCGGTATTTTCGTCGTTCCGCTGTCCACCGAATTCGGCTGGTCGCGGCAAGAGATCTTGCTCGCTACGTCATTCGTAACGGGCGGTGCGTTATTCACAAGTTTCATTATCGGCTGGCTGGCTGACCGCATTGACCTCGGGCGGCTTGTGATCGGCTCTCAACTCGGCTTTGGTTTGGCGTTTTGCGCACTGGGTCTGTTCGTTCAAGGCCTGACGGTGTTTTACGGAATTTATTTGTCCATGGCATTCCTGGCCGGTGGCACGCTGCCTATCACCTTCACAAAAATCGTTGCGACCAAGTTTGTTCGCCGCCGTGGTTTGGCAATTGGGCTTACCTTATCGGGCACCGGGCTTGCGGGCCTCGTGGTGCCGCCCTACGTGGGCTATTTCGTCAATGCCTATGGTTGGCGCGTAGGTTTCTTCGCCGTGGCCACGCTGCCACTCTTCGCCGCAATGCCGCTGGCCATTGCCTTCCTGCGCCGGACCGTGCCACCCGCCGTAGATACGGCCTCACCAAGTCCAGTGAATTATGGAATGAGTTTTGGTGAAGCTTTGCGTTCATGGCGGTTTTGGATGCTCGCCGTTGCTTTTTTTCTGGCCTCGGGGGCCTCAACGGGCATGTCAACCAACTTGGTGCCCCTGTTGATTGAACGCGGGTACGCCGCGCCCACGGCGGCCAACATGGCTGCCGTGTTCGGCTTTGCTGTGATTTGCGGGCGAATCATCATGGGCAGCCTGGCCGACCGGTTTTGGGCCCCGCCCCTGGCCATGGCGTTTTTGGCTCCCGCTGCTGTTGCCACCTATTTGATTTCAGTGGGCCATTACGACATCAACATTGCCTTGTTGATGATCGCGATTGTCGGATTGGCCACAGGCGCTGAGGGAGATTTGTTATCGTATATCGTCACACGCTATTTCGGGATTCGCGCTTACGGTAAGATTTTTGCAGGAATTTTTGTGGCATTCATTTCTGCGATTGCAATCTCCGCACCATTATTTGGCTACGCCTATGATGTGTACAAATCCTACGACGTCGCCATGACTATCGCCGCGGTGGCATGGTTTGTGTGCGGATTGATGTTTTTGACGCTGGGCCCCTACCCAGTCTGGCAAGCAGACAAGCCCGCCAACGCCTAAATTTCGACGCTCGCTGCGTCATATCCGTAGAGCCGCCGTCCACGTTCTGCGCGATCCCCATCCAGCTGTTCGCGGCTGGCAATGCGCTGAAAGAGTTTACCTGCTTCGCGCGATTGCAGCTGACACCAAGCTGTGCGCTCGCGACGGGCGTTTTGGTATCGGGCAAACACGGCCTCAGTATTGCTATCGCTTTGCAGACAACGAGCCAAAACAACCGCGTCTTCAAGCGCCATGGCCGCACCTTGGGCCAAGAATGGCAGCATGGGGTGGCAGGCATCGCCCAACAGCGCGACGCGGCCCCTACTCCAACTTTCAAGCGGATCGCGATCAAACAGGCCCCATTTGAGACATGTGTCTGGCGGCGTGGCAGCGATGATAGTGCGCACATCCTGGTGCCAGTCGCGGAACTCATGAAGCGCATCAGCCACTTGCGCCTTCACTGACCATCCCTCTTCCGCCCAGGATTCGTGATTGGCGATCGCCACGTAGTTTTTCATGGTGCCGTTTTTGATCGTGTATTCCACGACATGGCGCTTTGGCCCAACCCATATCGTGATTTCGCTGCCGCGCTGATGGGCTGGTAACAATTCGACGGGGATTAACCCGCGCCAGGCAAGGTTACCCGTGTAACGCGCGCCGTCCTGTACACCCAGCTTTGTTCGCACGACCGAACGTACGCCATCGCATCCCACCAGCAGGCGCCCCGTGATTATTGCGCCATTGGCAAAGATTGCCTGTACAGATGCTCCGTCATCGGAGATATCGACCAAATCATGCGACACATGGATCGCGCCCGGATCATTAGCCAGGACAGCGCGATGAAGAGCTGCGTGAATCGCAACCCGATGAACGTCATAATAGGGCTTACCGTAGACCTTCGTGAACGCGTCACCGAGATCGGTGGTGCTCATTTCCGCGCCAGTTTCAAAATGACGGACTTGGGTGCGTACGGGCCGGGTCGCACCTTTTTCGACATCGGCGAGAACACCGAGATGCTCCAAGGCGCGATTGGAATTGGGCGTCAGCATCACACCCGCGCCCACTTCGCCAAGCTGCGGAGCGCGCTCGTAAACGACAACAGCGATATGGCGGCGCTGTAGCGCTAACGCGAGAGCGAGCCCGCCGATGCCAGCGCCAATGACAATGATAGGAAGGTTTTCAGACATTCGGGGTCTCCGGGCAGCACCTTAAGCCGGACTCATCGAATTCTCTACAAGGTAATGACCTCATGTTCGAAATGTAGACATGGCAATGCAAATCGCCAAATCTAGATTGACCTCCCCAATAGTTGATGATGAAAAGTTGCCTTAAGCCATGCTCGAACGGTGAGAACTCATGAAGCGTAATATTAAAAGTCTGGGTTGGTTCATTCGATTTTCGCCACAGGTCTCGAAGGCCGCCACGTTTTATCCACAAAAACTTGGCCTGCCGGTTATTCGCCAGGGCGATGCCGAAACGGTTGATTTCTTCTGGGCGGGTGAAGCCATTGTCATCGAATGTATCTACGTCAAAGGCAAAGCAAGCGCGCAGGACACCAATCCACAGACTGCGGCTCTTGTTCCCTTTTTTCGTACCCTCGACCTCGATAGTGTGCTGGCGCGTTACCGTGCCTCAGGGCTTGAGGTCTTTGGCCCAGAACAACGCGGCGCGGCGCGGCGCGGCAGCGCTTCGTACTCGACTGTGATGGGCAGCTCGTGGGCCTGCGCCAAAGCCCTGCTAACTCCCCTTCGACCGAGAGGCTGCGCGCCGGGTTCGCCGGGGCGAGGCGTTCAATCCTGGCTGCGCACCGATGCCTAAGGATGTTTACGAAATCGGCTGGGTCACCCGCCGGGTGAATGACGTAGCGGCGATGAGTGCCTTCTACCGCGACAGTGTCGGCCTGCCGGAACTCGGCAGCGATGCCGGGCATGCTCAATTCGACCTGGGCGATAACACGATTCTTGAATTGGCCCCGGGTGGACGTGAGCGGCCGCCTCCACAAAACCGTTATGAGACACCGTGCGTTTTTATCTTGCGCGTGTTCAATTCAGAGCTGATGAAAACGCAACTGAAAACCAAAGGCGTTCGTTTTGTTCACGAGCACATTCAATGGGACCGGGGGCAATTGAGTTACTTCGCCGACCCCGAAAATAACTTGGTCGGGATCGAGCAGCGCTATCACCCCGGTCGCTATGCCCCCAAGCAAATCGGTTTTCCCGAAGACCTGGAGGCCGAGCGCCGCTGGCGCGAACTCGACGGACCCGTACCAGCCTGAACCAGCGGGGCGCTGATTAGCCCTTATAAAGCTTGGTATAGAGATTCCACGCGGGGACCGTGTTGCGGCCAAATTTCTTTTTAGCTTCAGCGATAGCCGCGAGATTAATATCAGCCATCGCGAAGCCCTCGTCCTGCCCGCCCATTTGGGCAAGGATCTTGCCATCGGGCCCGACGATGGTCGCCGCACCCGCACCCCACTTTCCGGCCGGATCGTTGGCGAAAATATTGCGCGAGGTCACGCCTGTGAGCAAAAAGACATGGCACTGAAATCCGATGGCTTGCTTTAGCGCCTGCCAAGGCGTTTCGCCATTTTCGAGGCTAGTATGGAGAATGATTTCAGCGCCTTTGGACGCAATCAGCCGCGAGGCTTCTAAAACTTCCGCTTCGCCTTCCACAAAACAAGCCAGCTTACCCACTGGGGTTTGCACCACCGGCATGATCGAATCCGGGCCAAATATTTTTGTGTACTCCTCGGGGAAATCGCGCAGGTAACTTACTTCCGGGGCGCTTTGCGCCTGTGATTTGGGCGAGCGCAACACCAAGCCCTCGGGCCCCATGATGAAGCCGGTGTGAAAGAACTTTCCTGGCAATTGCGGCACTTTTTCTTGAGTGCTGGTGGAAACATAACAGTTATGCCTGCGGCAGGCGGCAACAATGGGTGCGAACACACCCTTATCCAGCGGTTCGGAAATCAGATCGACGGCCACGGCCGACATTGGCACGCCTGAAACCGCACGCTGCGCCGAGGTGAGTTGCAACACAGGGAACGATAAGATCCTGGGTTTATCTGTACCGGCCATGGCCTTTTCGATCGCAGCCACCATGGCTTCGGAATTGCGGGCACGAACCGCAGGCAAAGCGTCGCCGCTGGGTGGAACCAGCACGGGGGTGTGAAAGACGGCCGCTTTGAATGATTTCGGTGATACAGCTTCCTGAGCCGCGGCTGTGCCGATCATGGTTCCCGCACCAATCGCGCCTGTGGCTTTAAGCACGGTGCGCCTTGTGACCTTGGTCATTGAAGTCCCCTATTGAGTAGCCCACTGGCCGTTAAACCTGGCACCGGAACGATTTCAAAATTTCATCAACCAAAAATACATCCGTCAGCAATTTGCGCACATGCACTGAGGCATTGAGGTTATCAATCAGCTGCGAGCTAATCGATGGTACCGCCAAGACCGAGCCAACCATGACACCAGCTAGGCGGGCATCTTCGGTAATCACAGTCGTAAAGTCCGTCAATTGCGTAGCTTGTTTTGCCGCAGCTCTTCCAAGGCTGTCGGTCACATCACGGGGTAAATTGTGTAGCGCGCCCCGCAAATCCGTCAAAACTTGGCGGATCGACGGACCAGCCCCGCCTGCAATTTCGTCGTCACGGCCTTGGGCGGCGTAAGCCAGCATGAACTCGTAGCTCGCCTCAATTGTATCGATGCATGCTGCAAGCGCATCAGGGGCTGGGCTAATCATGACATGTCCTTATTTATCGCCAGCCCAAAGGGCAGGGTTGTGATTTGCTGCCAGTTCGTCGCGCGAGATCCAGCCAAAAACCATCGAGCGCAGATAGAACAGCTTTTCGGGGCGTAGCGCAAAATAAACATGCAAAACAATCAACGATACAAACGTCAGAGCCGCGAAGCCATGGACGACATAGACTAGCCCCCATGTCTCTGCGCTTAAAAGATAGGGGTCGCGGGTCCAGAGTGGAGAATCGATTTTAGCCAGCATGACCAAGCCAGTCGCGATGGCGGCCAAACAAAACACCGTCACGGCATGATGCATCAAGCGTTGAGCCAGCGAGTATTTACCTGGCTTTGGCCCGTCTGACGAACGAAGCACTGCGGCCAACGCCTTGGCATCGGCGGCGGCGAACCACATCGATTTTACGCTCTGCCAAAACACGGCTCGGATCGTATGGCCAGTGACGATAAGCACTAACAGAAAGCCTGACAGCCAATGAATCGTGATCCAGGCAAAATCAACGCCAAGCTTGGGGGCAAGCCCGGTGATCAACAGGGCGAACATGCAAGCCGCCATCACCCAATGAAAGGCGCGGTCAATCAGTTTGTGCCTTTCGATGCGATCAGATGACATGCGTGATTTAAAGGCTCAGTGAAACGGATACTAGCGCTTGGCCTTGCCGCGCGCGTTCATGGTTGTGAACAGCGCATGTGCCACTACGAAGGCCAGCGCAAGCCCCAGAAAAACCCAAAACAGGTCAAACGACACACCTTCGAGCGTCGTCTGACCCCAGGCATTGCGGCTAAATCTGAAAAATTCCATGCGAATGAACGGCTCTACGATCAGCTATCACGGATCGCGCGCTTGACCAGATTTTCCATCAGCGGAATCTTAAAATGATTGAAATTCAGCGGGGCGGCGCCGCGTGCGGCCGAGGACGCCGCCAAGGTGGCGGTTTCCTCGTTCTGCGCGCTGCCCTTGACGATATCTTCCACCGCGTTCAACCGCCGCGGCACGCACTCGACCGCACCGCACACAATGCGGATATCCTCGATCACACCATCGGCCTTCACCTTCATGGCCGAGGCAACGTTGACCAAGGGAAAATCCCAGGTGTTCCGGTCGGCGACCTTCTCGAAATAGAACTTGGCTCCGGCCCATTTCGAGGGAATGCGAATAGCGGTTAAAATATCGCCGGCCTGAAGCGCGGTCATGTGAGTGATATTGACGGCGGGACCGATAAAGAATTGTTCAGCAGGCACCACGCGTTCGCCTTTGGAACTGCGGATGACGAATTCGGCTTCCAACGTGACCATCACTGGCGCGGTATCGGACGGGGTCACGGCCACGCAACGCGAGGCGCCAAACAGGCAATGCTCGCGGTTCATGCCCTGTGGCGTGCCCGCAAAACAGGTGTTGCCCCCGGCACGATAACAATCCATTCCTGAACGATAGTACCAGCAGCGCGCATCCTGACTGACGTTGCCGCCAATAGTGCCGACGGTACGAATCTGCGGGCTCGCCACACGGCCTGCCGCCGTCGCCAGTAATCCGAATTTTTCCTTAATCATTGGATTAGCCGCGATCTCGGCCAGTGTGGTGAGTGCGCCGATTTCAATGCCCGCAGCGGTTTCGCGAATGCCCTTCAGCGCCTCAATGCCACCAAGGTCAATCACAGCCTCGGGGCGCTTGGCGCGGTCCTTGAACCAATCCAGGCTGTCTTGGCCACCGGCCATGATCCAGGCTTTGTCTTTATATTTGTCGGCGAGTTTAAGCGCCGTATCGACATCCGCCGGTTGGAAGAGATCGAACTTTGGCATCATATCTTTGGTCATGACCGATCCCCTTCTTACTGCGTGTTCACAGCCAAGACCTTGTGCGACTGCGGCCGTTTGGCGGCTGCATTCACAATCATGTCTGGCATCACGGGGGTACGGTTAAACACATGCCCACCCAAGGCATCAGAAATCGCCGACAACAACGCCGAGGCCGCACAGCCCAACAGTGGCTCGCCTACGCCCTTGGCGCCGACAGGATTTTGCGGATCGGGCTTATCGACCCAACCGACGCGCATTTCTGCTGGCACATCTAAGTACGATGGCGGCTTGGCCTGATAGAGGCCAACGTTCGCAGGCAAACCATTTTGCGGGTCGTATACCACGCGCTCAAGGCCCGCCATGCCGATGCCCATGACACCGCCACCGCGAATTTGGTTGGACAGGCCCATGGGATGCAGCACGGTTCCGCAATCAGCCGTGGCGAC
>SHWP01000059.1 GCA_009693785.1 Rhodospirillaceae bacterium
ATTGTAATAAAACAATATTAATATGACTTATGAGCATATTAAATCGCTCGATCGCTGATGCCTAAAACACAAACCCAGGCTGTTTAACAAAGCCGGGCAAAACGGGGGTTGAGGCGTCGAATTCCTGGCGCTGGCTGAAGGAGTTTCCAGTCCTGCTGACCAATGTGGCCCGCCCGATGGGGCCTTCGCGCACGATACACACGAGCCGACCGTTATCGGCTAGCTGCTGCTTCAAGGCATCGGGAATCATATCGACCGAGCCATTGATGAAAATGACATCGAAGGGCCCCTGCTCGGGTTTGCCGCGGGTCAGATCGCCCGTCACCACGGCCGCCGTATCTACATTCAACTCGGCGAGCACTTGGCTGGCGCGCGCGGCTAGGGTTGCATCGCTTTCCACCGCCACGACCGAGCTGGCTATGTGTGCCAGCACTGCGGTGGAATACCCCGCCCCTGCCCCGATCACGAGCGCATTGTCGCCCGGTTGCACCTCGGCCAACTGCAGCAAACGCGCGAGCACCATGGGTTCCATGATGACGCGGCCGCCACCGATGCGAAGATCCTCGTCGACATAGGCGAATTGGCGTTGTTCGCTGGGCAGGAACTTTTCACGCGGCACCGCCGAGATGGCTTCAATGACCAACGGGTCGGTGACGCGGTTGGTCTTGATTTGGCGCGCGACCATGTTGCGGCGTGCGGCGGCGAAATCCATCGGCGGGGCCCTCAAAAATGGCAGTGTGCTGCCACCGATTATAAGCGCCAAAGCGTTGAAAAACAACGCAAGGCTTGGCCCAGCCGCCGGGCTTATGGTGCTTGACCCCCCCAGGCTAGCGCCTCTATAAACCCCTGCCTTTTAGCCCGGAGTTTACGCGGGTTCGATGGGCAAAGCTGAGGGCGGCCATCGACGACTACTTTAAATGGCCTCTTCAGGCCGAGTGGTAGAGTGGTCATGCAGCGGACTGCAAATCCGCGTACGTCGGTTCGATTCCGGCCTCGGCCTCCAGCCCACCCTTGGGTTGGTCTAACGCGTGTTGGTCCGGCGTAGCTCAACGGTAGAGCAATCGGCTGTTAACCGATAGGCTACAGGTTCGAATCCTGTCGCCGGAGCCATCTAGCTTTTCTTAAGCGCGCAGCGCTTTAGAAAAGCTGATGTCCCCGCCATTGATGCGGGGACCCAGAGCACCAATCACAATTTCATCGTTCTTCTGGGCCCCGGCCTGCGCCGGGGTGGTTGTAAGCGGCCACAATCGCGCAACGAACGCTGCTTTAATAATTCAACCTCTGCCCAGCGAAGATCGGCTTTTGTTTCGCCTCGCATGCACTAGAATTTAGCCGTCAGACATCCGTTTTTAGCCCCTTCACGACACTCTTTGAGCGCTCATGCCTTACGTCCCGGCCTCTAAAAAAGCTAACATCGACACGCTGGTGTTCGAGCAGCCCTTGCAGGGCAGCGATATGATCGCCGAAGTGCGCAAGATCGTCCTACTAGCCGAGGCCAAGCGTGAGGGCGTCGAGGCGTGGATCGACGCGGTGCTGCACGAGGTGTTCAATCACGAGCGCATGCTGTTCGTAGCGCGCTTCCATCGCATTCTCGTGGGCTACATGATTCTCAAGCCGCGCGATCAAAAAATTTCCACGATTTGGGTCGAGTCAAAATTCCGTGGCTGGGGGCATCGCGCAAAAATTCTACGGCATGGGGTTTGTTAATCTCGGCGTGTGCCACCCTTACACCGCCTTTGTGCCCGAGATGCTTGATGAAATGCGCCCCTTGGCGGCCGCCTATTCCCTTGTGCTCGACGACATCGGTCCCTTGTGCGTGCTCAACCCCGATGATCGCGAACCATGGGCCCAGCCGGTCATGACCCCACCCAAGCAGGCCGCTCAGGTTAAGCAAACCCAAGAACAAGCCAGCCGGGTGATGCGGCAAATGGTGTCGGTCTATCAGGCCTAAGCCGCCGTTAAACCGGCGCCGTCTGTGTTATAGACACGATCATGATGAACAACAGCGCCGTACGAACCTCAACGTCTGGCTACATTCCGGTGGGCGGCCTCAATATATATTACGAAGTCGAAGGCAGCGGCCCCCCACTGGTGTTGCTCCACGGCGGGCTCACGACCATCGAGTATTCCTTTGGGAAAATCCGGCCCCATCTTGCCAAGTCCTGGACGACAATCGCCGTCGAGCAGCAAGCCCACGGGCACACCGCCGATATTAACCGCCCCATTACCTACCATGACATGGCCGACGATACCGCAGCGGTGCTACGTGAGTTGAAGATCGAGCAGGCTGATTTTTTTGGATGGAGCGATGGCGGCAATGTCGGCCTGCAAATCGCCATTCGGCACCCGGGTTTGGTGCGTAAACTTGCGGTGTTCGGATCGTTCTTCAGGATAGATGGGCTTTACCCCGAGATCATCGCGTTTTTTGAGCACGCAACACCCGATGACTTCGGGGAAGACATACGCGCGGCCTACGCCAAGGCGGCACCCCGGCCCGGCGACTGGGCCGTACTTATCGATAAAATCAAAGCCACAGCATTACCACCCGAGCACTGGGCTGAGGCGAAATTACGCGCGATTACAGCCCCCGTGTTGTTCATGGTTGGCGATGCCGACATCGTGAAACCCGAGCATGCCGTCGATGTGTTCCGCTTGCTCCAACACGGCCAGCTGGCCGTGTTGCCGGGCACGAATCACTTCGCCCCGGTGAGCAAGCCCGAATTGATTTTTGAAATGGCCGAAGCATTTTTTAAAGCGCCAATGCCCAAGCCTAAAAAGCCTGCAGCCTTCGGTGTGTGAGAGACGCGAACCTTAGGCCGGGGTGAGGATCATCTGCTCGCGGGCGACGACAGTGCCTGCCCACATGGCGCGGGCCTCGATTTCGATATCGCGCATGAAGTCGTCGTTGTGATCGGGGTCGTGATGGAAAATCGCGAGCTGCTTCACACCAGCCACCTTACATAGCCGCACGCCTTCTTGCCAAGTGGAATGGCCCCAGCCGATCTTGGGTTTGAATTCGGCATCAGTATAGGTGCAGTCGTACACCACGATGTCGGCACCCGCGATGAACGACAGCACCGTTTGGTCAGGCTTGCCGACAATGTGTTCAGTATCCGTCACATAGCACACGGCCTTGCCGCCGTGTTCGATACGGTAACCCGTGGCGCCATTGGGATGATTGAGCGGCGCGGTTTTCACGATCACGCCACCATCCATTTTCCACGACGCACCCGCCTTGAAATCCTCGAAGGTCAGTTCGGCCTGCAAGGCTTCCAGCGGCACGGGGAAAGTCGGGTTGGCCATTTGGTTGGCCAGCACGTTTTCCACGCCGCCGACATCGGACAAATGCCCCGCAAAAATCGTGAATTGGCTATTGGCCATGAAGGCCGGACCAAAAAACGGAAAGCCGTTGATATGATCCCAATGCGTATGGGTCAGCATCAGCACGCCCTTTTTGATGCCATCGAGCAAGAAGTCGATGCCAAGATTGCGAATGCCGGTGCCCGCATCCATGGCAATACGATGATCGCCCGCGAAAATCTCAAGGCAACTGGTATTGCCGCCGTACACCACATGCTGCGGCGACGGACAGGCAATGCTGCCCCTCACACCCCAAAATTTGACGGCGACGCTCATATCAGATGCGACTCATTCCCACGCGCGGCGTTGTATCCCTTGGCCCTGCCGTCTTATTTTTTGAGTCCGGCATGATGGCCCAGATATGGGTGACTGGAAAACCTTAAACAATTCGAAATGGCCTTGGTCTCACGGGGATGTTAACCGCCGTTAACACATTACCGGCACTATATATACAATAAATCGGCACCCTGGGCTTAAGGCCCAGCACTTGGGCCGCATTACCCCCATTGATGGCGAACTCCCATAGGCCGTTGGCATTGGCATAAACAAAGGCTTCTCCGGGTTTTGCATCGCTAAACGTTCGGTAAACCGGCACTCGGGGTCCGCCGGGAGTAAGTTTAAATTCAGCTTGAATGGTATTAACGCGCAGCCCCGTCATAGCGTTGCCATAAGAGTCCACATAAATAATTGCTGGCCAATCATCAGGCCAATCGGGCCGGTCAAGGGTGTTCGGGTCGATAGGGCTGTAATCATGCGCTTGCCCAAGGGCCAAGCGAGCCGCCACCGGCGCAAATACATCGCGCCCATGAAAGGTGGCGCTAGCCAGAGGCGATGCTTCTGGCAAAGCCCAGGCCCGCACCTGTTTGGCGCGACGGATGGCCAGACTGAATAGGCCGTTATCAGGGCCCACGAACCACACGCCATCAACCTCAACCACCACACCCAATCGTGCCGAACCCACGCCGGGGTCCACAACCGCCAGCACCACATCGCCCGGCTGGGCTTGGGTACAATAGGCGGGCAATAAATACGCGGCGGCTTTGATATCGAAGGCGGGCAAATCGGACATCAGCTCGATCACGCTCACCCCTGGCGCATTGCGAGCCAGCACGGCCTGCACTTGGCCGACATAAGGCCCGGTGCCGCCAAAATCCGTGAACAGAAAAATCATCGCCGCTCCTCAATTTACGCTCACGGTGCTACCACAAGAGTGTGATTTCAAGGAGCTTGCGATGCCAGACTTGCCCCTCGTTGCCCTCACACGGCGTATCCCACAGGTATGCGAAGAACGCCTGGCGCGCGATTACCGTGTGCGTTTGGGCGATGACGCTGTTGTCTTTACGCCCGAACGGCTCGCCAAACACGCCGAGGGCGCAGCTGCATTGGTGGTCACGCCCGCCGAAGTGGTCGGTGTGGACGCTATCGCGCAATTGCCCGCCAGCGTGAAAGTGATCTCGGCGTTTTCCGTGGGCTATGAGCACATCGCCGTCAAAGAAGCTAACGCCAGAGGGATCGTCGTCACCAACACACCCGGCGTACTGACCAATGCCACCGCCGATATCGCCATGCTGTTATTGCTCGGCGCCATGCGCCGTGCCAGCGAAGGCGACCGGCTCGTACGCTCGGGCGCCTGGACCGGCTGGCGGCCGACGCAACTGCTGGGCACACACCTGAGTGGCAAAAATCTCGGCATCGTTGGTATGGGCCGAATTGGCATGGCCGTGGCCACACGCGCGAAAGCGTTTGGTATGCGCATTTTATATCACAACCGCTCGCCAGCGGCGGACGCCACAGCGCTGAACGCTACTTACTTCGCAAACCTCGATGACATGTTAGCGCAAAGCCACGTGCTGTCATTGCACTGCCCGATGTCGGCGGCCACCAAGGGACTGTTGAATGCGCGCCGATTAGCGTTGATGCCCAAGGGAGCCGTGGTCATCAACACCGCACGCGGAGGCCATGTAGTCGACGATGATCTGATCGCGGCATTGCAAAGCCGACATATCGCCGCCGCAGGCTTGGATGTGTATGCGAACGAGCCCACGCTTGATGGGCGCTACCGCGCGCTCGACAACGTGCTTCTGTTGCCCCATCTCGGCAGCGCCACACGCGAAACCCGCGAGGCGATGGGTATGATGGTGATCGACAACCTAGAGGCGGTACTGCGCGGACAACCGTCGAAAAACGTGGTCGCTATATGAGTAACGCCCATCAATTGTTGGCATTATTGTGACAAATTAACCACTTTGTTATTGCGAAAGTTAATAAGCACGCGACACTGAGGACCGACGCGCAGCGTAAAGCGCTGGGCTAAGACAAGGAGTGGAAAAACTCCACACATGTCAGGGTTTACTGCACTGGTATTGGCCGGTTCCCGTAGAACGTCCGGTGAAGGCCTGAATACTGCGAACCAACTCAAGGCCGCCATGCCATTGGCTGGTGCGGCCATGATTAACCGGGTCATTGCCGCGTTGTCGTCCAGCAAGCATATCGCGCGCATCGTCGTGTGCGGCCCGCCTGAATTGGGCGCCTGGACAAACGTCGAATTTTTTCCGCCAGCGGCTTCGCCCGCACGCAGTACCTTGGCGTTTTTTGAAAACCATGACGGCAACGCCCCGCTATTGGTCACCACTGCCGATCACGCCTTGCTCACAACCGAAATGGTCGATCACTTCTGCCAACACAGCCTCGACCAAGGCGGCGATCTGACCGTGGCCATGGCCGACAAGGCCAAAGTGTTGGCTGCCCATGCAGGCACGCGGCGCACCGGTTATCCGTTTCGCGATGGCGCATGGTGCAGTTGCAACATGTTCGGCATGCTCACACCCAAGGTGGCCAAGCTGATCGCCTTCTGGCGTTACGTCGAAGAGAACCGCAAGAAACCTTGGAAAGTCATTTCGGCGTTCGGATGGTTGTCATTGCTGGGCGTCATCTTACGGGTTTGGACGCTGCGCGGTGCCTTCCGCCGTGGCGGAGCACGTTTCGGCGTGGCAGTATCACCGGTGATCATGCCCTGGACGGATGCCGCCATCGATGTCGATACGTTGGGCGATAAAGCCTTGGCTGAGTCCATCTTGTCAGCGCGGCTGCTGCCCACTGCCTAACTGATCTAGTTCCAATCTCTAATCGCCATCCCGTGCGCGGCCGCAAGCTTGCGCAGTTTACCATTGGGATTCACCGCAACCCCCTCGCCCGCCCAAACCAATAGCTGCCAGTCGCTGTGGTGGTCCGAGTAGGCCACGCGCGGAATGCTGATGGGGCCCAACGCGGCCTTCACCATCTCAAGCTTGCCGGCGCCATAGCAGTTGGTCCCGAGAATGCGCCCGGTCAGGCGGCCGTGTTCATCAATTTCGGTGCGCGTGGCCACCACCGCCTCGATACCAAGGGCTTTGGCGATGGGCAGCACATGCACATCATTGCTGGCTGTGGCGAGCACTACTTTATCACCATTTTTTTTGTGCGTGGCGATGGCGGCGAGAGCGCTAGGCCGGCAACGGCGGGGAATCCACGCCGCCACGAACTCGGCATTCACCTCGGCCACAAGTTCCGCGCGCTGGCCCGCCACGGCGCAACGAAGCATGACTTCTTTGAGTCGCTTGCGCGTGATCAACTTCAACAAATAGGCCAGCGCCGCGATGAGAACGAGCGGCAGCGCGATCAACCGCCAAGGCTGTCGGCGCACGAAGCCCATTAACCACGGCGTGAAGGTGCCGTGCGTGGTGATGGTGCGGTCGAGGTCAAACACGGCGATCATTTTTTAAAGTTTACTCTTGCGGCGGATAGCGCTCGAAGGTCGGCAACTCGTGGGCATGCTCCATCCAGCCGATGCGCTCGGCGACCTGGATGTGCGCTTGGGCTGGCACCGCGTCCGGGTCGTCATAGGTTACACTCTGAATGTCGATGATTCCAGGCAGGACAACATCGTTTGTAAAAAACAGGCCGGTGCCGCAATCGGCGCAAAAATGCCGCCGCCCGTGATCGCCATATGATATCTCCGTGAAAATGACTTTAGCGCTAAGCACAGTTGCGATCTATCCAAGCGAAATTGTTATAGCCGAGCAGGCGTTTTGTTGGCCCCCGCCTTGGTATCCGTTCGTATTTTAAAGTAGGCACGAGCTTCATCGAGGAACGCACGCACATTCACGGAGCCAGAGCGTTGCGCTTGGTAGACAAGGTTCACAGGTGTCGGCGGTGGCGCTAGATCATCCAGCACCGTGCGCAAACGCCCGGCGGCTAAATCCTGGGCCACCTGATATGACAGCACACGGGTTATGCCCAGGCCGCTCATCGCCGCAGCAATGGCCGCGTCAGCGCTATTCACCGCGAGCCGCGGTTTATAACGGAACACCTGACTACCCTTCCCGCCCAATCGCCATTCGTCGTTGGGGCTAAGGCCCTCGAAAGAAATAATGTCGTGCTCGCGCAATTGGTTAAGCGTTTTGGGGGTACCGTGCGACTTCAAGTAGCTGGGGCTCGCCACGAGAACACGTTGCACTTCAGAGACCTTCACCGCATGCAACGCGCTGTCGGGTAACTCGGCGATGCGCACGGCCACATCGATGCCCTCTTCCACCAATCGCACGGTGCGGTCCACCAGCACCAACCGAACATCGAGTTTTGGATGGGCCGCCAGCAGCTGCGCGACGATCAGAACGATATGCAAACGCCCGAAGATCACCGAGGCCGTGACCACCAGTAGCCCGTGGGGTTGAAGGGCGGTGCCGCTGAATGCGGCCTGGGCCAAATCCACTTCCGCCAAAATGCGCCGGGCGTGATCGAGCATCACCGTGCCGTCGTCGGTCAGCGTCACGCTGCGCGTGGTACGCCGGAACAACGCCGCACCCAGCGATTGCTCTAACGCGGCGATGGCGCGCGTCATGGCGGCGGGCGAACGGCGCAGTATACGCGCGGCCCTGGCGAAGCTTTTGGCTTCAGCCACGGCGACAAAGCCTTTGAACAGATCGAGACGGTCCATGGATGCTCCCGAGTATTATTTCTCTAAGCGCAATAATAAAGTGTCAAGAGCGCTAATTATCACCAGCACGGATTTAGCCGATACATCTCCTCACCGGCGGACACCTCCGCCGCTTCCACCAACCCCATGAAAAGGATTTCACTCATGTCTCGCATTACTGCCATCGACCCCGCCACCGCCACCGGCGAAGCAAAAGCGCTGCTTGATGCCGTTCAGGCCAGCCTCGGCGTCACGCCTAATTTCATTCGTGTGCTGGCCAACGCCCCAGCCGCTTTGGAAGGCTTTCTTGGCTTGTTCACCATCGCCAATAAGGGTGTGCTCGAACATAAAACACGCGAACGCATCGCGCTCGCCGTGGCCGAACAGAACAGCTGCCAATACTGCGCGTCCGCGCACACGGCCATCGGCCGCAAAGCGGGTCTCGATAACGCTGAAATTCTGGCCGCGCGCAACGGCACCTCAGCCGAACCCAAAGCCGCAGCTGTAGTGGCCTTCGCCAAGGCGCTGGCTACCAGCTCGGGTGACATCACCAACGCCGAATTCGCTGCCGCGAAGTTGGCGCTGACCGAGGCCGAGATTGTTGAAACCATCGCCCATGTGGCGCTGAATATCTTCACCAATATTGTCGGCAAGGCTTCGAAAGTGGCCATCGACTTCCCCGAAGTGAAGTTACTGAAAGCCGCCTAAGGTAAATCGGGTGGGGCTAAACAGCCCCACCCGCCCCTGCCACTAAGGACATCGACAATGACACACCATTTCGCCGAGATCATGTTCACGCCCCGCGTGAAAGAACTGCAAACCGCTTACGGCTCACGCGGGTCTTACGAGCGGCTTGAGGCGCAAGCCGATGGTAGCCCCGAGCGTCTCACCGATAAAGAAGCCGTCTTCCTGGCCCAGCGCGACAGCTTTTACATGGCCACGGTCTCTGAGAACGGCTGGCCTTATGTGCAGCATCGCGGCGGCCCCGCCGGATTCTTGAAAGTGCTCGACGAACACACCTTGGGGTTCGCAGATTTTCGCGGCAACAAGCAGTTTGTCAGTGTCGGCAACCTCGGCCACGACGGGCGCGTGTCGATCATCCTTGTCGATTACCCCAATCGCAGGCGGTTGAAAGTATTGGGCCGCGCGCGTGTCGCCGATACAACAACCGAGCCTGACCTGATCGCAAAATTGCAATTGGGCGATTACAACGCCCGCATCGAGCGCGCGGTCGTGATTACCGTCGAGGCAGTGGAATGGAATTGCCCGCAACACATCACGCCGCGTTTCACCGAGGCGGAAATTACCGCCCTAGTCGGCCCGCAGGTCGAGCAACTGAAAGCCCGTATCGCCGCGCTGGAAGCCGAAAATGTCAGCTTGCGTGGGTCAATGAACAGCCATCCCACCTGACACCTTTGAAAAGCCTCTCGAAAAGACTTCGCCTTGCTAACCTTCATGCGGCGGGCCTACCTTGATGCACGCGATAAATATAATCAGGGGAGCACGGGGCCATGGTCGAACGGCAACAGCGGCTCGCATTCGCAACTGCATTTGTGGCAGTTGTCATCGCGGCACTCCTGAGCAGTGGCGATGTCAGGGCCGACATCCTGATTAAGAATGTGACTCTCTACGATGGAACTGGCGCCCCATCACGCGCGGGCGTTTCGGTGCTGGTCAAGGGAGAGCGGATTGCCGCCATCTCGACAGACAAAATAGCGGCAGGTCGCGCGCGGGTCATCGACGGGACGGGCAAGTACCTCATCCCCGGCCTCATGGACAGCCATATCCATCTGCGCGGCAATCAAGGCGGCCCACCCGGACCAGACGGCAAGCCCGGATTCAATCGGCGCTCCGCGCTCACTGCACTCGATAGCTATTTGTATTACGGCGTGACCAGCGTGTATGACTCGGGCAACGACCCGGCGTTCATCTTTCCGCTGCGGGCCGAAGAGCGTGCCGGAAAAATTATCAGCCCGCATATCTTCGCTGCTGGCGGCACCATCAGCGTTCCGGGCGGTTACGGCGCGGGTGCAACCTCGCTCAAAGTGACATCGTGGGAACAGGCCAAGGCTGAACTCGACCGCCGCTTCGCCGACGAGAAGCCCGATATGTTGAAAATGATCATCGACCGGATGGGCATTTTCGCCAATCGCACCGTGCCGACGCTCGAAGCGGGTATGGTCAAGCAAATCCTCGATTATGCGCATGAAAAAGGTTACCGGGTCACGGTCCATGCCCCCACCGAATTCGATCAGACCATCGGCATGGCTGGCAACATGGATGCTTATGCCCATCCGGTGACGCGCTCTCTCGTCAATGCCGCGCACATCAAGCAATTGGCCGAGCGCAAAATCCCGGTGTCGACCACGTTAGGCGCGTTCTCGAATATCGCGCGCATCGGTGATGAGCCCAAAATGTACGACGATCCATTATACCGGGCAGTCGCAACCGACGAGGAGATCGCCCAAATGCACGACCAGCGGCAGGGCTACATGGCTGCGGGCTTGTCGGGCATGTTCAAAGGCATGGTCCCTTACATGAAGGACAATGTGCGCAAAATGCATGACGCGGGCGTGATCCTGACCAGCGGAACCGACAATACGCTGGGGGCCAGGCTTCAGCAGGAACTGGAAATTCTCAATCAAATCGGTATTTCGCCCTTCGATATTATTAAAATCGCCACATTGAACGGCGCAATATACGTCAATCGGGCAAACGACATGGGCTCGGTGGAAACAAGCAAGATCGCTGATCTTGTGCTGCTCAGGGCCGACCCGGCCGCCGACGTTAAAAATTTCCGCGCCATCGACGTGGTCATCAAAGGCGGCAAGCAAGTCGACCTCACTAAGCTCGACCTGCCCGTCAACAAGAAGAAATAACCACGCATGAAGTTGCTACCGGCAGCCCTGATGGCTACGATGGGCCTGTAACCGGGGATTCCAATTGCACACCGAAAGGCAGCTGCCATGAACTCTTTCTCTGCGTCCAAACGGCTACTGTTGAATGCGGCTGCGGCAGGTGTGGCCGCCGCCGGAACCCTGAACCTGGGTGCGCGCAAGGCCGGCGCAGCCGAGGACAAGCCCTACGATGTGATCGTGGTTGGTGGTGGCAACGCGGGCCTGCCGACAGCAATTTTCGCCGCCGCGCGCGGGGCGCGGGTGGTGGTTATCGAGGCCTCGGGCCAAATTGGCGGTACGCTGTTTTTGTCGAGCGGACAGATGAGTGCGGCAGGCACCAAGCTGCAACGGTCGAAAGGCATCGAGGACACGCCGCAAATTCATTTCGATGACGTGATGCGCATAAGCAAGGGCACCGCCGATCCGGTGCTCATGCGCCTTGCGGTCGATAACGCCGCGCCGGTTTTCGATTGGCTGATGGACAACGGCCTGAAGGTCGATCCCAAGCACCCGGTCACCGGCACGACCCACGAGCCATACTCGCGCGAACGCTATGCCTGGTCCAAGAACGGCGGCATGGCCATTCTGAAAATTTTGGAAGACCAACTCAAACCCCACGTCGACAGCGGCAAAGTCACGCTCATGACCGGCACCGAGGCCGCCGAACTGCTCAAGGACAAGAACGGTGATGTAATTGGCGTCGCCGTGCGCGGTGAAGGTGGCAAAACCGACAAAGTCATGGGCCGCAATGTCGTGCTGACCTGCGGCGGCTACACCTATAATCCGAAAATGTTCGAGGAGCTTGAGCACGCCAAAATCGCCACCAACATTACCTATCCCTACAGCCAAGGGGCCGGAATTACACTGGCGGTTGCCGCTGGTGGTTATGTGCGCGGCGGCGATAAACACACGCCGCTCTTTGGCGCGGTGCTGGCCGAGCGCGACACGCCCACGCAGTTGCGCGCCATGGTGCGTCATTTCCCGGGTGATCGTCCGCCTTGGGAAATTATCGTCGATGCGGCTGGCAAGCGGTTCCTGCGCGAAGACATCCTCAGCCACGATGCTTACGAACAAGCGCTCGCCGCACAACCGGGCGAACGCTGCTGGATTGTGTTCGACGCCGAGATTTATGCCAAAGCCCCGCGCCTGGTGAGCGGTGGGTTCGGAGCACCTTGGACGCCCGAGGACACCGCCGAGGCCTTCAAGACCGGCGATGTGGCCTATTTCACCAGCGGCGATACCATCGAGGCGCTGGCCAAAAAAGCAGGGGTTGATGCCAAGGGTCTGGCGGAAACGGTCGCGGCATACAACAAAGCCCAAGCGAGCGGCACCGATGCGCTGGGCCGCAAGCACATGCCATTACCAATTACGAAAGCGCCGTTCTATGCCGTCGAGCTGCATAGCTGGGCGTTGACGAGTTACGCAGGCATTGCCGTTGACGGCGAGCTGCGCGTGATTCGCCAAGACGGCACGCCGATCAAAAACCTCTACGCGGCCGGTGAACTGCTCGGCATGGGCCAAATGATGGGCCGGGCGGTATGCGGCGGCATGAGCGTGACGCCAGCGCTTGCCCTCGGCCGGTTGTTAGGCACGCGCCTTTTGAAGGTTTAGTGCAGCGGTCACGGCTACCCCGCCTCGCTCGTCGGCGGCCATTTTGGAAATGGTTTGGTGAACACCTCGCCCACGCGCGTGTAGTCGGTGTAACCCAGCCGCGCCATCGGCGTGATCTTGGCGTAGTCGACTTTGCCATCGACCAAAATTGAATCGTCAATGTGCACGCCCACCACCTTGCCGATGACAATGTGATTGGCGGAGTCTGGGTTGGTGTGCGGCAAGCGCACGATTTGCACCAGTTTGCATTCCAAATGCACCGGAGATTCTTTCACGCGCGGCGGCTTCACGAGTTGAGAGGCAATGGGCGTCAGGCCGGTGAGCCCGAACTCGCTGACGCCCGGCGGTGCGGGGATCGAGGATTGCCACACCTGGTCGCGCAATTCCCATGTCGCCATGTTGATCACGAACTCGCCGGTGGCCTGCACGTTATTGAGGCTATCTTTGAATGTGCCTTTCGCACGCCCTGTGGGCTCGCCGGTCGGCGCGAACATCACGTGCGGCGGCATGTAAGCAACCAGGTTGAACAACGCGAAGGGTGCGAGGTTGGGCATGCCGTTGATATCAATGCTCGACACCCAGCCGATCGGTCGGGGGATCACCAGCGCGTTGATCGGATCGTGCGGCAAACCATGCCCGCGCTCAGGCTCGTAGAACATTCATCATCCCCTGCTTTACCTCACAACCGCGCTGCAACGATGGTGCTGGATATCGTTAAGACTGACAAGTAATCCCGCATTCCCCGGATGAACATATGAGTTGCCAGGGAGCGCGCATCGATTCAGACATAGGCATCAGCAGTTTATGTCGTTGGATCGAGGGCAGTTATGGCGCACCCAGCGGGTGAAGTGGATTCCGGTGCTCCCAGGCTCGATT
>SHWP01000060.1 GCA_009693785.1 Rhodospirillaceae bacterium
ATGGTTATCGATGAAGGTTCTCCATGCCTGACCCCGTGGCCGCGGATGCCGGCGAATGTAATTGCTGACCGTCGCCTGCGAGAGCTCGAAGCCGAGTTTCAGCAATTCACCGTGGATGCGTGGTGCGCCCCATAACGGGTTCTCAGCAGCCATTCGCAGAATCAGAGCACGGAGCTCCTTGTTAACAGGCGGTCGTCCACCAACGGAGCCTGACTTCCAGCGCCAGAACGCCTGGAAACCAAGCCGATGCCAGCGTACCAAGGTCTCGGGCTTCACGATGATAATGGCATCGGCGACGGTAGGCCCCATCCGCGCTAACCAGCCCAAGATAACCCGATCAAGGCCGCGCAACTTAATACGTCAGCGATGCTTTCGCTTGAGCACCAAGATCTGATGCCGCAGCGCAACATTCTCAGCCGCCAGCCGCTGCGGCGACTTGAAAACCGAAGTCAAAATATAGAGCAGAATGTGGAAATACGCGCTCATCCCCCTCCGGATTACCCGCGATCCATATGCGTTTCAAGCGGGATGAAGTATTTGGAAGGCACAACCGAATTCAAGTCACCGGCCGTTCGCGTTCTTGGGGCAACAACGTGACAATGCCCCTCTCCTCACCAAGCCGCCCAGGCGCGGGTGAGGTCATTGAGGCTAATCAGCATGATGATGGCACCGACCATGCCCATCAGCAATCGAACTGGTAGCCGCTTGGTCAAAAGAGCAGCCAATGGCGCTGCAAAGACCCCGCCAAGAATCAATCCAAGCACGATATTCCACATCTCGCCTTCGACATTGGGCAGCAATGTTCCGGTGACAATCATGGTGACAAAAAATTCCACCGCGTTCGACGTGCCAATCGCCATGCGCGGAGCAATGCCCCATCCGATCATGGATGACGTGACAACCGGACCCCATCCACCGCCACCAATGGCATCCAGCATCGCGCCCACGAACGCCATTGGCCCCTGCCAATGTGACGATGAAGGAGCAGTAACCCTAGGACGCAACGCCTTGACCAGGATGACTAAAGCCATGACAAGCAGGTAGGCACTGATAACTGGCTTGACCACGCCGCCCGGAATGTTGGAGAGCACATAGGCACCAAGACCACCGCCGATCATTCCGGGGATCAGCAATCGCTTGAAAATCGCGCGATCGACATTGCCAAGACGCCAGTGCGAAAACCCCGAGACTGCGGTGGTAAAAACTTCAGCGGCATGAACGCTCGCACTTGTCACAATCGGATGAATGCCGAATGACAAAAGGATGCTGCTGGCTGTGAGGCCATAGGCCATGCCAATGGCGCCATCGACGAGTTGTGCGGCAAAACCAATGGCCGCAAATTGAATAATATTATCCATATGCTTGACCTTACGCCCTTAAGCTACCTGCCGGCACAGCGGCGCTTGATGCGTGGCTACCCTTAGCTATTGCGCCACCTTCGATCGCCGTGACCCTGACGTAGGTCAGTAATTTCTCGAGGCATTTCTCGTAGGACTCAGCGCCAGTATTCACAACCAGCTCGGGATGCTCGGGCGTTTCCCACGCCGAGGAGATTCCGGTAAATTCAGCAATGCTGCCCGCGCGCGCCTTGGCATAAAGGCCCTTGACGTCGCGGGCCTCGCAAATAGCCAAATCGGCGTTGACGAACACTTCGTGAAATGGCCCGCCAACGATGTTACGCACCATATCACGGTCAGATGCCGCCGGTGAAATGAACGCGGCAATAACAATGGACCCGGTCTCAAGCAAAATTTTCGCGACCTCGGCTGCGCGCCTGAGATTCTCGGTACGATCTTGGGGGGCATAGCCCAAATCTGAATTCAACCCACGGCGCAAGGCATCGCCGTCAAGAATCGCAACTTGGGCGCCGAGATCAAACAGTTTCTGTTGCAATCCAATTGCGAGCGTCGACTTGCCCGCTCCTGACAACCCCGTGAGCCAATAGACCGCGCCTTGATGCTTGTTCCGGCGGGCTCGCTCGTGGATTGTGATTGTAGACGCACCAGTAGCGGAGGACGCTGTGATGGCGGCAACGTCGGCATCCCGATCGATAACGCAGCCAGCCACGACATTGTATCCATCGATCAACACCGCCCGCCCAAGCGTTTCATTCTCATGGAAAAGATCGAAGGTAAAAGGAACGCTGCTGGTCAACCTTACCTCTGCAATATCGTTGGTGGCGACGGCGCGATCTTGGTGGAATGCCAAGTCATCGACATCAAGCGCTCCATGAATGGCCGAGACAGTGACGGAAACAGTCGATGTTCCCACCCGCATGCGCAACGTTTTGCCAACGTGAAGATGGCCCGGCGCTAGCCAAAACAAGCGCGCCCGCACACTGGTAGATTGACGCGGCCCGCGATCGGCTGTCGCGACGACATGGCCGCGCTCGACGAATAAATCTTCCGTGATCGTGAATGCCACTGACTGTGTCGCGGCGGCGCTGAGAATGGGCGCTGCCGTGCTCCAGGATTGGAAAGACTTTACCCGTGCCGTGCGCTGTGTCGGCCAAAATGAGATAGGGTCGCCGACCTTGAGCCGCCCGCTCTCGATGCGCCCAACGATAATGCGCTCATCGCCTTCGTGGTAGACATCCTGCACCGCCAGGCGAAGCGGCTTATCGATGGTGGCGCGGCGGCGCGGCAGTACATCAAGTGCCTCGATCAGTGTCGGGCCGTTCCACCAGGCCATCCGCGCCGATGGCTTGGCAAGATTATCGCCCTCGCGCGCCGAGACAGGAATCGCGTTAACTGCCTCGAGCGACAGCGATGCGAGGTGAGTCTTCATCTCGCTTGCCAAGCGGTTAAAGATCGACCGGTCGAAATCAACCTTGTCCATTTTATTGATGGCCACGATCGCCTGCGACACACCCAACAGATGCAACAGATATGCGTGACGCTTGGTTTGCTCGGTTAGCCCTTGAGTGGCGTCGACCACAATGACGGCGGCCTCGGCTTGGGCGGCCCCGGTGATCATATTTCTCAAAAATTCCAGATGCCCGGGCGCATCGATAATCACATAACGCCGCAAGGGAGATTGAAACCAGACTTGGGTGGAATCAACCGTAATGGCTTGATCGCGTTCCAGCTGTAACGCGTCCAAGGCGAATGACCATTCCACCGCCATGCCGCGATGCTTGGACACCCTGCGCAGTTCCTCAGCTTTGCCCTCGGGCAAGGAGCCGGTGTCGTTCAGAAGCCGGCCGATCAGGGTCGACTTGCCATGGTCCACATGCCCGACAATGACGATCGGAAATGCGCCAGCAATCACATTGTCATTGATGGTCATGTTTAAAGGTACCCCGTGGTGCGCAGACGCTCGAAGGCGTCTTCTGATTCATGGTCCATGGTCCGCCCGGCCCGCTCGGCGGCACGCGTGGTTTTCAGCTCGGTGATGATTTCATCAACGTTAGATGCGTTGCTCGTGATAGGTCTGGTGATACCAATTTCACCCAGTGAGCGGTAACGCTCGCCATTCTTGGCGAAATACAACGGAACCAAGGGGATGCTCTCGCGTTTGATGTAACACCAGATGTCGATCTCGTTCCAATGCAGCAAGGGGTGAATGCGCACGTGTGCGCCGGGCGGCACGTCGGCGGCAAACATGTCCCACAACTCCGGCGGCTGGGTGCGAAAATCCCAGGTATTGCCAGCCGCGCGCGGGCTAAAAACGCGCTCCTTGGCGCGCGTGGCTTGTTCGTCACGGCGAATACCGGCGATGAGACCCTTGAGTCCATAACGTTCAACGGCCTGCGTCACGCCCAAGGACTTGCGGGCTGCCAAGCGGGCGTCATTCGGCAAACTTTGATCGACAGACTCAATCGGCGGGCAAGGATCGGCGATGAGATCAAGCTGCCACTCGGCGCTGTAGCGCTCACGGAAGGCATAAGTTTCTGGGAACTCCAGCCCGGTATCGAGGTGCATGACCGGGAACGGCACCTTGCCCAAGAACGCTTTCTTGGCCAGCCAGATCATCACGTTAGAGTCTTTGCCCAACGACCACAGCATCGCCAGCGGGCGGAGTTTGTTGAAGGCCTCGCGCAGAATGAAAATGCTGCGGGATTCAAGAAGATCGAGATCATTCATCGCCGACGTCCAAACAGTTCAATTGGGCTTTCCGTGCTGGTGGTCACCGGCGGATTAAGCGCGCACGGCAACCAGCCACGTTCGGCCACATGGCGGGTGATGGCCTGGAACAGCGTGCCCATGGTCAAGCCACTTGCTTTCCAACTTTGGCGGGCGATGGCTAGTTCATCGACCCTGGCGCTCCACTCTTCGCCAAAGACAAAATTAGCGAGATAGTCGCGAACGAGGCGCGAAAGGCCCGCCACCGCGCCATCGGTGGATACCGTGATTAACATGCGCCCGCGCCGCAACCGTGCGGGAAGATGAAAATCACACAGTGGAATATGATCTTGCACATGCACCAGCGCGCCGTTGGCCTTGGCGAGACGGTGAATTTCACCGCGCGCCTCGGCCGGCGTGTTGGTAAAAAACACCAAGCGTGGCGCATGAGCGGCAAAGTCAGCCGGTGTGGGGAACTGACCGGCAAACCGCAAGACATGTTGCGCGCCGTGATCAATCAACGCCGCGGCGCGGTCAGCGGCCGCACCATCGTCACCAACGACAAAAATGGTCAACCCCGTCACGTTCAACATAAGCGGATACATTTGGACGTAATTGGCCGCGGTCATAACGTACCTCCGGCCCCGGTCACGGGTGCGAGCACACGCGCGATATCGAGCGCCCCATAGGTCACGATGGCGCTGGCCCCTGCCCGCTTGATGACATGCAGGGATTCCATCAATGCCGGAATGCGCTCAAGCGCCCCCGCCGCTGCGGCGGCCATGAGTGCCGCGTACTCGCCACTCACCTGATAGCCAACCACCGGCACAGCAGTGGCTTGCGTGAGCCGGTATATAATGTCGAGCGATGTTCCGGCGGGCTTTACCATAAGCAGATCGGCCCCTTCGGCCACATCAAGGGCTGCCTCGCGCAAGGCCTCGCGGCCATTGGCCGGGTCCATTTGATAGCCGCGTTTATGCTGGGGGCCGCCATAGCTTCCCAACAGATTGGCCGAACCTACGGCATCGCGAAATGGTCCATAAAAGGCCGAAGCGTATTTCACCGCGTACGACAGGATCATCGTGTTGGCGTGGCCCGCCGCCTCAAGTGCGTGTCGAATGGCTCCGACGCGCCCATCCATCATGTCGGAAGGTGCCACGATATCGCTGCCCGCTTGGGCAAGGATCACGGCTTGCCGCGCAAGAATCTCGACCGTTGCATCGTTAGCGACGTCGCCGTCCATGACTACGCCGTCGTGGCCATGGCTAGTATAAGGATCCAGCGCCACATCGGTCATCACGCCGATATTGGGAACGCTAGCCTTAATTGTACGCACGGCCCGGCATACGAGATTGTTGGGATTGAGCGCCTCGGCGCCTGATAGTGTTTTCAACTCAGGTGCTATAGCTGGGAACAAGGCCACGGCGGGAATGCCAAGCGCTGCCGCATCCTTTGCCATGGCGACGGCGTGGTCGATGGTAAGGCGTTGGACACCGGGCAACGCGGAAATGTCCTCGCGCCGGTCCTGACCTGCGATCACGAACAGCGGCAAAATAAAATCGGCGGCGGACAATGCGGTTTCCCGCACGAAGTTGCGGCGCCAATCGGCAGCACGTAACCGCCGCAACCGGGTATTGGGGAATGATTCCTGGGTTGGGTCAAACATGTGCGTTATGCCGCCAACTGAGTGGTGGTTTGATGTTCCGCCAATGCCGCGGCCATGGAGGCCGAGGTTGGCACACGGGCTATAATCGCCGCGCCCCAAGCAGGCTGAGACACAGCCAATGCTTTTTTGCTGATGCCAATCGCCGTGAATTTCTGGGGGTGCAGCACGGCACAGTGCCGCACGACGGCGACGAAAGTTTCGGCCGAGCGGCGGCTGAACAGCGGCACGAAAACATGGCGGGCGGCTTGTAGCTCGCCCAATAGGTGGGGCGAAAATTCTTCAACAGGCGTCATCCGATAAACGATCGAACGAACGATACGGCCGCCAAACTGCTGTGATAAATCCTCGGTGATGTCGACGCCGCTGGGGTAGAGCGCACGACGGAACGACTGGCCCTCTAGCACGGCCACCAACTCTTCAGCTGTGTGCCCCGTGATCAATACCTTCGCAAAACCTGCCCTGCGCGCGGCGGCGGCCGTGGCTGGGCCCACGGCAAAGACCGGTTTGTTGCGCCAATCCGAGCCGCCTGGGCAAAGCGTTGGCGCAAAGGGACTGGTGAAAATCAGTGAGTCGAAGTCATTGGCCTGAGCTAGCCATGCGTCGATCGCTTGCGCTTTTAACAACGCGCTCTCGATAATGGGCAAGCTAAAGCCGCCAAAGTCGGAGGCGAACGATTCGCGGTAGTGGCTCGGCCGGGTATTCAAGATGATCATGCGCGTGCACCTTGTGCGACGCCCTGTGGCAGTGCGGCCGCGAGCCGTTGCGCCAAGGCAACGGGCTGGTTGATCGCTCCATGATTGGATTGGCGCCACACCACGGTGCCGCCTGCATTGGCAGCAACCGCCGACAGGCTTAGTGCGGGCCCGGAAATACTCGCCAGCGCCCCAACCACGAAACGTCCTGCGGCGGCAGTCAGGAATGCGCGCTCTGCGATAACCGCCTGCAACGTGGGAGCATGATTGATGCGCGCTGCGACAGCGCGCGCCACCGCGTTGTCAGAACGGCACACAACTCCAACCGCACCTTGGCCCGGATCTGGCATCAGGGTGTCGGGCGCAAGAATTTCACGGATATAACGTGTGAGGCCAAGACGTTTCAGGCCAGCCACCGCAAGGATCGTGCCACTGAGGTTGCTGTGCTCGAGGGCTGCAACACGTTCATCAACGTTGCCGCGCAAGAGCTCAAAAGATAAATCCGGCCGTAGCGCTTTGACCAATGTCTCGCGGCGCAGCGAGGCCGACCCTAAAGTGCCGCCACGCGGGACATCGGCCAGAGACCCATAGCGCGTCGAGACAAACGCCTCGCGCGGGTCTTCGCGTTCCAAGGCCGCCGCCAACATCAATCGGCCCGCGACGGGCACGGGAAGGTCTTTCACCGAATGCACGGCCAGATCAATCTGGCCAGCGGCCACGGCTTCATCCAATTCGTCAGTGAACACGCCCCGGCCACCGATGTTTTCGATGGCGCAGTCACGCTTTTGGTCGCCGCGCGTCTGGAACACCGCAACGTCAATGCGGCCATGAAATTCTGGCCGGACCGCGAGAATGGCCGCCATGACCAATTCCGTCTGCACCAAAGCAAGCGGGCTTGCGCGTGTGCCCAAAGTGATCCGTGACTTATCCACGGCGACCTCCATGACGCTGGAAGGCAGTGGCCAACGCTGCGACCAAAGCTTCAATCATGGCATCGGTGTGTTGCGGGCTCGGTGTCAGGCGGATCCGTTCGCTGCCACGCGGCACGGTGGGATGATTGATGGGTTGAACGTAAATACCGAAATCGTTCAGCAAGGTGGCGCAAATGGCCGATGTTCGCGAGGCATCGCCAACCATGATTGGAACAATATGGCTTAGTGAATCAAGAATGGGCAATTCGGCAGCGCGCAGCGCGGCCTTGGCCTTGGCTACCTGAACCTGATGGCGCGCCCGTAAGTCATGGGCTTGGCGCACATACTGTACGGATGCCAAGGCCGCGGCGACAACCGGCGGCGGCAAGGATGAGGTAAAAATAAACTCGCGCGAAAAACTGCGTAAAAAGTCCACGGCAAATGCCGAGGCAGCCACATAGCCACCAACCACACCGAATGCCTTGGCCAGTGTTCCTTGAATGAAATCGACTTGTAGGGCCAGGCCCTCACGCTCGGCGATACCTGCACCGCCTGGTCCATATAAACCAACCGCATGAACTTCATCGAGATATGTCAGCGCGCCATGGCGTTTGGCTAGGCTAATGATGCCTGCGATGTCGCCAATCGTGCCATCCATGGAATAGACAGACTCGAAGGCGATGATTTTCGGGCGATGAGCAGGTAACCGCTGAAGGATCGAGTCTAAATGCTCAACATCGTTATGCTTGAAGATGTGCTTTTCAATTCGCGCTGCCTGGATGCCCGCGATCATGGAGGCGTGATTGCGCTCGTCAGAGAGCACGATGCAGCCAGGCAAATGCGAAGCCAGCGTGGCGAGACTGCCTAGATTAGCCAGATAGCCGGAATTAAACAGTAGCGCGGCCGGTTTGCCATGCAGTTCGGCCAACTCGCGTTCTAGCTCGGCATGCAGTTGATGCGTGCCCGAAATATTACGCGTGCCTCCTGCCCCGGCACTTTGCCCGCGCGCCACGTCGGCCATGGCATTGACCGTCGCTGGATGCGACCCCATACCAAGGTAATCATTTGAGCACCACACCGTGACATCCCGCGCGCCAGCCGCCGTGTGCAAAACAGCGCGCGGCCACGCCCCCGGGATGCGCGAGAGCCGGGCAAAGTGGCGATAATTACCTTGAGCCTTGAGCTCGCGCAGCGCATCTGAGAAGTGCGCGGCGTAGTCAAAGCCAGCGGCGGGGGCAAACGAGCCCTGCGCAAGCTGGGCCTGGGAAGAACGGCTGATTTGATTCATGACGCAACTCGGCGCAGGGGGCTGAGATGGATGCCGCACTCGGCTTTGTCACGCCCACGCCAGCGCCCGGCGCGCGCGTCTTCGCCCGGCTGAACGCGCCCGGTGCAAGGCGTGCAACCAATCGATAAATAACCATCAGCTTCCAACGGATGGCGCGGCAAAACATGCTGATCGAGGTAAGAGACGACATCCGCGCGCGTCCATGAAGCCAGCGGATTGAATTTGAACTTGCCGTCCACCACTTCTATCTTGGGCAGTTGGCTACGTTCGGCGGACTGATATGCCTTACGGCCCGTGATCCAGGCGGCGAAGGGTTTGAGCGCCAGTGCCAGCGGCTCGACCTTACGTAACGCGCAGCAATTGTCGGCATTCTCTGACCAGAGGATGCCCTTGGGGTCCCGCGAGGCAATCGCTGTGACATTCGGCGTGACCGAATGAATTCGCGTAAGGCCCAACAGCGCGGTCAACATATCGCGATAGCGCAGTGTTTCGCCAAACAACTTGCCCGTATCGAGAAAAATGATATCCGCATCGGGATTGATTTGAGCAAGCATATGCAACAACACCGCCGATTCCGCCCCGAACGACGACACCAGTGCGATTTGCCCGGCAAACTCACGCGTAAGGGCTGCGGCCAATAGATCATGTGCCGTAGCGTTGCAGTATCGCACCGACAGGACATCAAGCCGCTGGTTCAATTCAGCGCTCATGGGCGTGCCGCGTTAGCTTGCCGCAATGCGACGATGGAGGCCGTCACACTGAGTGGGTGCTGATAGTTATAGGAAAAGTGCGCGATATTTTTCCTGAGCGCAGCTTCGTCAAAGCCATCTACTACTTCGAATGACGAAAAACCACACCGCACCAAAAACGCGCCCTGATCGGGGATAAACGGGCCATAAGCACGGAGATCGCCGGTAAAACCATGACGTGTGCGCAACAGGCGTGCAATCGAAAATGGCCGGCCGTCTTTGAAGGTGGTGAATTTCACGCCGGCAATGGTGAGGTTGGCCAGCCGCGCTCCGGCCTGATCAAGATCGGCATCGGATTCAAGCAACACACCCGCGACCGCCTTGTTCATGCCGATCAAGTGCGCGAGACTTACCAACGTGGGCGTTGAGGGGTTGATTGGCTCGCCGTCTGCAGCGACATGCCAGCTCGTCACCCGTGCGCCCGTATGATCAAGAGCGGGCATAGAGGCGCTCCTTGAACGGGGCCAAACCGAGACGGCGCACCGCGTTGAGGAAAACTTCGCCCGGTTGACGCAAGTCGAGAAATGTTTTCACGATTGTTTCGACCGCGTCGACAACCGTGTTCGATGAAAAGCCAGGCCCAACCAGCTCGCCGATGGCCGCGGTTTCATCGCCCGTGCCGCCCAGCATGATTTGGTAGAATTCCTCGCCTTTGCGATCGACGCCAAGAATGCCGATATGACCGGCATGATGATGGCCGCAGGCGTTGATGCAGCCCGAAATCTTGATCTTGAGCGGCCCGATGTCATGTTGTTGCTGCAATTCGGCGAAGCGCTCGGAAATGCGTTGGGCAATAGGGATCGAGCGGGCATTGGCCAACGAGCAGTAGTCAAGGCCGGGGCAGGCAATGATGTCCGACACCAAGCCCACATTAGCGGTCGCGAGCTTTTCGCAGGCGAGCTTGCGCCACAGCACGGGTAGATCAATTTGGCGCACATAGGGCAGCACAAGATTCTGCTCGTGGGTCACGCGTATTTCGTGACGGCTATAAGCTTCGGCTAGATCAGCGATGGCGCGCATTTGCTGGGAAGTCGCATCCCCAGGAATACCGCCGATGGGCTTCAATGAAATCGTCACCACCGCATAGCCCGGCACGCGGTGCGGAAACACGCTCGTTTTGCACCAATCTGCAAAGCCCGTTTCGCGCAAATCGGGCGTCTCAATGGGTGTGGCGGGCAAACCCGTCTCATAGGCCGGGCCAGCAAAGAATGCACGAATGCGCTGTTCCTCGGCCTCTGGTAGATCGGCGCCCTCAAGCTTGGTATGCATCCACTCGGCTTCGACCTGACGGGCGAATTCATCGACGCCCAGCGCATCGACCAAAATTTTGATGCGCGCCTTATAGATGTTGTCGCGGCGGCCATAGCGGTTATAGACCCGCAAGACCGCTTCTAAATAGGACAGCAATCCCGCTTTGGACAGATTTGCCTTCACCAAGGGCGCCACGAACGGCGTGCGGCCCATGCCACCACCGATATAGATATCATGCACCAGGCTGGCATCAGCAGCTTTGCGAATGCGAATGCCGATGTCATGAAACCGGATGGCGGCGCGGTCTACCAACGAACCCGTTACGGCGATCTTGAACTTGCGCGGCAGAAACGAGAACTCGGGGTGCAACGTCGACCACTGCCGGATGATTTCGCATGTGATGCGCGGGTCATCGGCCTCGCCGAGGATCACGCCCGCGAAGTGATCGGCGGTGACATTGCGAATGACATTGCCGCTGGTTTGAATGGCATGCATCTCGACGACGGCCAAGTCGGCGAGGATATCGGGGGCTTCCTCAAGCTTGATCCAGTTGAACTGGATGTTCTGGCGCGTGGTGAAGTGGCCATAGCCGCGGTCATATTTATCGGCGATATCGGCCAAGGCCTGTAGCTGGCGTGATGACAGCGTGCCGTAAGGAATCGCCACGCGCAACATGTAAGCGTGAAGTTGGAGATACAGCCCATTGAGCAGCCGTAACGGACGGAATTGCTCTTCCGTCAGTTCACCTGACAAGCGGCGAGCGACCTGCGTGCGGAATTCAGCAGCGCGCTGATCGACAAAGGTCTGGTCGTAAGTGTCGTAGGCGTACATGGGTGCTTGAAGCCCTCAAATTCGCGCGAGATCTGGGCGCACACTCGGTCCGCGCAGGCGAATTTTTTCTCTGAAACTAACGGGCGCGGTCTGATCAACATCGTCAACCGCAATCGCCACGGGATCGACGATCAGATTTTGCCGCGCGCTCTGAGCAGCACGATCAAACAGTTTCTTCAACGCATCGCCATCGGGCGCCGTCGCGGCCTGCGCTAGATTTTCTGACCAATTACCATCCACAGCGAGATAGACGACCGCGCCATCGCGCAGCCGGTTGGCGGTTATGGCCTGACGCGAGGATGAAGCTTTAGCCATGAGCGAAACGAACCTCAGCGTAGGATTGGGATTGGGCATGAGGGCTGAGGGTTACAACCTCGCCAACAATGATGATGGCGGGTCGTGTGCCGTCGCGGCCTGCTGTGGCGTCTGTCAATTTCTCAACGGTCGTGACAATGATGCCCTGACTAGCGCGCCCAGCATCATCGACAATGGCAACAGGAAAATGAGTAGGCACGCCATCATCGAGCAATTGTTTGGTGATTTTTCCGGCTTGACGGCTGCCCATGTAAATCACCAAGGTCCGTCCGTGACCGGCGAGGCCCTTGAGGGATGGAACGTTGTTGGCGCTATCTGTTCCCGTCACGAACGTTACTTGTTGCGCGAGCCTGCGATCGGTGAGCGGAATGCACGTCGAGGCCGCAGCGATCAACGCAGCTGTCACTCCAGGCACGACAACAACATCAAAGCCAGCATCGCGCAACGCAGAGGCTTCTTCGCCGCCGCGCCCAAAAATAAAGGGGTCGCCGCCCTTGAGCCTGACCACCCGCTGTCTAGTTTTTCCAGCCGCAATAAGATCGGCAATGATTTGGTCTTGCGCGGCCGAAACTTGGCCCGCGCGTTTTCCAACACGGCGCAGCTCAACGTGGCCGGGGATCAAGGCAAGAATCGAAGAATCGACCAAATCGTCGGCAAAGATAACGTCGGCAGAGCTGATCGCCTCAGCCGCCGCTAGGGTAAGATGTGACTTATCCCCCGCCCCGGCACCAACGATGTAGACGGTCGGGATGACATCGGCTGAGCTGCAAATACCTCCGATGCATTGACTGGATTCATCCAAGTCAAACATAGCTCACGCCACTCCCTATATGCCCGCTGGTTTCGAACTGGGTTCAATAGGGGGGCGGCATCGCCAATATGGTAGATAATTCGCTCAAATCCTGCATTTAAAGGTATTTGGAGGAATATTTATCTATATCGGGCCTATGAGAAAAAGAACTCTACTGTTTTTCTGGACTCGCACCGGCATGCCTTCCAAAAACCTGATTCGGTAATGTAATTCCCTGTTCCGCCAAATTGGTTCCCTGTTCGGTGTAAATATTTCCCTGTTCTGTTGAGTAGGGAATTTGGCCCAGAAGGCCAGGCAAACTGCGGGCTGCAGCATGTTACTGTGCGCTAAAAGTGCCCGATTTCGCAAAATTTCCCTGTTAATTCCCTGATAAACAGGGAATTCACTCGCTTATATATAGAGCAATTCGCGCCGCAGACTGCGGCCACAGCCAACCACACTTCCCGATTTTGGCACTGGCGTTTGGACCCTGTAATAGTGGCGGCTTGCCGCCATTTTTCGAGGGCCGCGCGGGCTAAGATTTTCTCTCCGTGCGCCCTATTGGCGGATTTTTCAGAATACGCCCTGATTTCTCTCCGGAGAGAGATTCGCCACTGGCATACTTGGCATTTTACGGTCTGTGTTCACGCGCATTTTAGGCTTTGTGCGCGTGATGTTGCACAGCAACAGCCAATGGTTTGTTGCACAGCAACGGCGCGCGCCGTCCCGCCGAGGCGAGGAGTTAATTCAGAAGATTTAGTGAGCGTTGAATCCCAGGGCTTGGCGCTGCGCGGTCCATGCAATTGGCAGTGGCTTGAGGAGTTGTTCCACTTTGAGATCGTGCGGCTGCCTGCCATCCAGAATCGCCTCGACAATGTCGGGCGCGAGGAACGCAAGGGGGAGAACTTGGCCGACGTAGGATCGGTGTACTGAATCCTGTTTTGCAATCTCGTTGATGGATTTGCCCGAGCGCAGTTCCTGATCCCATTGATGGGCCCGCGCGATGGC
>SHWP01000061.1 GCA_009693785.1 Rhodospirillaceae bacterium
CCGGCGAATGTCCTTGAGTACCCGCTCAGCTGGGGCCTTCGTATTCATGGGTTTTGATCTCATCTTCGTTCCTCCGTCTCTGCGATGAGACCAAAACCCTCCCTAACTCACCACCCCAATTCGGTCCCATAGGCGCTGACGCCGCACAGTAATGCCACCCTGAAGCAATTCCACGGCCTGGATGAATGACTTTGTCTGGAGCAAAGCCGTGGCCTGGGTAATCAGGCTCGCGGTGTTGCTGCTGGCTGTTGGTGTCGGGGTGGTCATCGCGCCGGGCAAACTCAAACGCTGTGGCAATACAACGCACTCTCGGCGCAGGCGGAAGTCGTGCTATGACCCGCAAGAACGGCGCGTCGGGTGGCAACCAAGAGTATCATGGCAAGACCGGTTGGCGAGATTATTGAGGGCTTGCTTGAGGACGCCGAAACGGCATTGGCGGCAGGCACCACGCACAAGGCGCTGGCCCTGTATCAGGGCATCCTCTTGCACGATCCCGACCATGTTCTAGCCCTGCGTCAGGCCGGCGCCATCATGTTTAACCAGCAGATGCCCGATCAAGCCCTCGAACTCTTTCAACGCGCGGTGCGATTGGCCCCGGCCGACCCCGATCTCTATCATGGCGTAGGTACAGCACTGCGCCTGATTGGCCAGACGGATGAGGCGATGATGGCGCTAAAGGGCGCTTTGCGGGCCGATCCGTCACATAAGCCAGCGCTATACGACCTTGGCTTGCTGCACCGTCAAAAAGGAAATTACGATCAAGCTGAACAATTGTTTCGTCAGGTCGCCGCCCAGACCGGGGGTGCCGACCGGTTCGAGGCCGAGCTGCAACGCGCAATCGCACTTTACCGTCAAGATAGGCTGCCGGAAGCCGAACGGTGGTTCCATCGCGCGGGGCTTTTGAATCCACAAGACCCTCGCGCGTTCATCAATGTTGCGTTGATTTATCGCACCTGGGGCCATCTGGATGCCGCCGAAAAGTGGCTGACCAAAGCCATCGAAGTTGCCCCGGACAATGCCGAAGCCCACTGGAACTTTGCTAACCTTCTCCTGCTGAAGGGCGATCTCAAGCGGGGTTTTGCTGAATACGAGTGGCGCTTTCGCCGTGCCGGGCGTGCCGAACGCGCCATGCCCATGCCGCGTTGGTCAGGGCAGCCGCTTGCGGGCAAGTCTCTGCTGTTGGCGGCCGAGCAAGGCATGGGTGACATCATTCATTTTGCGCGCTTTGCACAAAGCTTTCAGGCCTTCGGCGCACGCGTGATCCTTGAGTGCCACCCTGGATTAGAGCGCCTTATGGTCTCCGTTCCTGGCGTTGCCGAGGTGGTTGTGTTGGGCTCGCCATTGCCTGCGACTGACTTTTATCTGCCAATCATGAGCGCCCCTTATGCGTTGGGCGCCACGCTGGAAAACCTTCCAGCGCCCACACACTATCTCTCAGTGCCGCCGCAAACCAAAAAAATCTCAATAGTTGGTGTGGGTCCGCGCGTCGGCTTGGTCTGGCGCGGCAATCCGATGCACGAGAACGACCAATTTCGTTCGATCGCATTGTCTGTGTTAGCGCCTGTGCTTGCCGTGCCCGGCGTGACGTTTACCAGTTTACAAGTGGGCTTTGGGCGCGACGAAATCGCTAGCCTACCTGCTGGAACGGCCATCAATGATCTTGGGCCTCAACTCGACGATTTTGCCGTAACGGGCAGCGTCGTTGAGCAGCTCGACCTGGTGATTACCGTCGATACGGCAGTTGCGCATCTTGCAGGTGCGCTGGGCAAGCCCGTGTGGCTTTTGGTAGCGCGCGGTAATGATTGGCGTTGGCTTCATGGCCGCGAGGATAGTCCTTGGTACCAGAGCTTACGGGTCTTCCGCCAAGCCCCGCCTCGCGACTGGACGCCGCCCGTGCGGCAAATCGAACTGGCCTTGCGCCAGCTTGCGGCTGGACGGGGTTGACCCCATGGGCGTATCGCCCCTTTTCCATTCGCGCCACGTTCTTTACGATCCGCATTCCAAGTAGGTGAGCCCGCCGTGAGTGACGACATCCCATTGCTGTTTGCCAATGATTCGCCCGCGCCAGCGGTAGTTTTTTTGTGCGCCTCGAATTTTCCGCAAATGCAACAGTATGCGACGGCGGGGTGGCGCGTGATTGCCGCACAAGGGTTTACAGCGTCGCGCTCCTTCGACCTCGCAGACGTTCCGGCCGAACGGCTTGATGACACCGCCATTGACCAGCCCGTCGTCGTGTCATGCGAAGGTCCGCATTGGAGCGCGCAGCATCTGGAGCGTATCGCCCGCTGGCGGCCTATGGTCGTCAAGGTCAACTGCGCGTTTTACGATATCGATGCTGCGCAGGTTCAAGCGGTAATGAATGACCTCTCCGCTCGGGGACTGACCGTCCTTGGCGCGCATTGGAAAGAAAACAAGACGTTCCGCATTCCCTCGCTTAACCGCATTGATGTGATGTCGGCTCTTGAGCCGCCCGAATGGTCGCGATTGAACTTTCTCGCGTGCGCCGATGAACGCATGGCGCAGATGATCTTGAAGGTGGGCCGTTTGCATTCGGGGCAGGAACAGGCCATCGCCCAACTTCGCCTCAGCGAGGCCGTGCGGGACGATTATATCGCCCGACTTGAGGCAGCCCTGGTGGCCAGTCAGCAATCGCCGAACTTCAAATTGCAGAAACCCTAAGTTTGTCTTTGAGGGCCTTGAGCAAGGCATCCCCCACGGCTCCACCGATGGGCGTGGTAAAACCACCCAGGCCAGCAACGTCAATGACGGCTTCGGCCATTTCGCGGCGCAAACTGCCATCCTGTAACAGGCGCGTGGCGAGCGTGATGTAATCCTCGACAGTGCGCGTGACCAGAACATCAAGGCCGATCTCGCGCAACATCGCAGCGCTTTGCCTACAGCGGGCGCTGACGCCTTCTTTCACTACGGGTGGGCAGCCAACACTCAGCGGATCAGTGATCGACACCGCGCCCGAATAGGGAAAACTATCGAGGTAAAGGTCGGCGAGTTTCAGAATGGCTTGCAAGGGTGCGCGGTCTTTTTGTGCCTCGATCACATGCAGGCGCTCCACGCTCACATTGCGTTCGGCGAAGCTGCTTTGAATGAAGCGCAAGAATCCGTCCTTGAACGGATAATGTGTCGTCCAATTGGGATTGAACGGATATAGCAGCAAATGTGCGTTATCGGTTTTTTCCATGATGCGCGCCCAGGCATCGACGAGATCGGGGCCGATCTTGAAATAATTCGCCCCCGAGACCAGCAGCAATGCCGCGTCCGGCACGCCAAATTGTTCGCGCGTCAGCGTGGGTAAGTCGAGCGCCGCGCCGGGGAAGAGATAATGATTGGCTGACCCGGGCACGAGCAGCAATTGTTCGGTGTAATCCTCGGCGGCGGTTGGGGGCTCGTTTAATTCGCCGTTGATGTAGGCGTCGACGGTCTCAAATCCGGTGCTAAGTGGACAGCTATGCATTGCGACTTGCAGCCGCGCCAAGCGCTGAGCCATCAGCAAGGTCCACGGGAAGCGGCATGAGTTGGTGAGGTTCGCACCCGCAATTAAAATATCCAGGTCTTGCTGTCCGATGATGTCGGCGCATTGCGCGACATCGGCCACCGGCAGATCGATGAAATCATCGGCCACATCGGCGAAGGCTGCGCTAATGCTGCTGGCAGCCTCATCGGGAACGAAAGCGATCACGTTAAACACGTTGCGATCAAGCCCTGCCAGGTGCCCACGTAGGGCGGCCGTTTCGCTGCCTGCGCCCGGGCACAGCAGGCCCACACGCACAATGGTTTCATTGGCGGCACGTGGCGTAGGCACGATATCGCGTGCGAGGTTGTTCATTTCCAGATACATGCGGATCAACTCGGCGCGCTGCACCGCGAGTTGCTCGAGTGGAACATCCTCGCCATACACTGAAGTGATCGTGTAGCCTTCGACAAACCCGCCCAGCAGGGCTTCGCGAAAATCAGCTTCATCGATAACGGTGGCCGCCCGGTGAATTTCTTGCACCGTGGCTTGCAAATGCGCCAAGCAGCGCCGGCGCACACCATCGCGGGTGAAAAACACCGGCAACGACAACAGCAATTTCACCACCGTACCCAACAGCGGTGTCGGAACGTCGATGATCTCGAAGGCGCGTTCAATAGACTGCGGAAAGCTGAACAGGCTCAGTCCAAGATAGGCACCTACCTTGCGTGAAATGTCGTGCTCGACGCTGAGAACGCGGTGGCAGCGCTCGGCGATGGCTTGCTCGGTTTTTGTCAACGCGAGGTGGCGCACCCCGGAGTTGACCATGGTGATGATGGCATCGCCCGATGGGTTGCGGCATAAGGCGGCGATGCGCTCGACCCGGCCTTCGAGGCAAATCTCGGCCAAATTGAGCCGCAGGTCGCGGAGTTTACGTTCCGATTGAGAATCCATGCATCGCAATCTAGCGGATTGCCATCCGGTCGAGATAGGGGGCAAGCGAGTTGAGCGTGCGGGCCAGAGCGCCCGCGTTGTCAGCGACGTATGAGCGGCCCGCCAAAGCCATGCGCTCGACCCGCACGGGTGTGGACAGCAATTCCGAAATCACGCCGCCCAAGGCATATGGCTGATCAAGCTTAATGGCGGCCCCTGAGTGTTCCAACGCTGTGGCGAGGTCGGTGAAATTCGACATCTCGGGCCCCCAGATCAGTGCGCAGCCAATCTGGGCGGGTTCAGCGGGGTTTTGTCCGCCGCCGACCGTGAAGGACTTGCCCATGAACACGATCTTGGCCAGGCGGTAAAACAAGCCCAACTCACCCATGGTATCGGCCAGATAGACCTTGGTTTGGGGTGTGATGGTTTGCCCAAGGCTGCGTTGGGCAACGCTGAGGCCCAATGACTGAAATGTTGCTGCCATGTCCGCAGCCCGTTCGGGGTGCCGCGGCACAATAATCAGCAAAGTATTGGGGTCGTTTTTTTGAACAACTTGATGTGCGCGCCCAACAATCTGGTCTTCGCCCGGATGAATGCTCGCGGCCAACCACATCGAGCGTGCACCAATAGCTGTTCGAAGCGCGGCCAGTTGAGCGCCATCGTAGGGCAGTGGCGGTTGGCCGAGTTTGAGATTCCCGGTGGTTATGGTGTTGCGTGCGCCAAGGTCTGCGAAGTGCACCCGGTCGCCTTCAGATTGCGCCAAGACCAAATCAAGGCACGAAAAAATGCCAGCCGCGAAGCCTGGATATTTTTTCCAGCGCGCCGCCGAGGGTGCTGACATTCGCGCATTAACTTGGACGATGGGGATGGCCCGGTTGCGCAATGTGATCAGCGTGTTTGGCCAAATGTCGGAATCGACACGCAGTGCGATATCAGGCCGCCAGTGATCCAAGAATCGCCGCAACCATGGCCCGTGATCGAGCGGCGCGAACTGATGCACAGTGTGCTGCAGTGGGCGGTCTTTCAACAGTTGCGCAGACGTTACTGTGCCAGTCGTGAAGACAATCGACACGCCGCGCTCAGCCAAAGCTTCGAGCAACGGCAAGATCGACAGAGTTTCACCGACACTGGCCGCATGGCACCAAATGAGCGGCCCTGTCGGCCGTGGCGCTGATGCCAGCCCAAAGCGTTCGCCCAACCGGCTCGGATCTTCTTTGCCGCGTTGTGCGCGCCGGCGCAGCCACAGCGGCATGGCCAGGGCGGCAACATGCGTGGCAATGCCATACAGGCGTAGGGAAAGTGTCACGGACATAGGCAAAGCCTAAGCCGCCACAGACGCAATTAAAAGCAAATGCCGCCGGGAAATGGTGTGCAGGTGGCGCGGATTATTTCTTTTTCGCCGTCATCATGTCGATGATGGCGTTGGCCTTGGGCGTGGAGCCGCCGGGCCCGGTTTGGGCTTCGATCCAGGCCTTGGCCTTTGCGGGGTCGACGGGGTTCTTTTCCAGCAAAACCGCCAACACCGCTTGGGTCGCGAAAATATTGGCTGCCAAGTCGTCAATGGCGCCCAATACGTTATCGAGGTGGGCGTTGGTAGAACGGCCCATCTTCTCAACATCATCCGAGACCTTTCCCAAAAGGCCCTGAAGCTGACTCATCATGAAATCTGACATGGACTTTTTCCTTCCCCTGCCGGAAAAGCAGCGCACGCGCCGTGCAAACAACCGGCGGCGCCGTTCGCGCCCGCCCAAATAGCGTTTTCTTCTCTAGCTTTGTGCTGGAACTCTAGAGTTAACTCAGGACCTCTGCCACACCTACGGATGATTGGTAAAGAACACTTTAAGGAGGGCCGTCGGTGACGCCACAACGGTTGGGAATCGGCTGGCAGGTTGGGGTGCAAAGCGGGTGGGGCGTCTATGGCGTCAACCTGGCGTTGGAACTGGCCAAACGCGGCATTGCACCCGAGATCTTCTTCACCGCCGCCAACGTGACCCTGCGCCAGGATCAGGCCCCGGTCCTGGGCCCCCATTTGGAACGCCAGCGGGCTAATTCTGGCCTGCTCACTACAGATGGCATCCTCAATCTCGACTACCCCTTTCTGCACGCCCTCTCGGACAAGCTGGGCCTGCCGGGCACCCTCGCGCGTGTTCATGGTAAGCCCGACATCGGCGTGGTCTTTTTTGAGTCGGCCACCATTCCCCATGAAAATATCGCCCACGCCAAACGGTTTGCGGTGATCATCGCAGGCTCGTCATGGAATGCCGAGGTCATGCGCGCCCATGGGCTAACCAACGTGCGTAATTGTCCCCAGGGCGTGGACCTTGAGGTCTTTGCGCCAGGTCCGCGGCAGAAAATTTTCGGCGACCGGTTTGTGGTGTTCGCGGGCGGAAAGCTGGAATACCGCAAGGGCCAGGACTTAACCGTGGCGGCCTTTAAACGCTTTCACGCCAAACACCCCGACGCGTTACTGGTGAGCGCATGGCATAGTCCATGGCCGCAACTAGCTCAGACGTTGTCAAACTCGATCCACCTTGAGCACGGCCCAGCCATCGGGGCCAATGGTCAAATCGATATTGCAGGGTGGTTCCGCGCTAATGGGATTGCTGATGATGGCGTGGTCGATTTAGGTGCGTTCCCCAATCTTGAAACGCCTTACATCTTGCGCGAGGTTGATGTTGCGTTGCTGCCCAGCCGCTGTGAGGGCGGCACTAATCTGGTTGCCATGGAATGCATGGCATGTGGTGTGCCGGTGATTTTATCGCGTAACACCGGGCATCTCGATTTGATTCAAGCTGACAACTGTTACCCGCTGGATCTGCAAATTCCCATTGGCGCAGTGACTGGCCAGAAAGACCGCGAGGGGTGGGGCGAATCATCCATTGAAGAAATCGTCGTGCGACTGGAAGAGGCCTATACCAATCGCGCCGAGTTAGCCAAACGCGGGGCGGCGGCAGCAAAATTCATGACCGGGTGGGGTTGGAGCGCTCAGGTCGGCCATTTTGTCGCGGCCATATCCGAATTTATCTCTTAGACTCTATCTACGTTTTCCAAACTTGGCGCATGGCTGCGGAAAACGAGGCAGCGAAGCGCGGGCCATCGCAGAGGGGCGAGGCAGCCACTTTATCTCGCAGGCCTGCCTTCAATGTTGACAGAGCTTGAAGGTCAGCCGCCTTGGCTACGGCTAAGCGCTCGAAACCGGCGCGATCCTTGGCTACAAAATCGGCCAGCCCCGCATTGCTGAGGTGACTAGTGGCATGGCGCCCGGCGAAGGTTTTTCCTGGGAACGTGACAACCGGAACCCCCATCCACAGTGCTTCACAGGTTGTTAGCCCGCCCGAATATGGAAACGTGTCGAGTGCGATGTCGATGGCGTTATAGGTCGCTAAAAATTCGCCATGGCTTCCGGCACCCTGAATCGTGATGCGCTCCGATGCGATGTCTTTCGTTTTAAAGGCATTTAAAACCCGTGCTTTTACGCCCGCATCGTCGAGGCCACGAAATCGAAGGAGCAGGCGGCTTGAGGGGATGGAGCTGAGAATCGCTGCAAAACTTGCGATCACGTCATCATTCAGTTTGGCTGGGTTGTTGAGGCAGCCGAAAGTCATGTAACCGTTGGCCAATGCAGGTAGCGGCGCCACCGGCGGCGCAATGATTGGCGGATCGAAACAGATATATCCATCGGTCAGGCGTAGAAACGACTCTGGTCCATCGGTTGCCTGATCTTCCGGCGCGTGCCAACGATCTGCGATGACATAATCCATCGTTTGCAGCCCAGTCGTGCCGACATAGCCCGCCCAGGATATTTGAATGGGGGCAGGGCGCTTTGCAAAAACGCCGAGCCTGTGGCCGGCGGTATGCCCGCTCATATCGATGAGGATATCAATTTTTGCATCGCGAATGTTTTGTGCGAGCTTGTCATCAGTCAGGTCTTTGACGTGCCGCCACTCGGCGCGGCCAGCGATGCGCTTGGAAATCGCGTCTTCGCGCGCTATCGGGCGGGTACTGAAAACGATTGGTCTTAACATGGCTGGGTCGAGATTTTCGAACAAGCGCACGCTCAGAACACCACAGGGGTGCTGGCCAAAGTCGGGCGACAAGAACCCGATATTCAAGGGCCGGTCTGGGGAGCGGTCATGCGCTGCGAAATCAAAGCTCGTCTGACTATTGGCAAAGGCCCTAGCCCATTGCCGGTGGGCGTTGTTCAGCCTAGCCGAGTCGATGCCAGGTAAATATTGCAAGCAGCTGAGATAATTGCTGGCAACAGGTGCACTGTGCGGGTCTAGGCGTGCAGCGCTGCCGAAGGTTTCAAGGGCCTCGGCGGAGCGCGCGCTATCGCTGAGGATATTGCCAAGCGTGTTATGGGCTTTGGCGTAATCTGGCTTGAGTGCCAGCCCGCGGCGGATTGTTGTTTCGGCCTTTATCAGGTGGCCCAAGTCGCGATAGGCATTGGCTAAATTGTAGATCGCTTCGACGTAGCCCGGTTGTTGTGCCACGGCTTGTTCAAAGCAAGCCGTGGCGGCAGGAAGATCATCAAGGTCGCGATAAGCTGTTCCCAGATTACTCAGGGCTTCTGGATAGTTTGGCTGCAATGACAAGGCTTTCCGATAACTCTGCGCGGCTTCGGCATTTTTTCTCTGTGCGGCGAGGATGTTGCCGAGGTTGTAATGATATGCGGCGCGCTGGCTTTGGCTTGCGATCGCCCGCCGTAAGGCTTGCTCGGCTTCTTGCATCCGCCCCGCCGACATCAAGGCCGTACCCAAGTTTCTCTCGGCATCGGCAAAGCTTGGCTGGCTTTGGACAGCCGCTTGCATCAATTCGATCGCGCGCGATGTTTGCCCGTTCTGAAATGCAATGACGCCAAGGTAGTGCAAGGCTTCGGCGTGGCTAGGTTTTGCAAGCAACACAGCTTCAAAGGATGCTGTCGCGGCGGTGAGGTTGCCCGTCGACAAATGCCGTACCCCTTCGATGTAATCATCGCGGGCTGCACCGGTCATGATGCGCTTGGGGTTATTTCGAGAATCAACAGGGGTTTGGCGGCAGTCTTGATGTGATGGACCACCACTTCCTGGATACGGTCGTAGAACGCGGCCAAAACGTCCATGTTCGCCGCGTTATCCTGACCTTCGCTGGCTTTAGTCGCTCGCTCGAACATATCGTTGTAGGTGTGCCTGAGGACGTCCAACGCTAGACCGAACGCCGGTATATCATTCCTGCTTTTCTGATCGGCGCTTATTCGCAGCATGTCGCTGACCAGCGCGTGAAAGAACACATAAACCGAGCGGTCCCAGCGCGTGTCGTGTGTCACATGAAGCGCCACGGGCGAGGCGAGCGCTTTAAGTCCATGACCCTGGAGCAGGGTCATCAAAGGCAGCTAATAATCCCAAAACGGCATGCCGATACAAAAAAGCTTTCTGGAATCGACGGAATCAGGTTCGCTGGTAGGAACACGCCGTCGTAGCCAATCGAATACTTTTCACTACCCGTGGTCTTGAAACGCTGACAGGCCTCCAAAGTCTGCACATCCACGCGCGGCAACATCACGACATTGTCTGAGGCCTCGCGAAGTAGGGCAGGGCCCACGCTTGGGAGTTGGCGCAGCACGATATCGGAGTTGATGAGTCCTATTACACTGGCGCTCGGGTTGTGATCGTGGGCGGCACGCAACAAATCGCAAATCAGCGGCAAAGGTTTACCTGCGATTTTCTCGGCGGTCCTTGTCGCGGTCACAACCGTGACCTCGGGATAGTCGCGTTTGATCTGCCCGGCTTCGCTCGCAGCATTAACAGAGATCACAGAGAACCCGAGGGTCTTCCATGATTTCACTGCTGCCGATTGAATATCGTTGCTCAGTCCCGGGGCGAGGCTGGTTGCGACAGAAATCGTCCCCTGCGAGGTCATTAATGCTGCGCCTCTTGATGGTGTGTCGCAGTCAGTACCACGGGCTGGAATAGAGCCCGGTTCATTGGCTCCCAACCTTGTGGCTGGCGCAAGCGGTCGGCGAGGTCGAAATAAATGTTCATTGGCGATAAGCCGCAAAAGTGGCAGATGGCCCCAGACCAAACATCTTGCCGACCATCGGGAAATTGTTTCAACACGCGCAAGTCGCCGATGTCGAGATCGAAAACGCCGTCAATCGCATTCGGGGTCGTGACTTGCAGGCGTTGAGCCGGTTGTGATTCGTAAGGGGCAATACCATGCGAGGCTAGGGCAGCGCCAAAAAAAGGTTCGTCGGCATATTCGCCTTCATGCTTATACCTATAGCTGATGGCGTCGCGATGGGGGCCACGATAAAGCTCAAGCGCGCGTTCAAAGACGCGTTGGCCCGCCGCCGTTCGTTCGAAATACATCACGCCGGCGTTGAAAACCGTGATGTAGGGAATCGATAGCAGGCGGCAAAGCTCGGCGGCGTCCTTTTGCCCTAAGGGGCATGCGAACACCGGGCCGGTACTTTGCTTGTGCCCGTCGACGGCAAAGCCTTGGCCTTGGAACTTGCGCCAGAAAAACTCAGTGCGCGCGTTAAAAAAATGCAGTCGGCATCGACATACATTGTGCGTTCATAGGGCGTAAATTCGAACAGCCGGGCTTTGTTCATGGCCCCACGAATACTGGGGTCGGCTGGCAACTCTATAATGTGGTCGAACAAACCCCGGTGCGCGGGGCCTACCTGAATGCCTTGGTTCACCACAACGCTAATAGGGCGGGTTTCAAGGCGCCGGACCCAGAGGGCAAGGTTGACGGCCAGGTCTAGGTAACGCTGGTCATCCAAGGCCATAACGATATAACCCTCGGTCAAATCAGGCCCCTTCGATTCGGGGTATGAGGGCAAAATGCACCCAATACCAAAGATATTCTCTTAACAGGTGTAATTCTCATCTCGCTGCTCATCATCTAACCAATTGATATATATAATATTAATTTCACTTAAGGCAGGTCATTTTACGTTTTGCGGTCAAATGACAGTGTTTGACTCTTGTCAGGTCGGCAGCTATAAGTTGTCCACTAAGGCGTGGGTTTATCAACCGAAGTTGTGGCCCACGTTTTCGAACCGACAGAAATGTCATGACAGTGTCCTAGAAAAGGAGCCTCTCAGATGAGTGACGTTAGTCTATCCAATGCGACACGCACAAACTTGCTGTCGCTGCAACGTACGTCCAATTTAATTGGGCGCACGCAAGAGCGACTTGCCTCCGGATTGAAGGTCAATAGCGCAATCGACGACGCGCTCGCCTTCTTCAAAGCCCGCAACCTCAATGCCCGCGCTAGTGACTTGGCGTCCATTAAAGACGCGATTTCTGGCGGCGTGAGCGTGATTCGCGCCGCGATCCAAGGCTTGGAAACAATCGAAGCCACCCTGAAGCAGCTCAAAGCGTTGGCTGCTGCAGCCGTCGCTTCTCCTGAAAGTGGCACGCGCGCTAAACTCGCTAGCCAGTTCAACGAACTGCGCAGTCAGGTTGATAACATCGCCGAAGACTCAGGCTTCGACGGCATCAACCTGCTCAAGAACACATCCGAAGCCTTTGCTGCCAGCTCGGATCAGCTGACAGTGAAGTTCAACGAGCGCACGACGGTGTCAGCCGTCAATCAGCTTGTTGTCAGTGGCTTGAACACCACCGACTTCCAGTCGATTCTCGCCCGTTCGGCGATCGCCACTGGTACGGTCGGTGCGACAACCGTGTGGGGCCAAACCGGCACCGCCGCGGTGACGGCCATCAACTCGGCGATCCGTTCCATCGACTCGGCACTGGTGAGCGTGCGCCAAGCGGCGCAAACTTTCGGTACCAACTCCTCGTTGTTGGAAATTCGCCGCCAGTTCACTGAAAACCTTATCAACACCCTCAGGGGTGGCGCGGCGAGCTTGGTCAACGCCGACTTGAACGAAGAATCGGCCAACTTGCTCTCGCTACAGACTCGCCAACAATTGGGCACGATCTCACTGTCGATCGCGCAACAGTCTGAACAGTCGGTCCTCCGCTTGTTCTAATTGCTGCTGCTGTCTAATTTCTGTCGGCAAACTCGAAGCGGCGGGCCTTTGGTCCGCCGCTTCTTCGTCGTCAACGCTAAGGCAATGCGACCTTATAAAAAGAAAAAACCGTTTTATTAAGCTTTCTGCACGATATAAATCGTTGTTATGGTTGTCTTGTCAGCTTACCGACTAAACTCTTAGTTGGGATGGGTTAAGGAGTTCGCCATGGGCGACGTTTCACTCTCAAATGCAACACGTACCAACCTTTTGTCGTTGCAGCGCACGTCGAACCTGATTGGCCGCACGCAAGAGCGTTTGGCCAGCGGTCTCAAAGTCAATAGCGCCATTGACGACGCGCTCGCCTTCTTCAAGGCGCGCAACCTCAACGCCCGCGCCGGTGACCTGTCGACCATCAAAGATCAAATTTCAAACGGCATAAGCACCATCAAAGCCGCGGTGCAGGGCCTCGAAGCGATTGAGGCGACCCTCAAGCAAATGAAAGCCTTGGCCTCGGCGGCCGTGGCCTCGCCGGAAAGTTCCACACGCGCCAAGCTGGCCAGCCAGTTCAACGAACTGCGCAGTCAAGTCGACAACATCATGGAAGATGCCAGCTACAGCGGCGTCAACTTGCTCAAGAACACCGTATCGCCCTTCACGGTCGGCTCGGACAACTTGACCGTCAAGTTCAACGAGCGCACCGACACCAAGGCGGTCAATCAGCTGATCATCAGCGGCCTAAAGACCACAGATTTCAATGCGATCATGGCGCGTTCGGCTGTTGCCACGGGTACGGCGGGTGCCACCACTGTGTGGGGCCAAACCGGCTCGGCGGCGATCACGGCCATCAACTCGGCCATCCGTTCGATCGACTCGGCCTTAGTGACTGTGCGCCAATCGGCGCAGACTTTCGGCACCAACTCTTCGATGTTGGAAATTCGCCGCAGCTTCACCGAGAACATTATCAACACCCTCAAGGGTGGCGCGGCCAGCCTGGTCAACGCGGACCTCAACGAAGAATCGGCCAACTTGCTGTCGTTGCAGACCCGCCAGCAGCTCGGCACCATCTCGCTCGGCATCGCCCAGCAGTCCGAACAGTCA
>SHWP01000017.1 GCA_009693785.1 Rhodospirillaceae bacterium
GGTCGTCGCGAGCCTTGACGAGTTTGGCCTGTGTTTTTATCAGCGCGATGCGGCGGGCATCGCCTCGGGTTTACGCGATCTTTTGGCTGGGAACATTAGCGAATTCCAGACCGAGACATGGGGCATTGGGGCCGATGATCAGCGCCGTGCCCTTCATTGTCGCTACATATATATGTGCAGCATACCGAACAGGATCTGGCGTCGAACTATAATCTTGGTATCGTTCGGCCTACTGCCCTCGCGGTTCCGGTGGAGATCGCTCCATGAATGAACTGATTGCGCGTTATTACCGCCCGCCATTCATCGGCCTAATCGCCTTTGTAGGTGTGTTTTTGGGCACGCCCTTGGCCCACAGCATCTCGGTGCTGGTGCGCGAGATTGTCGGCCGTCAGAACGAGTTTCTCACTTTTTTTGTGATGGGCACGGCTGCGTTGGTCATGCTGCTGATTGGCACCCGGCGCAATGACGAGGTTTCGGGCACGCTGCTGGGCTATGCCGCGGGCATCCTCATGTGGGTGGGCTGGGCCTCCTACGCCTTCAAGTTCAACGAGTATTCCCTGGGCCTGGGCATGGTGGCGCGCGATGACACCGGCGCGAAGCTGCCGTTTCACCTGCTGTTCATTCAAGGCTCGATTGGTATTTGCATCGCCACGCTGTTGTTCTTTGTGTTCAACAAAGATACGCGCTGCAATGCTTTTCGCTGGATTCAGAAAGCCTGCCGCCTCAACGTCGGCGAGCCCGACTCAGGCCAAGGGCGCAACTTCTGCCGCATCACGTTCTTAGAGACGATTTACGTCACATGGTTTTGCTACTCCGCATCGTTGTTTTTGGGCGATGGGCGGTTCTTGGGTTACGAGCACCCGGTTACGTATTCCATTGTCGGTCTGCTCGCCGTGTGGGGAGCGTATCTACTCTACCGCCTTAGTAAATTCACGCGCGTGATGGCGGGCATTCGCTACGCCATTCCGACCAAATCAATTTTCTGGATTCCCTTTGGCGAGTTCGCGCCGCGCTGGGGCTTCTATGACGATGTGTGGCTGAAGCCCGCTGAGTATTCGGGCACCATGTGGACGGTGCTCGCGGTGTTTGCGGTGCTCGTCGTCGCCTCGGGCTTACTGCCGCAACGCCGCCAGCAAGGCTAAGTAACATTATGTACCCGGTACATTAAGGTTAACGTCTAGAAGTCTTGGCCGAAGCCGATCTCGAAGCGCAAGCCCACGACCACAGCATTCTTCAAGCTGGGATCGGTGCCTGGGTTGAAGACCACTTGCGCATCGGGCTGTATGGCCAACCAAGGCGTGAGTTCGGCCCGATACGTCAACTCAATGCTGGTTTCGGCTTTATCAACGCCGCCACCCGCAGCCTTACGGAAGGCCCCGCCATTGCGCGCTTGTGCCAAGGCAATGCCCAGCAAGTCGTCGGGACGGGCATCGAGGGGGCCGTGGTAGGATGCGCCCATGCCAATGTACGAGCCGAGCTGGTTGATCTCGGATTGAGCGACGCCAAAGCGTCCGAACACCGACAATCCGCGTTCGTCATTCGAGGGTGCAGTGATTTGGCGCTCGGCCTCGATATAGGCGCCGATGTTGCCACCGCGTTGGCGGGGCAAGCGGGTTTTGGGGTCGATGTCGAGCAAGTCATCGAACTTGGCGGTGTATCCCCAGGCGCCAATCGCCGTGGTGGTGCCGTTCAAATCGGCTTCGAGTTCGCCGACCAAGAGCGCGCCATCACCGTTGCCCAGTTTGATCGCGGTGCCTTTCGGGTGGGCGGGGCTGCCGGGCGCGCCATCCAAGATTGCCGTGCGGAACAACACATCATCGCTAATTTGCAGTTGCAAGCGTGCGGCCAGGGAGGTGTTGGGGAAAATCGACGGACCGTTTTGTCCGGTCTGCGAGAAGTCAGGGCCAATGCCGTGTGAGCTGGAGAGGAACAGCCCGGCGGTGTCGATGGCATCGAATTCGCTGTTGAGGTCGAACAGGCCAAATTTAAGCGAGCTTTCGCCCGAGCCGATTTTTTGCTCGTACCAGGCTTCGTAAAGCCGGGTTGTTCTGCTTGAGTCAATATTGCTGACGGCTTGCAGATCGCCCACCAAGGTGTCGCTCAGGGTGTGATTGTTGTTGTACAGCCCGTAGATGAATAGCGTACCGCCGGGAATATTGAACACTTGTTCGGCATCGATGGTGGCGGTGAGGTCGAGGTTGTCGAGATATTTCTCACCGTGTTTGATGCCGCCGGTGGTGTTGGCTCCTAGTTCGCCCGTGTAGGTCGCCTGCAACGACACTGCCGGGGTCGGGCCTTCTGCGTCTTCGGCCAAGGCAGCGCCTGAAAGTACCGCGAGGCTGCAACTCAGGGCCAGTGCGCCAAGCGCCAGAGCCTTGCGATCCGTGCGGGGAAAACGAATGTAAGACGCAGTCGCAACAGCAGCGGGATGAATCACCACGGACCTAACGAGCTAGATGTTTGAAAAGGCTGCGCTTAATACAGGCACACGGCCAAGGTGCAAAGCTCAAAAGGTCACTTCCGTTCAACTCTTGAGCGCGGCTCGCTGATTTTCTTATATAGTTATGTAGTTATGTACCGGGTACATAACTATTATTATATTTCCATTAGTTAATATAATTTATTATGTACAGGGTACATAAGAATCATAAGAATCATCGCCGCGGGTGCCTTTGTTCTGCAGCATGATGACCATAGTCGCCACCAAGGCGATGCACACCAGGCTCATGAGCACGGGGTACTGCAGCGGCTTGATCCACACCTCGGTGTAGATCTTGGCGCGGCTGCCGGCCTCGACCCAAATCCAGGCCACGTTGCCCGTACCGATCGCATATCTCAGGGCAGGGGCCATGTGCTTTTGTTTGGTCAGCCGCCAAATTAAATACAGGCTCCATACAAAGATGCCGACATAAGGCAACTGCGCTTCCATGCTCATGGGGTTGCCGATGATGCGCGGGTCTACCAGCATGATGGTGATGATATAGCAGGCCCAGGTGGTGAACACGCTTTCGAGCGCGGTGATGGCGGCGAAGTTGCGCTCTTTGCCCGTCGCGGGCCGCCCGGCATCCAGCCCCAGCTTGCGCCGGATCCATAGCATCATGTTGCAGCGGGTTTCCTTGTTGATGGTGAAGAAGGCCATCGACATGAGGAAGGGCACGGTGCTGGCTTGAATCACTTGCAGCTCGCCATTGAGCACCGGGGCGTCATTGAACATCACCGGTGGAACCTTGAGGCTGTGGGCAAAGATTTTCCAGCTGAGTTCGAAGAAGCCCAGCCAAATCAGTGTGCCCGCGATGAAGCCCAGCCAGGTGCCCACGCCTTCGCCACGTGTCCGGCCGATCCAGACCATCACGAACCCAGCTGCCCCCAGCAAAAAACTAACGATGTTTTCCGAGGTTCTAATCTCGACATCGGCGTCAAGAATATGGCGCATGAGAACCAAGGTCGTATGCCCAATGGCCAAGCCAAACAACACGGCTGCAATGGCGATGGTGCCAACAAAGGGCGGTCGATACCAAGTAGCTGTGTCGGCGGTTGAGTCAGACATGGCGTTCGGTCCCCAAGCAATTAGTGGCGGCATGGTAGTCGTCAAACCGCGCGAACCAAAGGCTGATTTTTTGTCTGGTTTCTCTGTGCGGACGGAGCCGCCAACTCAAATCCAAATATCGTGGCGGAATATTTTTCTCTATCCGCAATGTGGCCGGTTACGCGGCGTTACCATTTCTATCCATTTCGTTACCAAGTTCTGCGTGCGCTGCGTGCATACCCCGCCTATATGGCAGACGCGAGACTTGGAATTCAGCACAGGAGAGTCATGATGATCACAAAACACACACTCACGGCGATTGCGCTCGTTTTAGGGTTAGCGGCAGCGCCTATGGCGGCACAAGCAGCCGAGGGCACACCGGCCAAGAGCCAAGCCACCTCATCGGCCGATGTCAAAGCCGAGTTGGCCAAACTCAAGAAAGTCGTTGGCGCGGGCGAGCTATCGTCCAAGGACTACAAGGCCCGTAAGGAAGCCTTGGAAAAGGGCACCCAAACCGCCAAAAGCGACGGCAAGTAAGCCCCTCTTTTTATTCACGAAACCCAGGGCCGGAGCAATCCGGCCCTGTTTTCTTGGGTGGGACCGGCTCGACTCTATCTAAACTGTACCATACAGTACAGTTATGAAGAGCTGCCCGAGGTCAAAGCCAGGCAAAACTGCCGCCGCCCCGCGCCGCCGCCGGGAGCCGCGCATTCGCGCCATCGTGGCCGCGGCCGAACAGGTTTTTTTGGAACGCGGTTATGAGGCAGGAAGTTTGGACGACGTGGCGCGGCGCGCTAATGCGTCCAAGGCCACGATCTACGCGCACTTTGGCAGCAAGGTCGGCTTGTTTCGCGCCATCATCGGCGAAAAAATAAATGAAATTTTCGAACCCGTCCGCCAGGGCGAGGCGCATCACGCGCCCGTGCCCATCGTCTTGCATGGACTGGGCACGGCGTTCTTGCGGCGCATGCTCTCGCCCGTCGTGCTCAAATTTTACCGCCTGATTGTGTCGCAGGGAACACAATTTCCAGAATTAGCGCAAACCTGGTTTGCCAACGGCCCCAAGACCGCCATCGCCACGCTGGCCGCATTTCTGCGCGAACGCCATGCCTCGGGTGAAATCGTAGTCGCCACGCCCGATCTGGCCGCCGAGTTTTTCCTCATGAGCTTGCGTGGCGTGCTGCATTTGCAGGCCGTGACGGGTCTGATCGTTCCGCCGTTTGACAAAGCCATTGCGGCCAAGGTGAGCGCGGCAGTCGAGATGTTCATGCGCGCGTATGCACCACAGCGCGTCACTCAACGAAGAGGGAGATAATGCCATGACCCCCCAACGCCGGATTGCCATTATCGCCGGCCTGATCATCGCGGGCCTGGCCGGTTGGTTCGTGTTTGAACGCGCGGCCGTGAACGGCGATTTGGTTCTTTATGGCAATGTCGATATCCGCCAGGTCGATTTGTCATTCGCTGTCGAGGGCCGCGTGGCCGACGTATTGGTGGAGGAGGGCGCAGCCGTAAAGCAAGGCGATGTGCTGGCCCTCCTTGATGCCGAGCCTTACCGCTATGCTGCTGCCCAGGCCGAGGCTAACGCCGCCCAAGCGCAAGCCAACGCGGCCAAAGCCATTGCGGGAAGCCGCAATAAGGAAATTGAAAACGCCCGCGCGCAATTGAATGAAGCCCGCGCGCGCTTATCCAATGCCGAAGCGGCCTTCACCCGGCGCAAGGCACTGGCCAAGGAAGACACGATCTCAAAACAAGCCCTAGATGACTCCGAGCGCGATGTCAGCGTGGCTCGCGCAACATTGGCCTCGCGCGATGCGCAACTTTCGCTGGCGGTCGAAGGTTTGCGCAGTGAGGATGTGACAGCAGCCAAAGCCGCAGCCGATGCGGCCCAAGCAGGCCTGGATCAGGCGCGCTACCGGCTCGCGCAAACAGAAATCAAAGCCCCCTCGGACGGAACTATTCTCACGCGCATTCGCGAGCCTGGAACTATTGTCGGGCCCAACGCGCCCATCGTGACGTTGGCGTTGACCACGCCGGTGTGGGTGCGCACCTATGTGGATGGACCGAACTTGGGCCGCGTGGCTCCAGGCACCAAGGTCAATGTTCTCACTGATGCGCCAGGCGGTAAGCAGTACGAAGGCAGCGTGGGTTTTGTTTCGCCCACGGCCGAGTTCACGCCCAAGGCGGTTGAAACGCCAGAGCTGCGCACGGATTTGGTTTACCGGCTGCGCATCGTGGTGGCTAACCCCGATCAATCTTTGCGGCAGGGTATGCCGGTGACGGTGACGCTGAAGAGCGGCAACTAACATGCCCGCGGGCTTACGATTCACCAGTATCACGCGCTCGTTCAAAACCGAAGCGCGCAGCGTTGCAGCACTTGCGGGTGTGTCGGGCGAGATCGCACCTGGCAAAATCACCGGCCTTGTCGGCCCCGATGGTGCCGGTAAAACCACGTTGATCCGCGTGCTGGCGGGCTTGCTCGACGCCGATGCGGGCCGCGTACAAAGCACGGGCGAATTGGCCCATCCGCGCATGGCGTATATGCCCCAAAAATTTGGCTTGTATGAAGACCTCACCGTTCAAGAAAACATGACGTTGTACGCCGATTTGCATGGGCTCGACCCAGCCTTGCGCGCGCAACGGTTTTCCGAACTCAACCGCTTCACAAGCCTCGGGCCCTTTGCCAACTGGTTGGCGGGAAATCTATCGGGCGGCATGAAACAAAAGTTGGGTCTTGCCTGCACGTTGATTGTGGCACCCGACATTCTGCTGCTCGATGAGCCCAGTGTTGGTGTCGATCCCGTCTCACGGCGCGAATTGTGGTCGATGGTGCGCGCACTTCAAGGCAGCGGCATCGCCGTGTTATGGAGCACGGCTTATCTCGATGAGGCCGACGGCTGCGACCATGTGATCTTATTGTATGACGGCCGCGTGATTGATGAAGGTTTGCCCAGCGTCATCAGCGGCCATGTGGCGCGCCGGACATGGCGCGTCGTGTTGCCCACCGATCAGCGCGCGGGGCGCAAACGCGATTTGCAGCGCGCGGCGGCCACTTTGCCAAATGTCGTCGATGCACAAATCAAAGGCCGCAACTTACGCATCGTCACAGATCGCGACGATGTACCGCCCGATGTGACACGTGCCAGCATGCCCGGGTTACGCGCGCTGAAACCTGAGCCCACGCCGCCGCAATTCGAAGACGCCTACTTGGCCGCCATGCGCAAGCAGGATTTGATCAATGAGTCACAAATTAATCGTCGTCCTGGGATTTATTCCCAGGACCCAGGGGCCATTACACAGGCGGTGCATTTAGCCCTGGATCTTGGGGACAAGCCCCAAGATGACGGTTTGAGTTCGCGCGCCGCTCGGCACACAAACCAAACACTCGCCACGCCCGTTATCGAAACCAAAGACCTTTCCAGGCGCTTTGGCAATTTCACCGCCGTGGATCGTTTCAGTTTCGCCGTCTCCCGTGGCGAAATTTTCGGGCTGCTGGGGCCCAATGGCGCGGGCAAGTCCACCACCTTCAAAATGCTCTGCGGGCTTGTGGTGCCCAGCTCGGGTGAGGCCTTGGTGGCGGGGTTCGATCTGGCCACCGCGCGCGCCGATGCCCGCTCGCGCATTGGCTATATGGCGCAGAAGTTTGCCTACATCGGCCATCTCACGCTGGCGCAAAACATGGAATTCGCGGGCGGGGTCTATGGCCTGGCGCGCGCGGCCCTCACGCACCGCATCGCCGAGGTAGCCGCGGAATTCGATCTGGAGGCCTATCTTCATCAAAACTGTGGCGAGTTGCCCTTGGGCATCAAGCAGCGCATGGCCTTGGCTTGCGCGGTGCTGCACAAGCCAGCGATTTTATTTCTCGATGAGCCCACCTCAGGCGTGGACCCGGTAACGCGGCGTGAGTTTTGGGCGCGGCTCAATGCCATGGCCGATGACGGCACCACCATTCTGGTCACCAGCCACTTTTTGGATGAAGCCGAGTACTGCGACCGTATGGCGATTATTTATCATGGCCGTCAAATCGCGGCCGGTTCACCCGATGAGATCAAGTCCGCTCATGCTGACGGCGATAACCCAACATTAGAGCAGGCGTTTATCCGTCTGATCGACGACCACGACCGGACCAATGGTGTGCGGAGTGCCGCATGAACGCACCATCTGTTGAGGGCCGCGGGTTCGACCGCAAAAGACTGGCGGGGTTCGTGCGCAAGGAATGGCTGCAAGTGGTGCGCGACCCTTCGAGCATTATTGTCGCGGTGATCTTGCCGCTCTTTCTGCTTTTTCTGTTTGGCTTTGGCGTGTCGCTTGATGCCAAGCACCTGCCCATGGCTGTGGTGATCGAAACTTCCGCGCCCGAAGCCCATGACTTTCTCGCTTCACTCAGGGCCACGCCATACTTGGTGCCGCAGGTGGTCGAAAACCGCATCGCAGCCGCAAGCCTATTACGCGATGGCAAGGTGAAAGGCATTGCGCTGTTGGGCGATGACTTCGGTGCCAAAATGAACGGGGCAGGTGCCGCGCCCATTCAGGTGCTGGTCAATGGCACCGATGCCAACACCGCGCGCCTCATGCAAGGTTATGTGCAAGGGGCTTGGGCTTTGTGGCTGGTACATCGCGAGCACGTCAACCCCGGCTCGCAAATCAGCCCCGTGGTGGCCCAATTCCGCGTGTGGTTCAACGAAACTATCGACAGCCATAAATCCATCGTGCCGGGTTTGATCGCGGTGATCATGACATTGATCGGCGCGCTGCTTACTGCCCTGGTGATTGCACGCGAATGGGAGCGCGGCACCATGGAGGCTTTGCTAACCACGCCGCTAACGAAATCGGAACTGATTATCGGCAAGCTCGTGCCTTATTTCGTGCTGGGCATGGGCGGCATGAGTGTCAGCGTGGTCGTGGCGTTGACGATTTTTCAAATCGGTTATCGCGGTTCGTTCATCGTCCTATTCATCTCGGCTTCGTTCTTCATGTTGACGGTGCTGGGTTTCGGCTTGATGGTCTCGACGCTCACGCGCAATCAATTCACAGCTTCCATCGTCGCCATCACCGGCACCATGATGCCTGCGATTTTGCTGTCGGGTTTCATTTTCGACATTCGTTCGATGCCGCTGGTCATTCAAGTTCTGACGGCCATTGTGCCCGCGCGATATTTCGTTGAAATCCTGAAGACCTTATTTTTGGCTGGAAACATTTGGTCAGTGATTGGGCCTAACATGGCAGCCCTTGCCGCCATGGCCACACTGTTCCTGACCATCACGTTTCGCGCCACACGCCGGAGGCTGGCATGAACACGCCAGATCAGCCACGCCTGCGTGAGGCGATTGCGCGCATCGGTTTTTTGGTGCGCCGCGAGTTTCTCACCATCTGGCGCGATAAGCGCAGCCGTACGGTGCTGATTCTGCCGCCCATTTTGCAGTTGTTCATGTTTAGCTATGCGGCGACCTTCGATGTCAATAACGTGCCGCTAGCTGTATTCAACGAGGATTCGAGCGTTGAAAGCCGCGACCTTGTCGCCAATTTTACCGCCTCGCGGACTTTTACCGATACGGCACGACCAACATCATGGCCCGAGGCGCAAGATTTGATCGATCGCGGCAAGGTACTGATGGTGTTGCGCGTGCCCACGAACTTTAGCCGAGAGTTGAAGTCTGGCCATAGCCCTGAAATTCAAGTGGTGGTCGATGGCCGTCAATCCAACACCGCGCTGATTACCTTGGCCTATGTGAATTCGATCATCGAGGAGTTCAGCCGCGAACGCGCGCAAACTTTGGGCCAACGCGCACAGCCGCCGGTGCTAGTGCAGCGCGCGTGGTTTAACCCCAACATGACGAGCCAATGGTTCATCGTGCCGGGGTTGGGGGCCACCCTGACCATGATCATCGCCACGCTGATTTCGGCGTTGTCCATCGCGCGTGAAAAAGAGCTGGGCACCTTCGAGCAACTCCTGGTCACACCCTTGCGCCCCTATGAACTTCTGATCGGCAAGATCATCCCCGCCGCTGTGCTGGCCATGGGCGAGGGCTTGTTGCTGGGCGTGCTGGGAATCTGGTTCTTCGGCGTGCCCCTGCGCGGCGACGTGGCCATGCTGGTGTTGGGCTTGGCGGTGTTCATGCTGTCGGTGACCAGTTGCGGCCTGATGATCTCGGCGTTGACGAGCACGCAACAGCAAGCGCAAATCGCTGGGTTTTGTTACATCATGCCTTGCGTGATTTTGTCGGGCTTCACGACACCCATTGAAAACATGCCTGCATGGATACAAGCCATCACCTATCTAAATCCACTGCGGTATGTCTTGGTCATTAATCGCGGAGTGTTCTTGCAAGACATGCCCGCGCTGGTGGCCTTGAACCAGCTATGGCCAATGGCGGTGATCGGGGTCTTCACGGCAGCGTGCGCGATTGCACTGTTCCGGCGGCGAGTGCTTTAACTAGGCTTGCTCGGCGCACTGACGCGCAATGCATGTTGCGGCACGCCAAAGCCCACGTCGAACCATTTGACCTCATTCTTATCGACGTGATCCTTGATGCCGTCCCGTTCAGTGTTCAGACCCTCAACGTTCGACAGCATCACAAGCCGTTTGGGCCGGCCCGGGCTCGCCGCGAGGGGCAGCGAGAGACTTTCAAGGTGCGCGGCCTTGTCCGCTTTGGTGACATAGTGGCTGGCGGCCCGGATGCCGCAAGGTTGCGATACGCATGTGGTCATGTTGGCTAGAATCGTGGGCCGGGCGTCCTGAGATTTTGCGGCGAGCCAACTTTGATTTTTGTAATTCACGCCCCAGCGTTCGACGACTTTGGTGCCTTGAAAACGCACCACAACGTCATCCGTCATACAGTCGAACATAACGATGTGGGGGCAATGCGCGGAATGATCTGATCCAGATAATCCTCGGATCTCGGGATCGCGCTGCTTTGGCACAAGCTACGCCAATGGTCGAAGAAGAGTTGTGTGAGTTCGGATTCAAACACGCTCAATGCACATTACACGTTATTAGAGAAACCAGAGGGCTCCTACATATCTTAACGCGAACCGCCTGTCGAGACCGAGCCAATGACCCGATGGTGTCAGCACGATGACCAGAGCGAGGATGCACAACGGGATGAGCGAGGCGTCGTAATATCCGCCGATACCGAAGTTAAACATCAAAAAGATTGCGACCGCACCAGCCCAGCGCGTGCCGAGCCCCAAGAAAAAGCCAAGGCCCGCACCGAGTTCGCCTAACGTAACAAGAATGCCAATGGGCAAGTGCAGCGGAATCCCAAACGTTTTGAGATACATAAGTCCGAACGCTTCGATAGCGCTGGGTTCGGTGAGCGCAGTCAGGTCGGCCACGCGTGCCTCGAACACGCCCTTCAGATAATCCGTCCAAGCCCAGCCATTGCGCAGCTTGTTGATGCCGGCGGAAAAAAAGAACAGCCCCATGAAATAACGGATAAAGATGACCGTTGTGACGCCAACATATTTCAGCGGCGCTGCGCGAAACGAGGCGAGAGACCAACTGAACGCTTTGGTTAGAACGGCAGCTATCGAGGCATCGGTCATGGTGTCGTAGCCTTTTGATTTGGCGTGCGGCATTGACCGAGCGAGCCGCCATCGCTGCCTATCCACGCACCGGTGCGCCGGTCAATCGTAGCGCCGGGTACTTCGATCTTGGCTTCTTTAAGACTGAGCCGTGCTTCCCCGGCTGCGCTTTGGATTGTGCGATCCGATGTGATCACGGGGCGGCTTTCCCAAGCGCCAGGGCCTAGGCCTGGCACAAAATCCAGCACGGTGCGCATCTGTCCCAAGAATGTTTTCTTCTGGAAGCGGTAAGTTGTGACCGGCGTGTCCGATGATGTCGGCCGGCATTCCAGGCTCGCTTCGCACATGGTGCACAGCTCGCCGAATTGATTTTGCAGCAGCATGAATGGCGCTTCGTTTGCGGGCTGTGCGCTTGTGCTTGCGCTAAGACCTGCGAGACTTAACCCCAGTATCCACAATGTTGCAAAACGCATTTTGCCCTCGTCCTCAACATCACCCCGAGCTTAACGCATCGGCTCGGTTTCTGGAACGCCAAAACCTGCATTCACCCATCCAAGATTGATCGTGCCTTGCCACCCCGTGGCGCGCTCGTCGTATTGCATGGTGTCGAGCCCGACGGAACAGTTCACGATGCGTGGCGGGCGGCCCTCACGCACGGCCAAGGGCAAGCTAACGGCTTCGACGCGCAGGCTGCGTTGGATGCTGGTGATGAAGGTTGCCTCGGTCCAAAGTCCGCAGGGGTGGCGGATGATCGCCCAAACATCGGCGAGCACAGCGGATGGCGGAAGGTGCGAGTTGACGCTAAACCAACTCTTGCCGGTGTGGTTTTCACCCCGCCGTGTGATCAAGGCGCTGCCGTGAAACCGTACCAGCATGTCATCAGGCAAACAATCGAACAGTATGAGGTTGGGCGCCAGGTGCGGCGGTAGCCGGTCGAGGTAATCATCCGCCCGGGGAATAGCTTGGCCTTGGCACTGGCTGCGCCAATACTCCAACGCCTCGCGCGTTAGCGGCGATTGGAAATGATCCATGCGGCATTCTTCTACGGATACGACGTCGGATCAAGGCGGCAGAGGGTCAACTGCTGGAACGCCAAAACCCACGTCGACCCATTGCAGTGTGCGCGGCGGTGACCAGCCCCGCGAGTGTTCGTCGTAGCCAAGAGCCTCAAGTGAAAAGGTCCCGCAGATCACCCGTGGTGGCCGGTTGGCGCGCACGCGCAAGGGGTAACTCGAAGTCTCGACATTGAGATTGCGCCCCGTGCTGGTCACGAAGCCACCGCGTGAGCAGCCGCCACACGGATGTTGATTCAGCATCAGAAAATTCGAACGTAAGCTGACAGGATTAACTTTGGCGTTGAAGTCGAACCAGTTCATGCCGGTCAAGTCTTTTCCCCAACGCTCGACAAGTTGCGTGCCGAGGAAGCGCACGATCAAAGCCTCGTTGATGATTTCGAACAGAATGAGAGATGGTGCAAGCTTGGGCGGGACATGGTCGAAAAAATCCTCGGTTGCGGGCAACGTGCCGCCCTGGCGTTGGCTCTGCCAGTAGGCCAATAACTCCGTCGAGAGAGGCGACACGAACTCGGGCATAGTGCACGGGCTAAGTTGGTTTGCGGGCCGGTCACACAGTGGCCATGCCAGCACCTACCTTACCAATTCCGGACTTGAACGGGGAACTTATATGGAGATGAATCGCGCGCTTTATTGTACTTATTATGATTAATATACGGCTCGTTATTGGGATCAGGTGTGGAGTTGAGCATGGAACATCGACAGTTGGGTCGTTCAGGGCTGAAGGTGTCGGCCGTCGGGTTGGGGTGTAACAACTTCGGCATGATTATCGACGCAGTCCAGACCAAAGTCGTGGTCGATAAGGCCATAGACCTGGGTATCACGTTGTTCGACACCGCCGATGTCTATGGCAGCATGGGCAAGTCCGAGGAGTTTTTGGGCCAAGCGCTTGGCGCGCGCCGCAAAGACATCATTCTTGCAACAAAGTTCGGTAATCCGATGGGTCAGGGGCCCATGCTCGGTGGGGGCGGGTCGCGGCGTTATATCATGAGCGCGGCGGAGGCGAGCTTGAAGCGGCTGAACACCGATTATATCGATCTCTATCAAATCCACACCCCCGACCTACACACGCCTATCGACGAAACCATGCGCGCCATGGATGACTTGGTGCATCAGGGCAAGGTGCGTTACATCGGGCATTCGAATTTTTCGGGCTGGCAAACGGTCGATGCCTCGTGGACGGCCAAGGCCTTGAATTTGTCGCCGTTTGTATCGGCGCAAAACCGTTACAGCCTGCTCAGCCGCGACATCGAGGCGGAATTGGCGCCTGCGTGTATGGCGCACGGGGTTGGCATTCTGCCGTACTTTCCGTTGGAAAGCGGCATGCTCACGGGCAAATACAAACGCGGCGAAAAGCCTGCCGAGGGCACGCGCTATGCGGCGTGGTCGAGCCGTGGGGCGATGGCGAACCGCTTTTTCGGCGATGACCGGTTCGCCAAGATCGAACCGTTGCAAGCGCTCTGTGCTCAATATGGCCATAGCATGCTCGATATGGCGATGGGCTGGCTGCTGTCGAAGCCTTATGTGTCCAGCGTGATCGCCGGGGCAACCAAGCCCGAACAGCTTGAGCAGAACGTCAAGGCCGGGGAGTGGCGGCCCTCGCCTGAGGAAGCCGCCAAAATTGATGAAATTTCCCCGCCGCCCGGCGGCTTGGCGTTGCGCCCAACACGATGAGTCTTTGCTTCTTCAGGGCAAGGATAATCTTGTTAACCGGCGGATGAAGCTCAGCTTTTCTGCGCTCGGGTGCCCCTTGGCGGCGTGCGGTTGAGGCACTAAGTTGGCCCGTGAACGTCAGGTCCTCTCCTGTCAAGCACACACACTCTATATATAAGCCCGGGCCGCATCCATGAACGCTATTCGCCGCAATAGTTTACCTGTCCGCAACCCCCGCACCGGCGAGGTGGACTACCACATCACCCCGCCCACGGCCGAGGAGATGGCGGCCACCTGCAAGGGATTGCGCGCGGCACAAGTGGAGTGGGCCGCAGCCCCCATTGAGCACCGCGTGGCCGTGATGCGCAAATGGGCCGACGAGATCGAGAAGAACCGCGACGCCATCACAAAGGCCGAGTCCGCCGACACAGGCAGATTTAGAATTGCCAAGGAAACCCCCGATGCGGTGGTTTGGGGCATTCGCGGTTGGGCCGATAATGCGCCCACCATTGTGAAAAAGGCGCTGTTGGAGGGCAACTCCAGCATCATGCCGCACATCAAGTTCCGCTCGCAGCTCAAACCCTTTCCGTTGTTGGGCGTCATCAGCCCGTGGAATTTTCCGATGATGCTCTCGGCCATCGACGCCACACCGGCGTTGCTAGCGGGCTGTGCGGCCATCATCAAACCCAGCGAAGTCACGCCGCGCTTTGTCGAGCCGTTGATGGAGACGATTCTAAAAGTGCCCGAACTGGCGAAAGTACTCACGTACGTCGTGGGCGGCGGCGAAACCGGCCAGCAGTTAATTGAGAATGTCGATATCGTCTGCTTCACCGGCAGCGTGCCCACCGGGCGCAAGGTGGCCGAGGCCTGCGCACGCCGGTTCATTCCAGTGTTTTTGGAACTGGGCGGCAAGGACCCGGTGATCGTGACGGAAAACGCCGATCTGGAACGCGCCACCGATGCGGTGTTGCGTGGCACGGTCTATGCCACCGGGCAAATTTGTTTTTCCATCGAACGCGTCTATGTGCAGGAAAAAATTCATGACGCGTTCGTCGACAAGCTGGTGAAAAAAGCTGAACAGGTAGAGTTGAATTACCCCGATATCCACAAGGGCCATATCGGCCCGTTCATCTTCGGCAAGCAGGCGGGCATCGTCGACGCACAATTGGATGATGCGGTTCAGCATGGCGCCAAAATACGCACCGGCGGCAAAAGCCAGAACCTGGGCGGCGGCTTGTATATGCGCCCGACCGTGGTCACGGGTGTGACGCATGACATGAAGATCATGCAGGATGAAACCTTCGGGCCCGTCATTCCAGTAGTAAAATACAAAACGAAGGATGAAGCCGTGAAGCTCGCCAACGACACGGTGTTTGGATTGTCGGGTTCAGTGATCGCGGGCAGCGAGGAAGAAGCACTTGAGTTGGGTTCGCAAATCGACGCTGGCGGCATCAGTTTACAAGACACCACACTCACGGGGGCGATCTTGCGCGATGCGGAAAAAACCTCGTTCAATCTGTCGGGCATGGGCGGCAGCCGCATGGGCCCGGCGTCGATCTTGCGCTTCTATCGCAAGAAGGCGCTGATGACGAACACCATCAAGCCGCAAGACATGCGCGAGATCCGTGAATTACCTGCCGTCTAGCCGTATAAAGAGCACCCTTGAATTTCATGCCGCGTCTTGCCCCGCCCTTTGTGGTGACTCTGTGGGTCGGCGTGCTGTGCCTTGGCGTTGCTATAGCTGCGTTGGGTGCGGCTGAACCGCCAGTGTGGGACTCACTTAGCTATTTCGTCAAGGCTAAGACGTTTTGGCACAACATCGCGGCTGGCGTGTGGGTTAATCCCTTCGATCTGAACATGACCGTGCGCCCGCCCGGCACGATTCTGATGTCCTATCCTTTCGGATTCAGCGACGACTTCCGTTGGTTTTATTTCCGCTCTGTTGCAATTCCACTCGTGCTGCTGGTGATCGCGGTTTATGTGGCGGCCGATACGCGCACCTCACCACCCACCATCCGTTGGATGCAAGCGGGTCTGGCCACGGTTCTGGCTGGTCAACCCATGCTATATCAATTCCAGATCACCGATGACATGGCCTCGGTCAACACCTGGGGGCGGGTTGATAATTTCATGGCCGGTGTCGCCGCGCTCGCCATGGCGTGCTTGTGTCGCAGCATCGCGCGGCTCTCGTGGGGGTGGGCGGCCTTTGGTGCCTTTTTGGCCGCGCTCAGTTTCACGATTAAACCTGCGGGCGCAGTGGTGATGGCGCTGGCCGGCGTAGCGTGGCTGGTGCTGTCGTGCGCGCGCTGCGACTGGAACCTGCGCCGGTTTCTCGACGACGCGGCAATGTGCAGTTATGCCCTGAGGTCTTTGGCTGGGGCAGTCATAATATATGTGGCCACTTTAGCGGCTGCCGCTAATTCAGAATATTTTTCGGCCGAGAACATCGCCTTTGGCTCTCAGGCCATGAAGATGATGGTTAGAGAACTGCCGGGTTGGATTGGTTTTGAATCCCTTGCTCTGTTGTTCCGGCTTAGTGTCGGCGTGGTCATCCCCATTGTCATTGTGTTTGGGCTTAGTGCCGCCGCGCGCCAGCGTGAATCGCTGGGGCACGGCCTTGCGGCATTCCTGTGCATCGTGGGCGGGATATGGTTTTGGATTTACACCAACGGCAGCACTGAAATTCGCTATTTCGTTCCCTTCCTCGCCATGGCGTTCGTCGCATTGGTTCCCCACGGCTTGGCGCGGGCGGGGCGTATGCAGCCCTTGCGCGTTTACATCGGCACAGGTGTGTTGGCGCTGCCCACGGCGTTCATCACCGTGTTGCTGTTGCTTCCGCACGCGCCAAAGTCTTGGCAATCATTGGCGGGTGTGAATCTCAATGTCGCGGCCTACGCGCCCGAGCGCCAGCAATTCCAATTGTTATTGGGCTCCATCAAAAAAAGTAACACGTCGCCCGTGCGCGTTTACTTATTCGAGGCCTCGTCCAATTTCCGCAATATTGTAGCGGTAGCAGACTACGCCGATGTCACCGACCCTACGCTGCCGCAGATCCTTATGACCGTGCCGATGGATTGGACCGGCCCGCGCATGCACCGCTTCGAGAATATGGCCACAGCCGACTACATCGCGTTCGAACCCATCAAGGATTTGGTCGAAGTGGCTTGGACCATCAAGACTGGCAATGTGAGCGATTTCTATTCGCAAAACCGCCTCATGCTCTCGCGCTTTACCATGATGACCGAGGCCGATGGCGTGGCGGTGGTGTCGGAAACCAGCATCCGGCTGCTCAAGGTGATCGATCGCTCCCGTTTCGAGGCCGCGCTCGACCGCATGCTGACAGACTACAAATGGCCAGCGGAATTCCTCGCGAGCAATCCGCAGCGCTGGTGGGCTGAGACGCAACTTGCGCAAGTTTTGGCCAACACCCCGCCGATCACGGGGAACTTGGCGTTCCACGCCACGGGCAAACCTACGCCCGCCATAACCGTGCGCGCCGCTACATTAGAGCGCCTCGACGAAGGCGTGCGCATCAAATTCTGGTTGCGCGATGCGAGCCCTAATTTCAAAACCGATAAATGGCTGTTGTTTGCTCACTTGGTTGATGCCAGCGGCGAGATTTTATCTAACAAACAAATTGACCCAAGCGATGTCTTAGCCATCCCGGTTGAGGGTGCCGATATCCGGCTCTATACCCTGGATTTTCCATTTCCCGATCGCAAGGCTGTTGCCATCGCGTTTGGATTTTATGCGCCGGGTAAGTCCGGGCTGGGCTACCTCGCCACAGAGGCTGCCAGTACGGATTGGGGTGGTGTGCGCGTTCTTCTGCCGCTTCCTCCAGCGCCCTAGCCGCCCGCGCGTTCTTGTGATTGACTGGTTTTGCTATACGTTACGCAACTCAAAGACTGACACGCGTTTAAAAATACAGCCATGCAACAACCCGTTTCCCCGCTGAAAGCCAAGTTTAAAGAGGCCATGGAATTTCAACAGCAGGGGAAGTTGGTTGAGGCCGCTACTATTTATATCGCCATCCGCAAGGAAGACCCCAAACACCTGCTGGCCACATACAACCTGGGTGTCGTCGCCGTCATGGGTCGCCGCCTAGCGGAAGCCGAGCGCCTCTTTGGTGAAGCGCTGGCAATTAAGCCCGACTTTCCCGAAGCCCTGCAAGCGCGTGCCCGCATGTTGCTGGATTTGGGCCGTGGCGCAGAAGCCGTACCCTTGTTCGACCAATATCTGGCGCTGCGGCCCAACGAAGCCGATGCCTACAACGATCGCGGCAATGCGTTGATGGCCGCTGGCCGTTTCGATAACGCCCGGGCCAGCTTTGACCGCGCCATTGCGCTCAACCCTGGCCATTTTGTCGCGATGTACAATCTCGCGCGCATGTATGTCGAGCAACGCCAGTATGCCGATGCGGTTGAATTATTTAGCCGCGTTCTGGTGATGCAACCCAACTTGCCCGAGGCCTTGATTGGCCGGGCCTCGGCGCTGAATAACTTAAGGCGATACGAGGATGCCTTGGCCGATTTGAACAAGGCGCTGGAATTGAAACCTCAAAATGCCCGCGCCTACCATGCGCGCGGCAATATCCTGATGGGCATGGGCCGTAACGTCGATGCCGTGATGGACTATGACAAGGCGGTCACGCTCGACCCCACGTTCATCGACGCGTTGTATAATCTGGCGCACGCGCTGCAGCTCACCAACCGCATCGAGGAAGCAGCCAGCCAATTCCAACAATTGGTGGCGATCAACCCTAATTACTTGTTTGCCGCCAGCGGTCTGTTCTGTGCGCGGCTGCATTGCTGCGATTGGACGGACTATCAGGCCTCGGCGGATAAGTTGATCTCTCGGGTGAGGGCGGGGGAATGCGCCGACAACCCCTTTGCCTTTTTGGCGTATTCGACCACTGCCGAAGATCAGATCACCTGTGCGGAATCTTATATCGAGCAGAAGTACGGCACGATTGCCTTCCCGCCGTGGGCAAGCCCGCGCACCACCAACCCAAAATCCGCATCGGTTATGTCTCGGCGGATTTTCACAACCATGCCACCGTGCATTTGATGGCCGGGCTGTTCGAAGCCCACGACCGCGCCAAGTTTGAAACCATCGCGGTGTCCTATGGTGCGGATGATCAAACGCCGCAAGCCGCCCGCGTACGCGCATCATTCGACCGGTTTATCGATGCGCGCACTATGAGCGACAGTCAGCTGATCGACATGTTGCGCGGGCTACAGCTCGATATTGCGGTGGATTTGAAGGGCTTCACCAAGGACGCCCGCCCGCCCGCCCGTGTTTTTGGCGCGCATTGCCCCGGTGCAAGTCAATTTCCTGGGTTACCCCGGCACCTTTGGCGACGATTGCATGGATTATATCATCGCCGATTCATGGCTGATCCCGCACGAGCACCGCGAGGCCTATGCCGAGCAAGTGGTGTACATGCCCGACACCTACCAGCCCAATGATCGCAACCGCGTCATTGCGCCCACGGCGCCCTCGCGCACCGAAATGGGCTTGCCCGAGACGGGTTTTGTGTTTTGCAGCTTCAACGGCAATTACAAAATCACGCCGGAGATCTTTGATGCCTGGATGCGCCTATTGCAGCGCGTGCCGGGCAGCGTGCTGTGGCTGTTCAAAAGCAACAAATCGGCCATCGGCAACTTGCACAAAGAAGCCGCCAAACGCGGCATGGCGCCCGAACGGGTTATCTTCGCGGGGCTCGCCGATCAGCCCAACCATCTCGCGCGTTTGCGCCGGGCCGACTTGCTCCTCGATACGTTGCCGATTTGTGCGCACACCACGGCGAGCGATGCGTTGTGGGCGGGTTTGCCGCTCGTCACCTGCTTGGGCCAAACTTTCGCCGGACGCGTGGCGGCAAGCTTGCTGGCTGCCGCGGGCCTGCCCGAATTGATCGCGCGCAGCGTGCCCGAGTATGAGGCGCTTGCCCTGAAGCTCGCCACCGATCCGGCAATGCTGGGTGCGATCAAGACTAAGCTTGCGGCCAATCGCGAGAGCTGCGCACTGTTCGATACGCACCGCTTCCGCCGCCACCTCGAAGCCGCCTTTGTCACCATGCACGAACGCGCGCAACGCGGCGAAGCGCCCACCAATTTTGCTGTGGCTACAAGCAGCTAGACGCCGCTTCTTATTCCTCGCTCCCGGCGCAGCTGGCGGAGAGGGCATAACAGCAGAAGGTATTCCCCGTGCGTGAGAATCACAAACGGGGTAACGTTGCGCGCTGACCCCAAACGATCACTGGCAGGACAAATCATGGCCGCGCGTATTCCATACACCGCCTGCCCGTTGTGCGAGGGCCCACAAATCGCCGAACGTAAACGCGCCGATTGCACGCGCCATCCGCTCTACCGCCCTGCATTGCCTGCCACGATGATCTGGAAGCAGTGCCAAGCCTGCGCCCATGTGTTCACCGATGGCTATTTTTCGACCGGCGACGCGGAAGTGGTGTTCAGCGCCATCAATGACAGCCAGAAACTCGGTAACGATATCGAGCGCCAACGCCAAGTTTCGGCGCGCATGGTCGAGAAGGTATTACCATATGTCACGGCGGGGACGTGGCTGGATGTTGGATTTGGCAATGGGGCGTTGTTGCTTACCGCTCAGGAATATGGCTTCACGCCGGTGGGCACCGACCTGCGCGCGCAAAACACCGCGGCATTAAAATCCATCAACATCGAAGCCCATGCCTGCGACATCACAGCTCTTACACTCAGCCAGCCTTGCGCCGTGATCAGCATGGCCGACGTGCTGGAGCACATGCCCTTCCCGAAAGAGGGCTTACGCGCGGCCCATCGGTTGTTGGCCGATGACGGCGTGTTGTTCATCTCCATGCCCAACGCCGACAGCATGTTGTGGCGCATTCTCGATGTGACCGAGGCCAATCCCTATTGGGGCGAGCTGGAGCACTACCACAATTTCGGACGCACGCGGCTGTATGCGCTGTTGCGCGAAATGGGCTTTGAGCCGTTGCGCTATGGCGTAAGTGAAAGATACCGCGCGTGCATGGAAGTGATCGCCAAGAAGAAGCGGTGAGGGTGCACCTCCGTATTTTTCGCCGGACCAGGGACTTGAACCAAACCCCAACTGTCGTCCTCGCGCTTGACGCGAGGACCCAGGGTTTCCAGCTTCATTAGTGCATCACGCCCTGGACCCTCGGATCAAGTCCGAGGGTGGCCACGGGGATATTCAAGGGGGTTTTCCAAGTAGGTATATTTATCGCGCCGCCCGTTTTTTATACTGCGGCCCCGCACGGTAACTTGCCTGCGCCCGCTCGCCCAAGCCTTCCGATAACAACGACACCGCCAAGGTATTGAGGCTGACACCTTCGGTCTTGGCGCGCTCGTGCAGGCGCCGGTGCAGTGTGCGCGGTACGCGCAGGCGCCATTGGCCGCTGGTGCCGGATTTGTCGCCAAATTCTTCGGCCACTTTCTTCCACGCGGTCACAGCATTTTGTGCATCGGCCATCGCGGCCTCGGGTGTGGTGCCATCGCCGTAGCAGCCGGGATGGTCCAGCACTTCACACAAGAAGCCGCCGCCGTCATCGGGCGATAATGGGCGAACGATATATGAGAGCTCGGGTTTACTCGATTTCTTCGCCATGGGCGGCCTCGATGAATGAAATAAACAATTTAATGTACACCGACTTAATCGGGCGGCGGGCGGGTATGGTAAGCATGGCACCCTGAGCGCTGCGAAAGACGGCGTGGCTGCTGCCGTCATGGCGCACCAAAACATGATGACGAGCTGCAACCGCCTTCAAGTCGTCAAGCTGCCAATCGCCGCGCGGGTTGCGGCGTATCGCGCCCAGTCGCTTTTCGGCGCGGGTCATGATGTATGGTACCGTATATGGAACCATTATTCTAGGGCAATTTAGCGCTGCGGCAAGCCCATCGCGCCTGTCACAATAAATGTATATGTTTCGCGCCTATGAGGGCCGCCATGAGTCTGCCGAGACTATTTATATCAGCGCTGCTTGCGGCGTTTGTGTCGTCGTGCGCGACGCAGCCGCGCACGGAAACGCCGTCGCTGTTCATGCCCTGGGGTGCGCTGCGCCAGGATTCATCCCAAACCGTGTTCTTCAACGATGCGACCCTGGCGCCAAGCATTGTGATGGCCGATCACACCGGTGATGGGCAGGTTGTCGTGCTGGCTCTGTCGGGCGGCGGTTCCTATGGGCCCTTCGGCGCGGGCGTGCTGGCGGGTTGGACCGGGCTGGGCACGCGCCCCGAGCCCGATGTGGTCACCGGCGTGTCGGCCGGTGCGCTGCTGGCCACCTATGCATTTTTGGGTCCGGTCTATGACGCGGCGGCCAAGAACATCTACGCCTCCATCACCAACAATCGCGTTTATGAACGCCGCAACCTGATCAGCGTTGCCTTCACATCGTCTGTGGCCAAGCAAGGCCCACTGCGCCAGTTGATGGAAGGCATGATGACCGATGAGGTGCTCGATACCGTGGCCAAGGAACGGCGAGAGCGGGGACGGCGCTTGCTCGTGGCCTCGACCGATCTCGATAACGGCCGCGTTGTGGTGTGGGACTTAAGCGCCATTGCCACCAGCACTCGGCCCGACCGGCGCGATATTTACGTCGATGCGCTGATGGCCTCTTCCGCCATCCCCGGTTTTTTTCAGCCGGTGATGATTTCACCCGAACCGGACTCGCCCGATGCTCGCCGTCAGCTTCATGTCGATGGCAGTTTGTCGACATCGGTGTTCATCCCCAGCCTGGTCGATGCCAACCTTCAGCAGCCGCTGAAGGTGTATGCCATCATCAATTCGCAGATGATGGAACAGCGCGGCGAGGAGTTGATCCGGGTCAACGCGCTCGACATTTCAGCGGCGGCCTTGAGCAAGGTGATGCGCACGGTTTTGCAACGCAGTGTGTACGACGTGTTTTTGGCCACCACCATGGCGGGCGGCGAGTTCTATGTGCTGGGCATCCCCGAGGATGTGGAGTTCAAATCGCCGCAATACCAATTCACGCCCGAGCTGTCGCAAAGCCTCTATGACCTTGGCCTCAAGCTGGGGCAGCAGAACGCCTGGCGCAACGAACCGCCGCGGTTTGATTCACTCACCACGCAAATCGATCTCACCTCGATCCGCGCGCGCATCAGGAACTAAACCGGCTATACCGCCGCTGCATAACTATACCGCAGCGGTATAACGCGAGCCTGATAAAAACCCTGTTATAACAGGCGGAACAGGCGGGGCGAGCAAGCCTACTTCAACAGCGTCATCAGGCTTGAGGTATCCCAACGGCCATGACCTTGCGCCTGCACCTCGGCGTAGAATTGATCGACCAGGGCAGCGATGGGCGTGCGCGCGCCCGACCGGCGCGCTTCATCCAGGCAGATGCGTAAGTCCTTGCGCATCCAATCCACGGCAAACCCAAAGTCGAATTTGCCTTGGCACATAGTTCGCCCGCGATTTTCCATCTGCCAGCTTTGCGCCGCACCTTTCGAGATCACGTCGATGACGGCATTCATCTCAAGGCCTGCGCGCTGACCAAAGTTCATGGCTTCGGCCAAGCCTTGCACCAGGCCTGCGATGCACAGTTGATTGACCATCTTGGTCAGTTGGCCCGCACCACTGGGCCCCATCAAGCGGCTCATCTTGGCGTAGGCCGCGATGATAGGCTCGGCCTTGGCGTAGTGGCTTGCCTCACCGCCGCACATCACGCTCAACGCTCCGTTCTCGGCACCCGCTTGTCCGCCCGACACCGGTGCGTCGATGAAGCCCACGCCAAGCCCAGCGCATTCTTTGGCCATCGCGCGCGCGAGGTCGGCTGAGGCTGTGGTGTGATCGACGATGACTGCGCCTGCCGCTAGGCCTGCCAACATGCCATCGCTACCAGTGACCACCGCGCGCACGTCGGGGTCATCGCCGACACAACAGAACGCAACCTCAGCCCCACGGCACGCTTCACGCGGCGTTTTAGCAAGCGCATGACCATGCTTGGCCACCCAGGCTTCGGCCTTGGCAATATTGCGGTTGAACACGCGCACCGCATTGCCTTTGGCGGCCAAATGCCCCGCCATGGGAAAGCCCATTACGCCCAACCCGATGAATGCCACCTTCGCCATAGCCGCCTCCAGATGCCTAAAAACCGCGATCTCTACACTTGGCACGGACCATGCCCCATGCCAACCTTCAGCCTCGCAAAGACGGGGCGCCCATGCCGTTCAAATCGGCCATCAAGGCTATGGTTGTTGTGCTCGCGGCCTGGGCCGGGCTGGCGTCGAATGCATTGGCCGTTGGCCGCACCGACTTCAACACCGACAAAGATCCCACCACGGCTATTCACCGCGTGATCGAACGCCAGCTCGACGCCATTCGCCGCGACGACGCCGAGGCGGCTTTTTCCTTGGCCGCGCCCAACATCCGCCGCGCCTTTAAAACCGCCAGTACCTTCATGGCGCTGGTGGCTAAAGATTATTTGCCGATGAAGCGCTGGGAAGCCGCGACATTTTTAGATCTGCGCACGTTTGACGATCACTGCGTGCAGCGCGTCAAGCTCGTCGATGACCGGGGCGAGATAGCCGTGGCCAACTACGCCATGGTGCAAGCCGCCAGCGGCGACTGGTGGGTGGCGGGTGTGACGATGGAACCGGCCGTGCGCGACGCCAAGCGCTTCAAACCCCGGCTCATCCGTCCTGATTTCTAATCTTGGCGTTGATCGTCGCGCTGGCGGAGGCTGTCATGGGCTCATTCAAACATAAATAAAGAAGGCCCCAACCTGAGGCTGGGGCCTTCGAAGATCAAGCGATGTTGGGTCGGGCTTACATCGCGGGTTTTTGATATAGGTGCGTGAAGCGGTCGGACTCGCCAATGGCGGTGTACCTGGCCTTGTCCATATCACCTTCTTGATAAGTCGGCGGCAGGGTCCACACGCCCTTCGGATAATCCTTGGTGTCCTTGGGGTTGGCGTTCACTTCGGATTTCGCCACCAGTTTGAACCCGGCCTTCTCGGCAATGGCTTGGGCGGTGGCTTCTTTCACATAACCATTCTTAGCTTTGGGGTCCTGCGGCTGGTCGGCGGGCGCACGGTGCTCGACCACGCCCAAGTAACCGCCCGGCTTCAACGAGCCATAGAACACCTTGAACATGGCGTCCTGTTCGTCGCTGGCCATCCAGTTGTGGATGTTGCGGAAGGTGAGCACCATGTCGAGCGAGCCAGCCGGCACGGGGGTCATTTGGTTCGAGGCCGGAAACAACACGGTCACGGTTGGCTTGCCGTAGGTGGCTTCGTTCTTGGCCAGGTCGGCCTTGTAGGCGTCGATGGCCTTTTTCATGTTCTCGCTGCGCGCGGGGTCGAAATGCGCGGCGATGTAGTTGTCTTTCAGTACCGGGGCCAGCACTTCGGTGTACCAGCCATTCGCGGGCCATATTTCCATGACCTTCATGTTTTTGTTGAGGCCTAAGAACTTCAATGTCTCCAGCGGATGGCGGTATTGATCGCGCGCCTTGTTGGCGTCGATGCGATGGCTTCCAGCCAGCGCTTGTTTCAGCGCGGCTTCGGTGGCGGCATTCATGGCCGCCGATGATGGTGTGGCGAACATCGCCGTGGCGACCAACGCCCCGGCCAAAGCTTGAATCAGTCTCTTGCTCATGCGCTTCCTCCCTGATGCTCCGGTATGATCGGCGGAGCGTGTTGATCTCGCGCGTTGTCTTTAGCCCGGCCTTCTTACAGGCACGAGTGACGAAAACGTGAGGGGCCGGAGACCCCAAAGCTGGCCCAAATCTGTAACCGGCAATAGGTCCGCCCTAAAGAGCTAAACAACCTGGGGGTTGCACGCAGGAGTCGAGTTATTTTGGTCATGAATCTCGTATTCGTCGACACGGGTCCTTAACAATGGCATATTAATAAAAGTGGCATTGGAACCAGCCCCCTTAGAAAGGCTGGCCAGCGGGAGACAGCCACGGCGTGAATATACCGTTGACCAAGCGGCCAAAGCTGGACGTTCCCGGGCAATCACCCGTTCCGGAAAAGCATGCGCGCGCCAAAAAGCCCCCCTTTAAATTTGTCATTTTCTTTCAACAGTTGTTCCGCCGCCTACGGCATTGGAAAACCTATGTGCCGCCCAATGCGGTGACTTATGAGCTGGCGGTGCGCCAGTTCCTCGACAACATCATGGGCGTGTGTTCGCGTACGCTGCCCGCCTGGCAGCGCATCGTCGAATCAGGCTTGGCCGAGCAAAGCCCGCAGACAGATCAGCCGATTGATTTTCTCAGGCATCACCCTGTGGAAGATTTGTATTTCGCAGGGTTCGTGGCGCTAGAAGCCGCGCAAATTCCCCGCCTGTACGAGCACGGCGAAGCCGACATTATTTTCAGTACCATTGCCGATCAAATCGACGTTTATGCCAAGCGGGGCGACCGCTTGATGTCGGATGTATTCTTCGAGGTGATCGCCCGGCTGAATTTGTTGCACGATACGGTCGATAAGCGCCCCTACGACAAGGCCGTAAAAACCATTCTGCGGCGGCTGGACTTCGACAAGACTGACCCCGGCAAAATGCTGCTGGCCGACAAGGGCTTCCGCCATTTGCTGGCCGAGCCCTTTGCTATTTACGCCCCGCACTGGTGGGAAAAATTCAAGGCCAAGTTTGTGCTCTATCAGCCCGAAATAGCCGAGGACGACGAGGACAAAGAACAAGAAGCCATGGCCGAGCTCATCGCCAAGACCGAAGCAGGCCGCAAGCAGCCCAAGCTGCGCTGGCGCAAACGTGCGGCGGCTTTGTTCGGCTAAACGCCCTTTCAGCGGCCCAATTCCTTCATCACAAACGCCTATTTTCGCCATTTTCATGGTAGTAATAGGTAGCGTTGTCCATTGCCTTGGGGCTGTTTGAGCCGTGCTGCGCTGGTTTGCCATTCTGTTTAGCGCGCTGATGCTAGGTGTGTTCGCCGCCGGGGCAACGGCTGTTTATGTGTTTTACGAATACGGCAAGGGCCTGCCAGATCACCGCCAACTCGCCATTTATGAGCCCCCCGTGACCACGCGCGTCTATGCGGGTGATGGCCGTTTGGTGCAGGAGTATGCGGTCGAGGGGCGCATTTTCGTGCCTGTCAGCGAAATTCCTCAGCGCGTGATCAATGCGTTCTTGTCGGCCGAGGACAAGACATTTTACGAACATCACGGCGTGGATATCGCGGGCATCCTGAGTGCTGCGTTCACCAATATCGAACGCAAAATGGAGGGCCGCCGTTCGGTCGGGGCGTCCACTATCACGCAACAAGTGGCCAAAAACTTCCTGCTGGGCGATGAGTACAGTCTGTCGCGCAAGATCCGCGAGGCCATTCTGGCCGTGCGTATGGAGCAGACCTTCAGCAAGGATCATATCCTTGAGCTGTATTTGAACGAGAACTACCTTGGCAACGGCTATGGCGTGGCGGCTGCTGCCCGCAACTATTTCAACAAGTCGCTTGATGAACTGAGCATCGCGGAAGCTGCATTCCTGGCTGCATCGGCCAAGGCGCCGGGCCGCTTTGCCCGCGACCTGACCGCCGCGCGCGACCGGCGCGATTATGTGATCGACCGGATGCTCGATGACGGCCACATCACCGATAGCGACGCATTCCTGGCCAGGCAGGAGCGCATCGTGTTGCGCGACCGGGGCGAGGCCGAGGTTGTCGTGGGCGCTGAGTTCTTCGCCGAAGATGTACGCCGCGACTTGGCCGAGCGTTATGGCAACGACGCCTTGTACAAAGGCGGGCTCGCGGTGCGCACGTCGCTGGAACCCGCTTACCAGGAACTAGCCTATCGCACGCTGCTAGGCGGGCTGGTTGAATACGATTTACGCCACGGCTATCGCGGGCCCATCGCCAAGCTGAAGCCCGGCGCTTCGCTGGTCGATGGCCTGCGGGCTATCAAGGCGCCGCTGGGCCTGCCCGAGACGTGGAGCCTTGCGGTCGTGGAAGCCGTGGCATCCGACCGCGCGCGCATTCTCACCGCCGCCAATGAGCCGGGTGTCATTCCACTCGACCAACTGAGCTGGGCGCGTGCGCCATTGGACGACCAGAAAGTGGGCGAACGCATCCAAGCCGCAACCCAAGTCGTGCAGCCGGGCGATGTGGTGATTGTGGCGCCCGCCGCCAACCAGCCCATTGGCGTTTACGCGCTGCGCCAAATGCCCCAAATCGACGGCGCCATTGTGGTGATGGACCCGCACACCGGGCGCGTGCTGGCCATGAGCGGGGGCTTTTCCTACGCCCGCTCGCAATTCAACCGCGCAAGCCAAGCGCAACGTCAACCGGGCTCGGCCTTCAAGCCGATTGTGTATCTCTCGGCCATGGAGGCCGATTACACGCCAGCCACCTTGGTGTTGGACGCGCCCTTCGTGATGGACCAGGGGCCCGGTTTGCCAAAATGGAAACCAAAAAATTACACCGGTGAATATTTGGGCCTCACCACGCTGCGCAAGGGCATGGAAAAGTCGCAGAATTTAATGACCGTGCGCCTTGCTCAAGCTGTGGGTATGAACAACGTGGCCGACATGGCCAATCGGTTGGGCGTGTACGACCATATGCCGCAAAACTTGGCCGCGGCCTTGGGTTCGGAAGTGACCACGGTCGTCAATCTAACCGCGGCTTATGCCATGCTGGTGAACGGCGGGCGCAAGATCACGCCAACGTTGATCGACCGCATTCAAGACCGTAACGGCCGCACAGTGTTACGGCGCGATCAACGCCCGTGCGTCGATTGCCGCGCCGACATCGGACCCGTCAGTGGAGCGGTGCCGGTGCTGATCGACGAGCGCGCGCAGGTCGCCGACCCCGGCGCTGTATACGAAGTCGTGCATATGATGGAAGGCGTGATCGAACGCGGCACCGGCCGCTCGGTGGCGGTGGTGGGCAAGCCCTTAGCGGGAAAGTCGGGCACTACCAACGATAGTTTTGATACGTGGTTCATCGGCTTCACGCCTGACTTGGTGGTTGGGGTGTTCGTTGGTTTCGACGAGCCGCGCACCTTGGGCCCGAAAGAAACCGGCGGCGCTGTGGCCGCACCCATCTTCCGCGATTTCATGCTTGAAGCCTTGAAGGACAAACCCGCCACGCCATTCCGCGTTCCGGCGGGCGTCAGCTTCGTGCGCGTGAACTACGACACCGGCAAACCTGCTGGCCCCGGCGAACGCAACGTGATCCTCGAAGCGTTCAAGCAAGGGACTTCGCCCTTCAGCCAGCTCACCATCATGGGCGTGTCGGAAGAAGACCCCGAGACGGCAGCCACTGCAGCAAAGCAGCCAACGGCGGGCGGGTTGTATTAATCCTTCTGGCTAAATCGGGCACTTAGCCGTCATGTCGGTTAGCACGCCCGCGCCGGTATTATCGACGATGTGCGCGATAACGCCGTTGAAGCCCGAACGCAGAATGAAGTTCACTTGGAAGACGGTTGTGCCAGGATTGAAGCCAAGTGCATCGAAGGCGGCTTGAGCGGGCAAGGTGATGGTGGTGTTGCTTTCAATTTGTTGGGTGCCAAGCGCATTGATGAACGCGCCAGTGTTGGCGTTATAGATATCAAAGGTGGCACCCGCAGCCGATGTTCCTTGATTGTGGATTCTGATGTAGCTCGGATAACCTTGAATCAACGACGTATGTACGTTACCGAGGAAGGTGTTGGGATCGGTCGCTGTCGTTTTGCACGTCGTGAGGTTTGTCAACGACTGACCCGCCGTATTCCATTGAATGTTTTGCGCGAACCCCGAGAAAGCCGAGTCCACATAGAACGAGGTGGTTGATGACGCCACGCCGGTTTGGCCAAGAGCCTCCTCGATATCCTTCATCTGAATCTGAAGCGCCGCTCGGCCGGGCACATTCACGCGATAAGTACCAAGATTGCGTTTGGGTGTATCTTGCATGGCGGTAATGCTGACCGCACCTGCGTAGGTGTTCGGATTGTACAGCCGGATGTAGGAAAACCCTGAGGATACCGCGCCCGGCTGATAGCCAATCAGCGCCACGCCTGATGGCGTGGGGTTTTGCGTCATGAAATCAAGCGAGGTGTTGACGTTGATGCGCGGCGTTGAGTACGACCACGAGGATAAGGTCGTGCTAACACCACCCGCCTTCAAGGCATATTCGATTTGTGCGGCGTTGGATGAAGGCAGGCGGCTTTTCAATACAGCGATGGCGCCGGCCACGTGTGGCGTCGCCATCGACGTGCCGCTCTTGAAGCCATAGGTTGTGGTGGGATTGGTGGCATTGACAACAGCGGATTCGACCGTGGTGCCCGGGGCAAGCACATCCACGAGAGGAGAGTTATTGAACGATGAGTTCGCCCCGGTGTGCGTTATGTTGGTGCCGCCGACCGTGACGGCGGCCTTAATGCAGGCTGGAGTTGTAACGCTAACAACGAACCCATCGTTACCCGATGCAATGGCGGTAAGGATACCCATGGTGCGCATAATATTGACACCGCTAGAGCGCGCGGTCGTCGTGTCGCAATAACTCGCAAAGGGAGTGCTTCCTCCTAGACTTATGTTCACGGCGATGAGGTTTTGCGCGGGACCATTGGCGATCAGCCAATCAAATGCCGAGATTTGGTCGGCCGTCGATGTTAACAAGCAGCTTGCTGCGCCATCACAGATACTTGTCGATGTAACGCGGCTAAATACTTGAATGGGAATCAGTTTGGCATCCGGCGCCATGCCTTGCTTGGGGCTGGTGGTAGCGGCGTTATTGCCTGCGGCGATGCCAGCCACGTGTGTGCCGTGATCGCACACGCTGTTGCCACCCGTGCAGGCCGAGGCCGCGCCAGTTCCGGTGGCTGACTTGGCTGCATTTGGACACAAGCTTTGATCGCCGGTCGTGCTGCCAGAGAAACAAGCTTCGGCAATAATTTTGTTGTTCTTGAACATCTCGTGATTGGCGACGATGCCGTTATCGAGAATGGCGATGGCATAGCCTTGCCCGCGATAGCCCTTGGCCCAGGCTTGGGTGGCCCCGCTGGCAACCGTTGTCGTGAACAGTTGTGCCTTGTCGTAACTCTCGGCGGGTGGCGGCACATCTGCGGCATCATCAGCTTTGTCGTAGGCGTTGATATGCACCGCGATAATGTCATCGCGTGCGTTCAACGCTGCCAAATCAACGCGCCTGATCGTCGCGCGCACGATGGGCTGGTAACTATACACATGCGTGATATCCAGGCCTTGGCTGCGTAGAGCACCGACTGCCGGGCGCACCGTGTCATCGACATGACGGCGCACGGTGTCGGCCACGGCTTCGGCGGCCGCCCGCTCGGATGTGGCCGAGGTGGCACGATCGCGCGCGGGCAAGCCCGTGCCAAGGGCATCGCTCGCGCGGAATTCGATCAAAACATCCAGCGTGTCATTGTCGGCAAATCGATTTTCCAGATCAGCCGCCCAAGCAGGTTGCTCAGCGCTCGATTCCGGCACGGCCCGCCATTGGGCTTGCGCATCGTTGATCAGCATTGCAAGGGCGATAACAGTTCCAACTAAAATGCGATTCATTGGGGGCTCCTGTTGGATTAACGCTGATCTACTCAGGGCGAATTTTAATCGTCATGCATGCTTTGGTATAGTTGAAGTTAGGCAAGCCTATGGCGAGGCATGGCGGTTACGCACAATAGATGGGTTGGGGCCATATTCCGCTGAAACGTCATATCGGGCATTTGGGCGTCATGTCGGTCAGCACGCCCGAGCCTGGGTTCTCGATCATGTGAGAGATGAGGCCGCTAAAGCCGCTGCGCAGAATAAAGTTCACATGCGGTGTTGATACAGGTTCCAAGTTGAGCGCGTTGTAAGCGGCTTGGGCGGGTAACACCAGGCTGCCGTTACCGTCGATCACCTGCGTACCCAATAGGCCAAGACTGTTGCCAGTTCGGGCATCATAAAGATCAAACGCCGCGTTATTCGGCTTGGCGGAGGTGTTGTGAATCATCAGGTAACTCGGTGCGTTCATAATCTGCGAGGTGTGCACGTTGCCGATCATGGTGTTCAAGTCGGCTAAGTCTTGGTTGCAAATCGTGACGTTGGTGTACGACTGGGTCTGGGGATTGAACTGAACGTGTTGGGCAAACCCTGTCGTGCCAGGGCTAGGGGTGTCGGCATAAATAGTCAGTAGCGTATCGGCTGGTGGCGTGGCGCCCAGGGCGGTTTCAACATCCTTCATGGAAATCTGGATGGCGCTTCGTCCTGGCGCCAGCGCGCCGTACACACCCAGCACTTGGCGCGGATTGTCTTGCACGATCGTCAGCACGGCGTTGAACGACGGCGCGGAGCGCGGGTTCATGATGCGGATGAAAGATTGTGCGCCGGGCCGCGTGCTTGGGAAAAACCCAGGGATGATCACGCCCACAGGAGGTAGAGGTTTATCGAGGGCATCAGCAGCGGCAATAATATCCATGCGCGACGTCGACCATGTCCAGCTGGAGAACTTCATTTTCACGCCGGCAGCCTTCAGGGCCAGCTCGATTTGGCCAGCGGTAGCAGCGGGTAATTTTGATTTCAGCACGGCTACGGCGCCTGCCACATGGGGCGCAGCCATGGATGTGCCGCTTTTGGAGCCGTAACTATTGGTGCCGGTGGCCGTGGCCGAGACGACAGATTCGCCCGAGGCATAAAGATCGACCAGACGACCGTCGTTCGCAAAGGCTGACGAGACGAATGTCGCGCCGACAGAGCTGACCGTCACAGCATTGGGAATACATCCGGGTACGCTGACCGGGCCGACTAGGCCATCGTTGCCCGCGGCGATCACGGTGAGAATGCCTAAGTTGCGTAGCGTGGTGATGGCGCTGCTGCGTGAATCGCCAGAACAGGTACCAGAAGTCACATTGCCGCCCAGGCTCATGTTCACCGCGACGACGTTAAAGGTCCGGCCATTTGCGATCAACCAATCGAGGGCGGCTAACTGATCAGACGGGTACGAACCAAGGCAAGCGCTGCTACTTGTGCAGCCGCGGTCGCGCGTGAATACTTGAATCGGCACGAGTTTAGCATCGGGGGCGACACCTTGGCGCGGTGAGGTGGTGGCAGCATTATTGCCCGTGGCAATTCCCGCCACATGACTGCCGTGATCGCAGATCGCAGCGCCGCCGGTGCACTGCGAGGCCGAGCCCGCGCCAATCACGCTTTTAACTCCGCCCGGGCACAAACCATCAATGAACCCCGGATCGTTCAAGGCGTTCGAGAAACACGCTTCGGCGACGATTTTATTTTTGAACATCTCGTGGCTTGCCACGATGCCGTCATCGAGAATGGCCACCGCAAAGCCTTGCCCGCGATAGCCCTTGGCCCAAGCTTGGTCGGCCGTCATTGCAACGGTGGTGCGGGCAAGCTGCGCCTTGTCGGATGTTTCCTGTTGCTGATCATTGATCGATTGAACGGCGTCCTCGCCTTTGGGCAACGGCGAGCGCTTATTGAGGTGCACGGCTGTGATGTCGGGCCGCGCGGCCAGGACAGCTAGGTCCTCGCGTGACACTTCAGCCAGCATCAAGGGCTGGTAGATATACTGGTACTGAATTTCCACGCCCGCACTGCGCAATCCCTCGGCAAGGGGGCGAGCCGCGCTGGCAACCCGTTCGCGTACATCATTCGTAATGGCCGTCGCGCGCTCCACATCGTTTGTAGGCAAGGCATTGGCCCGCTCGCGCTGATTGGGTTGGGGTGCTTCTGCTGTGCGAAACTCGATCAGCACGCTGATTTTGTTTTTCTCCGCCAACTGGCTCTCAACCGCATCAAGCCATTCTGGGCGTTCAACCGTGGCGGGGCGTGCAAACGCGATACCTTCGGTGTCAGCTGCGTGGCCGGGGGTAGTGCAGACCATGATGGTCATGGCCGCCATGTAGGCCAGTTGTCGGGTCATGATTGCTGGCTCCTGGCCATGTTGAGCGTGCGGTACAGTTTAATGGGCAAGGGGCTGATGGCATAGGCACGCGAAGCAATACCCCGGCCCACGCATGAACTTTGCTGTACGCCGAATATCATGATTGAACCTCTGCCATACCTTTGTTGCATCAACGCCCCCGCATCTAAAAGGTTAGGCAGAATAATGGGGGAATTATGGCAAGAAAAACAATCTAAGGTTGTTATACGATTGTCATCGTGAATGGGGCAAGGCCTTGTTTGGCCGAGGCGATTCCCATAAACAGTCGTCAGCCTGGCCGCCAAATGCGGCAAATTTGCGAAGGACTTTCCCCATGCGTCCCGACATCGAGACCAAAGCCACCGACATCCGCCGTGCCATCGCCATGCTGCGGAGGCATCTTTGACTGGGATCGCGCTGTTTACCGCCTTGATGAACTAAACGCCAAGGTCGAGGAGCCGGATTTTTGGTCCAGTGCCGCCAAGGCGCAAACCTTGATGAAAGAGCGCACGCACCTGGCCGAGGCCATTGGGGGCACGCGTAAACTCGAAGGTGAGTTGGACGACGCACTCACGCTGGTGGAGCTGGCCGAGGCCGAAGGCGATGCGGCCAGCCTCGAAGAAGGCCGCGCGCAACTTGATGGGCTGCAAGCCCGCGCCAAACAGCTGGAGTTGGAAAGCCTTCTCTCGGGCGAGGCTGACGGAAATTCCTGTTATCTCGAAATTCATGCCGGTGCGGGCGGCACCGAGGCGCAAGATTGGGCCGAGATGCTCGCGCGCATGTACACCCGCTGGGCCGAGAAGAAGGGCTATAAGGTCGAGTACCTGGAAGAAAGTGCGGGCGAGGGCGCAGGTATCAAGTCGGTCACCTTCCGCATCAGCGGCACCAATGCCTATGGATGGCTGAAAACGGAATCGGGCGTGCACCGGCTAGTGCGCATCTCACCGTTCGATTCCAACGCCCGCCGTCATACCAGCTTTTCATCGGTGTGGGTCTATCCGGTGGTGGATGAGAACATCGACATTGTCATCAACGAAAAGGACTGCCGCATCGACACGTTTCGTTCCTCGGGCGCGGGTGGCCAGCACGTCAACAAGACCGACAGCGCCGTACGCATTACGCACCTGCCCACGAATATCGCTGTGGCGTGCCAAAACGAACGCTCGCAGCACCAGAACCGCGCCAAGGCGTGGGAGATGTTGAAAGCGCGCCTCTATGAATTGGAACTGAAAAAGCGGGAAGCGAAAGCCAGCGCGCAAGAAGCCGCCAAGACCGACATCGGCTGGGGGCACCAAATTCGCAGTTATGTTTTGCAACCCTACCAGCTTGTGAAAGACTTGCGCACCGACGTGGAAACCTCAGACACGGCGGGCGTGCTCGACGGCGACCTGGACAAGTTCATGGCGGCATCATTGGCCGCACGGCTCACCACGGCGGCGGATGTGACGGTGCCTTAAACAGGCTTTGCGAGAAGGGAAGGTTGAAATGACCAACGCGATTCTCGGCCCGGCAATAATTTTAGTGTTGTGGACATTCGTGATGTGGGCGTGACTCTACGCCACCCGCATCCCGGCGATTTTGCGCGCCAAGATCGTGATGGACCCGGCCATGACCAATTCGATAGAATTGACGCCACCAGCGTGATGGGGCCGGTTACCCGGATCTACTGATCCTCGGGCACGCAAGCGCCCATGAATTGGCCACGGCGCTTCAAGCACACAAAGCCATAGCCGCATTGGGTATCGAACGAACAAGTCTTGCCGATATTGTTGTTATTGGGGTTGCCGGGTATTTGCGCCGAGCGCTTGGGGCCACAGATGCCAGGGCTAAACGCATTTTCCTTATAGCATTGGTCGCCATATTCGCAGTCGTAATTGCTATTGCAGTTCTCAGTTTGGCGCGTACTGCCTTGCCCGTTGTTGTTTCTTTCGCGCGCAGACTGCTTGGGCCCACAGGTACCTTCAACGGCGTAGCGCTCTTTATTGCATTGGTTGCCATACCCGCATTGGATATCGTTGTAACAGGTGTCTTCTCTCCCGCCGCCGCGAGCGCCACTATCTCTCTGGGGGTTACCAGACACGCAAACGCCTTCGGCCGCATATTTTTTCTTGACGCACTTATTACCATAGCCGCATTCGAAATCGGAATAACAAGACTCATCATCTTGGGCGTAAGGTGCCTTCTGCGGCGTGAGAGCCAAAATTCCGAGCGTAAGTAGGGCAAAGATGACGCGCATGGATGCTCAATTTCAGGTGCTAGAGACGATTAACATACCAAATCTAAGATTTTAATGCATCCATGGAATGAGATATACCTGGCCCATTCTCGCCATATTTCGTGCCTCCATGTTAAACGGTGGTTTCAGTGTGCCGGTGAAGCGGGCATCGACTAACGCTTTATAATGCGTGTGCGGGGAATGGCCTTGGCGCGCGCATTCAAACTCGAACCAGCGCACGCCAATTTCGAGGTGCTTAATCTCGTCAGTGTAAATGCGATCGAGGATAAGCGCCGTGGCTTCGTCATTGTTGCCGCGCAATTTCACGCACGTCATCGGCGTGGTGTCGAGGCCGCGGGCTTCCAGGGTCATGGGAATGAGGGCAAGGCGGGCCAGTAAATCATCGGCGGTCAAGGTGGCGGCTTCCCATAGGCCGTCGTGGGCAGGCAAATCGCCGTAGCTGATACCCAGTCCGGTGAGGCGCTGGGCGAGATCGCGGTAGTGCTCAGCCTCTTCCTCGGCCACATCAACCCAGTCGCCGAAGAATTTGCGTGGTAAATCAGCGCCGGCAAAGCGCGCAATAATATCCCAAGCCAAATCCACCGCATTCAATTCGATGTGTGCAAGTGCGTGCACCAACGCGACGCGGCCCTTGGGCCCGGTGCTGCGCTTGGGCATGTGTGATGCGGGCAAGAGTTCTGGCTTGCTTGGCCGGGCAGGGCGCGATGGCGGCATAGCATTGCCAACCTCAAGGCCGCCCCCGCGCCATGCCTGTGCAGCTTCGGACGTTAGCGCGACTTTTTCATCGGGCGCGGCACAATTCAAAACGCCGCACGCAAGTGAAGTGAGAGTGGGCAAGAGCAATCAGAGCGCTTTGACAGCGGCTAGCACTTCGTCCACATGGCCTGGCACTTTGACCTTGCGCCATTCAGCACGGATCACGCCCTTGCCATCGATCAGGAACGTGGAGCGTTCGATGCCCATGTATTTGCGGCCATACATGCTTTTTTCTACCCAGGTGCCATAAGCCTCGCACACCTTTCCGTCTTCATCGGCGCCCAGCGTGACCTTGAGTTTATGCTTCTTGATGAATTTCTGGTGGCTGGCCACGCTGTCTTTGGACACGCCAATGACGGTCGCTTTGACCTTGGAGAAGTTGGGCATGCTGGTGGTGAAGTCGCAGGCTTCCTTGGTGCAGCCCGAGGTGTCGTCCTTGGGGTAGAAATACAAAATCACGGTTTTGCCCTTGAGATCTTTCAAGGCCACGGTGGATCCGTCATCGGCCGCCATGGAAAATGCGGGTGCTTTGTCGCCAACGGTTGGGCCTGCTTTTTTAGCCATCGGTTGTGTTCCTTCATTCTGCAAAATTAATGCGGCAAGTTATCGCCGAACTTTATACGCGCTTTCTCTGCTGGGCGATCAATGATGGTGTCGTAAATGCGCGCTACGGTGGCCGCTGTATGTTGGATGTGTTGTTCCAGGGCAGCCATATCGGACATTCCTGCGGCTTTGACAAGCTTTGCAGCCAGCCCTGCAGGAAAGGGTGGCTTGGCTTCTTGATCAGGTAGCGTGAGGCGTAGCATCGTCATCAAGCGTGACCACAAGGCAAAGGCCACAGCCAAGGTCGTGGCTTGATCTGCGGTCAGATCATCAGCTGTGGTAAGTCGAGCGATCGCCGCGGCAATGCCCGGCTGGCTGGCGTTGCATAACTGCGGCGCGCGTAGCAACAAGTACTGCACGATGAATTCCACATCGACCAAGCCGCCCGGCATACGTTTGATATTCCAAGCCCCAGTCGAGTTCTGCGATTGGCGCATTTTCTTGCGCATGTCGGCCACTGCCACGAGGGCCGCGTCTGGATCGCGTGGTTTGTGCAATCCACCCGCGATGGCCGCCTCAATTTGGGTGCGAATCTTCTGTCCGCCATAGATGATTCGCGCGCGCGTCAACGCCATGTGCTCCCAGGTCCAAGCGTCGGTGGCTTGGTAATGGGCAAACCCATCCACGCCACACGCCAGCGCTCCTTTGTCGCCGTTGGGGCGCAGTCGCATATCGATTTCATAGAGACGGCCTTGTTGGGTCAGTGATGTGAGCGCGCTGACAATGCGTTGTGTCAGCCGGATATAATATGCCGAGGCCGGGAAGGCGCGCTCCCCGCCAGCCGATTGGGCATCCTCAGCGCCGCTATAGACAAAGATAATATCTAAATCCGATGTGGGTGTGAGTTCGCGGCTGCCAAGCTTACCGTACGCGATCACAGCCAATTCGCTGTTTGGCACACGCCCGTATTGCCCCGCGAACTCGTTCTGAATGCGCGGGATCAAAGCCGTCAAGGCTGCTTGGGCGACATCGGAGATGGCCTGAGCAGCTTGAATAGGATCGATTATTCCGCGCAACACGTGCGCGCCCACTTGGAACCGGTGCTCGTTAGTCCAGCGCTTGCAAGCGTCGATGGCAACATCGAGGTGAGTTGCTTCGCCCGCAACTCGCGTAGCTTCGGCTATCAGATCGGGCAGTGGCGGAAGGGGTTGGAAGAACGCGGGGTCAAGCACGTAATCTAGCAATGCCGGATTGCGGGTAACGGCCTCGGCCAGTTGTGGCGCATCGCCCATAATTCCGGCGGCAAAATCTAATAATGCCGGATTGGAGTAGAACACCGACAACAACTGCACGCCGGAATTGATTTGATTCATGCATTGGTCGAAGCGCAAGAACGCCGCATCGGGCTCGGACGTGCTGCCAAACGCGGTGAGCAGCCGGGGCATGAGTTCGGTCAGTAGTTGCCGGGCGCGCAGGCTTTTGGTGGCCTTGGCGCGGCCCGTATGCCAAACGCGCACGGCGCCCGACACGGTCGAAGGGTTTTGAAATCCGAGTTTGCGCAGTGTTTCAAGCGTTTCGGGATCATCCTCGGTGCCCGTGAACACCAGATTGCCTTCGGTGCCCAACGCCGGTGAGTCCTCAAATAGCGTGGCATAGTGGCTTTCGACGCGGCGCAGAACACCTGTGACCTCATGGGCAAACGCTTGTGCCGTGTCATGGCCCATGAACATTGCAATATGTGTTAACCCGGCCTCGTCGCTTGGTAGTTTCTGTGTCTGTTCGTCATTGATCATCTGGAGGCGGTGCTCTAACCGCCGCAGGTACTCGTAACACTTGGCCAGATCATCGCGCACGGCAGGCTGAACCACACCCAGCGCCGTCAACGCATCCAGTGCGCCCAGAGTTTGCGAGGACCGAGTTTCCGGTTTGCGCCCACCCCAAATCAGTTGTTGCGTTTGGGCAAAGAACTCGATCTCGCGAATGCCGCCGCGCCCGAGCTTGATGTTATGGCCGGGCACGGTCACACTGCCGCCACCTTTGTGGGCGTATATTTGCCGTTTGATGGAATGAATGTCTTGCAGCGCGTAAAAATCCAACGAGCGGCGCCATATAAATATTTCGATGTCTTTCAGAAATAGGGCTGCTGTTTGTGCGTCGCCTGCAATATGCCGCGCTTTGATCAGCGCCGCACGTTCCCAATTTTGGCCATAGCTTTCGTAGTAGATGGATGCTGCCGCCCGCGAGACCGCCACAGCGGTGGAGCCGGGATCAGGGCGCAGCCGCAAATCAGTGCGGAATACATAACCGTCACCTGTGCGCTCTTGCATGATCTTGACAAGATCGCGTGTGATACGCACGGCGAATTCCTGGGCCGAGCGTTTGCCAGCGTAGGGCAGGGTGTCTTCGTCGAACAAAACCAGCAAGTCGATATCGGAAGAATAGTTGAGTTCGCGACCGCCATGCTTGCCCAAGGCAAAGACCATATAGCCGCAGTTCTTTTCCGGGTTATTGCTATCAGCGAGTTTCAACTCGCCCTTGGCCGCAGCATCGGATAGCAAGAACACCAGCGCAGTTTTCACGCAGCCATCGGCCAGCTCAGTGAGCGCACCGGTCACTTTTTCCAATGACCAGGCCCCTGAGATATCCGCAAGCGCGATCAACAGCGCGGCCTGGCCTTTGCACTGGCGCAGATGCGTCATCACGCCCGCTTGCGTATCCCCGGGCGGAAGGGCGATTCTGGCGACAATTGTCCGCCACGTGTAGTCTAACCCCAAGGTCCAGGCGTTATGGGCGATGCCGGGGAAACGCGTCAGGAGTGTGGCAAGATAGGGGCTGTTGCCAAAAATAGCCTCAAGCAGACGCTTTAAGTTCGGGTCGGCAGCAGCCGAGCGCATAAACGCGGCAACTGTGGTATCCTCAATGCCCTCGGCAGCCGTCCAGTCCGCCAGCAGTTGCGTGCACTGGCGCAGATCGAAGGGACGGGGCAAAACGGTAGTGGATTGCACAAACACAAAAGAACCCTTAGGAAACGCCCAACGGTTGGCCAGAGGCCCGAACTTGGAAGCTGCAAGCGGCCAACATACCTTGGTGATTCGCGCCCGGCCGGTCAAGGTGCGGGCCGGAAAAAGCCTATCAATTCAACGATCTGAGCCACGTTAAGAATGAAAATACTGCTGCGTACCGTTATTCGCGTTCTTGAGGGCATCGCTATCGCGGTGGTGCTGGTGGGCGCGGTGATTTTCATTCAATTGGCGCGCGGGCCCTTACCGCTCGACCCGTTCGTGCCTTACGTGGAAACCGCACTTAACCGGATGGCGCCCAATTACGCGTTTAGTATCGCCGATGCCGAATTGAACTGGCGGCGGTTGACCCGGCGCCCCGAATTGACCGTGCAAAATGTTCAGGTGCGCGCAGCCAACGGCGAAGTGATCGCCGCGTTCGGTTCGTTCGATCTCAGCCTGGATATACCCGAACTCATTCGCGGGCGGCTGGTGGTCGAGCATCTTGGCCTTGCGCGCCCCGTGGTGCGTATTGTGCGCGCGGCTAATGGCAGTTTCAGCCTGGGACTGGATGCCAACGCCGACAAACCGTCGTCCATTGACACCGATAGTCAAGCTGCCGGCGTAGCTAACCTGATACTCGATGGCTTGCGTGTGAGTCCTGATGACGCCGAATCAGGTCCGGCGCTGGAAGGCGTGGACATCACGGACTCCACAGTCGTGATTGTTGATGAGCTCAGCAGCATTCAATGGTTAATCCCGGATGCTAGCCTTCGATTGTTAGGTCAGCGTGAGACCATTGAAATTGCTGCAACGTTACCCGTAGTCGGTGCTGGTACAACGGTGTCGGTGGATGTAGCCGGCCGCTATACCTATGAGGCAGGCCTGCTGTCTCTTACTGCGTCTTTTAACGGTTTGCGGCCTTCGGTATTCGCGGGTTTGTCTCCATCACTTGATGTTCTCAAGACCCTCGATGCAGCGCTCAAGGGCCGTATCGACATAAATATAGTGCCCGATAACATCTCAGCCCCTGCCACCTGGGGTAATTTTGACATCACTGCTGGGCCAGGCACTTTGGCCTTACCCCCAGAATGGGGTGGTGCGATTGCAATCGATGGCGCATCGCTTAAGGCGGCGTTCAGCGGTGGCCTCGATCAGATCGCGGTTGAAAAATTCAACATCACGATTGCGCGCACAGATGGGCGTTCACCCGTCATTTCCGCCACAGCGCGCGCCGTCAACATGCGGTCAGCGCCTCGTGTAGACATACAAGCCAAGATCGACACTTTAAGTTTGCAAGCATTGAAAGATCTATGGCCCCAGGTCATAGCCCCCAGCACGATTTCATGGATTCGCAACAATTTGGCAGATGGGGTCATCACCAATGTTACCTCTACAATTGGTCTGCGTGGCGACGAAGCCTGGAGCATCGCGCCAGAAACTTTGAGCCTGCGCGGCGATTTGGCTGGCTTCACGGTTAACTACATCGACGGAATGCCAAAGGTTGAGCGTACCTCGGGCGTGTTGAATGTCGGATTGAACGAAGTCACGATTAAAGTAACAAAAGGCGACGTTCCCGATGCCGTCAGCAGCAAAGGGTTAAGTGTAGGTCCAGCCAACTTACGCATGTTCGATCTGGGCACCGATATTCCCAAGGCCGATTTTGATATCGCGGTGACGGGCGATTTGGGCGAGGCGTTGCGATTGATTGAGAATGAACCCTTACAGTACGCCTCTGCGATGGAGGTGAACCCCAATCAAGCGTCAGGCGCGGCCAAAATCGATCTCTCGTTGAAGTTTCCGTTGCTGAATGATTTGTCGCTGGAGCAACTGCAAATTGGCGTAAAGGCCAAAGTGACTGACACGCGCATCGACGATGTAGCCTTTGGCATGCCGTTGACGGAGGGCGACTTAACGCTTGATGTCGTCAACTCCGGGCTTTCTGTTTCGGGCACGGCAAAACTAGGGCCGATCCGCACCGGATTGACGTGGAAAGAAGATTTCACTGATGCGCCGGTGCGTAGCGAGTACGCCCTTGATGCATTGATCGAAAACGAACACCGTGCCTTGGTGCAAGTGGGCTTTGCGCCATTTATTCCCCCCAATATCGACGGCACCGTGCGCACGGAAGTAGTGTACCGGCGCATGCGTGATGGCAGCGCGGCGCTCAATGCCGAAGGCGACCTGACGGATGTCACCATGGCCATCCCTCAATTGGGCTGGGCCAAGGCCGCAGGCACCAAAGCAAGTTTTCAGGCCGATCTCGCGTTGATGGATGGCGCACTGTTATCGGTGCCTGCGTTCACAGTGACCGCCGAGAACGATTTGCTGGTGGAGGGTGCGGCTACTTTTGGCGCTGGCAGTGCATTCAAAACCCTGTCGATCAAGCGCGGCAAAGCTGGCCGCACTGACCTCGCCCTCAATGTGACGCGCGAGGATGATGGTGTTTATGTGATGGATGTGACGGGTCCGGTCTTCGACGCTTCGTATTTTTGGAAAGAGTTGAACAAAGACGAATCGCGCGGCCAAGACACAGCGGGGGATCAGGCGCAGCAGGACCAAGTTCCGGTGCGGTTGACGGCCAAGGTTGGCGAAATGTGGCTGGCCAAGGAAGCGCCATTGAAAGATTTGACGTTATCTTTTGAACGCAACAGGCGCGCGATTCAAAAGATCGACTTGAAAAGCCATGTCGAGTCAGGCGCGTCATTTGACTTCGCATTATCTACCAAAGATGGCGCGCGCACGTTCACGGGTGAAAGTGCTGACGGCGGCGGCGTGGTGCGTTCAATCGGGCTATTCGACGATATTAAAGGTGGCAAGTTGGCCATTACTGGCAAACTTTCACCCCAGGGTGCGGTCGAAGGGCAAGCCGAAATCAGCGATTTCAAGCTGGTCGAGGCGCCGTTGGTAGCGCGTATTCTCTCGGTAGCTGCGCTGACGGGTATCGCCGACGAGTTGCGAGGCGAGGGTATTTCCTTCAAGACCTTGCGCGTGCCCTTTACATTCTCGGCGTCGACATTGCGCATTACCGATGCAGAGATGTTTGGCAATTCCTTAGGGCTTACTGCATTGGGCAGTTACCGCTTCCCGGATTCCGAAATCGACATGGAAGGCACGGTGATTCCAGCCTATGCGCTCAATTCAGCTCTGAATGCAGTTCCGATCCTTGGCCCGCTTTTAACAGGGACTGAAAAGGGCGGCGGCATATTTGCGGCGAACTTTAGTTGGCGTGGGCCGTCGGCCACGGCCGAGCCCAGCGTGAACCCGTTGTCGGTGCTCACGCCTGGCATTACGCGCAAGTTTTTTTCGATCTTTGGCGGCAGCAGATCCGCAGCGGCACCGGCGCAACCTTCGCGGCAATGAACTCTTAGGCTTGTTTCACTAGCCCATGGCGCTTTTTGCCAGCCGATAATTTCGCAGCGCCATTTACAATATCAGAGGCGCGGATGAGGGCCGTTTCCTCATCAATCTTGGCATCGTTCAATTTGGCGCCACCGCCCTGAATAAGACGGCGTGCTGCACTTTTGCTCTCGGCCAATGTGAGTTTCACCAGGGCGTCGAGAACTGGCACTCCTGCAGTTAGTTCAGCTGCGGTAGCAGTGATCGTGGGTAAATCGCCACCCGCTGTCCCTTCCTCAAACGTCTTGCGCGCGGTTTCGGCGGCGGCCGTGGCATTGTCCGCGCCGTGCAGCAAAGCAGTTGCCTCGAAGGCAAGCTTCTTTTTCCCCTCGTTGATCTCAGCGCCTTGCAATGCCTCGTAACGCGCAATGTCATCCAACGGCATGTCGGTAAACAACTTCATGAAGCGGCCAACGTCGGCATCCTCGGTATTGCGCCAGAACTGGTAGTAGTCGTAGGGCGCCAATCGTTTGGGATTCAGCCATACCGCGCCGGCAACGGATTTGCCCATCTTCTCGCCCGATGACTTTGTAATCAGCGGCGAGGTGAATCCGAATAAGTCGGTGTTAGCTAAGCGGCGGCCCAGATCAACACCTTGAACTATATTGCCCCACTGGTCTGATCCGCCCATTTGGAGTGTGCAGCCGTGACGGCGATATAATTCAACAAAGTCGTAGCCTTGCAGAATCATGTAATTGAATTCAAGGAACGTGAGCGGCTGCTCGCGCTCTAACCGCAGCTTTACGCTGTCCATGGTCAGCATGCGATTGATGGTGAAGTGGCGGCCGATATCGCGCAGGAACGGGATGTACTCCAGTTTGTCCAGCCAATCGGCGTTGTTCATCAGAACAGCATCGGTCTTGCCGTTGCCAAAACTTAAGAATCGATCAAACGTTTTTTGAATTTCGGCGATGTTGGCATTGATCGCTGCGTTATCGAGCAGCGTTCGCGTTTCATCCTTGCCCGACGGGTCGCCGATTTTTGTGGTGCCGCCGCCCATCAACGCAATGGGCCGGTGCCCAGTTTGTTGCATCCGGCGCAGCATCATGATTGAGACTAAGTTGCCGATATGCAAACTGTCGGCTGTGGCGTCGTAACCCACGTAACCCGTGATCACGCCAGTCGCGGCTTTGGCATCCAAGCCCTCAAGATCGGTGCATTGGTGCAAATAGCCACGCTTCGATAGCGTGTTGACCAATTCTGATTTAAACGTTGCCATGGGGTACAGTCTTTCGACGGCTTAATTTGCGCGCGGTGATTAGCATGGCATGTGCCGCGCGACAACGGATGGGATGATGACAGAGGACAATAAAAACAAGGCGTCAGGGCCCTTGGCCGCCATTGGCCTGATGAGCGGCACGTCCATGGACGGCGTCGATGCCGCCTGGCTAGAGACCGACGGCGAGACAATCACAGCCTTTGGGCCATCGCTGATGGTGCCCTATGACGCGGCCTTTCGGGCGCGGTTGCACCGCTTTGTCACCTCAGTGCCTGAGAAGAATCACCCGCAGGCGGCCACCATCGAACAACAGTTGACCGATTTCCATGCCAAGGCTGTGCAAAGCCTGATCACCAAAGTGGGCCGTGGACCCGATGTGGTCGGCTTTCATGGGCATACCGTGTGGCATCGTCCACACCGGCGCCAAACCTGGCAGATGGGCGATGGTGCAAGATTAGCCAAGGCATTGCGTTTGCCCGTGGTGTTCGATTTTCGCGCTAATGATGTATCCTACGGCGGGCAGGGCGCACCGTTGCTGCCGCTGTTTCATGCAACACTCGCCGCCGAACGAGCCAAGCCGCTTGCGATTGTCAATATTGGCGGGGTGGCCAACATCACCTGGCTGGGTGAAAAACACACGCAACCTGGCGCCGGGCAATTTCCCTTTGCGATTCTTGGCTTCGACACCGGGCCCGGTAATGCGATGCTTGATGACTGGATGCTCAAGCACACCGGCAAACCAATCGATACCGATGGTCAGGCTGCGCGAGCTGGCCGTGTCGATAAGGCGCGGCTTGATAAGCTCATGGCCGCGCCGTTTTTTTCGCAAAGCCCGCCCAAGTCACTCGACCGCCTGGCGTTCGATGCGGCCATCATCAATGGTCTTAGCGTGAACGATGGCGCAGCGACACTGGTTGAATTCACCGCGGCAACGATTGCCAATGCATTTAAGTTTTGCCCAACGCCACCACGTGAAATTTTGATTACGGGTGGTGGGCGTCATAACCCGCTGATCATGGCACGGTTGGCGGCGTTGTCAGGGATTGCCTGTAACCTGATCGAGGCGATGGGGTGTAACGGCGATGTGATCGAGGCCCAGGCGTTTGCGTATTTCGCCGTGCGCCACAAGCGCGGATTACCGCTGACCTATCCTGAAATCACCGGTGCGCCAACGCCACTCAAGGGCGGGCGGTTGGTGAATCCGCTCTAACCCGCCGCTTTCTTTTTTGCAGGTGCTGCGTGGTGGCCGCCGCTGCGGCGCATGTCGACGTAGCTGCCCACAACCTCGGCCATCTGTTCCATGTGGTCTTTGAAGAAATGGTTGGCACCCTTCACCAGGCTGTAGTCGATGATGATGTTCTTCTGCATCTTGAGTTTATTGACGAACTTTTCCACCGACGGTTCGGGCACCACGTCATCGTTGGTGCCTTGCACGATGATGCCCGATGAGGGGCATGGGGCGAGGAAGGTGAAGTCGTACATGTTGGCGGGCGGGGCAACTGACACAAAGCCTTCCACCTCGGGTCGGCGCATCAACAACTGCATGCCGATCCAAGCGCCGAACGAGAAGCCAGCAACCCAGCACGCTGGTGTGTTGGGGTTGACCGACTGCAACCAATCGAGCGCCGAGGTGGCGTCTGAAAGTTCGCCCAAGCCATTGTCGAATTCGCCCTGGCTGCGGCCGACGCCACGGAAGTTAAACCGCAGCACCGAAAAGCCCCGCGCCACGAACGTGTGGTAGAGGTTGTAGACCACCTTATTGTTCATGGTCCCGCCATGCTGCGGGTGCGGGTGCAGGATGATGGCGATGGGCGAGCGGGGTGCCTCAGCGTGGTGGTAGCGCCCCTCAAGACGCCCTTCCGGGCCCGTAAAAATGACTTCAGGCATGATTGGGTTCAGCTTTTTTCGTTGGTTTCTGGAGCTTTTAGCGCGCTTGGGGGCGGTTCGCGAGGCTTCGGCCTTTTGTTCCGGCGCAGGGTGCTTATTTAGGGATTCGCTGGCCGAACTGCAAACCTAATCTGGGAGTAGCGGGACCATGAATCTTAACAAAGAGCACTGATCTGCCCGCTTTTACCCAGCGTAGGAAGACGAGATAGGGTGAGCAGACGGCCACCATCATCGTAAAAACATTTATGAATCAAGGAGTTATACGTGCGTAATTCGTCACGTTCTCGCTATGCGGTTGCAGCCCTGGTCGATTTGGCACAAAGCCAAACCCGCCGCCCGGTGGCACTATCCGACATTGCACAGCGCCAAGATGTCTCGGTGTCCTACCTTGAGCAGGTCTTTGCCCTCCTGCGCCAGAATGGTTTTGTAAAAAGCGTGCGTGGCCCAGGCGGGGGGTACCTGTTGGCCCGCGCGGCCAACGATATACGCATTTCCCCAACGATATACGTATTTCCGATGTGTTTTCGGCCTTTGCCTCGGCTGCCTCGGTGGGTGCTGATCGCGACGACTCAGAGGGGCCGCGTGCCGGGGCCAGCGTAGCCAACCTATGGGCAGCACTGGACCGCGATATGATGCGATTTCTCAGCACCATCACCATCCGTCAAGTCGCTGATCACCAGATTGGCGGGTCAAGGGTGTCGCATATGACGGCGCAAGCTGCCGAGTAATTGGACCAAAACCCGCGCTTTCCACGGCAGGCGGCTTGCTATAATCGGGTCGCCATGACCCGGCCCCAGCTGATCTATCTCGACCATAACGCTACGACGCCCCTAAGCCCCGAGGCCAAGGCGGCTATGAGCGCTGCCTTTGAGGTGCCGGGTAACCCTTCGTCGATTCACCGCGCTGGGCGGGCTGCCCGTGCCCTAGTTGAAGACGCGCGCGAGGCCGTGGCGGCATTGGCGGGCGCAAAACCTGCCGACGTGGTGTTCACCGCTGGCGGCACCGAAGCAAATGCGCTGGCGCTACGTGGGCTCGTGCGCGCCATGGGCTGCAGGGCGGCACTTTGCTCAATGGTGGAGCACCCCTCGGTCATCGCCAACATGACCGATGTAGAAAGCTTTCTGGCTGTCGATGCCAATGGGGTGGTTGATGTGGCCGCGTTGCAACAGCGCCTGAAGAACATGCCATCGCCGGTATTGGTGTCGGTGATGCTGGCCAATAACGAAACAGGCGCCCTTCAGCCCGTGGCCGAAATCGCGCGGCTGGTCCACGAGGCTGGCGGGTACGTGCATTGCGATGCTGTGCAAGCGCCCGGACGTTTGAGTTTTTCTTTGGCCAGTCTTGGCGTCGATGCGCTCACATTGTCAGCTCACAAATTTGGCGGGCCTAAGGGCGTGGGGGCGTTGGTGATGCGCGCTGGCTTAAAGGTGACGCCATTGTTCGAAGGTGGCGGCCAGGAAAAAAGCCGACGCTCAGGCACCGAGAATGTAATTGGCATTGCAGGCTTTGGCGCGGCCGCGAAAACCGTGCCGCAACGTCTTTCCGCCGTCGCAAAAATCGCGTCCTTGCGCGATGGCATCGAGGCGCGGATTGTTCAATCGGTTCCTGGCGCGGTGATTCATGCTAAGTCTGCCGCCCGTTTGCCCAACACTATATGTGTGTCGGTGCCCGGCGTGGCCAGCCAAACGCAAGTGATTCAACTCGACCTCGCGGGTGTGTGTGTTAGTACCGGCTCGGCGTGCTCGTCGGGCAAGATCAGTTTGTCGCATGTGCTTAAGGCCATGGGCGTGGCTGATGAACTCACGGCCACTGCTATCCGCGTCAGCTTGGGTGTTGAAACCACTGAGGCCGATGCCAACGCGTTTTTAGAATCCTATATCCCTATCGCGCTGGGGCAGGCGGGTGGCAATGCCTGAGACCGTGACCATCGTGTTTGTCGACCGCAGCAGCGCACGCAAAGAATTGAACACCGCCACCGGCATCAGCCTGATGCAACTGGCCAAGACCAACGGCATCGACATGGAGGGCGCCTGCGAGGGTTGCATGGCGTGCTCCACCTGCCACGTGATTGTCGAACCCGAGTGGGTTGCAAAGTTGACACCTCCCGCGGAGGCCGAAGCCGATATGCTCGATTTAACGTATGGTGTGACCAAGCAGTCGCGGTTGGCGTGTCAGATCACGCTAACGGCGGCGCTGAATGGCCTGACCGTGCGCCTGCCGCAAACCACGCGGAACATGATGGATTGATTTGATATGACCACCCTCAACACTTTGGGCATCGCCAAGCCCGCCAATAAAACCCGCGTGGTGGTGGCCATGTCGGGCGGGGTGGATAGTTCCGTCACGGCGGGCATCTTGGCGCGCGAGGGCTACGACGTGGTGGGTTTCACCATGCAGTTGTACGACCACGGCGCCGCGGTGAAGTCGGCCAAGTCGTGCTGCGCGGGGCAAGATATTTACGACGCCAAGCGCGTCGCCGACGCACTGAACATTCCGCACTATGTGCTCGACTATGAAGCCACGTTCCAAAAAGACGTGATCGAAAAATTCGCAGACTCTTATGTGGCGGGCGAAACACCCATTCCATGCGTGCTGTGTAATCAGACCGTCAAGTTCCGCGACTTGGTGAAAGCCGCGCGCGACATTGGCGGCGATTGCCTGGCCACGGGCCACTATGTGCAGCGCATCATAGGCGCACACGGGCCCGAGCTGCACCGCGCGGTGGACCCCGCACGCGACCAAAGTTATTTCCTGTTTGCCACCACCAGGGCGCAGCTCGACTATTTGCGGTTTCCGTTGGGCGGCATGATGAAGCCCGAGGCGCGCAGCCTTGCCAAGCAACTCAACATCGCCGTGGCCGACAAGCCCGACAGCCAAGATATTTGTTTCGTGCCCACAGGCCGCTACACCGACATCGTCACCAAGTTGCGGCCCGAGGCCGCGCAACCGGGCGAGATCGTGCATGTGGATGGCCGCGTGATGGGTCTGCACAAGGGCGTGGTGAATTACACGGTGGGCCAGCGCCGGGGTTTGGGTGTGGGCGGGGAGGCCGACCCGCTGTATGTGGTGCGCATCGACCCCACGACTGCGCGCGTGATTGTGGGCGCCAAGGCCGACATGCTGCGCGATGCGTTCAAACTGACGGGCGTGAACTGGCTGGGCGCGGGCGAGGGGATTGCGCCTGAGGGAATTCGTGCGAACGTGAAGCTGCGCAGTACTCAGCCGCCGATTGCCGCGACGATATTACCAGGCGATGTGCCAGGCGCGGCCAATGTGGTGCTCGACGAACCCGAAGCTGCCGTAACGCCAGGCCAAGCTTGCGTGTTCTATGACGGCGAGCGCGTGCTGGGCGGCGGTTGGATCGCGCGCGAGGATGCCAAAGCCTTCGTGCCGCATAATATGCGCAAGGAAAAAGCGGCGGTGACTTAGGCTGCGAGCTTCACCCGCTTCACCAGGCTGACGCGTTTTGCAAATTTCGCTTCGGCGACTTTCAAATCGTAGGTGGCTTGCAAATTCAACCAATATTCCGGTGTTTGACCGAAGGCACGGCCAAAGCACAGTGCGAGTTCCGCCGTGACCGGGCGCTGGCCTTTGATGACGTGCGACACGCGCATTGGCGACACGCCGATTTTGCGCGCAAAGGCTGCCTGAGACAAGGCATGCCCATTGAGAATTTCGGTTAAAAATTCGCCGGGATGAATGGCGGGAAGTCCGTTGCGAGTCATAGGCCTGTCCTTACTTAGTGATAGTCAACAATTTCAACTTCGAATGCATCGCCGTCTGCAAACCTGAAACATAGCCGCCATTGGTCATTGATGCGGATGCTATGATATCCACGCCGGTCTGCCTTGAGGGCTTCAAGGCGGTTCGCGTAGGTCGTCAAGCCGCCGCGCGGAATCCAACTGCAACAGGCGCATTGCCGCACGCTTGAGAATATCCCGTGGTAACCTCCGGGATATTCCAGTGGTAAACAAACGCTCCGTTTCTGGATCGGCAAAAGAACGGATCATGCTGTCATTATAAACAAAATGTTTATATAGGCAAGGTGCTCTTTAGTCTACTTTATAGAATCATGCTCACTCTCTGGGCTTCTGAAACGGCTTTGTGGCTGCTATGATAACGCCTCTGTTTCTCGGGAGATCACCATGCCCCAACGCATTGCACTTTTGCTCATCACTGCCGCGGTTGTGCTCACCGCCACACAGGCCCTGGCCGAGGGCAACCGCTATAAATATCCGCGCGAGTACAAGGCCGACATCAGCCCCGTGGTGGCGCAGCGCGCCGTCACCGAAGAAAAGGGCACGGTGTTGATCGACGTGCGCAGTGTCGAGGAATACGCGGGCGGGCATGCGCCCAAGGCCGACAACATTCCCTATCCGCGCATCGCGGGCAAAGGTAAGGACGACCCCGCCTACCAAACCATGCCCGACGCCGATTTTCTGGCCGAGGTGATGGCGCGCTATCCTAAAAAATCCACGCCCATCATTGCCATGTGCCAAGGCGGCGGGCGCAGCGCGCTGGCGGCCAACATTCTGGCCAAGGCCGGGTACACCAATGTGCGCAGCGTGTGGACCGGATTCATGGGCAAGACGCTGACCGACGTGGACGGCAAGCCGCTGGATGTGAACGCCAACGGCATCATCAGCGGCGTGACACTCGGCCCCGACGGCAAGCCCATCGAAGACCCCGGCGACATGGACGGCTGGGCTGGCTTCAACAATCTGCCCGTCAGCCACGAGATCGAGAAAAAGCATGTTTTGCCAAGGCTTCGCCCGCCTTACCCCAAGTCCACGGCGGCCAAGTAGGGGCTGGATTCGGGCCGATCTGGGCCCCTGGACCCACGTTTGACTTTGCCCCCTCCGGCTCGTAAATAAGCCGCCGTCCGCGCATGACCTCAGCGCGGAATGCTTGGTATGGCGCGGTAGCTCAGGGGTAGAGCAGCGGGATCATAATCCGTTGGTCGGGGGTTCAAATCCCTCCCGCGCTACCAAACTATCCCATCTTGAGATCAAACTTGTTCAGCACAAGCGCGCCGGCAATGCTGCATATTGCCATGATGACCGACGCCAACATGAGAATAGCGATGAGCGCTGTTTGGGGTTGAGCGGTCGTGGTTACGACGCGAGAGCCGCATGGTCACAGCCGCCTTCAAACCATCGGCACAAGAAAGCCGTCAGGTTACTTTCAGAGAAAATGGTATTTCTGTGAGACCTGACTGATGGTGCCTTTAGTACCTTGCGTTTTGACATAAGCCGAAAAAACGTATCATTAAGGGGTTTATCGACGTTGGTTTATTCTTGTGACATTCTCAAAGCCCTTGCGAGCCCACGCTCGAGAGGCATGAATCGATTAAGGGGAGCTGAGTCACATGATACTAGTCACAGGCGCTACGGGAAAAACCGGCAACGCAGTCGCTAAGGAGCTGGCTGCTCATAAAATTCCTTTCAGAGTGCTCGTGCGAAATGCAGAGAAGGGTGCATCGTTCAAGGAACTTGGCGCTGAAATTGCCGTGGGGGATATGGCTGATAAGGCCACCGTAAGCGAGGCCCTCAAGGGTGTCACCAAGGCGGTTCTCATCATGGCTAACGGCGAAGATCAACTTACCATCGAAAAGCAGTTTACCGATTGTGCTGTGGCAGCAGGCGTCAAGCACTTGGTGAAGCTCTCATCGATGGAGTCTGAGCCCGGAACGACCAAACCTATTCCGGCGATGCACGTCGCATCTGAAGATCATATCAGGGCGTCGGGCATGAACTGGTCGATGATACGGCCGACCTTTTTCACACAAAACTTTTTGCCGGCAGCCCGGACGATCAAGGCCAACAATGAGATCGTCTTGGCGCTTGGCAATGCGGTGGTGGCGCCAACTGATATTCGCGATGTTGCAGAAGTCATACGCATTGTCTTGACCAATGATGCCCATCTCAACAAGAGTTATGACCTGACTGGCCCGGAAGCCATGTCATTGGCTCAGGCTGCACAAAATTTCTCGAAAGTGTTAGGCCGGGAAATTCGCTATGTTGCTCAGCCGGTGGAGGACTTCCGGAAGGTATTGACGCAGGTCGGCTTGCCGGCTTGGCGTGTCAACGCAGTTTGTGACGAATTTAAGCTTCTCAGCAACAGAACCAACGCGCATACGACCGATACGATTCAACAAATCTTGGGGCGCGCGCCTACATCGGTCGAGCAGTTCGTGAAGGATCACATCAAGCTATACCAAACGTAGTGATGTCGCCGCTTTCTAGAGTCTGCCCAACGCGCGCATACACAGCCTTCAGGTGGAATAGCCAACCCATTGATTACAAAACAAACCTCACCGTAAACGTCGGCGGTGGGTGTAAACCAAAACGCTCCCGCGCTACCATGCTTACACCTAGCTTTTGTTGACGAGCGCAGCGAGGACAAAAACACTCCCGCAATTTAGTCACTCAAGTGCTCAAGCCTGGATGGCGACCGATAACCGGCCGTAATTGCAAATAAGGCTTATCTACATTCGAGCTCTCATCTAGGCTGACGGCGTATTGTTTTCGCCAATCACCAATCACAGGGGGAGTTCATGACAATTTCAAAAGCGTTTATTTCTGCCGGCTTCGCCGTCGTGGCGTTCGCCACGATGCCAGCAAAAGCCCATATCATTATCGAGAACATGCAGGGGCGTGCAGGTTACAATGAACTGCTGACCCTTGTTGTCCCCCATGGCTGCGGGGCGGGGGCGACAACCGAACTGCGCATGAAGGTTCCGCCAGAAATTACGTTGATTGTTCCTGAGAAGGCGGTGGGTTGGCAGGTCGAATTGGTCAAGAAAAAATCAGAAAACCTGTGATGCGCGAGGGGCGGCCAATCACTGAGGTCGTTGATGAAATTGTTTGGAAAGGCAATTCGTTGCCCACTGAAGAACTTGGCTTATTCCGATTTATGGTTGGTATGCCACGCGATGTGGGCAAAGTGGTGTATTTTAAGACGATCCAAAAATGCCAAAATACGGAAGAGAAGTGGGTCGATACCTACGAGAACGACGCCGAATATTGGCGCGTGTGGCTGAACAAAACCCCGGCACCCTTTGCTGTGGTGGTGAAGCCAGATCGGCCTCAGCTTGGCGTTGATATGCAAACGCTCGCAAAGGCCCGTGAAGAAATGGCCGCCAAACCCAAATAAATCGCAATTATCATTTAGATGCCTAGCCTTCGTGCTTGCTGATGATGAGCAGGCACGGGGCTTGGAAGTCGATTCGTTCAGCAAGCGAAGAAATCCGCATACCGCGTGGCGTTCCCAAGGAGAACCATAATGAGAATTTTTAAATCAACTTTATTGCTGGCTGCAGCAATGGTGATGTCGTGGTCAGCGATTGCAAAGGAAACCGTGGTTGTTGCGGGTGCGACGAGCAAGAGCGGCCGAGCCATTGTGAAATCGTTACTCGAACAGGGCTACACAGTTAAGGCAATGGTTCGCGATGCTGCCAAAGCGGGCGATTTAGGGGCCGGGGTGCAACTTGTCGTAGCCGATGTGACGCAGCCGGGCACTCTTAAGGACGCGGTTAAAGGCGCTGATTATATGCTGTCGTTGATTGGTGCGGTGCCATTTGGAAAGGACGTTCCCGAAGCGATTGATTTTCATGGCGTGGCGGCCCTTACGGATGCGGCCAAAGCTGCAGGGATCAAGCAGTTCGTTCATATGACAGCAATAGGTTCTGGGAGCGCCGACCCCAATGTGCAGCTCAACAAGATGTTCAATATGATTTTGATGTGGAAGGGCAAGGGTGAAGACTATATCCGCAAGTCAGGAATGGCTTGGACCATCGTCCGACCAGGAGGTCTGGAAGACTGTGAACCAGGACTTACTGGGTTGAAGGTCGGTCACATGGATGGCGCTGCCCCGGGGCGCGTATGCAGGGCTGATGCTGGCTTGGTCATGATTGCAGCAATGGGGAACAAGGAATACCAGAGCAAGACGATTTCCATCATCAAAGATCAGGCCGCAGCGGTTGATGGATGGCGCAAGGAGATTGCTGCAATCCCGAAGGATTAAGGGGCGGCTTTAGTTTGCAGTCGGACTGTCGGCCTTTGGTACGACGCCACGGATCAACGCGTTTGGAATAATGGCGGTATCGCTAAAGTAGGCGGGCCTAGAGCTTAAGCGTGCGAAGGCGTAGCGAATTTGCGATCACCGACACGGAACTCAACGCCATGGCCAGGGCTGCGACCATCGGGCTGAGCAGCAAGCCTAGATTGGGATAGAGCACGCCGGCGGCAATCGGGATGCCGATGACATTATATGCAAACGCAAAGATCAGATTCTGGCGGTTGTTGCTCATCGTCGCGCGGCTGAGCACGATGGCGCGACCATGAACAGGAAAAGCGTCGCTGCCAATCGAACAAATGCACCCACGCCCATAACGACGCTGGCCTCGATAAAGCTAAGCAACATGCGCGACCGCCCCATCCAGAGGTCCAAGATTAGTCTGCCAGTTTTATGAGTCCAGCGGGCTGCGGTAAGCTGGGATGGGCTAGTGACAGTATGCTAGCGTGAAGGCGATACTTTGAGTTTCTCTAAGCCATTGATTATAAATTGAATTTCACCGTAAACGTTGGTGGTGGGTGTAGACCAGCACGCTCCCGCGCTACCACGCTTACACCTAGCTTTTGTTGACGAGCGCAGCGAGTTTACAAAAGCTGATGCCCGTAGGGGTTTTTCTTATGACGCCTAGATTTCGTTAATGAGCGTAGCGAGTTTACGAAAACTGGCGCACAGGCGAAGCGAATT
>SHWP01000062.1 GCA_009693785.1 Rhodospirillaceae bacterium
GGAAACAGGGGTATCGGCGGGCTGAGAAGTCTGCGTTCAGAAGGGACTTGGCGGAAAATCCAGCAAAGTACCCCCGAAGTTGTAATAGGCGGCCCTTACGCCTACCATGTTGCCTGAAGCCGGGGTTCATCCGGGGAATGTCGGTCAATCTCAGATTCAACCGCTATGGTTGATCCTCAGCCCTGGATTTGGCGGGGCTGGCCCGCTACAGGTTGCCCGTCCCTATCATTGATCCCCGCCCGACCATGACGCTGTACCGCTTCCTTTGGCCCTTTCTCGGTACTCTCGATCCAGAGGCGGCCCATCGTTTAGCAATCCTGGCACTTCAATCGGGCCTCGTGGGATTAATCTACCGCCCTAGCCCCGATGATCCTGCATTGAAGATTGATCTCTGGGGCCGGGCATTCCCCAATCCGGTGGGTTTGGCGGCGGGATTCGACAAAAACGCCGAAGTCCCGCTGCAAGCCGGCGCGCTGGGATTTGGCTTTGTCGAAGTCGGCGGGGTGACCCCCTTGCCACAGCCTGGCAACCCAAGGCCCAGGCTTTTCCGGCTGATGGAAGACCGCGCCATTATTAACCGATTTGGATTCAATAGTGATGGTCTTGAGGCCGTGCGGCGGCGTCTTGCGGATCTTCGACGGGGCAAACCTGGCCCCATCATCGGCGTAAATCTTGGCAAAAACAGAGACTCTACGGATGCGGCGGCCGATTATGTGGCCGGGGTGACGGCCCTTGCGCCCCTAGCGGATTTCGTGGTGATCAATGTGTCGTCACCCAACACGCCGGGATTACGGGCGCTGCAAAGCGTGGAACCCATGGTGGCGCTGACGCGTGCCGTGCGCGAGACGCGCGAACGCGCGGGTAGCCGCACACCATTGCTTTTTAAGATTGCTCCAGACCTTGATCTGAATGACGTAACCGCTATTTGCCGCGTGGCCATGGCCGAAGGCATGGACGGCTTGGTCGTGAGCAATACAACCGTGATGCGTCCCGCGTCGTTGAAGTCCACACATACTGCCGAATCCGGCGGCTTGAGTGGTGCCCCTTTATTTGAGGCATCGACCCAACTGCTGCGCGAGGTCTATGCCCTGACCGAAGGTAAGTTGCCATTAATCGGCGTTGGCGGCATCAGCTCGGCCGAGCAGGCCTATGCCAAGATCAAGGCAGGCGCATCGCTGGTGCAACTTTATACAGCATTGGTGTATGAGGGCCCCGGATTAGTTGGTGACATTAAACGCGGCCTTGCCGAGTTGCTGCGCCGCGATGGCTTTAACTCCATCGTCCAGGCGGTGGGCGCCGACCATCGAAAGCCAAAGCAAAAATGACTATACGGCATTTACGTGGCTTGCGCGAAGTCGCAGAGCTTTATGATGGCTTCATTCTCGATCTCTGGGGTTTGGTCCACGATGGTGAAACGCCCTATCCATCGGCCAAAGCTACGCTGGCCGCCTTGAAGGCTGCCGGCAAAAAGACCTTGCTGCTGTCAAATGCGCCGCGCCGTGCTTATGCCCTCGTCGAAGCCATGACCCGTATGGGCATCGAGCGGTCATTGTATGGCGAAGTCTTGTCCTCGGGCGAAGCAACACGCGATGCCTTGATTGCGCGGAGTGACCCAGCCTTCGCCCGGCTCGGTCGGCGGGCCTATCATATGGGGCCTGAGCGCGACCGCAGCGTATTTGAGCAAACTGGTCTTGAGATAGTAGCCGATGTCGCAGCGGCGGACTTTTTGGTTAACACCGGGCCATCTGAATTGACTCATCAAGTCGCCGACTATCAAGCCGTACTTGAGCGTGCCGTGGCGCGAGCTTTGCCGATGGTATGCGCAAATCCCGATCTTCTGGTCATTCGCGGCGGAAGACCCGTTATCTGTGCCGGGGCGACCGCTGCCCGTTATATCGAGATGGGTGGCACGGTTATGTTTCGCGGCAAACCTGATCCTGTGATCTACAAACTTGCTGCGCAGATGCTTGGTGTGACCGATTCCCGGCGCGTAGCAGTGGTCGGTGATGCCTTGGAAACTGATGTCAAAGGAGCTAACGCGGTAGGGTTCGATTCGGTTTGGTGCACCGGCGGTATTCATGCCGCCGAGTTGGGCTGTGCTTACGGTGTGGCGGCTGACCCCACGAAGGCAGAAGCGCTTGCGGTACGTTTTGGGCAAACGCCGACCGCCACGATTCCAGGGTTTATCTGGTAAAATCTCAACCCTCAGCGGCTGAGAATTGTTCTAATAATATCCGCTCACCCAGGTTTAGCTCCGGATCGAATAACAAGTGAATTCTGGTGTCGCGGTCTTCCCGCACGCTTACCTGAGCCACATTGCGCACTTCTTCGCTGTCGGCCACCGCACTGACGGGGCGTTTGGCTGCTTCAAGAATTTCAAATCGCACTGTGGCGGTGTGCGGCAAAATCGCGCCACGCCAACGGCGGGGTCGAAAGGCGCTGATGGGCGTCAAAGCTAGGATGTTCGAATCTAGCGGTAACACTGGCCCGTGCACCGACAGATTATAGGCTGTGCTTCCCGCTGCCGTGCAGATGAGCGCGCCATCGCAAATCAGTTCGCTCAACCTTTCGCGGCCATCGACAGAAATGCGAATCTTGGCGGCTTGGCGGGTTTGACGCAGCATCGAGACCTCGTTGATCGCCAAGGCTTCGCGTTTAGTGCCGTCAAGCGCGACAGTTTCCATGCGTAGCGGGTACAGAACGACATCGTGTGCGCGCGCCAGGCGCTCCATCAAGCCGTCCTCGTTGTAGGGGTTCATCAAGAACCCCACCGTGCCGCGATGCATGCCGAATACTGGCTTGCCCGTCTTCATCCAGGTGTGAAGGGTATCCAGCATGAATCCGTCACCACCCAGAGCGACGATCACATCTGCACGGTCTGGTCTTGCTTGCCCATAGCGGGCAACCAAAGCCGTTAAAGCCTCTTGGGCGGGCGGGCTGTCGGCGGCAACAAAGGCGATGCTAGAAAATGTCATGACGCATCTGCGCCCGGAAAGATAACCATGCGCAAACTAACCACCCGTTACACTCATATGACGGCTGACAGCGGGTTTGTTATGGCGCCGGTCGATGACGAAGTCGTGGCCCTTGGGTTTGCGGCCAATGGCTTCGTGAATCGCTGCTAACAGCGGCGCATTGCTTTCACTGGCGCGCAGTGGCGAGCGTAGGTCGGCATCGTCGTCCTGGCCCAAGCACATGTAAAGCATGCCGGTGCATGTTAGCCGCACACGGTTGCACGATTCGCAGAAATTGTGAGTCATGGGTGTAATAAAGCCAACCCGCCCACCGGTCTCGGCGCAGCGCGTGTATCGGGCGGGTCCACCGGTGTTGTCGGGGATGGCGTCGAGCGTCCAGCGCCGGGCCAAGCGGGCGCGTACCATCGACAGCGGTAAGTATTGATCAGTGCGGTCGCCGGTGATGTCGCCCATGGGCATGGTTTCGATGAATACGAGGTCGAAGCCTTCGGCACCGCACCACGCCACGAGATCATCGAATTCTTCTTCGTTGACGCCGCGCATGGCGACAGTGTTGATTTTGACCTTCAGCCCTGCAGCTTTAGCTGCGCGAATACCTTCCATGACTTGGGCATGATTGCCCCAGCGGGTAATGGACTTGAAGCGCGCGGCATCAAGCGAGTCGAGCGAGATATTGATCCGACGCACACCTGACGCTTTCAGGCCATCAGAAAATTTAGAGAGTTGCGTGCCATTTGTGGTCAGCGTCAGTTCTTGGAGCGCCCCGGTTTTCAGGTGACGGCCGAGGCTGTCGAACAAGGTCAGCACATTTTTGCGTACGAGGGGTTCGCCGCCGGTGATGCGTAGTTTCTTCACGCCAAGATCGACAAACGCCGAACAGACCCTGTCGAGTTCCTCAAGTGTGAGCAACTCGGTCTTAGGCAAAAAGGTCATGTCTTCGGACATGCAATAGACGCAACGCAGGTCGCATCGGTCGGTGACCGAGACACGCAGATATGTGATGGACCGGCCGTAGGGATCGATCATGGGCGTTCCGCATGGTGCCTACCCCACAGGGGCGGGCAGAGGTGAGCCCTCAATATAAGGCCTGGGGCGGGGCTGCCAAGGGTACGAACGCATTGCGATTCAACGGCTTTTGTGCAGGGTCATGGGCCTGCTATGGTTGGGCTACTTGTGATCTGACAGATTATGTTGCCCGCCGATGACCGACATGCTGACCCTCACTCAAGTGCTTTGTACGCGGCTTTGCCACGATCTGGCGGGGCCCATCGGCGCCGTGGCGGCCGGAGTGGAACTGGTGGGGAATGACCCCGCTCAGGTCGATGCCGAAACCTTGCAACTCATTGCCAACAGTTCCACGGCAGCCTCAAGTAAACTCAAGTTCCTTCGCACGGCCTTGGGTACACCGGGCAACGTGACGTTGTCAGATTTTCGACTGACGGTGGCAGGGTATTTCGAGGCCATAGCCGGATCTGCCGGCAAGGTGGCGATGACGTGGCCAAGCGAAGCGCAGCACGCTGGCCTGCTCGCACGCCTCGAAGGCCGCGCAGCTCAGGTGCTTGCCAATTTGATCCTGCTGGCCATTGAAGTGGTGCCTCGTGTGCGCAGCGTTAATATCGAGGTACGCACCGGCCCATCGCTGGAGGTGATGGTCAACGCCATCGGGGATGTTTCAAGCCAGCATGACCCCCGTCAGGCATTGTTTAGTGTTTTGGCTGATCCTGCGGCAGCGGCGCTGACGCCAAAGTCGGTGCAGCCGATTTATACTCATGCCCTTATCCGCAGCGATGGCGGCTCGCTGGCAGCTCAATCACGTGACGACGGCTGCCGTGTCGTGGCCGTATTTCTGGCCGTGCCCTAAGGCTATGGGTGGCACAATGATCATGGATTGGTTAGGTTTCCAAAGCCAGAGTGTCCTTCAGTGCGGCATTGGGGCGGGGGAGTCATGAAAAGGTGCTTGGTCGTTGACGATTCGCGCATTATCCGGCGCGTCGCCTCGAAGATTGTTTATGAGTTGGGCTTTGAGCCGGAAGAAGCCGAAGACGGCAAAAAAGCGCTCGAAGCATCGCGCGTGCATATGCCCGATATCGCTATTGTTGACTGGGATATGCCCAATATGGACGGGTTATCGTTTGTCCAGGAACTACGCAAAATGCCAGGCGGCGACAAACCGATCGTAATTTTCTGTACTGCCGAGAACGAAGTTCATCACATCGAACGCGCGCTTGATACCGGTGCAAACGAGTACATCATGAAACCCTTCGATAGCGAAATTGTGCGCTCCAAACTCACCATCTTGGGCGCGCTCGATTAACATGACGGAACGTGCTGCCGTGGCAGGGCGAAACGGACATCTTATTTAGTCAATGCAGCCGGATGATTTTGATTTTCTCGCCCGCCTCTTGAAAGAGCGCTCGGGCCTCGTGTTGACCAAGGATAAAGGTTACTTGGTCGAGAACCGGCTTACGCCCGTAGTGCGCCAGCGGCGGTACAAAAGCATGATGGAGTTGGTAGGCGCGCTCAAGACCGGTGAGCAAGCGCTGGCCGAGGCCGTGGTCGAGGCCATGATGGCCAAGGACACGGGTTTTTTCCGGGATTGGAAACCGTTCGAACATTTTCGCAACCGCGTCCTGCCAAATCTACTAACCGCGCGTAAAACCAAGCATAGCTTTCGCATTTTGTGCGCGGGCGTCTCGACAGGCCAAGAAGCTTATTCGTTGGCGATGATCCTGGATGGTCTGGGCCATGCGTTGGCCGGTTGGCAGGCCGAAATTGTGGGAATCGATTTATCGCCCGTGGCGCTAACGGTTGCCACGGCTGGGTTGTACTCTCAATTCGAAGTCCAACGCGGGTTGCCGGTTCGCACTTTGTTGAAGCACTTCTAAAAAGAAGATGATTCCTGGCGCTTGTCCGAGGCCATTCGCAACCGCGTGCAGTTCAAACCCTGGAACTTACTCGAAGATATGTTTCCATTGGGGCGGTTCGATGTCGTGTTGTGCCGCAATGTGCTGCCGTACTTCGACATGCAAACAAAGTTTGGTCTATTGCAGAAACTTTCGCGCTCCATGGCCGACGATGGTGTTCTGTATGTCGGCTATAAAGAAACGCTCTCGGGCGTGTCCTCAAGCTTTCGGCCCGCCGATGCCGATCTTGGCATCTACATGGCTTACCGGCCTGACTTGTCCAAGGTTCACTCTTTGGCGTCGGACATCCGGGTTTAACCCAGTCGTTGTTATGCGCTTAGGCGCTCATCACGCAGCAAGCGTTTGAGCTGCGGCGGCGTCAGGCTAGAGCGCACATGCTGTGCGACAACATCAGTCACCAGGACACCAAGACCATAGACTTTTTGCTGACCATAATCGGCCACGGACACGGCCAAGGTGTCGAGCAACAGCAATGCATCTTCGCGTGTCTCAAGCCGGTAACGCGTCGTTAATGCGCCAAGTAGCCCCGCTGCGGCCACAGTCGCGCGCGATGAGCCAGCCAAGCTGCCCAACTCGGGATCTTGGCGCAATTTGAGGCCTGAGATTGCGGGCGCTGGCACAGAATAGCGCACATAGGTGTTGCGATTTTCTTCCAGGCTCAACTCGCCGGACAGGCCTGTCGTGGAAATACCAATGGTGTTGCCATAACTCGCCGGGAAGGGGGGGACGGCATTCTGCTGCGGACCATTTCCGGCTGAAGTCAGAATCACCAAACCCTCGCGCGTGGCTGCTGCGATGGCGGTCTCTAAAGCGGGGCTTGCCTTGGCCACAAAGGTCTGTGCCACGATCTTCACGCCCTGGCGTGCCAGCCAAATATAAGCAAATTCGAGCTGTATGTAGTCGATAGTCTGGCGCCCGGTGGCGGGATCTTCCAGGAATGGGCTTGCAACAAACAATTCCAACTCGGCATCGGGCGAAGCCGCTTGGAAGGCTTCGATCAACTCTGCCGCCATGACATCGCCATGTCCCCGGATATGGGCTGCCGACTGCATGCGGGCAGGGCGCAAGGCCGATGTTTCGAATGTGATGCTGCGCACGGTGACGCCCTTAAACGCCTTGAAGGACTCATGGCGCAATGCAAAATCGATCAGGCCAATCTTAATGGTCTCGGCAAAAGCAGAATTGCCTGCCCAAATTCCTAACAGTGCGATTGCCAGCACCGCCCCGAACAGCCGAGATATATTGAGTATCGACATATGCATCCCCAACCGAATTGACAATCGCGCTGTACAAGATTCAATCAAAGTGAATTTCCTGAGAGAGAAAGTCACAGGACAATTCGCAGGTTGATGCTCACCATTTTGTGATGCTCGTATGGCGCTCATGACAGCACCTCGAGTGGCGCGAGGCTGAGTGGAATTGTGGCGACCAACAGCACCGCCGTGATCCAATTAAAAGTACGCTTGCGTGTTGGCGAGTTCAGCGCCCGGCGCAAACCGGCGCCCGCCATCACCCAAACCCAAGTGCACGGCATGCTGACCAGCATGAAGGTCATGATCATGATACCGGCAGAGCCAAAGCCTGTGGATTGCCCATGAGGAATCATTGCAGCGGCCGTGACAGCCATCATGAGGGCCTTGGGATTGAGGTATTGAAAACCCACGGCTTGCCAGAAAGACCATGGCCGCGCTGTTTGTTGTTCGATGTGCGACTCGTCTGCGGGGCGCTCGCGCACCATCCCGATTGCGGTCATGACCAGCGCTAAGGCCGCAAACACTTGCAGGGTGTTGAACAACGCTGGCGCCATGGCGGCCACGGCACCCACGCCCAGAACTGCGAGCGACAACAGCGTGACCATGCCTGTCCAAATCCCAGATGCATGCGACAGCGTGCGGGTGATACCGAATCGCGCCCCAGAGGCTGCCAGCAAAACGTTATTTGGTCCGGGAGTGATGCTGCTGACGAATGCGAACGCGACGAGGCCAAACAACCATGATTCGGACTGACTCAACGACACGCCAGGCATAGAAAGAAACAACGAGGGCATGGGGCACCGTGGAAAACGCTGCGGAATGTATCGTTCCGCGATAGATTGTCCTAATGTCCATAAAATGTATTGCGTCAAACAGTATATTATACTATTACAATATATAGGAGAATTCATACAGCTTTTTTTAATATAGGCTGAAGGCGTTCCGTGAAAACATCTTTAGAGGCAGGAATACTTGAGCAAGACTGTCAAGTCGGCCTGAAACTACAAAGTACAACAAGTGGTGCCTTGTCTTATGACAATGTGGAAACCTGATCTAACGCGCTACGGTGGCCATCCCGCCGAAGCCTTGGCCGAGGCGATCGCCGATGCCATTGGTTCGGGGGCCTTGCTGCCCGGTATGCGCATGCCCACCCATCGCGAGTTGGCCTACGAATTGGGATTGGCGGTTGCCACGGTCTCAAAAGCCTACAGCATTGTCGCCCGCCGTAACCTGGTCAGCGGTGAGGTGGGTCGCGGCACGTTTGTGGCCTCAGGCCCGCGACTACCCGCATTGATTGATCCGGAATCCGAAGCGTCAAGCAGTGTCGACTTGCGCATCTGCATGCCACCCGCTGTGGGGCAGGATGTGGTGCTGGCCGGCGCCATAGAAGATGTCGTGCGTGCTGGTGGTGCCCGCGCCATGCTGCGTTATCCCATGCCTGGCGGCTCACCTCAGCAACGTAGTGCAGCGGCCGCGTGGATGGAGCGGATATACCCGCAGGCCAATGCTAGCGAAATTTTGCTGACTTCCGGTGCGCACCAAGCCATCGCTGTGGCGCTGGCAAGCGTAGTGGGCCCTGGCGGAACGCTGATCTGCGATCCGCTTACCTATGCTGGGACAGCCCAATTGGCCAATGTGATGGGCATACACCTGCGCGCCGCCGCCATTGATGACGATGGTATGATTCCCGAGGCCTTGGATGAGGCACTTACCCGCCATGCCGCGCGGGCGGTGTTCTTGGTGCCGACGTTTCAGAACCCCATGGCCTTCACCATTTCCCAACGCCGCCGCGAGCAATTGGCCGCGGTGGCCGCCAAGCGCGATGTCATGATTATTGAAGACGCGGTGTATGCCGATGTACTTGATTCGCCACCGCAAGCCATCACCCAGCTTGAGCCTGAGCGCACGATTTTAGTTTCGAGCTTGTCGAAGGCGGTGTGCGCAGGATTACGGGTGGGCTTCATGCGCGTACCGCGTGCGTTGATCGCGCAGGCCGAGAACCACTTGCAATCCATGGTCCTGGCCAATCCACCGCTGATGGCCGAAGTGGCGGCGAATTTAATCATGTCCGGGCGTGCCGATGACTTGCGCCACAAAGTCGCCGCCGAGGTCGAGGCACGCTACCGGGTCGCCAAGCAAGCTCTGGGCAACATTCATTTTAATGGCAGCGCGCAATGCCCGCATCTGTGGGTTCCGCTGCCCGACCAAAACCGCATGGCCGATGTGTCCTCGGCGCTCGCCCGCCAAGGCTATTGGGTGGCCGTGGGCCGTGACTTCGCCGTGGCGCGTGAGCTTGTGCCCAGTGGAATCCGCATCGCGCTTGGCTCAACCGCGCACCGCCACAAAATTGCTGACCTCTGCCAAGCCCTGCGCCATGTCATGACCACGCCAACCCCGGCTATGAGTGGCGTCGTCTAAGATTCAAGGGTAGCTTGACCGGCATTTGCCAACGATGCCGGTGCCAAATCTAATGTCGCACAGCGACAGCCATCTTGATGTGAGCCGTTTGCCTGCGATTGAGGAAAGCTCGCGGCCGCGCATTGCTTTTCTTTACAACCACGACGCCACCCACCAGGTTGCCCACAGTGCCAGCTTTATTTCCGCGTTGATCGAGCAATATCCAGGCATCGACATCACGCTTTTGGCCACATCTGATCAACTGATCGATGCGATTATCTCGATTTGTGGCAGCGCGATCACACAGCAATGCCGAGTTATAAAGTTAGAGGTTCCTGGCTGGCACGGGCCATTATTGCGCGCTGCCGACAGCATCATGCCGTTGAGCCGGATTGATTATCTGGTTCACAATGCCAAGCTTTTGGGTTCGTTCGACGCTCTCGTTGTCACGGAACGGACCAGTCTTTTGCTCAAGCGAATGGATTCCTGCAAGCATCTGAAGCTGCTTTACATCAGCCATGGCAGCGGCGACCGGTCGATTGGTTTCAAAGCCGATATGGCCGATTTCGATTTGATTCTGCTCTCGGGGCAGAAGCTGCGTGACAGATTCCTGAAGCTTGGGAATATTCCCGACCATAAAATCAAGGTGGTGGGCTATTCCAAATTCGACGCCGTTAAGGCGCGTGGTAGCGAGTCAAAAAACTTATTCCCAGAGCCTCGGCCTATCGTGCTTTACAACCCGCATCACGAACCCTGGTTATCGTCGTGGTACGATATGGGGTACCAAATTCTCGACTATTTCCTGGCGAGCAAGGACTACAACCTTATTTTTGCCCCGCATGTGATGATGTTTCGCAGGCGTTTCCATCTGTCCCTGGAGCGGGCAGCGTTAAGGTTCCGTCGCGACTTGCCTCAAAAATATACTGGCGTGCCGCATATGTTGATCGATACGGGCAGCCCTGCTTGTACCGATATGACCTATACAAACGCCGCCGATATTTACCTCGGCGATGCCAGTAGCCAGGTTTACGAATTTCTTTCCAAGCCCAAGCCATGTGTCCATATTAATTCGCATGGCGCCCACTGGCAGGGTGATCCAAATTATTTTTTCTGGACATTTGGTCCAGTGATCACTCAATCGAGTGGCCTTGATTCTGCGTTAAGGGCCGCCGTTGACGATCACCAAAAATTCCGCAGCGTTCAAGAAAAGGCCATCGCCGAGACTTTTGCAGCAGGCGGGAAAACAGCAAGCGTGCGTTCAGCGCTCGTGATTGGCGAATTTTTGGGATACTGAAACCCGGTTCAGAACAGCCGGGTTATTCCATAGGTCAAAGCGCCAATGGTTGCTGCCGCAGGAATGGTGAACACCCATGTGGTGATAATGTCGCGCGCCACGCTCCAGCGCACCGCTCCGGTACTGCGCGCAACGCCCACACCCACAATAGAACCAGCAATGGTTTGGGTTGTCGAGACTGGCACGCCATAGTTCGTTGCAAGAAACAGCGCAATGGCGCCCGAGGTCGACGCGCAAAACCCTTGCTGTTGCGACATTCGGGTGATCTTGCCGCCCATGGTGCGCACGATGCGCCAGCCACCCAGCAGTGTGCCAATGCCCATCGCGGCTTGGCACGACAGCACCACCCAGAACGGCACATGGAACGAGCCATCCAGCATGCCTTGCGAATAAAGCAGCGCTGCAATGATACCCATAGTTTTTTGCGCGTCATTGGCGCCATGGCCAAGGGAATACAAAGCCGCCGCAACGAATTGTAGCGGGCGGAAAATCTTGTCGGCGACGAACGGCGTTATTCGCCGGAACATCCAGGCAACGACCAACATCATGGCCATAGCCAATCCAAGGCCCACGGCCGGCGACAGCACGATGCCTGCGACCGTCTTACCCAGACCAGTCCAAACAATGCCCGTCGCTCCCGCTTTGGCTGTGCCCGCGCCTACTAAGCCGCCGATCAGGGCATGTGAACTCGATGAGGGCATGGCCCACCACCACGTCAATAGGTTCCACGTAATAGCGCCCGTGAGTGCGCCAAAAATCACGGCGGGGTCGATAACCTCAGGGCTAATAATGCCCGAGCCCACAGTCTTGGCCACGCCAACACCGAAGAATAAAAATGCGATGAAATTGAAGAAGGCCGCCCAGATAACGGCATATGACGGCCGCAACACCCGCGTTGCCACGATAGTGGCAATGGAATTGGCCGCATCGTGCATGCCGTTGATGGCGTCAAACAGCAAGGCGACGCCAATCAGGGCGACGAGTAGCGGAAGGGCAATGGGGTCCATTTAGATTTTTACTGACGCGGAGTTCAAAGCTGAGCGATGACGATGTTATTGACGTCGTTGGCTACGTCTTCGAACCGGTCCATGATTTTTTCCAGCGAATCATAAATTTCCGTGCCCACGATGAAGGTCATGGCCGAACCATTGCGGTTGCGCAGGTAGATTTCTTTCAGACCCAGTTCGTGCAAGCCATCGGCCTCGTCCTCGATGCGCACGACTTGCTCGACCAGCGTGCCAAGATGGTGGGCGTTCTCGTTCGTCTTACGCAACGCATCGATCATCTCAGCCGTGAGGGCGGCAGCCTTGATGATCATGTCGGCCATCTCGCGCATGTGCGGCTCGAAGGTGTTCAGTTCATATAGCGTGACCAGCTTGGTGGTTTTGCGCATTTGGTCGATGGTGTCATCCATCGAGGTGATCAGGCTTTGGATGTCGGCGCGGTCAAAGGGCGTGATGAAGCTGCGCTTGACGTCGAGCAGCACTTCACGCGTGATGGCGTCGGCATCGGTCTCATATTTGACGATGCTCGCGCAGCACTCGGCCACCTTGGGGCCGCCGTCGAGCATATTGCGTAGTTCTTGGGTGCCCAAACTCAGTAGTGCGGCGTGCCTGTGGGCCAACTCGAAGAAACGATCTTCTTTTGGCAGCAGTTTTTGAAACCAATTGAACACGTTCTGACCGGCCCCCCCGACCCCCGACTGTTTGCTGTAACTTGCAAACAAGCGAATTGTTCCGCCGCGTCGATAACCTATCTGCCCCGTGACTGCAACGTCATCGCACAAGACAGTATTCACCTGTGGATAAGTCTTGGCGCGGGCGCGAAATAACCTAACTAAGCAACATACATTGTAAGGTTGCTTTTAAGCGCTCTAGCCTGGGACACATAGCCCATTCCGCTAGATTCAGCCTGAGACCAGATCTGATTACACCATCTGCGCCCCCAATATTCCGTCGATAGACGCGTGTCAGGTCGCGATTTTGCTTGCGTTCAAAGGATTAAACCCGCATTCCCCGGATGAACATATGAGTTGCCAGGGAGCGCGCATCGATTCAGACATAAGTATCAGCAGTTTATGTCGTTGGATCGAGGGCAGTTATGGCGCACCCAGCGGGTGAAGCGGATTCCGGTGCTCCCAGGCTCGATTTCGACCGCCGTCTCAAGCTGGAGTTTCACGGTGCCAACGTCACATCCGACGCAGGGTTGCTCGCCTATCGAGAGTTGGACGATGCGCTTGGCTTGACCGCGCTCGCCGGTGCGATGCTATCCGAGAGCCGCCGCGGCAAG
>SHWP01000018.1 GCA_009693785.1 Rhodospirillaceae bacterium
CCGTTTGTGCCAGGCAACAGCGTTGAGCCACTGCTGAATGGCGATCAAGCCTATCCGGCAATGCTGGGTGCAATCGGGAAGGCACAAAAATCCATTGCGCTATCGACCTATATTTTCGATAGCGATGCCACAGGTCAGCAATTCGTTACAGCGCTCAGTCAGGCCGTCCGGCGCGGCGTGGCTGTCTATATTTTGGTTGACGACGTGGGTTTGCATTACAGCCCGCGCGCAATCGACCGCGATCTCGTGGCGGGCGGCGTGAAGGTCGCTCGCTTTATTCCGCCCACCTTACGCTTCTTGCGGTTCTTCAATTTGCGCAATCATCGCAAAATTCTGGTAGCCGATGGAATGGTGGGGTTTATCGGGGGCATGAACATCCGGCATGGCAACGTGATAGCCGCCGCGACACAGCATGCCGTTCAAGACATTCATTTTCGAGTGCGCGGAGCGGTGCTGGATCAGCTCAGCGCGCTATTCGCGGAAGACTGGCATTTCGCCACGGGCACGGAGATCGAGCTGCCACAGTGGAAGGAAGATACACCTGCCCCCGCGGCCAGCGCCGCCCGGTTGGTTCCAGATGGGCCCGATCATCGCTCCGAGACACTGCAATGGCTCATTCTAGGTGCGCTGGCTTTCAGTCAGCGCCGCATCCGCATCATGACGCCGTATTTCATCCCGAACGGGCAGCTTGTTAGCGCGCTTGCCATTGCTGCTATGCGCGGGATTGATGTGGAAATCCTGATCCCTGAAAAGACGAACATTCAATTTGTGGGGTGGGCCATGGCCGCCAATTTCGAACGGCTCATGACGCATGGCGTGAAGATCTATTTAAACCCGCCGCCATTCGATCACAGCAAAGTCATGGTCGTGGATGGTAACTGGGTTTTGGTAGGGTCGACGAACTGGGACCAACGCAGCCTGCGCCTTAATTTCGAAGCTAATCTTGAATGCTTCGACGCGTCGCTTGCAGAGGCGCTCGAGAAATACTTTGACACGAAGAAAGCTTGCTCAAAGGCGGTCTCCCTCGCCGCCGTTCAGGCCGCGCCATTGTGGATCCGGCTGCGGAACAACTTTGTCCGCTTGTTTGGCCCCTATTTATGACCGGCACGCACATATGATTCGCATGCCTGGGCCTCACCAGATGTACCGTCTCATCCCCGATGATGATTCGGTTCGCATCCTTGGCCAGGCCAACCGCAAAAGTTTGGGGCGGCGGTTTACCTTGGTCTCGTGGAACATGCACAAGGCGCGCAAGCGTGCGTGGCTGGACGATCTCACGCTGCTGTGCGAAGACGCCGATTTTGTTCTTCTACAAGAGGCGGTGTTGCACGGTGATCGCCCCCACGCCTTTCACCTCGAGAGCGGTTTTGAATGGGTCATGGGTCAGAATTTTGCACACCGCCTGCGCGGCGGACGGACCAGCGGCGTGAAAACCGGCAGCCGCATTGCCTCAATTTCACACCAAGTGCTGCGCTCGGCTGATCATGAGCCATTTATACGCCTGCCCAAGACGATTCTCGCCACTGCATATAATCTCAAGGCGCCTGACGAGACGCTGTTGCTGCTGAATATCCATGCCGTCAATTTTGTCTCGGCGATTAAGTTTTCGCGGCAAATCGAACAACTTAAATTTGTGATCGAGCAACATCGAGGCTCCGTCATCCTGGCCGGAGATTTTAATACTTGGAATCCGCGCCGCCGGAAGATTTTGTTCCGCGCTGTCGCGCAATTTGAATTACATCGCGTGCCCGTGGCCGCGCCCCTGTGGCGGCACCTCGGGCAGGTGCTTGATCACGTCTTTTACAGGGGTGTTGTGCTCAAAAAAGCATGGGCCGTGCTTAACGTTAAAAGTTCCGACCACATTCCGCTCAAGGTCGAGTTTGAGCGGTGGGTGCCCGCACCTTAAGCGGAGTTACTTTGGATTGCTCTGGAAAAGGCTAATAAGCCAAAGGGCCGGGGCTTTAATGCCGCAACAGGCTCATTCGTTTTCGCTATAGTCCGCCAACGCTTCGGCATCCTTGATACGCACGACGCGGATTGACCCAATCGCGATCAAGCCCTCGTTCTCAAGCCTGGTGAAACAGCGGCTGACAGTTTCAAAGGCTAGGCCCAAATAATCGGCGATATCCTCACGCGTCATGGGAAGGTGAACGGGGTTGGCCACACCGCCACGCTGGGCCGCCTTGCGCGAAAGCATGAGGAGAAACGACGAGACTTTTTCCGCCGCCGAGCCTTGACCCAACATCGTGATATGCTCTTGTGCCGAGGCGATATCGCTGGTGGCCATCTCAAGCAAGCGATGCTCAACCTTGGGTAACTCGCGGCCGAGTTTGGCAATGTCATTTCGCCCAAAACGGCACACCTTAGCGCCGCGAACAGCCTCAGCCGTCCATGGATAGTTTGGGCGGTCCGAAAATCCGATGAAATCACCTGAAAATAAGAAGCCGATAACCTGGCGGCGGCCGTCCTTGAGCGTACTCGACAACCGCACCGCCCCATCGGTGATGTTGTAAACCGTGTTGGCTGTATCGCCTTCATGAAACAAGGCTTCGCCGCTGCCAAAGCTTTCGCAACGCGCGATCTTGGACAACTTGGATAATTCGTCCTGCTCAAGCGCGCCGCACATATTCAGATTGCGCGCGCTACAAATCAGGCAGCGCGAGGCATCAAATGCAAAGCTCGCCGCGGTAGTCATGGCTGACTTATTCATGATGGCTTCCCCTTAAGAAGCAGTATCCTCTCATTTATTGCTGGTGACTAAATTGATCCCGGTCAACGTCAGTCGGCAATAAGCGGGTCACTCTTAACCTTTCGGTAGCGGTGGTGAGGAGAAACCCCATGAACTTCAAACAAATCCTGGTCCCTTTGACCGGGGAATCCAAGGCCAGCCACGTAGTGGATATCGCGTTTCAAGTAGCGCGCGAGTCGCGGGCGCATGTGGTTGGCACGGATACGGTCAGTGATCTTGGCCCATTTTTGGATCAAACCGGCGTGGGCATGATGGCCGGGTATTACGACGAACTGTTCAAGAGCGCGGAAAAAATTCAGGCCCAAAAACGCGCCAATGCCATAGCCGCGTTCGAGGACGGCCGGAAGAAAGCAGGCGTGTCGCTCGCCGATAAACCAGGCTCGACAACAGATGTCAGCGCACAATGGATCGCCGGCTCTGCATACAACGGCGCGACCGTGCCGATGCTGGGCCGCCTATGCGATCTGATCGTCGTCAACCAGCCCGGTGAAAAGGCGAGTTATGCTGAATTACAAGTCTTCGAATCCGCTGCTTTCACGGCTCGCCGCCCAATTCTGGTCGTACCCCCCGGATGCACCCAGTTGGGCTCGCGCGCGGCGGTTGCCTGGAATGGAAGTGTTGAAGCTTGCGGGGCCGTCGAAGGCGCGCTGCCTCTGCTGTGCAACCTTGATGGTGTCGACATTATTCAAGTGGGCGATATTCCCGTGGGCAATGCCAGCAGTGAAGCGCTTGCGAATCATTTGGGCTGGCACGGTATTGCTGCCAAGATCAGAAAAGCAGCCGACAAAACACGCGCAACCGGTCAGGTCATCATGGATGAAGCCAAGTCTGCTGGAGCAACGTTCATGGTGCTGGGGGCCTACACCCACAGTCCATTACGTGAATTGATCCTCGGTGGCGTGACGCAATCTATGATCGGCCGCGGCGCACTGCCGATGATCATGGCGCATTAAGCGCAGCATTTACTGTTGATCGAGAAATCCGCGTAAAAGGCCTGCGACCTTAACTGTTTCGGCATCGAGAAAGCCATGGGTCCAGCCTTGCAAGTCGTGGACGCGCCCGTTCTTTAGCAACTTTGCCGCGCGGGGCGTGTACTGCCATAGATCATCTTCGGGATTGAGGATGAGAATGGGATGGTTTGAGTCCCGCAATGCGGCCTCAATATTATAATTGAATGCAGCGTCATGGCCCCAGTGCGACCAATCCGGGTTGCGTTGTCCATCGAGGAAAATATTGAATTGCCGGTGAGCGCTTTTCTCCATGCGCCAGAACTCGTTTTTAAACGTTGGCCAACGTTGCGCCATGGCTTTGGGCCGTTCGTCGATGGGCTTGTGAACGTATTCATCGCGAAACGCCTGTGTTTCCTCGGGCGTGAAGCAGGTTGCTGAGATCATCACGATTTTGCGCACGACATTGGGGCTTTGCCGCGACATCTCAACCGCAGTGAGCGATCCGGTGTGATAGCCCATCACATCGACCATACCGAAGCCGAGGTCGGTGACCAAATCGAGCATGATGGCGGCGTAATCCGCGATTTCGGGAGGAGACGAGGGCGGATCAGACATCCCATATCCCGGTGTATCGGGTGCGACGACCAAACGGTCACGCGCCATATCGGCCATGAGGTTCTCATAGACGTACCCCGACAGCGGGCTGGGGTGCAGCAACAACAGTGGGCCTTGGCTGCCGTGCGATCCTGCGACCCGGTAGTGTAATTGTCCGTGCCGGCTTTTACTATAAGCCCGGGAGACAACGGCGCGAGAGGCTTGACCGGCACTGGGTGCCATAAGTGCATGATCCTTGTTGGTGTTCGACCCGATCTTATCTGGGTGCGATTCGCGGTATAGTCTACCTTGTCCACTCCGGTATCGCTCGGAGAAAATTCGAAATTGGAACTGATTGCATCGCCAGTCCAGTGGGCCCGAACCAAACATGATTCATGTGGCTTTGAGTGAACCTGCGTATAGATAAAGCAATGTTTGACGTGTTACAAAAACCGATAAACAGGGAGCATTCCTATGGCCGATCCTTCGGGCGTTGACCGCGCATTCGTTCGCATCAAAGAAGGCTTGGTGCACTATCGCCATGCCGGGGAAACAAAGCCTGACGGCCCATTGCCACTTTATATGGTTCACGCTGGCCCTGGCTCATCTGCAGGCGTGGCTTCGTTGGTGGCAGAATTGGGCAAGACACGGCGCGTGATCGCCCCCGATACGCTGGGCAATGGCGATTCGGCTGCCCCCGGCATCGCCAGTCCGGAACTGACGTATTACGCCGATAGTGTCGTGCGCATCATGGATGCGCTGAAAATCGACAAGGCCGATTACTTTGGCACTCACACGGGCGCACACATCGGCGTGGAACTACTACTGAGCCGCCCTGACCGTGTGCGAAAGGTGATCTTCGATGGCATCGGCATCTTCGATGAAAATTTCCGGAAAGAACTATTGGCTAACTATGCGCCTGAAATCATCCCCGATGAGTTTGGCCGGCAATTTACCTGGGCGTGGCATTTCGTGCGCGATCAATCGTTGCACTGGCCGTATTTCAAGCGCGACCCCGCCCATAGAATGAGTAACTCGGTGCCGCCGGCCGACGCCATCCACAATTCTGTTGTCGAAGTCTTGAAGGCCGTGACCACCTATCACAACGGCTACCGCGCGGTGTTCCGGCACGATACGATAAGCCGCCTCAAGCTCATTAAAAACGTCCCTGTGTTGTTCATGGCCTCGGAACCCGATCCATTGTCGGAATATCTCGATGCCGCCGCAGCATTGGTGCCCGGAGCAAAGAAAGCTTTCATCACGCGCAATGACGGCTTGAGTGGCCGGGTCAAGGCGATGCTTGATTTCTACAACGCATAGAGCTTGACGCTTAAGGCTCGCTTATTCTGCGGCTTGGGCTTGGTTGGTATTCCAGGTCAGGATTTGCTCACCCAACAACCGGCCAAACGTGATAGCAGGGCCAATACTGGTGCCCGACACATAGGCGTTGCCGAAGCGGCCGAAGCCGACCATCTCACCCGCAGCGTAAAGATTGGGAATAGCTTGGCCGTTGGCCCGCAACACACGGCACTTCATGTCGGTATTCACGCCGCCGAAACTCACCACCGAGATGGCGTAATGCTTGACCGCATAGAACGGCCCCTTGCTGACGGGCAGCGGCATGAACTGGCGCCCGAACGCGTCGGATTTAACGGCTTGCCCCAAGTTATAGCGCTCGATGGTGTGTTTTAGCGCAGCCGCTGAAAGACCTGTCGCCGCTGCCAGCTCATCAAGGCTCGCGCCCATGCGGTAATCGGGGTGTGAGGCGAAGGCGCGGTCTTGTTTGTCCTTTGGCCAGGCAAATAACAGCGGCGGGGCTTTCTCACGGATCGCTTCGTCGTAGATGCTCCAGAACGCCATATCGGGCTGTTGCATCAGCGCGCGCTCGCGCATGTCCACCGAAGAATTATCTTCGGCCATAAAACGCGCGCCGTTCATATTCACATAAATTTCCCACGGCTGACGCAGTTGCGGCGTGCAGATGGTGTTGATCCATTTTTTATCACCCGTATCGGGGTCCGAGGTACCCGCAAACGTGGGGATAAAATTATCCGCCCATTTGAACTCGGCGCCCAAAGCCATGGCGGCCTTGACGCCATCGCCCTGAGCGTGGGGCCAGAAATAGCCGCGTAACGGGCGATTGTGGAACTTGCCCCACAATTCTGCGCTCGCCGCATAACCGCCACATGTCAGCACGACATTCCGGCCGTGAATATCATCGCTTTTTTCGCCTGCAATCACGCGCACACCTGCCGCCGCGCCACGGTCATCGGTAATCACCTCGCTCATGCGTGTCGAGAGCCTGAGCGTGATGTTGCCCTTTTTCACTTCGGCGTCGAACAGTGGGGCCAAAGCATTGACGATGCTGATAGCACCGTCTTTCGCCCAATAGGTGCGCGGCGTGGTGTATATTTCATGGCCATAGGTAATGGCCGGGTGTTCATCTTGGGGCCGCCAGCCGATGTCATACAGCCAGTCCACAGTCGCACCCGCGTTCTCGGCAAAAATGCGCATGAACGGATGATCGCCAGTGCCATGATTAATGCGCACGATATCGGCGAAATGCTTGTCGGGGTTGTCGTCAATTCCGCGCTTGGCCTGGAGCTTGGTTTTTGTGCCACTGATCTGGCCGCTGGCATACCACAGCGACCCGCCAATCTTGTCGGCAGCCTCAATCACAATCACCTTGGCGCCGCGTTTGGCCGCGAAAATGGCGCAAGGCAGGCCCGCCGTGCCCGCGCCCACAATCACCACATCCCACACTTTGCTCATTCAGTGCTCCCTCGAGTTTCCGCAAACCTAGCCTGAAGCCAAGTTATAGCGCTAGCAGTTCGGTGGTGGCGATAGCGCAAAAATCCAGGCCTTGGCTTGAGCTAGGATTTCGGGCTGGCACGTACCAGCCTGTGATAGGTTTTGAGTAATCGTGTCCCGGTCTGCGCGTGCCGCGGCCACCATCACGGCCCGGCCCACATCAGCCCAGTAATCGAGATGAGCTTTCAATCGGCTTGTGGCCTTGACCATATTCGCTCGCGCAGCCATCGCGGCATCATCGGCGGTGCGATAAGGCTCCGTCAGAGTATCGAACGCTGCATCTTGCTTGCGCAAGTCTTCAATGGCCATTCCGAGTAACTCGTCCGCATGGCTATTGCTCGCGGGGTTTGCGTGGGAATTCAGTACTCCAGCAATGCTGTCATCCCAAGGCTTGATTCCAGTGGCAAGCGTCTGGCGGGCGGCCAGCAACGCAGTTTCAGTTTCTTGAACTGCCTGTTGGGCGCTCGCTTGTTCTGCCAGCAAAGATCGTGCCAAACCTTGCCGGATAGCAGAGACATCGAACAACGTGAATTCACACAGGCGGTCAGGCGGGGGCCATTTGATTAGATCCAGCGTGTCGGCAACCGCACCAATGGCAATCATGGCGGAATGATCGACGGCAGAAATGGAACGGCAGTCGGCTTGTTCGCAGGAAATTTTATCAGTCAGCGAGGGTGTGACTTCGCCGCCTTTCACGCGTTCGGCCGCGTGGATCAAGGCTTCCGCCTGTTCGCGGTAATTGATTGCCGCCTCACTCAGGGCTTGGCGCGCGCCTCGCGCCGTACGTTCGGCTTCAAGCCGCGCGACCAGCATCGGCCGCTCTGCCGCTACAGCAGAATCGTAATTCTTCTTTGCTGTACTCAGTTCGTTAACCGCGCGGTCTAAGTCAGCTTCGTCCTGAGCGGCGCGAGCCTTGGCAACATGTGCAATGGCTGAATCGACAACGCGATAAGTTGAAACGACCTCGCTGCGTGCGGCCTCGGTTTTGGCGGTGACGGCAGTCAACTTTGTCTGCGCCGTGACCCAAGCCAATTGCAATTCAGTGATTGGCCGCTGGCATGTGGCTTCTTGAGCAGAGGCAGGCAGTACATAAAAGAGAAATGCGACGGCAATATTAATTGGCCGCATGTCCGTGCGCCTTGAGGTACGTCTCCGTGCGTAGAATCGCATTGTCGCGGATGTTTTTGAAAAACAGATCGATGTCGTGAAAGTGCAGGTTCTTGCCAGGCAGGACCAGCAAATTGAAATCGTCTGTGGTTGGTATGTCGGCGTACAACATGCCGCCTTCGCAGGTCGCCCCAATCACGCCCGGCTTTAGTGCAGGCAAGGGCCCAGCCGCAGCAACACCCGGCAGTGACCCGGCGTTTCGGGCCGCAGGCGCATCCGGTTGATCAAGCGCGAACGTAAGGGGGTTGATGCATAGCGTGTCAGACCCTTCGCGCGTTTTAAATCGGGCTTCGTAACGCGCGGCATTGCGCTCAGAGGCGGATTTGCCATCGCCGCCACGCCCGAAGGTATTCCAACTCACGACACATCCCGTATCGTCGGGCTTCGCACACGCCGTAATAGTTTTGTACTGACGGCCAAAGATGCCCACGGGAAAACCAATCCCAATGGCGTAAGCCGCAACCATTTGCGGGCGGATGGGCGAAGCGTCGATCACATCTTCCAGCAACTGCATGATGAAGAAGGTGCCTTGGCTGTGGCCCGCCAGAATGAAGGGCCGTCCGTCGTTGTAATGGGCCATGTAATATTGAAAGGCGGTTTTCACGTCCTCATAGCCAACGGCGCGCGCCTTATCGCCGCTGTTATCTGTCGCATACATGGCGGCTGAGGCTGCTTGACGGTAGCGTGGGGCGTAGATCCGGCAGCAGCCATTGAACGCAGCCGCCTGGCGCGCAATGACGCTGATGTCGGTCCAAGTGTTGGTCTCGGCGTCGGCTATATCTTGGTTCCAATTCTCGCGGCCGCGATAGGTCGTGGGGTGGATGTAAAACACATCGACTGCAGCTTCGTTTTGCCGGTCGCCGATGGCTTCACCCGCCGGCACCAGGTCCGCGGCATCGGGATGCTCTGCGCCTGGCAATGCCGCCCAGGCCATAGGGTCGGCATAGTTGGGCGCGGGCGGGCGTTGGTAGGCATCGAAGGGTTTGTCGAGGGGGCGCATGGCTGTCAGCATGGCAATGCGCGGATAAAGCCAATAGGCCCCGGCGAGAATGACGATTACCCCCGCGACCATCACCATCATTAAACGGCTCATGTCTCATCCCGCCCGTGTTCTTGATCTCAGGGTGAGCATGATCAATTGGCGCGGCTGTTCCTAGTGGTCCGATTCTAACATTCGCATCCCATTTCGGATTGCGACCTTGCGAATGTTAGAATCATAAGGACCGCTCGCAAATATTGGGTTTTAGTGGAGCTTTGGATTTGACATTCGCTTCTCAGTTTCGCCGCGAATTGGGTAGCGAATGTCAAATCCGCTCCACTAGGGCGTGGGCGTGTGATAGGAGGGCAAGATCGGGATGGGACTGACATGACCTGGCAGCGCAAGGCGGTTGTTTGGCTTGGGGCGGCTATGGTTCTGGCCGCTGGATACCTAGCCTACGATTGGCGGTTTTGGGTGCGCCATTTTCAAAGCCCCGGCGACGATCGCATTATTTTCGACTTTGATTGGTACGAACCCAAGGCCCGCATCGGTGAGGGGCCGGGCCGGGATATCCCCGTGGCGCCCGAGGCGGAACGCAGCATCGCCCAGGCCGCGCTCGATCAGGTCGTGGCTTATGCCCGCAGTCTCGACTCTTATGCATTTATTATCGCGCACAACGGTAAAATTCAGGCCGAGTACTATAAAGAGGGCTTCGGCCTGGACTCGATGTTCGATACCCAGTCGATGCACAAGGGTTTGCTCAGCATTGCGTTCGGTGTCGCGGTGGATAAGGGTTTTATCACCAGTATCGATACGCCCGCCGTGAAATATTTGCCGGAATGGCAGAACGATGAGCGCCGCGCCATCACCATCCGGCAGTTGTTGGCCAATACCAGCGGTTTGGCCGACCCGGGATTTGCAGAAACACCCTGGTCGCCAGGGTATCGCTTGTTTGTCGGCACCGAGATTGACCGCATGGTCTTAGGCGTGCCCTTGGCCGATCCGCCCGGCACAAAATATCTGTTCAATCATGTGAACAGCCAAATTCTTCATGCGGTGCTCACGCGTGCCACTGGCATGACCTATGCCGATTTCCTGAAGAAATATTTTTGGGAACCTTTGGGTAACGGTGCTGCTCAACTGCGGTTGGATGAGCCCGGCGGTAATGCGCGCACCGTATGCTGTTTCCAAACCACGCCCCGTTCGTGGTTGCGCATCGCGCAAATGGTGATTGATGGCGGCAAGGTTGGCGATGTGCAGGTGTTATCGCAAGCCTGGATTCAAAACATGACCACGGGCACGGCGCTGAACCCGAAATTTGGATTTCACATGCATTTGGCCCGGCCCGATCCACCGCAGCGTGCGAATGTTTCCGACCGCGTGCAACCCACCAAGGCCTCCGAGCCCTTCGCCGACGATGACGTGCGCTACCTCGAAGGGCGCGGCGGCCAGCGCACGTTGTGGATAGGGTCAAAGAACTTGGCCGTCATCCGCGTCGGCAAAATCAATTTTGCCTGGGATGACGCCAAGGTGATCAACCCGCTGATTGCAGGCATCAAGAACTAAGCTGCTTTAGCGATGCCCGCGGCCGAGGCGCCTGCTTGGGGTGGTTCTTTTCCGCGCACAATCAAGATCAACGCGATCGTCACGGCCATCGCCAGCACACCGTAGTAGAACGGATAGTGCAGGTTGGCTTGCAACAGCGAGCCGGAGAACAGCGGCCCAGCACCGCGCGCCAGGCTACCCCAAGACGCATAAAAGCCCATCACCATGCCGCGTTCCGTATCGGCGGCTTGCTTTGACACAAGGCTGGTGATGTTGGGGTTGAATAAAGCCAGCCCAATCGGCAGCAACGCTTGGGCGATGTAAAGCTGTACCAAGTTGTCGCAATAGGCCACGGTCAGCAACCCCGCCCCATAAATCACGCAAGCAATCATCACGGTTGGTAAGTCGCCCAGGCGTTTAAAAAACGCCGACCCCGCTTTGGATTGAACCACCACCAATTGCATGGTCACCATCACCACAGCGGCAAACGACAGCGCCTTACCTACATCGCGTGGGCCGAAGTCCATGGCCGCCGCTCCCCACAGCGGGAAGGTGGACTCAAACACGCTGCCGCCGGTGCCAAAGGCCAGCGCTGCGATGAAGAGCAGCAGCAAGCCACTGCGAGCACGGATTTTGCCAAACTGCTGCCAGCGCGAAACGTGCGGTTTGTTTTTCAGCTTCTCGCGGATTTCAGGCTTGAGTGATTCCGGCAGGAAGAAAACAGTGCCCATCAACGCGCAGAAATTCATGGCGGCACAAAATAGGGCCACCAACATGAAGTCCGCAGTCGCTTTATCACCCCCGGCCAGCAGTCCGCCCACCATGGGGCCGATGATGAAGCCCAACGATAACGCGCCGCCCACCAAGGCCATGCCCTTGCCGCGATTTTCGTTGGTGGTGATGTCAGTGATGTAGGCGTAGGCCGCGCCAATGTTGCCCGCACAAATGCCGCCGATAAAGCGCGACAGAACAAGCATCCAAATATTATCAGCAAATGCCAGCGCGATGTAAGCAGCCACAGCACCCACTTGACTGATCATCAATATCGGCCGCCGCCCGCGTTGGTCGCTCATGCGGCCCCACAGGGGCGCGGCAATAAACGATGATATGGGGTAGATCGCCAAAATCAGCGTCACCATGCCAGGTTCGATACCCAGTCGTGTGGCGATAAAGGGGAATATCGGGTTCATGACCCCAATGCCCATGAGGTCGAGCAAGATGACGAAAAACAGTATTTTCATGATGGCCCCCATGTGCCGTAAGCCCAAACCCCCAGGCCCGGCACCCGCACTGTAAGCGGCCTGCTGTGCAAACGCCTAGAGGCCTTCGCTATTGACCGAGCGGCGGACGTCAATTGAGATACCATCCGGCAAGCATGGGAAGGTCACGATGTCCAAGCGCGATTATGGAACAAAAGGCCGCGTCGGAGTTGCGACGCCGCAGGCTAACCCCACAGTGGAACCCGAAATCAGCGCCTGCATACCCCCTCGCGTGTCACTGTACGCGACACGCCTGACAAGTTCATGCCCCGACCCCAAGCTGAGATTTCTGGAATACTTCGACCAACTCGATCAAACGCTGCAATCTTACGATACACTCAAACTTGACGCTTTGGCCTTCGCATGTACGGCGGCGTCATATCTCGTGGGACATGAGCGCGAAGATCGTGAAATTGCGGCAATCGCCAAAAAACGCGGTTACCCCATTATCACCGGCGGCAAGGCCATAATCGCGGCGCTCAGGGCACTTGGAGCGAAAAAAGTCGCGATCGGCGCGCCCTATCCGCAATGGGTATTGGATGTTTGCAAAACCTATTACGAGCAGGCGGGATTTGACGTCGTTTCAATGCTGCAAATTCAAATTGCCTCGAGCGATACCCGCGCCATCTTTGATCTTTCAGGGGATGACGCGATCACGGCCATCAAGAGCCTAGATGTGCACGGGGCTGATGCCGTGTTGTTTACCGGAAGCGGAATGCCTAGTTTTCGCGCAATCCTGGAAACCGAACGAATAACCAGGTTGCCGACATTATCGACCAATCTGTGTTTAGGCTGGGCGCTATGCAGCGCCATTGGCCAGGCGAATTGGGCTCCCGGCCCCCATAAACTGCTCAATGGCTGGCAAGATCGGTTCTCGTCTTTGTGAGGACGTGGTGAAGCAGATTTGGTCAATACAACTGTCAAAAATATGAAAGCAGCTAATTGAGCATGGCACTCTCACAGAACCCCTCACTCGACGAGTTGGTCAACGCTGCGCGCAACCTTACCCCGCTGTTGAAAGCCCAGGCGCAAGAGGCCGAAGACAAACGCGACTTGCCCAAGGCCACGGTCGAGGCATTGAAAAAAGCCGGGCTGCACAAAATTTATATGCCGCGCCGGTATGGCGGTTATGAGATGGATTGGGGCGCGCACTACGCGGTGTCGCGCGAGGTGGCGCAGGCTTGTGGGTCCACGGGCTGGATGGTGTCCTTAGTGTTCTCGCACATCACGTGGGCCAGCCGTTTTCCGGCAGCCGCGCAGGAAGAATTTTTTGGAGCCGCTAAGGAGCCCATTCTTGGCACCGGTTCAGCGGGCGGCGGCATGCTCACCCCCGCCAATGGCGGATTTACCCTCAATGGCCGCTGGGGTTTTGTCTCGGGCATCAATCACGCCGCTGGCGCCATGGTCGTGGCTAAGACCGAGGCCGATAAATTGTTCTCGCACTTCGTGCTGCTGATGCCAGGCGAATACACGGTCGAGAACAATTGGGACGCCGAAGGCCTGCGCGGTACGGGCAGTCACCATATTAAAGTCACCAATCAATTCGTGCCGGCCCACCGTGCCGCCGCGCGCGATGAACTGCTGGACCTGAACCCGCCGGGCTCGAAGCTGCATGGCAGCTACATATATAAGGTCCGTCCCGCGCTCTATCAGAAAAGCTGGTTTGCAGGGCCCTTGCTTGGCACTGCATTGGGCGCGTTGAAAGAATACTGCGCCCAAACCAAAGCGCGTGTGGGCCAATTGTTCGGCGAGGGCATCGCCGACCAAGTACCCGTCCAAGTGCGCTTGGGCGAGTCCATGGCAGAGTTAGATACCGCTACGCTGGTGTTCGACGACTACTGCCGCTTTCTGCATATGAAAGGAGCTGCTGGCGAGGATATCGTAGGCGATGACATTTTGCGTTCGCGCCGTATGGTCACGCATGCCTCGCAACTGTGCTTGTCGGCCGTCGACCGGCTCTCAGCCATGATGGGTGTGACAGCGCAAACAGGCCGCAACCCCGTGCAGCGGCTCTATCGCGATTGCCGCACCGTCTCCACCCACATCGAACTCAATTGGGATCATTCCATGGCCCCCACGGGAAAATACCTCTTGGGCCTCAAGACCGGCGATCCCATGGTCGATGCGCCCGCCGAGGGCCCGCTCAAGGGTGCCGCGACACGTGCGATTTTGGGCACGCAGGTTTAAAAGCCGCGCCGATGAAAACCATCTCGTTGGGTTCGACTGGGCTATCAGTCTCGGCGGTATGCCTCGGCTGCATGAGCTTTGGCAGCGATCAATGGCGTTCGTGGGTTTTGAACGAACCCGAAAGCATGCACCTGCTGGGCCGCGCGCTTGATGGGGGCATCAATTTCTTCGACACAGCCAATGTGTATTCCGGCGGCATGAGCGAGAGGACATTGGGTAAATTCCTGAAAGGTGCCGTGGCGCGCGACAAAGTGGTGGTCTCAACCAAGGCGTTTTATGAAACCGCCGACCGACCGGACCGCACGGGTCTGGGCCACGAGAACGTGATCGGCTCGCTCGAGTCCTCGCTCAAACGGCTGGGCATGGACTATGTCGACATCTACCAAGTCCATCGCTGGGACGATCACACGCCCATTGATGAAACCATGCAAGCTTTGGCTGATGTGGTGAAATCGGGCAAGGCGCGCTTCGCAGGCGCCTCGAATATGCGCACCTGGCACTTGGCCACGGCGCAACTAGCCGCGCAACGCATCGGCTTTCGCGGCTTTGCCAGCATGCAACACCATTACAATTTGCTCTACCGCGAGGACGAGCGCGACCTGATTCCCTTTTGCCATGATCAAGGCGTTGGCTTGATGTGCTGGAGCCCCATGGCGCGTGGGCGGCTTGCGCGTGGGCCTACAAACACCTCGACGGCGCGCGCGGCGATCGACGACGTGGCCGACACGCTTTATGGAACCGCGCACGACCCGATTCTTAATGATCTGGCGGCGGTTGCCTCTGGCCGGGGCTTATCGCCCGCGCAAATCTCGCTGGCCTGGATCATGAGCAAAGGTATCGTACCCGTCGTGGGCATAACCAAAGACCGCCATATCGACGATGCCCTGGCGGCAGCAAAACTTGCTCTACCGGCCCACGACATCAAGCAATTAGAGCAATCCTATACTCCGCGTGCTTTATCGGAATTACCCTGGAACGCTAAGAATCAGACCAATCCAACAGACCTCGCCGCCAAGCTCGCCACACCAAGCCCATAGGCGACCGATACCCGGTCATGCCAGGGTAGGGGGTTGATCCTCCGGCCTCGGCGCGGTGATATCCACGCACATTCTTCAAGGAGCTACCCAATGCCCGATACCGCAGCCCCCCAAGCCAAAGTCTCAACCATGCAGCCCTTCGCCCCTGGCGATGTATTGGTGGGCGCCACGGATTTGAATGTCCCCACCGACGACCATGCCGGTGATGGGCGCATCTTCCAGTTCGACAAGAACCTGCAGCTCAAGGGTGTGCTTTATACCCAAGGCACGACGCATTTGGTGAAGGGGCTAAACTTCGGGCCCGACGGGTTGCTGTGGGCGTTTGATTCAGCCGAGCACGCCATCATTTGGGTCGATCCGAAAACCGGCAAGCAGGTGAGCCCCGGCTACAAATTCCCCCCGCGCCCTTGGTCGTCGGGGATTTGGGACAAAGCGGGGAATACGTACCTCTACGAACACTTGAACGGCACGGCTGACAAAGTGCCCGAAAAATACCGCCAAATGACCAGATTCGTTCCGGGGACGGATCAAGTTGGCTTTGGCCGGGTGCATAAATTCAGCCGCGACGGCAAGCTGATCAAGGAGTTCGCGACGGAAACCTCCACCAGCTTTGCGGGCTACCTGGGCGTGACCAGCTGCGTGCTGCACCCAAGCGAGCAGTACCTGATCTACACCACCGAAACATCCAAGCGCATCATGCGCTATGACAATGTCAATGATAAACAGATGCCCGATCTGATGGTGCTGCCTGCCGAACAGCGCGAATTCGTGTTCTGCCTCGGCCTGTGCGCCGACGGCACCATTCTGGCCACGCGTGGCGCAAAGTTCGAGCACATCGACGACGCGGGCAAGGTGCTTCGTACCTATCCTCTCGAAGGGCCGGGCTGGGCGACGATCAAGGAGTCTAATGACCATAAGCACATTTGGGTCACCAGCTTCTTCAACGGCACGGTCCTGAAATTCGAAAAGGATTCAGGCAAGGTCGTTGGCACATGCAGCGTGCCAGCCCAGCGCGCGCTGGCCGGGATTGCGGAATACGCAGGCTGAGGGTTCGGTCTTACTGAGCGGGTAGCGGGACTGATGCAGCTTCCGCGCGTGATTCGCGCAAGCGCAGCCAAATCGCCCACAGCAGCACTGAGGCATTGATGATGCCCATCATCAAGAACGGCGCGTTGAAGGCGAAGTGGTCAAACGCATAGCCGCCAATGCCAACACATAATGCGATGCCCACGGCACCGCACAGATTAAACGTGCCCATGACAGAGCCACGAATGCGCCCGGGTGCTTCTTGACCGATCAGGGCGCCACCGGCGACCACGTTGGCCGTCTCGCCGCAACCCAGAATGATGCAGGCCGGAATAATCCAGAAGCTTTTGAACGGGTCGCCAATCAGCCCCATGGCGCCATAGCCGATGGTCGACAAGGTGAAGGCAATGATCATACCGGTCACGCGATTCACCCGGTCGCAGATCCAGCCCATGACGGCGGCGAAGATCAAGGCCGAGCCCTGAATGGCGATGCCAAACAGTGGCCCTGACAATTTAAAGATATCCTTCATGGCCAGGCCGTCGGCTTTGCCAACCGCCACAAACCAGGCCGAGAAGAATGTGCCCACGATCACCACATCGCCGCGCGTGGCCACGGCCGAGTAATACGACAAGGCGGCCCGTTGGTTGATCCAAGCGAAGCCCATCCCCTCGCGAAACAGCTTCAATATGGGTTCGCGCGGTTTGGGCGCACCGGTAATTTTGGCCAGGCCCATGAAGATGATCGCTGCGAACACCAACGCGGCTGCGCCCACCACCCAGAAAGAATAAATGGCGGCATCGCTTTTCATGTAACCCGCGGCCTCAAACCACGAGGGCATGCGCGCGAAGCCCAGCGACATGGCCACCACGCCCAAGCCGTTAAACACGCTGGTCAGGCCCACCCATTTGCCGCGCGAGGCGTCTTGCGAATAGTCTTGAATGCAGGCGCTCATCATCACCGGAATCATGGCGGTGCCGACAGCAAACAGAATGCGATAGATGTAAAGCTGCAATACGTTGTCGGCGAGCGGGTAGATAATGTAGCCCACGCCCAGAATGGCAAAGCCCGCGGCGAAGATCGTGCGCCGTCCCACCTTGTCGGACCACGCGCCGACAAAGCCCATCATGCAAATCACTACCACTTCTTGCATCGCGGCCAAGCTGCCGGTCAGGCGGCCTTGCTCGTTTTGCGGAATTTGCAGAATGTCGGAGAGCACATATGGCTGAACGAAATTCATGAAGGTCATCAGCGCCAGGCTCGCGCCAACGGCGAAGAGGCAAGTCATGACATTGAGGTTGGTCATGCCCGGGGTGAACCAATAGGTTCCCCACAGCCAATTGATGCCAGCGCGATCAATCGGTGCCGCAGGATTTCCGCTCAATATTACACCCGCCGCCATATTGTTCCCCCACCCGAGCCGCCGCCAACGCCTACGCGCGACTATGGCGATGCCATTGTAGTGTGCCCATCTCCCGATCTCCTACGACCGACAGACGGTTTTAGATGTATGCCTTTTATTCTGCGGCCTGGCGCGAGGTTTGGGCTGTGCCCTTGGCAGGCAGCAGCGGAACGGCGTCGATGGCCCAGCCCTTGAGTTGGCGCCGCGCGGGGCTGGGGATGGCGAAAACCTTTTTATCCTTCATCGCCTGCATTTGGTCGACATCGATGCGCCAGCCGTTGTCTTCCCAGGTTTGCAGTAACTCACGGAAGCGCGTGATCACCAGATCGGACTTCACCATGACTTCTTCGGTGGAGGATTCGGGGGTGAGCGCTGGGGTCAGCCGTTCCACAACCACGCGGTCTTGTTCGGCCACGGCCATGCTGCGCTCGTACATCGGGCCATCCACCGCGGCTTCGAGCTTAAAAGTCCGGAACTGAATGAAAAAGCTTTTGAAGTTGAATTGGTCGATGGGCTGCTTGAACGAATACTGATGCGCCATGGCGAATTTGCTGAAATGCAAATAGGTCCAGGCGTGCGCCGGGCCGTGGTTGCCAGCACCGGCTTCCATGCCGCCTTCGCCCTTCACACCCTTCATGGATGAGCTTGGCAAGTCGGGCGACACAAAGGTGGTCATGGTGCCCACGCCCCAGTCGCGCTCGATGACTTTCAAATCCGGCACGCTGTAGTCCTCGCGCCCGCCTTGATACCCCATCGACGGGTGCACGAATTCGGTGTGCGCGGGGTCCAGCGTGTTTTCCTGGCTGCGCAGGTAATTGGCCTTCCATTGATTGTTCATGCGCGTGATGGCCCAGCCTTCCTGGCCCCACTCGGGAATGTCCATCAACGGCGGGCGCTCGGCCTCGGGCAGGTCGCCCAAGAACGCGAAGACCAGGCCATACTTTTCTTGTGTTGGGTAGCGGTCGATCTTGGCGCGGGCGGGAATCTTGGCGTCTTTGCCCAGCGAGGGAATTTTGGTGCAGGCACCATCGGCGCCTTGATACTGCCAGCCATGATAGGGGCATTCAATGCAATCACCCTTCACCTTGCCGTGCGCCAATGACGCGCCACGATGCACGCAGGTATTCGACAGCACATGGGGTTGGCCCTTGCTGTCGCGGAACGCAACCAATTCACAGCCCAGCATTTTCAAATGCAGAGGCTTATTGGTCAGTTCGTCGCTGAGACACGCCGGATACCAAAAATTGATGAACATCGCGCCCTCCCGCATTGCGTTTGTTGGGCAAATTCTATTTCAAGCCTGGTGGGTGCGGGAGTGGGAAAAGATAGCCACCCGCAGGGCGGTGGTTAGAATACCGTGCCCGGCACGGCGCTGCCGGGAATGAAAATCGTGCGTTTGGGGTTCAGCATCACCCGGCGCAGTACCGGCATAAAGGCCTCAATGGGCATGGTGTCGAGTTTGGGGTCGAAGGCTTTTTCGTCATAGGCTTCGCAGAACTTAATGGTGCGCTCGAAGTGCGGGTGGCCGCGAAACTGCTCGCGCATGTTTTTATCAAGGCCCAGGTATTGGAAATAGTAATAGCCCTGAAAACAATGGTGGTGCGCCACCATCCAATGATTGGCCTCGGTCAGAAATGGCGCCATCAGCGTGGCGGCGAATTCGCCATGGTTATAGGGCCCCAGGATGTCGCCAATGTCGTGCACCAGGGCGAGGGCCACATATTCATCGTCCTCGCCACCTTTATGGGCAAGCGTTGCGGTTTGCAAGCAGTGGGTAAATCGGCTGACCGCGCCAAAGCGGCCTTTCAGCGGCTCTTCGTCATCGAGTGCTTTCAGATGCTTGACCACGCGCGCGGGCAGTTCCTTCAAAATTGCGGCGTCGCGCAACGCAGGCAATAAATTTGCGCTCAATGTCACGACAGAGGGCGAGGGTTCAGAATTCATGAGCCTAGCTTGCGGTGGCTCATAACCCAGGTCAACTGCCTGTTGCACTGGCCATCCCGCGCTTGGAGGCTGCGCGCCTGCCCGATATAACCACATGTGGTTCGGCAAGAAGGACAACGCCATGAAGCGGTTGCAGGGCAAGGTCGCGGTCATCACGGGCGCAGGGCGCAAGAAGGGCCTGGGCGAGGCTATTGCGCAGGGTTTTGCCGCCGAGGGCGCGGTGGTGGTGCTCACCGACATTGGCGCGGCCTCGGGCCCGCACCTCACGGCCGATAACATCGGTACCACGGCCGAAATGGAGGAGGTGGCCGCAGGCATTCGCGCAAGCACTGGTGGCAGCGTGGCCACCATGACGTGCGATGTGCGTAGCGAAGACGATATCAAACGCGTGGTGGCGGACACGGTGAAACAATTCGGCTCGCTTGATGTCGTCGTCAATAACGCGGGCGTGGGCTACATCATGAAGCCGCTGACGGAATTCTCCATCGAGGAATGGGACTTGGTGTTGAACGTGAATTTGCGCGGGCCGTTTTTGTTTACCAAGCACGCAGGGGCTGCGATGATCAAGCAAGCCCAAGCCGGGCGTAGGGGCGGGCGCATCATCAATATCGCCAGCCAAGCGGCTAAAAGTGCCGCACCGCAACTGATTGCCTATTCGTCGTCCAAACACGGCATGATTGGGCTCACGCGCACTTCGGCGGTGGAATTGGCGCCGCACGGCATTACCGTAAACGCCGTGTGCCCCAACCATGTCACGACGGGGTTGGGCGCAAAACAAAACGCCTTCCGGGGCAAAGCCATTGGGGCGACAACACACGAAGAAATCATCGCCTTCCGCACCGCCAAGATTCCCTTGGGCCGTGTCGGGCTGGCCAATGACACCGCCAAGGTTTGCGTGTTCTTAGCGTCAGACGAGGCGGCTTATGTCACTGGCGAGGCAATGAATGTGTCGGGCGGGGAAGAGATGCATTAGGCGTTGCGCCGTTCACACCCTCTCCCCCACGAAGTGGAGGGAGAGGGTAGGGTGAGGGGTCTGAAATTTCCGGCACGGCAGCTGCGGCGACTTTCTCGCGAACGCAAATAGAAAACCCCTCATCTTTCCCTTCTCCCTTCGCTGCGCGCGGGAGAAGGAATAAAGCAGGCGCTCCTCAATCAACCGGGGTTGGTTTCTAACTCACCCCTTATCCGTTTCCTTTGGGTAGGGCCCCAGGGTTCCCGACAGCACTGCGGCGATAACGAAAATTGCAATACCGGTCAGGAGGGCGGGGTCATAGCTTTTGAAGTTATCATAAACCGCACCTGCAATCGGCGGTGTCACGGCCGAGCCCACTACAAAAATAGTGTAAAGCAAGCCGTAAATCGCGCCGTAGTTTTTTCGTCCGAAATATCGCGCGACGAAGTAAGCCGCGATATCGAATTCCGCGCCGCCCGCTAACCCGCCCAACATGATCGCGATGGCGCACAGAACAAGGTTGTCACCCGCGACCAGCAACAAAATGCAAGAGAGGGCGGGTAGAATAAACATCACGAACGCGACGGTCGGCCCAAAAAAGCGGTCGAGTAAAAAGCCGCTAAAGACACGACCAAATATAACCGACAACCCCAGCAAACCAGCGACAGACGCTGCGGTGTTGCGATCAAAGCCGCGATCAGTCAGCAGCGGCAGGGCGTGAACCAAAATAGCGCCAGCACCCATGGCGGCGATAAAAAAGCCAGCCGCCATTTGCCAGAACAACTGGGTTCGCACGGCCTCGCGGAGCGAAAAGCCCCAGACATCCTGAGCCCGCTCGCCATCGCGCACCATTTGCTCGGGCGGATCACGGAAAAACAAGAACGACAATGGCAACGCCACGATCAACGGAACTGCCGCTAGCCCCACATAGGCCATGCGCCAACCAAACTCACCGATGAGCGCGGTGGCAAGCCTGGGCGCAACCATCCCCATCAGGCCCGTACCCATCAGCGCGATGCCCAGCGCTATTCCACGCGCCGAGAAAAACCAGCCCGTGACGGCCCGCGTCCAGGTAATGGGCATGGTGCCTGCCCCGACAAAAGCCAGCATGAAAAAGCCAAGATAGAAGGTCCAAACCTGATCGGTGGTCAATGACAGCGCTGCCACCGCCAGTACAAACAGTACTTGACTGATCAAGGCCACGGGCCGGGCGCCATGTTTGTCGGCCAACCATCCGGCGACGGGGCCCATAAGAAGGGCGGCGAGGGTCATGAACAGGGGCGCGGCGGTAATTTCCGCGCGCGACCAGCCAAGGCTTTGGTTCAGGGGTTCGACAAATGCACCAAGGCTGTAAAATGTCAGCGCCGAAACGCCCGTACCGGCGCCGACAGTCGATGCCATCACCACGGTCCAGCCGCGTTTGAACTCTTCGCGTTTCGTTAACATGATTGTCGTGTCCCCTTGTCCCCACCAAACGTAATCAATTTTGGAGATAAACCACTTTTGTCGTCCTAGGATTTATTCCCAGAACCCAGGGGTCCCAGCACATAATGGTGCCTTAAACCCTGGACCCTGGGGACAAGCCCCAGGGTGACAGTTGGAGTATTTCTCGCGCCGTCAAACCATATGCGACAAGTCTGCCGCCTTCCCACATATTATTTCTCAGGCCGCGTTTGGCAGCCTCAGTTCGGGGAAGCGATCTTCCTTCACGAACCGCGAGCGTAAAAACCGCCACATGCTTTTGCCGCGCGTCAGCCACGCGATGCGCGCGCCATGCTGCGTATTGGCCAGTACCTTGTCGACCAGCCAAGGTGTTACGGTTTCCACCCGGTCGGCCAGGATGTTGTAGATCATCACCGTGAATTCCCATTGCTTGGGTGGCACCTTGGTTCTGTCGCGCACCAGCATGTCGGTGGTCACGATGCCGGGGCTGATGTAGCTCACGCGTACGGGCCCATTCTTAGTCTCAGCGATCAGTGCTTTGGTGAAGTAGGTGATAGCGTACTTGCTGCTGCCATAGAGGCTCATGCCCTTTTGCTTCATGCCGTTCGAGCCATAGCCCTCGAAGTTGTAAATGTCGCCCGAGCCTTGCGCACTCATGCCCTTGAGCGCGACTTGGCAGCCATTCATGGTGCCCGTCAGGTTAGTGCGGGGCAGCGCGTCCACTTCGTCTTGCAGCAGTTTGCCGACCATAAAGCGCGAGTTCGACATGCCGGCATTGTTGATCCAGATATCGACCCGGCCGAATTCGGCCACGGCTTTATTCCACAAGTTTTGCACTTGGGCGTAATCAGCCACATCGCAGGCCACCCCAATCGCCCGAGCACCACTGGCGGCGACTTTGCTGGCATCCTTGGCTGCGATGTCTGCCGCCTTTTGATCGCGGCCCGAGACGACAACATTGTGTCCGCGCAGGGCGAAATTCAGCGCAAGCCCATTGCCGATACCCCGGGTCGATCCGGTGATAACCACCACTTTGCCACTCATGGCTAAACTCCATGCTCTCGAAACCAGCTCTAGTATGGCCGCCTAACATACCAACGTTCAATCGCCGTATTGGGGTAAAGGGTTTGGCCGCGTGTCGGACCAGGCAAAGCAAATCCATTGAGGTATAATCGGCTAGTGGTCCGATTCTAACATTCGCATCCCATTTCGGATTACGATCTTGCGAATGTTAGAATCATAAGGACCACTTGCAAATATAGGTTTTTAGTGGAGCTTTGGATTTGACATTCGCTTCTCAGTTCCGCCGCGACTAGGGTAGCGAATGTCAAATCCGCTCCACTAGGCCGTCTGCTTTGGTATCTGGAGAATCGCCCATGAAAAATGTCGTCATTACGGGGTCCACGCGGGGCATTGGCTATGGCTACGCCCAACAGTTCATGAAGCACGGCTGCAATGTATGCATCACGGGCCGCGATGCTACCGATCTGACCAAGGCCATCGACAGTTTGCGCAAGGGGGCCCATAGCGCGGCCCGCGTGATCGGGCTGGCCTGCGACGTGGCCGACGTGAAACAGGTGCAGGCGGTGTGGGATAAGGCGGTGGCTGAATTCGGCACCGTCGACATATGGATCAATAACGCGGGCTTCGCGCGCACCGGCGTGACGCTGCTGCAACTCAAGCCCGACGAAATCAAGACCATGATCGAGTCCAATGTCATCGGCACTGTGAATGGCTCGCAGGTGGCTGTGCGCGGCATGCAAACCCAAGGCCACGGCCATGTGTTCAACACCCTGGGCGGCGGGCACGATGGCCGCGTGCTACCCGGCATGATCGGCTACGGCACCACCAAACGCGCGGTGCGCTATTTCACTGATTGCATGGTCAAGGAACTGGGCGAGGGGCCGGTGAAGGTGTGCATGGTGAGCCCTGGCGTGAATATCACCGAGGGCATGCTGCGCGAGGTCAACGCCCTACCACCTGCCCGGCGCAAAAAGGCGCTCTGGCCGCTGAATGTTATGGGCGATTATGTGGAAACCACCACGCCCTGGCTGGTGGATCAAATGCTCGCCGCAGTGGCCGCAGGCGCCCAAGGCAAGCACATCGCCTGGCTAACCGGGGGCAAGTTGTTGGGCCGCTTCCTGATGGCGGGCTTCAAGAAGCGCGATTTGTTCGCGCGCTATGGGATTGCGTCGGCATAAATATTTCTATGGGCCAATGTCGATTGTGGCCCGCCCCGTTCGTCTCTGTTGTGAAACCGGGTGAGAGGGCTTGATCTCTGAGGCTTGATCTCTGACCCGGTTCATTGGCTCAATAGGGCAGCAACAGGAGACGAACATGGCACAATTCATGGTCATCGCGCGCGGCAGCTTGACCGCAGGCATGAGCCCGGCCGAGATGCAGGGCGTGCTTGAAAAATATATGGCCTGGACCAAGGGGCTCGCGGCGCAAGGGAAATTGGATCACGGTAATAAGTTGCAAAACGGTACAGGCCGCGTCGTGGGACGCAAGGGCGGGGAAAAAGCAGCCAAGCCCACCATCACCGACGGCCCGTTTTCAGAAACGAAAGAAGTGATTGGCGGTTACTGGATTCTCAATGCCGCCGATTACGACGAGGCGGTGAAGCTGGTGGCTGACTCGCCGCACTTAGCCTATGGCCCGCTTGAAGTGCGCGCCGTGGACGTTATTTAACCACTTCGTGTGATGAGTTCGCACCGCCGCGCAACGCCAGAACAAAGGGTTGGCCCTTTGGTCGCCGATCTGTTCCGGCGCGCGTCGGGCCGAATGGTGGCCTCGCTGGCACGGCGCTTTGGGCCGCAATACCTCGGGCTAGCCGAGGAAGCCGTACAAGAGGCGTTGATGCGCGCGCTTCAAACCTGGTCCTTCCATGGAGTGCCCGACAAACCCGAAGCCTGGCTGTTCCGCGTGGCCGTCAATCGCGCGCTTGATGCATTGCGCCGCGAAACCAACGCGCGCGAAAAAAACAACGAACTCTTGCTGGGCAGTGATTTGATGGCGGCTCCTCATGATTTCGCCAACGATAACGTCGATGATGAGCTGGCCATGATATTCATGTGCTGTCATCCGGCCTTGCCGCATGCTTCGCGCCTCGCGCTGACGTTGAAGACGGTGGGCGGCCTCAGCGTCGAAGAAATCGCCGCCGCTTTTTTGTCCGAGCCAGCCACTATCGCGCAAAGGCTGGTGCGGGCGAAAAAGCAAATCCGCGATCAGCGCTTGCCGCTCGATGTTCCCCGCACCGATGAACTGGCCGAGCGATTAGCCAGCGTGCTTGATGTTCTCTATCTGCTCTTCAACGAAGGCTATAGTGCCCATGGCGGTGACAATCTCATCCGCGCCGACTTATGCGCCGAGGCGATTCGGCTCACACGGCTGTTGCTGGCCTCGCCGAAAACCGGCCAGACTCAAGTCCATGCGCTATTGGCGCTCATGCTGTTTCAAGCCGCGCGATTGCCCGCCCGGGTGGGCGAGGGCGGGGACTTATTGTTGCTGGCCGACCAGGATCGCGCCCGGTGGGACGATGCCATGACCGCTCAAGCGTTTGGCCATTTCGAAAAATCGATGTCGGGTGTGAAGACCGCGTTTCATGTCGAAGCGGCAATCGCCTCGGTTCACGCGGCCGCCAGCAGCCCCGCGGCCACCGACTGGCCCGCGATCCGCGATTTTTATGATGAGCTTGTTGTGCTCAAGCCATCGCCCGTCACAGCCCTCAATCGTGCGGTGGCGATCGGCATGGCCGAGGGCGCGGGTCAGTGTTTGGCCGCGCTACAACCGCTCCTCACCGAACCGGCGTTGGCCGAATATCATTTGCTAGCTTCGGCGATGGCGGCAATGTGGGCACAGGCCGGCAACACGGCTAAAGCCGCACACTTCTACCGCGAAGCATTGCGCAAACCATGTTCCGCACCCGAGCGGCGATTTCTGCAACGCCAACTGCAACGTGTTGCGGCGCATCATACCGGGCGTGAATAAAAATACCGCAGCGGTATACGTTCACCAGGCGGGCCTGTATTTTTCCTGTATGAACAGGGATCGCTATACCGCATCCGCATGATGGTTGAATGGCCGGGCCTTGCGATACATCGCGACTCTGCCCGCTATAGTGTCTGCCGCCGGCGAGGGGAGCGAGAACGTCATGCAAGCAGACACGAGTTGCGCGCGGCTCAAGCCATTTCCGCTGTGGCTCGCCAGCGGCATTAGCCCCGCCAATGCCTGGACGTACATGTTCGCCAACTTCGCGGTGATCGGTACACTGGCTTTTCTCAACGTCGCGCAGAGCTACATCCTCACAGAACACCTGCAGTTGGCCAAGGACACGCAAGGCACGGTGTCGGGCAACCTCGCCTTTTGGAACGAGGTCATCATCATTCTGCTCGCCAGTCCGTTTGGCATTCTCGCCGACCGCATTGGGCGGCGGCCGATTGTCGTGTTCGCCGCCATCGCCATCGCCGTGGGCTTTACAATGTATGCCTACGCCACCTCGGTGTTCGATCTCACCATCGGGCGCATCATCTATGCCATCGGGGCCGCGGCGGGCTCTGGCATGGTGGCTACCATCGGCGCTGATTACCCCCAGGAAATTTCCCGCGGCAAGATGATCGGCCTTGGATCGGTGATGAACGCCTTTGGTATCGTGTTTCTCACCGGCCTCATGGGCCGCGTGCCCACGATCTTGCGCGATGGCGGCATGGACCCCATCGCGGCGGGCCAATGGATGATGTTGATCACGGCTGGGTTTTGCGTGTTCGCGGCGGTCATCTTCCAGATCGGTTTAAAGGGTGGCATTCCCGCAAGTCATGAGAAGCGATTGCCGCTCGCGCATCTTATACGGGTCGGGCTTTCCGCTGCGCGCAACCCGCGTGTGGCGTTGTCATATGCCGCCGCCTTCACGTCGCGTGGCGACTTGGTGGTGGTGGGAATTTTCATATCGCTGTGGTCGGTACAAGCGGGAACTGCGGCTGGCCTCGACACCGGCGAAGCACTGAAGCGCGGCACAATCATCTTTGTCGCCTCGCAAACCATGGCGTTGCTCTGGGCGCCGGTGATGGGCTGGCTCATGGACAAAGTAAATCGCGTGACCGCCATTATCATTGCCATGGGGTTGGCCAGCGGCGGCTACCTTGGCACGGCGTTTCTAACTTCGCCGCTCGAAGGCCCAGCCATGCCCATATTCATTATCTTGGGCATCGGCCAGGTCAGCGCGTTGATGACTTCGCAAGGGCTGGTCGGGCAAGAAACAAAACCACAAGAACGTGGTGCGGTGGTGGGCATGTTCAGCTTGTGGGGCGCGGTGGGTATATTATTTGCCACCGCTATTGGGGGTCGGCTTTTTGACAGTTGGGCGCCCTATGCGCCGTTTGTCGTCATGGGCATCGCTAATCTTGGGCTGTTGATCGCGGCCATTTTTATCCGAGTGACATCCCCTGGCCTGATTTTACGGCCCGCTGTGGCAGCACCTGTAGTCGCGCCCAACCTGTGAACAGTTTTGAGATTCCCCACCACCAGACCTACGCATTCATCGTTCAGGGGGTCTAAGCTGGGTCATGGCAAAAAAAGCGATAGACAAAGAGAGCGCGCGCGCCCGCAAAGGCCAGCAAAATCGCAGGCGGGTTTTAGGCGATGCCTATGTCGATGCCTCACTGGCAGGTCTCGATGATTTTAATCGCGAGTTCTACACACTGATCCATGAATGGGTCTGGAATGACATCTGGGGTAGGCCCGGGCTTCCCTTAAAAACCCGCAGTCTCATCAATATGGCGCTGCTGACGGCCCTCAACAGACCCCGCGAGTTACGCATTCACCTGAAGGGCGCCTTAAATAACGGCTGCAGCGCCGATGAAATCAAGGAAGCGCTCATGCATACGGCGCTCTATGCAGGTGTTCCGGCGGTGCTCGACAGCATGCATCTGGTGCGCGAAGAATTGATCAAGTCGGGCCATCTGCCATCGGCCAAGAAAAAATCTAAGCGCTAGGCCGTGTCGAGTTAAGAGGATTTCATGGGCGCAGCCCAAACCACATCTTCCCGCAAAAGCACGAAGGCTCAGGTGCCGCCGCCGAAGGCCATGCCCAAGGCCGATGCGCGTGGGTCTGCGGCCAAGCTGACCTACGATCAACTCATGGCGAATGCGCAAGCCCTGGTGCCTGAGTTGGCCAAGCGCGCGGCCAAGACTGAAGAGGCGCGCAAGCTGCCCAAAGAGACCATGCGCGATTTGTACCAGGCTGGGCTGCTGCGTATTATCACCCCTGCGCGCTACGGCGGGCTTGAGATGGACTGGCCAGCCTTGCCAGAGGCTGCACGCATCGTTGCACGTGGCTGCGCCTCAACGGCCTGGATCGTTGCAGTGGTAGGCGGCCATGCGGGTATCTGCGGGCGGTTTCCGAAAGAACTGCAAGACGAAGTCTTCGCCGACGGGCCCAATCAGCTTTTCGTCACCGCTTCAGCCCAAACCACGGGCACAATTGTGAAGGCCAAAGGTGGCGTTCGCGCCAACGGCATATGGCGGTTTGCTTCGGGCTGCGATCATGCCGACTGGATCATGGTCAATGGCGAAGTGTTGGACGGTGCGGGCAAAAAGACCGGACGCAATGTGCGGACCATTGTGCCTGCCAAGCAGGTCGAGATTGTCGATACCTGGCATGTGGCCGGGATGAAGGGCACGGGCTCGAAAGACCTGAGTTATAAAAACCTCTTTATCCCTGACCGCTGGATTGTCGATACGTCACCCAACTTTCAGGGCAACCCGCCGGGTGCCGCAGTGAACCCGAATGGCTATCTGTATGACGTTGCGTTTGCGTCGTATTTTTCGAGTTGGCTGTTAGGCCCTGTGCTGGGTGCGGCCGAAGGTGCTTATGAGGCATACCGGGAGGCAACAAAATCTCGTGTTGGCTCCATGGTCGCCAATATCCCCGCGCAAATGCATACGGTGCAAGAGCGCCTGGCTGAATCCTATTGCGAATTGGAAGCGGCCCGCGCCCTTTACGACAAGCACAACAAGTTCCTGCACGAACGTGGCATGGCGCGCCAAAACATTGGCGTCGATGAATTCATCGATTCGGGCCGCGAGCGCACTTACATCGCCCGGCTATGCCATAACCTGGTGCATCGTCTGGTAAGGCAAATGGGCGCGGTTGGTATCTATGATACGAACCCCGTGCAGCGCTTTTACCGTGACCTCAACGTCATGCAGAACCAATTGGCGCTCAATTGGGATGTGCACATGCTCAACTTTGGCCGCCGTCAATTGGGCCTGAAAACCGGCATGGAGCGGCTCGACAATCCGCCGCCCGAACGCACGCCCTGGGGCGCCACCCATGGCAAGGCCAAGAAGACCAACGGAAAAGGCCGCTAAGACCTGCAGTTTGCATCGGCGCCGCGCGCTTCCTAATATCACCTGAGACAGGTGATTCTCAGGAGCGGTCGATGTTGGGTGTGTTCTCGCGCTTTGTGCTTGGTCTGGCGGTTTGTTTGGCCGTGCCTGCCACTGCTCAAGACAAGACATTGAACCTTTACATTTGGTCGGATTATCTCGCGCCTGACACCATCGACAACTTCACCAAAGAAACCGGCATTACCGTCAATATCGACAATTTCGATTCCAGCGAAATGCTGGAAGCAAAACTGCTCGCGGGTGGCTCTGGGTATGACGTAGTGGTGCCCAATGGCCCGGTGTTAGGCCGCCTCATCAAATCGGGCATTGTCCGGCCTCTCGACAAAGCAAAGCTTTCCAACATCAGCACGCAAGACCCGGTCACGGTCTCGCGGGCCGCGACCCAAGATCCTGGCAATGCCCACGCCATTGTTTACATGTGGGGCACCTCGGGGCTTGGTTACAACGTTGCCAAGGTGAAGGAGGTATTGGGCAGCGATGCGCCGGTTGATAGTTGGTCGCTGATCCTTGATCCAGCGAACGCTGCGAAGTTGGCCAAATGCGGAATTTACGCCTTCGATTCACCCGCCGACATTTTTGAACTGACGTTGAGCTACTTGGGCAAAAACCCCAACTCAACCACACCAGCCGACTATGAAGCCGCGGCAGAGGTTTGGAAGAAAATCCGCCCGTCGATCACTAAGTTTCATAACTCGGAGTACATCACGGCCTTAGCCAATGGCGATGTTTGCGTCGCCATGGGATATTCGGGCGATATCTTTCAGGCGGCCGACCGCGCCAAAGAGGCGGGAAATGGCATCGAGATCGCCTACAGCATTCCCAAGGAAGGGGCGATCATGTGGTTCGATTTCTTGGCGATCCCCAAGGACGCACCCCATGCCGAGAACGCATACGCATTCTTGAATTACATCCTTCGCCCCGAGGTCGTGGCGGCCATCTCCAATCACGTCTATTACGCCAACCCAAATCTTAAGGCCGCGCCGTTCATGAGTAAGGAATTACTCGATGATCCGGCGGTCTATCCAAGCCCAGAGGTCACGGCAAAACTTTTGACCGAGACCATCCCGACGCCCGAGATTGAACGGCTGCGGACCCGGTTGTGGACGCGTGTCAAAACCGGCTCCTGAGAAATCCTGTTTATGAGCCTCTCCAGCGCCGTGATCGACCTCATCGACGTGCGCAAGGCTTTCGGCGGCGTGAAGGCCGTCGATGGCGTATCGCTCGGCGTGCAGGGCAATGAGTTTCTAGCGCTGTTGGGGGCTTCGGGCTGCGGCAAAACCACATTGCTCAGGCTCATTGCCGGGCTTGAGCGCGCCGACGCCGGGCAAATTCTAATCGCCGGACAAGATATGACTTCATCGCCGCCACATGTGCGGCCGGTTAATCTCATGTTCCAGTCCTATGCGTTGTTTCCGCACATGAGCGTGCGCGACAACGTGGCGTTCGGCCTGAAACAGGACGGGCTGCACGGCGCTGAATTATCCGCACGCATTGGTGAGGCCCTTGCCTTGGTTGAGATGGAGGGTTTAGGCGCGCGGCGGCCCGAGCAACTTTCAGGTGGGCAGCAACAGCGCGTCGCGCTGGCCCGCTGTATCGCCAAACGCCCACGTGCCTTGTTGCTCGATGAACCCATGGCAGCCTTGGACCGCGCCTTGCGCGAACGGACACGCTTGGAGTTAATCAATCTGCGCCGCCGCCTTGGCATATCCTTCGTTGTTGTCACGCACGATCAAGAAGACGCCATGACCATGGCTGATCGCGTGGCTGTGATGGACAAAGGCAAAATTATCCAACTCGGTACGCCACGTGAACTTTACGACAAACCCGGCTCTCGTTTAGTGGCCGCGTTTTTCGGTGAGTCCAATATATGGGATGGCCGCGTGGCGCCCGATGGCCGCCGTGTTGAATGCCCCGTGCTAGGCATGGCGCTTAAAACCAATGTTGCATTACCCCACGTGGCTGAGGCCGTAACCGTGTCGGTGCGGCCAGAGCGTATCAGCCTTGATCCCACCCCCTTACCCGATGACAACGCCTTGGCCGATGCGACGATTGAAGATGTGGTTTATCTTGGCACGGTCTCCACCTACCTCGTTCGCGTTCCCCATGGTGCGTTAATCCGCGTCACGCGTCAGAATGGATCGCAACCGCCGCTGGCTCGTGGGTCGCGTGTCAGTGTTACCTGGCCCGCCGATGCCGTGGTGGTGTTGACGTCATGAGCGCAACCACCTCACCCGCCATTCACCGGGTTACCACGGGTCTTCCATTCTTATGGCTGATCGTGTTCGCAGCCCTCCCGCTCGTGTTAATCGTGAAGATCAGCCTTGCTCAGATGCACTTGGGAGTGCCGCCTTATACGCCGTTGCTTGGCTTAGATGACGCAGGAGAAAATCTGTGGCGGGGAACGCTTGCTAATTACCGCCTCGTGGCGGGCGATTCCTTATATCTCGACGCCTATCTGAACTCGCTGCGCATCGCAGCCATTTCGACAGCGCTTGCGCTGATGATCGGCTTTCCCATGGCTTATGCCATTGCGCGCGCACCCTTGGGGTGGCGTACGCCGCTGTTGTTTCTTGTCTTGTTACCGTTCTGGACGTCGTTCTTGATCCGCGTCTATGCCTGGATCGGATTGTTACGCCCGACTGGGCTGATTAATTCGACACTCCTCTGGCTGGGGCTTGTCACTGAACCACTCAAGCTGCTGAACACCGAGTTTGCCGTCTTCATCGGCATGGTGTTTTGTTATTTGCCGTACATGCTGCTGCCGCTCTATGCGCGCTTGGAAAAGCTTGATGCGTCGTTGATCGAAGCAGCCATGGATTTGGGTGCAACACCCACGCTCGCCTTTTGGCGAATCACCGTGCCTTTGGCCGTGCCCGGCGTGATTGCGGGATGCCTGCTGGTGTTTGTACCAGCCGTGGGTGAGTTCGTCATTCCCGAACTGCTCGGTGGCGCCGATGTCTTGATGATCGGCAAAGTGCTGTGGAATGAATTCTTTACCAACCGCGATTGGCCGGTCAGTGCGGCTGTGGCCATGCTTGTCTTGCTTGCCCTCGTTGTGCCCATCGCAACGGCGCAAGTGCTGATGGCGCGCAAGGCCGGTGAGGCCTCATGAAGGCGGGTAGAATACCATTCGCCATGCTCGTGATTGGCCTAGCTTTCCTTTATGTGCCGACCATCGTTGTCATCGTCACATCATTCAATGACTCACGCCTTGCTGGGGTTTGGACGGGGTTTTCAGTGCGTTGGTACGGCGAGCTTTTCTCTGACCGGCAGTTTCTTGGCGCCGCGGCCAATAGTTTGATCGTTGCGGCCTTGTCCGCGAGCCTTGCCACGGGTCTTGGCACTTGTGCCGGGCTTGTGATGGCGCGTCATGGGCCGTTCCTGGGCCGCACGACATTTCTGGGGTTGCTAGCCACTCCCCTCGTGTTGCCTGAGGTGATTACAGGTTTGTCGCTGCTGCTGCTGTTTGTGACAGCCGAGCAATTGTTCGGTTGGCCGTCGGGGCGCGGTATCGGCACCATCGTGGTGGCTCACGCGACATTGGCAATGTCTTACGTGGCCTACATTGTGCAAGCACGCCTTCAAGGGATGTCACGCGATTGCGAAGAGGCGGCAGCAGATTTAGGCGCGCCGCCGCTCAAAGTCTTTACCGCCGTCACTTTGCCCTTGATCATGCCAGCCATTGGCGCGGGGTGGCTGCTGGCTTTCGTGTTGTCGTTAGATGACCTCGTCATCGCGAGTTTCACATCGGGGCCGCAATCGACCACGCTGCCCATGGCGATATTCTCCAGCGTACGGCTGGGTATCAGCCCTAAAATCAATGCGCTCGCCACTCTGCTGGTGGCGTCTTCGGCTTTGTGTCTGGGGTTGGCGGCCTGGGTGCAACTGCGCCGGGGTGGCAAGCTCGTGCCGGGCTAACGCTCACACGCTGAACCTTGGTCGATGAAGCGCTTTTGTGCTGCCAGCTTCATGCTACTCTCAAATGCATAGGGTGGAGGATTTCATGACGATGCGGTTTGCATATCTTCTTGTGTTGATTGGTTGTGTGGGTGCTGCTCAAGCGCAAGAGCGCCGGGCCGATTGGCCGCGCTTCGGCAATGATGCGGGTGGCAGTCAGTATTCCGCCCTCGACCAAATCAACAAAAGCAACGTCAATAAACTGAAGGTTGCCTGGGTTCACCGCTCGGGTGATTTCGCCGAAAACGGCTCGCCCACGGGTGGCTCTGCGCTTGAGGTCAATCCGATTCAAACTAATGGCATGCTGTATTACTGCACGCCGATGAACCGGGTCTTCGCGCTTGATCCCGCCACGGGCCAAGAGAAATGGGTGTTCGATCCGACCACCGCTAAGAATCCTGACGGCAAGGTGTTGCTCGATAAACCCAAACGCGCCTCCAACTGCCGTGGCGTGTCTTATTGGGAAGCGGCCACACCAGAGGCGGGGGCTGTCTGTCAGCGGCGAGTTTTCAAAGGCGACGCTAATGCGAATATCTATGCGATCGATGCCGATACCGGGTTGCCCTGCGCTGATTTTGGCGCTGCCAAAAGCCACCCTGGTTACGCCTCGCATCTTGACTACGACAATCATGGCGAAGGCAATGCAGGCGGTATGGGTTCGCCCACGGTTGTGATCGGTGACACGGTGGTGGCGTCGTCTTCGGCCAACGACGGTTTGGCGAATGCCGCCGATGGCGTAGTGCGCGGGTTCGATGTACGCACGGGCGAGATGAAATGGGAGTTCAACCCCATCCCTGCAGACCAGAGCGACAAAACCGGCGCTGCAAATGTGTGGTCAACCATGAGCGCCGACCTCGAACGTGGATTGGTGTTCTTGCCCACCACAAGCCCCTCGACCGACTACTATGGCGGCGAACGGCTGTTCGATATTCCGTTGGCGACAGCCACCGTTGCGGTTTCGGCGGAAACCGGCAAGGTGGTGTGGTCGACCCAACATGTGCACCATGATCTGTTCGACTACGACTTGGTTGGGCATCCTTTACTCGTGAACATTAAGAAAGACGGCCGGCGTATCGATGTGGCGATTACTCAGTCCAAGATGGGCTGGTTGTTTGTGCAGGATCGCGATACCGGCACTCCGATCTTTCCCATTGAGGAACGCCCGGTGCCGCAATCGGATGTACCTGGCGAGAAGTCATCGCCAACCCAGCCCATCCCGGTTGGGATCGACGCCTTCGCAGGCCAGTTGATCAAGCGCGAAGATTTGTTCGGGCTTACACCGCTCGACAAAGCCTGGTGTCAGAACGAATTCGACAAGATGCGTTATGACGGCATGTACACACCACCCAGCCAAAAGGGCTCGCTATTGTTTCCCTCGGCTCTCGGTGGCGGCAATTGGGGTGGGGCAGCCTTCGACCCCGCTAGCAATACGCTGATTATCAAAGCTGAGAATTTAGCCTCGCGCCTGAAGTTCGTGAAAAAAGAAGACAGCGCGAAAGAAGATCAAGTTCCCAGCGTCGATTATTTGACACGCCCTCTGAAGGGCACGCCCTATCGGGTCGAAGGCGAAGTCTTTATGTCACCGCTAGGCATTCCGTGCACGCCAACGCCATGGGGAACGCTCACGGCGATCGACATGGATACAGGCAAGACCAAGTGGAAAATTCCGCTCGGGCAGGTGAAAAAATATGGCATCACAATTCCTGCCTCCTTCGGTTGGGGTTCGCCCAATGTCGGCGGCCCAATCGTTACCGCTGGCGGCCTCATTTTCATTGCCGCGACGCTGGATGAGAAATTGCGCGCGCTTGATTTAGCGACGGGCGACGAGCTGTGGCAGGCCAAACTGCCAGTGCCGGGCCTTGCTCCACCCATGACGTATATCGCTGGGGGCAAGCAGTATGTGGTTATTGCGGCCGGTGGCAGCGCACGTGTGGATACGCCTGTCAGCGATCAATTGATCGCCTACACTTTGGCCGAGTAGCTCATCGCTTTGGCTAAGGCTGGCCGCTGACCAGCAGCATTGAGCCGACGATTGTCACCACTTGCCCGCCAGCCACGTCGCGCTTGGTGCCGGCTTGGTTCTGAACCGTACACGAGGCACAAACGTCTTTCAGAGTGCCACCGGCAGTTACGGTCACGTTCTTCTTGCCCTCGGGCATGATGATCGTCATGGCCGCTGGTGCTTTGGTTGTGTTGACTAAATCAACGGCATGCACCGTTCCGGGTGCCAGTAAGAGGTAAAGGCCGCCAAGGGCAAATGTGCAACCCCTCACGGCGATAGCAATCGGGACGTTGCGCATCGGCATTCTCCCTCGCTTCGCCACTCAGTGAATACCCATTGTCTGCCCATTGGCATGCGGGGACAACGGTCATCGTGCCCGCCAAAAATGAAAGCGCCCTGCTCTGGGCAGGGCGCTTTCTCGCATTATTATTCGTTCTGTCTCTGTCCGTCGTGGCCCGACCTCCTGTCGTTAGGAGCCGATCGAAACTTGACCGTTTCCGATCTTAACGGTTTTAACGATGCATCCGGCCTGGGGCCGGTTAGCGTCTGATCCGCTGGCCGTGACGTCAGCCCACAACGGGCGTCGCCGGCCAAAAATCGCAACAGTCTCGTGTGGCTCCAATCGGGAGGGATCTCCGCCCGCTCCGGTACCGAACGACCAGTTTGTACCGGACTGGATCACCGCCATTCTTTCGCCCCGACCGTGCTGGTTGGGTTGCTGAAGTTGATGGCTTGGCTGGTCCGTCCCCACGAGTAGGCAGACTCTATCGAGCCCCCTATGATGCAATCAAACGAAATTAAGTCATTGATGAGTTCGGTTTAATCGATTTATGATTTAATCTATTTTTGGCAGAACTCGTCATATCTAATTGAAATTACTTAATTAATAGCCATAGAAATTAACTTTCGGCCAAAATGGCTCATGGCTACTGCCACAAATGCTCTTTAGTGGTTTTTAGCCGGGCGGGCAGCGCTTTCCCTCACGAAATGGGAGGTCCTGTCCGAGTCGAGGGGCCACGGCCGCTTTATCAAGATTACGTGGCCATTGGGCTGTGCGTTTAGCCGCAAAAATACTGGGGTGGCCGCACGCTACCCCGGCTGTCCAAGACGGTTTTAACGGCAATCACCTTGATTGGCTTGCCGCGGTCAACGCCAACAAACCTGGGCGTATGACGTCGCCGCTGCAAGTGAGCGTCGTTGACCGGAACGCCAACCAGCTTCTGTTGTAACGTTTTCAGATCGGCAATGCGCACGGGGAGAAAAGGCACCTGAGTTTCCTGACGTAAGCGCTTCATCAATTGGGCAAAGATCGCCTCACTATGGACAGCGCGGCGCAGATTGGCGATCTCGTCGCTGAGCCATTCGCGCTCGTGTGCGGCGAGATTCTCGAACCGTTCAACCTTCAACATCCGCGCCGGTTCGATGCGATCAAATAAGTCGATGAGTTTCCCCGGGGCTTTGCGCCGTAATTCTGTGCGTACGAGTGCATCGCGCCCCGAGCCGGTCAATTTAGTTAGGGCGGCCAGCATATCGCGCGCGAACATTTGTCCGCGTGCGGCAATATCTTGTGCCGCAGTGCGTAAGCGCTGCCGGAGTGGCAGCCATGCCCCTAAGCGCGCCGTCATGGCGCTGACCCGGACCGCAGGGCCAATGCCCCGGCCTTCGCGCCGTTCCACATGAAGTAGTAATTCGACCGACCGACCGAACCGGCGTTGTCCGGCCATGGTCATGGCCGTGGTCAGATCTGCAACCAACTGGTCAAGGTTGTCAGCGTCGATGGGCCGACGCACGTCCGCGTAGGTTTCCACGATCTCAAGCCGGTTATGCGTGAGTGCTCGCATGACTGTCGATCATGGCACGTTCACGCCAGGTTTCGAAGCCCGCCGAGAAGCCATTTGACTTGGCTCAAGGTGTCTTGGGCTAAGACCCGGCATGGTGCCTGGCCCCCAAGTACCGCTTCCAGACCCGGAGAACCCCATGATCGGCGATTTAAGCCCCCAAGAAATTGATGACCTATTGCACTCGGAAACGGTTGCCCGGCTGGGATGCCACGCCAACGGGCGGACTTATGTTGTGCCAATCACCTATGCCTATGACGGGGCGAACGTGATTGGCCATTCGGCTGAGGGCCGTAAGGTGTGGATGATGCGGGCTAACCGGTATGTCTGCCTCGAGGTCGACCGGATGTATAACCCCGCCAACTGGCGCAGCGTGATTGCTTGGGGTGAGTACCAAGAGTTGAAAGACGGTGACGCCGCCGCCGCGATCGAGACCTTGGTGGCCCGGTTCCGACCGATGATGATGAGCGTGACCGCTTCGCCGGGGCATACCCATGCCACACCTGCCGATGTTGGGCGCAGCAAGGCGGTCATTTACCGCATCCACTTGACCGAGAAATCTGGCCGATACGAACGCCGCTGACACCCCCCTTGCGTCTGCAATCCATCCCACTAGTGTTCGCCGCCTTGATGTTTGTTTGTAATGGCGGCCGTGACGGCTCATAGAACCGAGACTCTTCCCTGCGATATCCTGATCGTCGGGGCTGGCATCGCCGGCCCGGCGATGGCGTGTGCTTTGCGTGACCGGGGATATTCGATTGTTCAGGTAGAATTTTCCGACCGTCCGCTCGACACCGCGCGGGGCGATCACCTGCAGTGTGTCGTCGTCGAACTGCTCGAACAGTGGGGCGCCTTGCAGGCATTTTGGGCGGCCGGTGGGGAAAAGCGCCACGGCGCCCAGTACTTCACCGATAAGAACGAATTACTTTTAGATGTACCCTATGCGGGCTTGCCCATTCCGCACCCTTACTACCTTTATCTCCATCACGAATTGATCAGCCAAACCTTCCTTAAACTTGCCGCCGAGAACTCACGATACACTTTATTCCGCCCGGCGCGGGCCCGCGACTTCGACATCGGGCCTGAGGGTATCCGCAGCCTCACTCTCAAACTGCCCGAAGATCAGACCGCTCCGGATGGTTTTGTGCCAGGGCAGAGCGTCGTTATCAAACCGCGCATGGTGGTGGGCGCTGATGGGCGTGGGTCGCGCGTGAGGGAGGTCTTGGGGTTCGAAACCAGCACTCACGACTATGAAAACCCCTTAGTGGTATTATTCGGGCCGCGTCCGGAACTCGACCCGCTCAACCGGGTGACAACATTCATGAGCGCGAATGGCACAATCTCGCGTATTCCGCGTGCCTTTGGTGAATGGAAGATCGGTCTGCCAATCCACAAATCCGATATCGCGTTTTGGAAAACCGCCACTCCAAAAATGCGTAAGTCCGCCATCGTGGCGCGCGCCCCCCAGTTAGAGAATATCGATGCAGAAGTGGGCGGGTTCTACCCAGTCAAGCTGTTGAACACTAATAAATGGGTGCACGGCAACACGGTACTGGTCGGCGATGCGTGCCATGCCATGCATCCAGCGCGGGGGCAGGGCATGAATGTGTCGATCCGCTGTGTCTCGAAGCTGGTCAATCTTTTGCCCGATGTCGGTGAGATGGCTGATTCGGATATCGTCACCCGGCGGCTGCGGGCCTACGAGAGCGGGGTTAAACCCGCCATCGATAAAGTGCTGGCCGATAATCACGTGCGTGGCGAAGAAATGGACAGCCTCGACGCCGATCTGATCGCGCGCAGCGCTGCCGCAATGCGGGTGATCAACGCAGACCCTGAGTTGTTGCGCCGATACCGCCTACAAAGCGCAGGTTATGCGGACGCCTTGGGCGCCCCAAGTCCTGTCTAAGGCAAACGTGTCCGCTGGGCGAGGCATGAACTTGCGTTGTGCAATGCCGCCGTGTTGGTCGTTACCCCATTTTATGCTGATATTCAGAGCGGCCCTGCTAAGCTCAAAATGTTCACGTGGCTGACGACGGGGTATCCGCCCCCTGCTGTTAAGCCCGCGTGATAAAACAGGAGGCCAAGCCATGCGTGTATCGATGATCCTTGCTTTCATTGTTACCTTGATTGGAGCCGCCATGCCCGCATCCGCGCAAACCCCGCCCGGCAATCCTGTGCCGCCAGGGTTCATCTTATCGCCCATGGCCCGGGCGACGATTTTTGTGCGCGACCAAGACGAGTCGCTCAAACTCTACCGCGACATTCTGGGTTTGAGGGTGCGCACCGACCGTGAATTCGATGATACGCGCTTCAACCAAGTTCTCGGCACCAAGGGGCTGAAGATAAAAGTTAAAATTCTCCAAGCCGGAGATGTTGTTTACGGCAATGTTGGCTTATTTCAGTTGGTGGGCGATGACCGTGGTGCAATCCCGCCACCACCGGCCGCAACGAAGTCAATCACCGGTGATGCGGCGGTCGTATTCAACACCAGCGACATCATGGGCATCACGGCCAAGCTCAAAGCGGCCGGTTACACCATCATCTCCGAACCTATAGTGCTGTTCCCGAGCGACCAAATGGCGGTTCAGCCGTTAGAAATGTTGTTTCGCGATCGCGACGGCATTTTGGTGAACTTGATTCAGTCGGGCCGCAAGAAGGGTGAATAATGAGGAGTGGTTAAGGCCGCTTTTGCGGCTTTTCTTTTGCCCTAACGCCTTCACCACCACGGTTTCGAATAAATACCACAGCACCGTCGCGCCCAAGATAAAGCCCGCCACGTCCCAAGACGAAAAGATCTTAATGCGCAAAAGGGCAATAAAAAGGAATGCGCAGACTCCGAAGACGATCGCACGAAAAGCGGCTGCAAGGGTGGTTTTCATTGTCGGGCTTCTTGGTGACGAGCGGGCGTAAGCGTAAGCCATCTCACTCTAAAAGCCGCCGTACCGCAACACCTCTTCACACAGCGCCAGGGCAGTGACACAAATGTAAAGTCAGTGCGCAACAACCCCAAAGGGAACGGCATGGCCCGCGCTTATCATCTGATCATTGATGGTCTTGCCGCCTTTGCTGCGTTGACCCTGGCAGCCATGGTGGTGGTGATCGTGGCTGACGTCATGGCGCGCAATCTAGGCTTTGTGCCGCCCTCGGCAACTGTGGCGCTCACCGAATACGCCCTCTTGTATTTCACGATGGCTGCAGCACCGCGCCTGACGCGCGATAAGGGGCATGTCTCGGTACGCGTGGTGCTCGACCGCCTTAGTCCGGCACGCCGCAAAAAAGTGGGCCGGCTGATTGCGCTGCTCTGCGCGTTGATTTGTTTCGTCATGACAAGTGTGGCTGGCGCGTTGCTGGTCGAATCCGTGATGCTGGGCGATATCGAACCACGGTCGATCGATGTGCCGCGCTGGCTTTTATTTTTACCTCTTGTAGTTGGATTCTTTTTTTCAGGCACCGAGTTCACGCGCTTTGCATGGAACGGTGAAGAGTTCTGGGGCGCTGCCGATAGTGTGGAGCGGCTGTGATGATCGCTATGCTCACAGACCCCGTTGCGATCGGCGTGCTGGTCTTCACGCTGGTACTCTTACTCATGTTAGCGGGCTTGCCCGTGGCCTTTGCGTTTCTGGGTGCCAATCTTGTGGGCGCGGTGGTCGTGATGGGCGCCAAGGGCAACATGCTCGACGGGTTGATGCAGCTGGTCGATAACTCCACCAACCTCATCACCAGTTTCATTCTTGTTGCCATTCCCATGTTCATCCTCATGGGTGCGCTGTTGTTTCACACAGGGCTCGCTAACCGGGTGTTCGATGCGCTCGATCTGTTGTTCGGGCGCATTCCAGGGCGCTTAAGTTACCTCACATTGGCGGGCGGCACGGCCTTTGCCGCGCTCTCGGGGAGTTCCGTCGCCAATGCGGCCATGTTGGGATCGATCTTAGCTCCCGAGATGCAGCGGCGCGGCTACGCCCAACGCCTCATCCTTGGGCCCATCATGGGCGTTGGCGGGCTAGCCATTATCATTCCGCCGTCGGCCTTGGCGGTGTTATTGGGCTCATTGGCCAAAGTCGATATCGGCGCGCTTCTGATTGCGGGTATTGGCCCCGGCATCGCGCTCGCAGCGCTCTATACATTCACGGTTTGGCTGCAAATCAAACGCGACCCCAGCGCAGCACCCATTTACGACATTGTCTTGCCGCCTTGGCCCACACGCCTCAAGGCTCTTGTAATAAATGTGTTGCCCATGGGCTTGGTCGTGTTTTGCGTTGTCGGCCTCATCATACTTGGCTTGGCGACGCCGTCGGAAAGTGCCGCCCTGGGCGCGGCCTCAGTTGTATTACTGGCTGCGCTATTTCGCTGTTTGACGTGGGCGGCGCTTATTAAAGCGCTTAACTCGGCCATCGCGGTCACGGGCATGCTGTTCGTGATTATCTTTGCCTCGGCGGCCTTTAGTCAGCTCTTGGCGTTTTCGGGTGCCAGTAGCGTGGTGGTGCAAGCCGCTGTGGGCTGGCAGGCCAGCGCCTTGATGAAATTTGCCGTGGTCGTCGCGCTGTTGATCGGGCTTGGCATGTTCCTCGATCAAATCTCCATCCTGCTCATCACTGTTCCCTTTATTTTTCCGGTGATGAAGGCGCTGGGCTTCGATGCTGTTTGGTTTGGCGTGGTAACCATGATTACCATGGAACTCAGCCTCATCACACCGCCCTTTGGCCTGCTGTTGTTCCTGATGCTCGGCGTAGCGCAAGCCTCACCGTCCACGGCGGGCACGACCATGACCGATGTGGTCAAGGCCGCGGTGCCCTACATTTGGTGCAACGTGATCGTGATTGGGCTGTTGGTGCTATGGCCGGGCCTGGCGACCGGGCTGACGAAGTTGATTCAGTGAAAATTGGGCGTTGCGGGCGTTGACCATCTTTCGCTTTTAGCGAACATATTAAGGAATTTCCACGCCTGACGGCAGTGGAAACGTAGGAGAACATAGTGCCTAAATCACGCACTCACGAAGACGCGACCATCGAGAGTTTTCAAAAAGACCCTCAGTTCGCGCTTGATTTGTTGAATGATATTCTACGCGATGGCGCGCAAGACGAGCTGCTTATCATGCTCAAGTATATGACCAAAGCATTCGGCGGTTTGAATATGGTTGCGAACGACGCGAAGCTTAACCCGACCACCATCTATAGAATGCTTTCAAAGGCTGGTAACCCTGAGTTCACACTCTCAACGCTATTTTGAACGCGATGGGGTTGCGCCTTGCGGTGCAGCCATTGCGGGGGCTGCCCGTCAGGGGAATCGCTGGCGCGCTCGGACCGTTGCGAAAAGAAATTCTGCTCGAAAGACTACTCTTAGTCGCCGTAAGGCAGCATAACACGGCCTATGTTTTTGGCGTACTGAGCTTTATCTGTACAACATACCCAACACCCATCTTTTTAAGTTGATGTCATGCCCGACGATAACCGCTCTTTCATATCCACCCCAGCGCCCGCCGGTGCTCCGAAAATTCCCGCCCCGTTGGGGCCTCACCAGGGCCTGATCGATCAACTGCGTCAAATCGTTGGGGCTGAGCAATGTCGCGCGTCGGACGATGATCGCTTGTTCTACGCCGAAGACACATATCGCAGTTTAGAGACGCCGCTGGCCGCCGTGGCGCCGGGCACGATTGATGAACTCAGCCGCGTTGCCGCCGTGTGCAACCGCGCGGGTGTCGCGCTGGTGCCGCGTGGCGGCGGCATGAGTTACACCGACGGTTATTTGCACACGCGCTCGGCCTCGGTGACGGTCGACATGCGGCGTTTGACTAAGATCATCGAAATCAACGAAGCCGATATGTATGTCACCGTTGAATGCGGCTGTACGTGGGCAGAGTTGAACACAGCCCTGAAGGCCAAAAATCTCCGCACGCCTTATTGGGGCCCGCTCTCGGGCCTGCGCTCGGTCGTTGGCGGAGCGTTATCGCAAAACTCGGTGTTCTTTGGCTCGGGGTTATATGGCTCGGCGGTGGAGCAATGCATTGGGCTGACGGTGGTGCTGGCCGATGGCACGGTGCAGCCCTTGGGCGGGCACGCCATTCAAAACGGCAAGCCCTTCATGAAGCACTATGGCCCCGACATGATGGGGCTGTTTCTGGCTGACGCTGGGGCCATGGGTATGAAGGCCGTGGCCACACTGCGCCTGATCCGCCGCACCGAGCATCGCAAACACTTGGCTTATGCGTTTGCCAGCGCCGCCGATATGGCGGGCGCGTTATCGGGCTTGTCGCGCGAGGGCATTGCCGCCGAAGCCATGGGGTTTGATGCTGGCCAACAAAGTGCGCGCGCCGTGGAAGCCACGCGCAGCTTGAAGGAAGATTTTGCCACGCTGTTCAAGGTGATCGACAACGGCGGGCTGATTGATGGGTTAAAGGTCGCGCTGGCGGGGCGGGGTTATTTGAAGGACGTGCCCTACGGCATGCATGTGGCTATTGAGGACAAAACGGCCGAGGGAGTAGCGGCGTTATTCAAAAAAGCACGCGGTATTTGCAAAGCGGCTGGGGGTAAGCCCATGCCAGCTTCCATCACCCGCATTGTTCACGCCGACCCGTTCGTGCCCCCAGATTCCATTCTTGGCCCCAAAGGCGAACGCTGGGTGCCGGTGCATTGCATCGTGCCACACAGCCAGGCTGCGGACATTATCGCCAAGGTGCAGGGCTTATACGCGCGCTATGAAGCCGTGAAAGCCAAGCACAATATCCGCACTGGGTTTTTGCTGGTGACCGTGGGCAACTACGGGTTCCTGATCGAACCAGTCTTTTTCTGGCCTGATGCACGGTTGAAAATGTATGACACGGTCATGCGGCCCGAACACTTGGCGCGCCTGCCGGTTCATGCCGCCGATGAAGCCGCGCGCGCCGCAGTACTGCAAATGCGTGACGATCTGGCCTCGTTGTTCGTGCAAGAAGGCGCGGTGAGCATGCAGCTTGGTAAATTTTATCATTTCGACAAGGCGCTCAAGCCCGAGGCTTGGGCCTTGTTGCAAAAGATGAAAAGCGTGGTTGACCCGGCGCGCGTGGTGAACCCCGGCGCGCTGAAGCTTTAGGCGGATTAGCCAAACAACTTGTCGATATCGGCCTGTCCACCGCCCGCGTTTGCATTCGTGGGGGCGATGCTATCGTTGGCTGCGCCCAACATGTCGTCGATTTCTTCCTGGTCCATGGTTTGCTTCGAGCCGTTGATGATGCCAGCCAGTGTTTCAGACAATCTGCGCATCACACTCACGCCGCGCCGATCGAGCGGCGCATTTCGTCCATGGCTTCAATGGCAATGGCTGCGGCCGCGCGCTTAATTGTCAGGCCAATGGCGGCATTGAGTTGCGCCACGGTCAGTTCGAATGGGGCTTTGATTGTCGTGGGAATTTGCTTGTAGGCATCTGCAGCCAAAGGCCCATAGGCAAGGCCTGAACCTAAAAAATGCTCGGGGTAAGTCTTGGTTTGCCAACCCGCGCAATCGGGCAGCATGTCTGGCATGTCCGGCAGCATCTCGATCAACATGACCGCCTCGTTAAAATGGTTCATGTAATCGGTGGCGAGCAAGGTGTCGGGATTGATCAACGTGCCAGCGACCTTTGCGCGCCATTCCTCGGGCACGGAGTTAGCTGCGCTAGCTGGGTTATCGGAATCGGACATATTCTTTACTATCGTTACGCGTAGAGAACCGCAAATCCTTTGACAGGTTAATCGTGGCTTCGCGGCTTGGCCAACGGGAACGTGCGCCGTTGACCCCGCATGCCCCATCCCCTATCCATCGTCACCAAGTCTTTTTAAGACATGAACGGGAGAGATGCATGCGCGCGGTCGTGATTTCCGCCATTGGCGGACCGGAAACCCTGAAGATTTCCGATATCGCCGTACCAGAGCCGGTCGAAGGCCAGGTACGTATCAGGGTCGCATATTGTACGCTTAACCCGCTCGATACCCACAGCCGCGCCGGGCGGGTTAAATGGAGCGTACCTCCCATGCCCTTTGTCTTGGGCTATGAATATTCCGGTCGTGTCGAGAAAGTAGGTGCTGGTGTTGATGCATCACTGATCGGTAAGCGCGTAGCGAGCGCCGGGAATTGGGGCGGATGCGCTGAGTTCGCCATCGCGCCCGCGAAGACTCTCGTCCATATCCCCGATGGCATCGATTGGAAGCTGGGCACGGTCTATTTCACCTCCACATTCACCGCCTGGCATATGCTGCATACGATGGCGCGGATGAGCAAAGGCGATGTCGTGGTGGTGCATTCAGCGGCAGGCGCAGTGGGCGCGATGACGACGCAAGTTGCCAAAGACGCGGGCGGAATGGTGATTGGGCTGGTTGGGTCAGCCGACAAAGCCGCTTACGCAAAATCCTTTGGCTGCGACCACGTCATCAACGAAAAAGACGACGCCGACTGGCCGAAGAAAGTGAAGGAACTATCGGGTGGCCGGGGCGCTGACATTATTATTGACGGCAACGCCGGTGCGTCTGCGCCAAAAAACCTTCTCTGTCTCGCACCGCTGGGCCAAGTGATCTACATCGGCGCCATGGCTGGACAAGCACCTGATGTGAATATTTCAAGCCTTATTGGGGGTTCGGCGGCCGTGCGCGGCTTTGTCATGTATCACGCCATGCCCAAGACCAAGGGCGCCGAATTCAAAGAAATTCACGAGAAACTTATCAGTGGAAAATGGAAGTTCCCACTCAATCCGCCAGTCCCACTTGATCAAGTGGCCAAGGCTCACGACGATTTCGAAAATCGCCGCACCATGGGCCGGACCATCTTCACAGTCGGCGGCGAGATTTAGGCATCAAACACATGCGCGCGGTTGTGCTGACCAAAAATGGCAGTCCTGAGGTTCTGAATGTCTCCGACATTCCCACACCCGAGCCGGGCGCTGGGCAGGTGCAAATTCAAGTGGCTTATGCCGCCGTGCATCCACTCGATATCCATGCGCGTTCGGGGGCCATGAAGTGGGGCGTGCCGACCATGCCCTTCACGTTGGGCTACTCGTATTGCGGACGCATCGCCAAAGTTGGCCAGGGCGTTGACGCAGGGCTAGTCGGCAGGCGCGTGACCATGTCCGGCAAGTACGGTGGCTATGCCGATTTTGCTGTGGCGATGGCCGCTGATGTGGTCGAAATTCCCACAGAACTCGACTGGCTCGTGGGTGGATTCTGCATGGGCTCGGCGTTCACGGCCTGGCACATGTTGCATACTCTTGCTCGTGTGCGGCCCGATGATTGGGTTGTTGTTCACTCGGCGGCTGGGCCTGTCGGCGTGATGCTAACCCAAATCGCTAAGGAAGCAGGTTGCAAGGTGATCGGCCTTGTTGGCGGCTCAAAAAAGGTGGAATGGGCCAAGCAATTCGGTGCCGATCATCTGATCGACTACATCGCGAACAAAGACTGGCCCATGGCGGTGATGACGCTCACGAACAACCGTGGTGTTGACTTCATTATGGATGGCAACTTGGGTGCGGATGCAGCCAAGCAATTCGCCTGTCTGGCGCCATTGGGCCAAGTCATTGCCATCGGTGCCATGGCGGGGCCCGCGCCCGAGGTGAATATCTCGCGTTTGATAGCTGGCTCACACGGTGTGCGCGGTTTTGTCGTCAATCACGGCATAGCTAAAACCAAAGGCGACGAGCGGGACAAGATCGTGTCAAAGTTTGCCTCGGGGGCATGGCGGTTTGCGGTGAGTGATGCTGGCCCGCTCGAAGATGTGGCCCAGGCCCACCGCGCATTCGAGACCCGGCAAACCACGGGGCGTTATGTATTGCGGGTGGGGGGCGAGATCTAGCATTTCTTGACCGCTATTTGCCCCAATATGGTCATGAAGTGATGGCATGGTGTGAACTCGATTCGACAGGAGGCAGCAATGACCCGCATATCGTTCAACCTGGCTTTGGCCCTGACGTTTCTGGCCGCGCCAGTCATGGCCCAGGAACAACAATCACCCGCAAAAGATTTTACGCCTCAGGAAGTGGAGATCCCCTTCGCTCAGTTAGGGGGTATTGATGATTGGCGAGCCGATGGCAACAGAGCGCTGTACATTAAAGGCCGCCGTAACAACGACTGGTACTACGCCAAATTGATGTCGACCTGCCAGGGCTTGATCTTCGCGCAAGCGATCGGGTTCAGAAACGAAGCCAACGGCGAATTCAGTAAATTCAGCACGATTTTGGTTGATGGCCAGCCGTGTCAGCTGACCTCGCTGGTCAAGTCTGAAAAACCGACGGCCAAAAAATAAACGACGGGCTACGCTATCAGCGTAGTTTCGGCCTGGGGGCCAATAGTCTAATCTCGGGCCATGCTCGACGTCGCGCTCACCGCCTTTGCCACTTTTTTTGTGATCATCGACCCTGTCGGGGTGGTGCCGCTGTTTGTGTCGCTCACCCCTGGTATGGACGCACTCCAGCGCCGCCGGACTGCCGTGCGGGCGGTGATCATCGCCACTTGTATTTTGCTGGTCTTCACGCTGCTCGGCCAGCCGATCTTGAAATACCTTGGCATTAGCTTGCCCGCGTTTCGTATCGCTGGCGGATTGTTGCTGTTGCTGCTCGCGGTCGACATGGTTGTGGTGAAAAGCTCAGGCTTGCGTTCAACCACGCCCAAGGAAGAAGAAGAGGCCACGCACCGGCCCGACATCACGGTGTTTCCCTTAGCCATTCCCTTGATCGCGGGGCCGGGGTCGATCACCTCGGTCATCTTGTTGCATAGTCAGCATACCGGCGATGTTGTCTCGCAGGCGATCTCGGCGGGCGTGATGATCGGCGTGCTGATCATGCTGTTTTGCGGGTTGTTGGCTTCGACTCACATCATGAAAATTTTGGGTGTGACGGGCGTCAACGTTATCACCCGTGTGTTCGGGATCATCCTCTCGGCGGTGGCCGTCAGCAATATCGTCGAGGGCATTCGCGGCAGCTTCCCCGCCTTGGCAGGGTGATGTTGCAGCGCAGCAGCCTGTTCCGCCTGATATAACAGGGTAAAAAACAGGCGACACAAAAATTCCAACATGCTGCACTGCACTATACCGCAGCGGTATATTTTTTTGCCTGCGCTGCTCACAAAGGCCGCCAGTTCGGCGTTGAACCTGGCCGACGCTTCCAAGAACGGCGCATGGCCGATGCCCTCATAAGTCGACAAGGCCGAGCCTGGAAGATATTTTTTATTATCAACGCTGATTTGGTAGGGTACCACACCATCTTTCTCGCCGTGAGTGATCAACACCGGCACGGTGATCTTACCTTGCAGATCTTTGTTGTCGGATTGGAACTTGAACATCGCAGCGCGCACATAACCCGGCGTGAGCATGTTGTAGATCAGAATCTGTTCTGTTTCACTGCTCGGCAATGGCTTGGCGGTCAGCGAGCCCACGAACCACTTGGTTGCAGCCAAATTCGCCATGATATCGGCGCTGGTCATGGCCATGAAGCAGCCCATGCGCTCCTTCGCTTCGGGCGTGCTCATATCCGGTGGCGGATTAGCTCCACCGAGCGAAGTTCCGGCCGCGACAAAATCGATACCTGAAATTCCACCCACGCCATGATGGCGCACATACGACATCGCCACCGGCCCGCCGTAAGACCACGGCACTAACACTGGTTTGCGATCACCCGTGGCCTTGATCACGGCATCGACATCCCCGCCCCAGGCCTCAGATCCATAATCAGCCGCCTCAGTTGGCTTGGCCGAGGCGCTATGGCCGCGCAGGTCAAACGCAATCAGATGAAAGTCTTTCTGCAGGCCCGCATCGTTCAATTGTTTCTCCCACGAGAGATAGCTTTGCGAATAACCGTGGATGAACAGAATGGCCGGGCCCTGCTTGTTGCCCGTCTGCACGACAACCAGGGGCACACCGCCGTGGCCGTTGACGGTGGAAAATTCCAGCGGCGTAGCCAAAGCCGGTACCGCCATACCAACACTGAGTGCAATCGCTAAACGCCACATGTGCATTGTCTTTCTCACATAAAGACGTCGCATTGTAGTCGCGATCAAAATATCGCAATTCGATCCGACTCTTATATTGCTCGGAATTAAATGATGACACGACAGCAAGTTGATGAACGGTAGACACAAATAGGTTCATGTTGAATTCGCAGTCCTTGCCACGTCTTTTGCTTTTGTGCGGGGAGATAATATGAAGCAGGGATTTTTTATAGAAATTTTGGTGTTGCGCTCGTCTTCGCCGCGGCGGGCTTGCGGCCTTGAGAGTTTGGCTGTGGATACGCCGGCGCCCACCGCGGCGGCCCAATCTCAACTTCGCGCACTGCCTGTCGCGCCCGGAGCCGGTTTGTTTATCGACGGTTCCGACAGGGAAACACAATCTACACAAAAGCGCGACGAGTCGGCATTTATGGCCCGCAGCCGCCACGGCCACGATCAATATGATGGTCGTTTACACGCCCTTGACTGCGAGCCTGCATCCCACCATCACATCGGAAATCTCGCAGCGATAGACCATCTTAACCCGCATTTCCCTGACGGCTCCACTAATTGATGAGTGTTGACGCTGATTCTGCTATAAGAATCAAACTATTGGATGCGTCTGGGAAATGCGGGTTAAAATTAAAAAGGCCTGCATAATTTAGCGAAGCGTCGGTGACCCGGTTGACACCAACGGCATTTAGCTTCGGTATATACGCTATGTGACGATTTGATGAGACAAATCGTCGTAAAGGAGCGTAATCGGGTGGCAGCCTTGCGAGGGAGAACGCCGTATCTCACAACGATGGGAGTGAGAAAGTTCTCTGACCACGAAATCGAGATGAAACCTAGCCCGGCATGAACGCGCGGCCCTACCGGCGGCTGCCCGTCTAGCCAACCAAGACAGGGGGAGATACTCATGCTTAAGCAGACACTGCTTCGCACCGCTTCCGGTTGCTCATTGGCATTGCTTGCCTCTACTACGCCGGAAGGCACAGCCTTAGCGCAACAGCAGCAATCACAACAGTTCACCCTCGAGGAAATTGTCGTCACGGCGCGCAGGATCGAGGAAAACCTGATGCAGGTGCCTCTGGCCATCAGCGCCATGAGCGCATCGGATATCCAGAACACCGGCGTCACGACCCTGAACGAGCTGGTGAAGTTCACGCCGGGCCTGATCTCCACCCCCGGCATGAATACCGGGCGGATCGGCGGGCCGGTCGGTCGCAGCGGCGCGAACCTCATCTTTCGCGGCCTCTCGGTGGCGACGGGTCTCACCTTCATCGACGGCGCGCCTTATGCCGGCGGGTCGACACCTGACATCACCGACGTTGCCCGCGTCGAGGTTCTAAAGGGCCCGCAGAGCATCTACTTCGGCCGCTCCACCTACAGCGGCGCAGTCAATTACGTTTCCAAGGAGCCGGCTGACGCATTCGGCGGATCCGTCGCCGGCGACATCAGCAGCTACAACGGCATTGATACGCGTGCCACCATCGAAGGCCCGATCAATAACATATTCTCATACCGCATCAGTGGACGGCACTTCTCCACCGACGGCCAATATGAGAATCCGTTGAAAAGCGATCGGCTGGGGTGGCAGCACACCAATTCCGTCAATGTGTATGTCATGGCCCGGCCCACCGACGAGCTGAAGGTCTCGGGACTCTACACCTGGTCGATGAACAACGACGGCGCGCCGGCGGAGGGCGTGATGGTGGCGCGGGTGTTCGTTCCCACTGGCAATCCCGCCATCATCGACAGCCCGCTGAGGGGAGGCGAGCTCAACTGCGAGGTCGGCGGCACCGGCGGCCCCTGGTGGTGCGGTGAGTTGCCCAACGCGCGGACGCTGGTGAGTAAAAACCCGGTGTTCTTCTCGGTTCACAATGCATTGGATGGGCTCGCGATCTATCGCCTCTTCGACAACCCGCCATTGCCGATCGGGCAGTTGGGGGGCGCGCTCGCTTCCTATCCCATGCCGTTCGACACCCGCTGGCTCAAGCATTTCGGCTTTAAGCAGGTCGTGCAAAACGCCCATCTCAACATCGACTACGAAATGTCGTCGGGATGGTCCTTAAACTCGGTCACCGCCTGGGACAAGACCAAGACCGCCACTATCTCCGATTTCAATTTCCGCGACGCGTCCCAGTTGCCGAACAGGTTCTATATCTCTGCGACCGCGACGCCCCTTCTGCCGCAATACACGATGCACCGGGCGTTGAGCCAGAGCATCGTCTATGACTTCAGCCAGGAAGTCCGGGTGACGACGCCGCCCGACCGGGCCCTGCGCGGCACACTCGGCGCCAATTATCTGCGGATCCACAATCCCCGCAGCGCCCTCAACGGCTATGGCGTCCAGGGATCGGTCCAGAACAACTCGGTCAAGGCTCTCAGCAAGACACCTGCGGTCTTCGGTGCCGTGTACTACGACGTCGCCGAAGACATAACCCTGACCGCCGAAGGGCGCTATCAGTGGGACGAGATCAATTCGCAGGGGCTTTTCCCAATTCCGGCGCCGAATAGCAAATTCACCTACACAAGCTTCTCGCCGCGCGTATCGATAGACTACAAGTTCGCGGACAATTCTCTCGTCTATGCGCTGTTCTCGCGCGGTTACCGGCCGGGCGGGTTCAACACGGCGCTGATCGCCAACATCCCCTCGGTCGTGGCGCAGTTGGCCTCAGCCGGCGCAAAGTTGGCCTACGATGAGGAGCAACTCGATAACTACGAGGTCGGCATCAAGGCCACCTGGCTAAACGGCCGCCTACAGACGATCGTCGATGCCTACTGGGACAAGTGGGTCAACGGCCAGGTCAACCAAAGCATCTTCGTGACCCTGCCGGGCGGCGGGTTTGCCTCCAGCGGCGTCATATTGAATACCGGGCGGGTCAAGCTCAGCGGTGTCGAAGCCGAAGCGCGGTTCGCCGCGACGGAGAACCTGCTGCTGGCGGGCTCAGTGGCTTATATGGACAACATCATCCGGAACTTTGCGGATTTCAGCAACGGCCCGAGAGTGTACGGCTCGACCAATGCCAACGGATACAGGCTCCCCGGTGCGCCGAAATGGACGTACAGCGCGTCGGCCCAGTATACCGATGCACTCTTCGGCGACTGGAATTGGTTCACGCGCGGCGACGTGACCTACCGCGACGGCATGTTCCTCGACACCCATAACATCGCGAAGACGGCACCGGTGATTCGCCTCAATCTCCGCGCCGGCGTAGAGACGGAGTTGCTTCGCATCGAGGCCTACGTCAACAATGCCCTCAACAACCGGGAAATCTCCGAAGCGGGCGTCTCGATGGACGTCATCGGGCAGAACGTCACCCAGAACGCCATCCGCATCGTAGCGCCGGTGAAACGGGTGGTCGGCCTGAAAGCGAGCTACGATTTCTAGGGCGAAACCATAAATGTGTTAACCCAGACGGGCTGGCTGATTGCCCGTCTGCACGACAACCAGGGGCACACCGCCGTGGCCGTTGACGGTGGAAAATTCCAGCGCAGTTGCCGGACTGGCCAGCAGCCCACATAACGCGGCGGCTAGGATGACGTTTTCATCGACCATCTCCTAGGGGTGAGGTCCGATCTTATTCGGCGCGCCACCAAGCCAAATCGATTCGACAGACTTTCTTGGCCCTGCGATAAAGCAGTCATGTCCATGTGGTCTGAAATTCGCGGCACTCCGATGAAGGCTTTCAGCGTGTGCCTGATCGCCTACGGCTTTAGCCAGCTCGACTTGGCGCTGTTCGCCTATACCGTGCCCTCGCTGCGCAAAGACCTGGACCTGACGTTGCAAGACATGGGCTTGGTCGTTGGCGTGTCATACGCGCTGGGCGGGGTTTTGCAAGTGTGGTTTGGCCATCTCACCGACCGCTTTGGGCGCAAGACCATGATGCAAGTCTCGCTGGCGGCAGCCTCGCTGTTTGTGGCGGCGCATTCGCTGGTGACGGGCGCGATCATGCTCACAGTACTGCGGGCCGGGGCGATTTTCTCGGGCGGGGCGCTCTACCCGGCTACCGGCGCCATCGTTACCGAAGTAGCGCCTGCGCGCTATCGCGGCATCATGGCGGGGCTGTTGCAAACCGCCTACCCGCTGGGCTGGTTTGCCGCGGCCATGTTCGCCGCTCCGTTTCTCAGCACCTATGGCTGGCGACCCTTGTTTCTGGTGGCGCTGTTGTCGTTGCCCTATGTGCTGGTGGTTCGCACAATGCTGGGCGAATCTGCGCGCTTTACGTCTGTGAAGGACACGACCCAAAACCGCAGCGTGTTTACCTCCATCGGCGAACTGTTCACGCCCGAAATGCGCGTTCGCTCCATCACCTTGTTCACGGCGCAGTTCCTCTTCGTCGTGGCCTATGGCGGCTCGGCGATTTTCTTTCCCACCTATTTCGTCGAATCGCGCGGGCTGCAACTGAGTTCCTCGGCCATTCTCGTGGGTATCGGTAATGGCGTGGGGGTATTCGGTTATATCCTCGCCGCTTATGTGGGCGAGTTTGTACTCACCAGGCGCACCACCGTCGTTGTGTGGACACTGCTTGGCGCTGCGGCCTTTTTGTTCTTGGTGTGGGGCACCGAAACGTATGCTGCCACCATCACGGCTTTTGCCGTCATGAGCATGTTTTTCTATGGCACGGCGGCCGTCAAATTCGCTTACCTGGCTGAAATTTTCCCCACGCGCCTGCGCGCCACGGGCTTGGCCTTCTGCGGTTCGCTCGCGGTGAACCTCGGCACGGCCTTGGGGCCGTTGCTGGTGTCTAACGCCGTGGCCAAGGTGGGCTGGGACATGGCCTTCAGCGTGGTTGTGGGCGTGCCCTTGGTATGTGCCGGGCTGTTCTATTTGTTGCTCAAGCCGGTGCCCTCCGGCATTGATGTCGACGATGTACAAAAGCACATGGCGGCAAAAATATAAGAAACGGGGACGATACGATGAAAGCATGGGTGGTCAA
>SHWP01000019.1 GCA_009693785.1 Rhodospirillaceae bacterium
GTCGTTGCAGACCCGCCAGCAGCTCGGCACCATCTCGCTCGGCATCGCCCAGCAGTCCGAACAGTCAGTCCTCAGGCTGTTCTAAACCAAACCTTAATCGAATCTTAAAAAGGCGGCCGCATCTCGCGCGCCGCCTTTTGCTTTTCTCCTTCGTGCCGAATCGAATTAACCAATTCTTTTACGTTTGTCGCTATCCAGGTATTTGGGCGCACAGAATGTGATTCGTTCGTGCGGCTGTTTTCTTTGAAGGAACGAAATATGTTGGTCGAAGGTGCGCGACTGACGGAATGACTCAAGAGGTCCTGATATGGGCGACATTTCATTAACAACCGCGCCGCGGACGAACCTGCTGTCGCTGCAGCGTACGACCGGTTTGATCGGCCGTACGCAAGAGCGCCTCGCCACGGGCCTGAAGGTCAATAGCGCTATCGACGACGCGCTTTCCTTCTTCAAAGCGCGCAATTTGAACAGCCGTGCGTCGGACTTACTTTCCATCAAGACTGGAATCACCGACGGCATCAACGTCATCAAGTCCGCCATCCAAGGCCTTGAAACCACAGAATCCATTCTCAAGCAGATGAAGGCGCTGGCGCAGTCCGCCGTGTCCTCACCAGAAAGCTCGACGCGTGCAAAGCTGGCCAGCCAGTTCAACGAATTGCGCAGTCAAGTCGACAACATCCTGGAAGATTCCAGCTTCAACGGCGTCAACTTGCTTAAGAATTCAACCGCCTCATTCCAAAGCGGTGCCGATATACTGACCGTGAAGTTCAACGAGCGCACTGATGCAAAAGCGATCAACCAGTTGATCGTCAGCGGCATGGCGACTTCGGACTTCAATACCATCGTTTCCCGTTCGGTGATTGCAACCGGAACGGCTGGTGCCACCACGGTATGGGGTCAAACCGGCACGGCGGCGATCACGGCCATCAACGCGGCTCTGCGTGCGGTCGACTCAGCCTTGATAACCGTGCGCCAATCGGCGCAGACCTTCGGTACGCGCGCCTCGTTGTTGGAAATCCGCCGGGCCTTCACAGAAAATATCGTCAACACGCTGAAGGGTGGCGCAGCCGATCTGGTCAACGCCGACCTCAACGAAGAATCGGCCAAGCTGCTTTCGTTGCAGACCCGCCAGCAGCTTGGCACGATCTCCCTGAGCATCGCGCAGCAATCTGAACAGGCCGTTTTACGTCTCTTTAGTTAAGCCTAAGAAGGGCCTAATCCGGCATTTTGCCGGGGTTGGCCGGGACGGGCGTCCTCGGGCCGTAATCAGGCGGACGATACCCAGGCCTGCTCAAGCCCATCGACCCGCCACCGCCGTTTGTGATAAACGCCCCGTCCTTAAGGCTTTTTTCAATCCCTCCGGTGTACAAGCCAAGTTATCATGCCGCTTAAATTGACTCTGAAACCTAACGAGAAAGTACTGATCGGGACGGCTGTCATTGCCAATGGCCCGGTCAAGACGGAATTCGTTGTTCTCAATCGCGTGCCGGTGGTTCGCGAGAAGGACATCATTACCGAGGAAAAGGCCGACACTTTCGGCAAAAAGCTCTACAACGTCATCCTCAATATGTATATCAATCCCGCGCGGGAAAAAGATTATCATGGCGTCTATTTCGTTTTAATGAGACAGATGATCGTCATGCCAATGGACCCTCGCGCGATCGATCTCATGGTCGAAATGTCTCAGCATATTTTGGGCGGCGACCACTATCGAGCTCTCAAACTCTGCCGTCAGCTCTTAAAGTACGAAGCGGAGGCGATGGCCAATGTCAAAGGATAAGGTTGGCGCATACCAGCAGCAGCAAAAGCGCAACTTAAGCCCGCGTGAAGTTGAGGCCATGGCCTTCACCAAGGCGGCCTTGCTGCTCGAGGAAGCCAAGGGAAAGTCGAGGAACGTCGAGGAATACGCCAAGGCGCTTCGTTTCAATCACTTGCTCTGGACGATTATCCAAGCCGACCTCACCGATCCCGCCAATCAACTGTCCGATGAGATCAAGGCCAACGTGATGAGCTTGAGTATCTTTGTCGATAAGCAGACAACCAAGGCGCTGCGTTCGAGCGAGCCACGCGAACTCGATATTCTCATCAATATCAATCGTAACCTCGCGGCCGGATTGCGGACCAATGCTGCGACGGCCCAAGCCGGTGTTGCTGCGGCTGGGGAACCCCCGCAGCCGAGCCGCGCGGAGTCGGCCTAGCGGGCTCATCAAGGACGGTTGTATGGCCTGACGTTGGGGCCCCACCGGTGACAGCCCATGACCTCACCCTCCGGCCCGGCGCCGCTCCTGCAAAACGCGCTCCGGTTTCTTGAGGCGGGTGACGCGCCAGCTGCTGAAATTCTCGCCGATACACATGTCGGCAAAAACCCCGACGATCCTGAAGGCTACAATGTTTTGGGACTCATCGCGCAAAAACGCGGTGCGCTCGATGCCGCCTGCCGGGCGTTTCAACGCGCCATCGATCTCAACCCGGCCGAACTAAACTACGCGATCCATTTGGCGACGGTTGTCGCTGACCAGGGCCACGCACCCGAAGCATTACAGGCCATCGAGGCGGCTCTGCAACGACGCCCCGGTCATTGCGATGCTTTGCTCGCCCGCGCCCTCTTGTTGCAGCGGATGAGCCGTCTAGACGATGCGATCGCGGGCGCGCGCATGGCGCTGGTGTTTCACAGGCAAAATGCCAGGCCCTACCAAGTTCTTGGCACACTTCTGCTCAAGGCCCGCCAGGCGGGCGATGCCGCTCAAGCCTTATCCGAGGCCACGCGCCTTGCCCCTGACTCTGTCGACGCTTGGGTGAACTTAGGCGTCGCGCAACGTGAAACCGGCGATCTATCGGCGGCAGAATTCAGTTACCGCCAGGCGCTTAATCTTGCCCCGGACGATGCCATTGCCCGCAATAATCTCGGCAACGTCCTGTCGGCGGGGGGCCATCACGGACCGGCCGCCGAAGAATATCGCAAGGCCATTGCGATCAAACCCGACTACGCCGAGGCCAAGGCGAATCTGGCCAACGCAATGCGTGATCTTGGTCAGACCGATGAGGCTTTGGCGCTTTTGGCACGCGCAGCCGAGCAGCACGCTGACCATGCGGGAGTGCTGAACGCCTATGGCAATCAACTGAGAATCGCCGAGCAGTATGATCGCGCGATCGAGGTACTAAGCCGCGCGGTGACGATCAGCCCGGCCTCCGCCGAAGCGCACAACAATCTGGGCCTAGTGCTGACGCTGAAGAATCGCTGGGAGGAGGCGGAAACGCATTTCCGTACCGCCACGACGTTGCGGCCTGACCTGCCGATCATCAGCAACAATCATGGTGCGTTGTTATTGCGCATGTTCCGGTTCGACGACGCAATCAAGGCCTTTGGCAACGCCATCGCGCGTGACCCGGCCTATGACGAAGCCCTGTGTAACCTGGGCGTTGCGCATTACATGCTCGGGCATGCCGATGACGCCATCGCGGTTTACCGGCGGGTGGTGGCGCGCAGTCCTGAGAATGCCTTTGCCCGTTACGGCCTAGCGGTCACATTGCTCGAAGATCAACGGTTGTCCGACGCTGAACATGAAATCCGTGAGGCGTTGCGGATCGACCCGCACAACGCCATGGCCCATAACACACTCGGCGTGCTGCTGCTTGATTAACATTTGATCACAGCCGCACGCAACGCCATGAAAGGTGCCGCAGATGAAAACACCATCTCCGCGCCGATTTTTTATTCGAATTATGCATTCTCAAGCTTGTACGAACCTGACATCCAGAACGACGAAGTGTTTGAGATCCACCGCGAGTTCGGACGCCGCTTTGGCAAGCCGATCACAGAGGCGAGCCGCCCCCATGCCAATGCCCGCGATCCTGAGCGCAAGCTGACGTTGGCTTATATGTCGCCAGATTTTCGTGCGCACTCAGTGGCGTACTTCTTCGAAGCGCTGATGGAAAAGCATGATCGCTCTCAGTTCAAAATCGTGTTGTATTCGAATACCTCGCGCAAAGACCGTGTGACCGAGGGGTTGCAGCGCGTCGCCGATGTGTGGGTTGAGACATTGGGCCTGACCGATGATGTCTTTGCGCGCCGCATTCGCGAAGATGGCGTGGATATCTTGGTCAATCTGGGCGGGCATACATCGGGTAACCGTTTGCCTGTCTGCGCGCGCAAGGTCGCGCCCGTGCAGATCGAATACTTAGGATACCCCGAGACCAGTGGTGTTCCCGCGATGGATTTCCGCATCACCGATAACCGCACCGATCCTGCGGAGACGGCTGAGGCCTACTGCACTGAAAAAATTATCCGGATGCCCGATTGCTTTCACTGTTACCGGCCCCACGGCCGCGCGCCCGATCCCGCACCCAGCCCCCATGTCAGCAAGGGCTATGTGACGTATGCCTCGTTCAATGTCTTGCCGAAGGTCAATGACCGCACCATCGCGGCCTGGTGCGCGATTTTAAAGGCTGTTCCAAACGCCAAATTCTTCATTAAATGCAAGCAGTTACGGGATAGGTCGGTACAGGAGCGAATCCGTGGAGACTTTGCCCGCTTTGGCGTCGATCCTGCCCGCGTCGAGATGGAAGCCTTTGTGCCCTCGGTCCAAGATCACTTGGGTCAGTATGGTTTGGTTGACCTGGCCCTCGATACGTTTCCCTACAATGGCACAACGACAACCTGCGAAGCGATTTGGATGGGTGATGCAGTAGACTAACATCACGACTGGTGCAGAAAATCGGTCAGGTCAACCTGACAGGCAAATCTTGCCGAGTGACGGCATGACGAAACATGGTTAGGTCATGGACTATCGGCTGCAGCGAACCAGGGTTATGGACCGCGCGGTCTAGGGTGAAAGTCTAAGACGGGCAGTGGAATGAAAGTCGAAGGTCCTAAGGGTCCTAGTTCGATCCAAGCCAAGAAGACCAAAAAAACCGAAAGTGCCTCGGGTGGAGCTGCTTTTGCAGCCGAGCTTGGCCGGGTCACCAGTGAGGGCGAGGACGCCCAAGCCGCCTCCGTCGATCAAACCGGGGGCGTGGCCGGAGTAGAGGGTGTTTTTGCGGCTCAGGCCGTAGACCCCGACTCTAGGGGTGCCACCCCCGAAGAGCGCCGTCGCAGGGCCAAACGAGGGGCCGAGATCCTTGATCGCCTTGAAGAGGTGCGCCGGGGGCTGTTGATAGGGGCCGTCCCCAAAGACCGCCTGGCGGATTTGGCACGTCTGGTCCGCGAAAAGCGCGAACAAGGCACCGATCCGGTGATCTCAAGGTTGCTCGATGAAATTGAGTTAAGGGCAGAAGTAGAGCTAGCCAAACTAAGCCGACGTTTGGCATAAGCCTGCCCGTGATTCGCCCCCGTGGGGGGCGCGGGTGAAAACTTCTAACAGATTGATATTCCATGAAAAAGAAGAAAGCTCAGCCGCCCAAGAAAAAGGCCAAGGCCGCGCCGCGCGTCAAAACCGCTAAACCGGCCAAGGCTAAAGCCAAGATCAAGGCCCCTCAAAGGCCATTAGCGGCCATTAAATCCCCGATTCAAGCCAAGCCGGGGGTAAGTCCGGTCAGCAGATTGTCGACCCAGGATCTTTTATTGAAATCTTCAAATATCGCGCTCCCGACAGACTACCGGCCGAGCGACAAGGAACCCTTTATGAATGCCCGCCAGCTAGAATACTTCCGGCGGAAGCTCTTGTCGTGGCGGGTCGAGCTGCTCAAGGAATCCGAAGAAACCTTGGAGAGCTTGCAAGAAGGCAGCCTGCAAGAGCCAGATATCGCTGACCGGGCCTCAGCCGAGATGGAGCGTGCCCTGGAACTGCGCACACGCGACCGGGCGCGCAAGCTGATCACCAAGATCGACTCAGCCTTGCGCCGGGTCGAGGACGGCAGTTACGGCTTTTGCGAGGAAACCGGCGAGCCCATCGGGTTGAAGCGGCTGGAAGCCCGCCCGATTGCGACGCTAAGCGTCGAAGCTCAAGAACGCCACGAGCGCATGGAACGCACCCACCGCTCGGACTAATCAGGGTTGTTGGTTTCAGCAAATATAAAAGGCGCTTCCCGAAGGAAGCGCCTTTGCCTTGAGGCGATGATGCCAGTTATTAGTGGCGTGGGGCCTTAGGCCCCGCGCTTCTCCAAAAGGCCCTCGGCGATTTGAAGATTGGTGTTCACCAAGGCCTCAATGGTCTTGATGCTCGAACCGTTCTGCATTTCGAAGGTCTTTTGAGCTACGAAACTGGCCAGGCGGATCAAATTGTCTTTGATCGGCATGGGAAGGGGGTTGTCGGACACCGCTACCATCGTGCGGATACCGACCCACAACTGCATGTTTCGATCGAGAGCCGCAGCGAGGCGTTTCTCGTTTTTGGATTCATGCGCGCGGGAAATTTCGAGGGCCGCTTGCGTCAATGCCAGGGCGTCTTCCTCAGCGAGGGACCTGGTAGCCCCCAAAAAGAGCCTAAATCGGGCCTCACCTCTGAAATGCATGAGCTCGGGTGGGTCTATTCAATATATTATTAACCCGACCCACGTAGTTTTCTGGCCAACTGCCGATAAGCCCGTGCCCGGGGACGCTTATATATAGCGTCGGGCAAGACTTATTCGGCACAACGAATTTTGGATGGGTCCACGAGACCCGATTGGGAAGCTGTTATGGCGCAAGAACCAGAAGAAGATTTCGACGCCGAAGGTGAAGGCGGCGAACCAGAATTCGAAGGCGCAAGTGGCGGCAACAAGAAAAAATTGTTGTTGATGATCGCTATTCCACTGGTCTTGGTGATCGGTGGCGCTGCAGGTGCTTATTTTACGGGTCTTGCCGACCCGCTCATCGCTATGATCACAGGCGAGAAACCCGAAGAGGCCATGGCCGAGGGCGCCGAAGGTGGTGAACACACAGCCGAGGGCGCGGCGGCACCGGGCGGTACAGCCGCTGCGCCGGGAACACCGGGCGCGCCCGCCACGGTTTTTCTCGATCTCTCCGAAATGCTCGTGAACCTGAACACACCGGGACGCAAACGCAATTTCTTGAAAATCCGCGTCACACTTGAACTTGGGTCCGAAGCCGATATCACCGTTGTCCAGGCGGTTGAGGCGCGTATCGTCGATAGCTTCCAGGTTTATTTGCGCGAACTGCGCCTTGAGGACCTCCAGGGTTCGGCGGGCATGTACCGTTTGCGCGAAGAGTTACTAACCCGTGTCAGCGCGGCTGTGCGGCCCGCGCAAGTCAAAGACGTGCTGTTCAAAGAGATTATCGTTCAGTAGCGCTCTGCCGCGGGCAGGGCGTGTTCAAGACGGATTTAAGGCGCAAAGGGCGAACCGATGGCCCCTCCGAGTGAAGTAACCGAGGACGATTGGGCATCAGCCATGGCCGCCGCCAAGGGTGGTGACGCCCCGGCGGCGGCTGCGCCTGCGGGTGGCGAAGCCGATGCCATGGCCGCCGAATGGGAAGCCATGCTTGGCGGCGGCGACCCAGCGGTTGCCGATGCGGCTGGTGGTGGTGGTGGCGGCGGCGGGCGCGATTCCACGCGCGTTTTGAATCAAGACGAAATTGACAGTTTGCTCGGCTTCGATGAAGCCGGTGATGACGGCGAGCAACGCTCGGGCATTCAAGCAATCCTGAACTCGGCGCTGGTGTCGTATGAACGCCTGCCGATGCTCGAAGTCGTCTTCGACCGCCTCGTGCGTATGATGACGACATCCTTGCGTAACTTCACGTCCGATAACGTCGAAGTGTCGCTCGATGACATTCTCTCGCAGCGTTTCGGCGATTATTTGAACTCCATTCCGCTGCCCGCCATGTTGACGGTGTTCAAGGCCGAAGAGTGGGATAACTACGGCCTGATGACGGTTGATTCGTCGATGATTTACTCAATCGTCGACGTGCTGTTAGGCGGGCGGCGAGGCACGGCGGCGATGCGCGTCGAAGGCCGGCCCTATACCACCATCGAACGCACGCTGGTCGAACGCATGATCCACGTCGTGCTGGCCGACTTATCTGCGGCCTTCGATCCGTTGTCACCGGTCACGTTCCGCTTCGACCGCCTCGAAACCAATCCGCGCTTTGCCACCATTTCGCAGCCCTCCAACGCCTGTATCGTTGCGCGTTTGCGCATCGATATGGAAGACCGCGGCGGCCGCCTAGAAATTCTGATCCCTTTCGCCACCCTCGAACCCGTCCGCGAACTTCTGCTGCAGATGTTCATGGGCGAAAAATTCGGCCGTGACTCGATTTGGGAAACGCACTTGGCCGAGGAAATGTGGTTCACCGAAGTTGATTTGGAAGCCGTGCTCGATCAGCAAATCATGCCGCTCAGCCGGGTGCTCGACTTCGAGGTGGGTTCGAAATTCTTGCTCAACGCCAAGCCGGACTCGCCCATCGAGTTGCGCTGTGGCGACCAGCCGATGTTTATCGGCAAGATGGGCCGACGCGGCAGCCATATCGCTATTCGCATCGACCATCGCCGGCGGAAAGAAGTGAAGCCGTAGTCTCAACGTCATGAATGACGGCCGCTCGCCCAAGCCATTTCTTAACCGAATGTTATGGGGCGATACGGCAATCTCTAGGTGTGGCGCCGGTTGGACATTTTCCGCCAGCGCGTTAAAATTCACGAGTGACCCGGCACGTGAAGCCGGAGTCGGGAGACGGATATGACGCTAGAAACCGTTATAAACCTCGCAATTATTTGCCTGCTAATCCCGACAATTATTTTAGCCCTCATCTTGAATCGCCGCCTTTCGGCACTGCGCAAGTCGCGAGACGAGTTGGCCAAGGTCGTGGCCAATTTCAATGACGCGACCTTGCGCGCCGAAGCGGGCATCCCGAAACTCAAGAAAGCCACCAACGAAGCCAGCATGGCGCTGAAGGACCGGGTCGAGAAGGCTCAGTCTTTGCGCGACGACTTGGCGTTCATGATCGAGCGAGCTGAGGAAATCGCCGCGCGTCTTGAGACAGGTGTGCGGGTGGTTCGTAGTGAAGCGGCCTTTGGGGCTTCCTCCGGCCAACCTGCGGTCGCACCGTCGGCACCAGCAGCCTCAACGTTGGCTGGTGGTTTGCGGCCAAGTGCCGCCAGCGCCGAGACGGCAAGCCCCATGCGGATGTCGGCCAAGGCTGCGGCTCCCCCCACGCCGGCACCGTTTGAAGATACTGCGGCTGATCTACGCAACGCCCTGAATGCGGCCCGCGCCGAAGCCCGCGCGGCGGAAGCCCGTCAAGACCCCCGCACAGCGCCTGCGCCAGCACCATCGTTACGTACACCGCGCCGGTCCATTGCGGATGAATTGGGCCTGACCGATGATCGTTCCGAAGCCGAGCGCGAGTTGCTTAAAGCCTTGCAGTCGACGCGGTAAGATTGAGATAGTCAGTTAGAAGATAAGCACACCCAACGATGAACGCGCCCATCCGCAAGCCACGCCCAAAGCCCACGCGCGCCACGCCAGCAGATTCTGGCCGCGGTCCAGCGATGCGTTTGCTGCCGGTCGTGATTGTCGCCGCGATTTGCATGCTGGGATTTCGCATTCAGGTCGTGGTCAGCGATTTCACCAACGGCAATGGCGGCCCAACACTGGCCTTAGCCCAGACCACCGCTTTGGCCCAAGCTCAGCCGGGCGCGGCCCCGGCTGCGGCGGCGGCTGACCAAAAAACCGGCGACATGGCCGAAGGCGATAAACCCGCAGACGGGTCAGCCGAAGCCGAAAAAACCGAAGGTGAAGCGGCTGCCCAGCCGGTGACCTTTAATCCGTCAGAATTGACCAAATCGGAAATCGATACCCTGCAACGATTGGCGGAACGCCGCGAAGTTATTGACCGGCGCGAGCGCGAACTGCAGCAAAAGGAAAGCTTGGTCAAAGCTGCCGAGCAGCGCCTCGATCAAAAGATCGTCCAAATGCAGGATGTCGAAAAGCAGTTGCAGGCGCTGGTTCAGCAGTACGACGCCAAGAAAAAGGCTGAGATCGAGCAATTGGTGCGCATCTATACAGCGATGAAGCCCAAAGACGCCGCACGGATCTTTGACGACCTCGACATGACTATTTTGGTCGCCGTCGTCACCAGCATGAAAGAAGGCAAAGTCGCGCCCATTCTCTCGCTGATGAAACCCGAAAAGGCGCGCATTTTGACCGAAGAGCTTTCAACCCGCCGCCAATTGCCGGGCATGGCCCGCGGCCAACAGGGCTAAGCAGCCTACGGTTTAAGCCGCGCCGCTGGCCCGCCGCTTGCCTTGAATCCTTAAGTTTCAAGGCCTTAACCACCCATTCATCTTTGTTATCTAGCTTGAGTCGAAATTGTGTCGGCAGGGAACCTGCCGGGGTGGAAAGTGTGCCTGGCCGAATGATTGAGCATGCGTTCAATCGGTTAGAAATTATTCGCCGCGCTGCTGCGCGCGGCGCGAGCCTGCCCGCATGACATCACCAACCCTGCCACCGCCGATGTTTACACCGATGAGCACACGTCAGCGCCCCGCCTTGCTTGGCGGCCAAGACCCCATGCTGATTTTGTCGCTCTCATTAAATCTGATGTTGCTCGCGTTTTTTGTCATGTTGAATGCGAGCGCCGACATCGATACGGCACGCGCGCGCAGCGTGCTCGATAGCGTGCAACAGACATTTGCCACGCTGCAAGTAGACGACTCTCAACCCGCCGCCCAAACCACCAAGGCCGTGGCGCAAGATGCCCTTCGTTCATCGCTGTCCACAGCCTTTGTACCTGTGCTTGAGGGCCGTGATGTTGTGGTGCGCAGTCAAGCCGACCGGTTGTTGGTCAGTGCGCCCTATGCCGCGTTTTTTGAGCCCGACACGGACGCGTTGCGCGCCTCATTGCCGGTACTCGACCGGCTCGCGGCAATTCTAGCCGCCCCGCCCGATGGATTGCGTTACGAAATACTCATCACGGTCAATGCTCCCGCACGTGATTACAGCCTCGCAACCCGCCAAGCTGGCAGTTTGGCCGAAGACATCTTGCGGCGTGGTGTCGCTCCTGCGTTGCTCACGGTCGGCGCGGCACCTGCGCCTGATCGCAGCGTGGACTTGGTGTTTATGGTATTGGGCGATGAAGATTCCTCGCTGAGTGTTATCTCGGGGATGGACCGCTCATGAGCGCCGTTCTCCTTCCCCGAATGGCCGATCACGCGGGCGCCAGAGCCTGGCTGATCACGTTCGTCGACATCATTCTTTTATTGCTGACTTTTTTCGTGCTGATGTACGCCATGGCGCGCCCCGATCCGGCGCGCTACGCACCGATCGTTCAATCCTACACCGAGGCTTTTAGCGCGCCTCCGGCAGAAGCCGAGCCCGGCGCACCCAAACCCCGCTCTTACGTGCGCGACGTCAGCGTCCGGGGCTGCCGGAATGCCGCTTTCGATCACTTAGGTGGAGGTCGGCCCCAACAAAACCAAGTGCTCAACGGCGTCGCGGCGAAACAGGACAAGACGGTGCCTAGCATCAATGCTGGCCGTTTCGATGGTCCGCAGGCGGCGCTTACGGCCCATGGGCCCGATCTGATTTTGGCCAACGCCCAAGCGCTTCATGACCCACGTCACAGCCAGGATCAGCCCAATGACGAAGACCAGGGCCAGAAAGCAGCGAAGGTATGAGGTGGCATCCATGTTGGGTTGGGCTTTGTGGCGGCGTTAGGGAAAGTGCTTGGACAAAACGGCGTAGACCGATGCAGCATCCTTCGCGGAGGTCACATCATTCAGGCTTGGCAAGCTGCTGTAGCGGCCGCTCAGTTCTTGGCCCAGCGAATCGAACTCACCTAGCAACGCATTGAGGGCCGGGGCCAGCGTGCGGCCTTGGGCTTTGGGCAGGCCTTCGACGGTCGTACACAAATGGCGGATGCGGGCATCGATGGCAGTCAAGTCGATGGTGCGGCCTTGGCCCGTCAAGCGGCGCGCGGTGCTCAGCACGGCATGAATTTTCTCGATCTCGCCGAGCGCGGTTTCAGGAGGAGAAACATCGGTCATAGCTTAGCCTCCGCGGTGGGAAGAGTGTCTTTCAATTGGAACGGTGCGGGCGGTACTTTGCCATTGGCCTTGTAGACGTAGGCCAGAATTTCAGAGACGGCAGCGAAGGCTTCGGTTGGAATCTCGCTATCGACATCCACCGCCGAAAGTACCTGCACCAAGTCGGCGTCTTCGCGCACCTTCACGCCGTTGGCGAACGCGATCGCCAGAATTTGTTCAGCCACAAAGCCGCGCCCGCTGGCGGTGATGATTGGCACAGACGCTCCAGCCTGTTCCTCCAATGCCACGGCTATGGGCACGGGCGGCTGGTCGCTTGACGAGGGGCTCTGGCGTTTGGTCATCCCGGCTCCGGGCCTTGTGCGGCACAAAAGGGTGGGGCATGCGAATCGCGGGCTGCCCCAGGCAAAATTTGCCGGGGAGGGCTTAAGAAACGTTTAAGCTACAGCCCAAAATGCTTGGAAAAACCCTTGAATTTCACAGTCTTAGTGCCGTTACCCGGGATTCATGGGTTGTTAAGACTCCTAGGCCAATTTTGCCTACCGCCACCGGTCGACTCCGGGGGCATGCCTTAAGGACCTAAAACGATGGATCTGCAAAGCCTCAAGCTGTTCCAGATGGCCATGACTAAGATGGACTGGGCGGCGCAACGCCAGAAGGTTCTCGCGCAGAACGTGTCCAATGCCGACACGCCGGATTACAAGCCTAAAGACCTGAAGAAACTCGATTTCAAGCACCTGCTGCGTGACGAAATCGCGCCGGTGAAAGTTGCCCGCACCAACCCCGCGCACGCCAAAGGCTCGATCCCTGAGCAAGATCCCTTCCGCTCGCGCTCTCTGATGAAATCCTTCGAAGAATCGCCCGACGGCAACGAAGTGATTTTGGAAGAGCAAATGCAAAAGGTCGGCGATACCCGTGGCGAATACAACACCGCCATTCAACTCATGCAAAGCCATATGAAGATGCTGAAAATCGCGCTTGGCAAAGGCGGCGCTGGCTAACCCCGGCGTGCAATAGGAGCCCCCCATGGACGACCTCAATATTAGTTCGAAAGTTGCTTCGGCCGGAATGAAAGCGCAGGCCACCCGCTTGCGCGTGATTTCCGAGAACTTGGCCAACGCCGATTCCACGTCGGAAATTCCCGGACGCGAACCCTACCGCCGCAAACTCATCACGTTCCGCAATGCGCTGAACAAGGAACTCGATGCCGATACGGTGAAGGTGAAGAAAATCTTCAACGATAAATCAGACTTAAAATCGAAATACGAGCCCTCGCATCCAGGGGCGAATGAGGCTGGCTATGTGCAGATCCCCAACGTCAATTCCTTGGTGGAATTGATGGATATGCGTGAAGCCCAGCGGTCATATGAGGCCAACATGAACGTGATTTCTACGTCGCGCTCAATGGTCTCTAAGACATTGGAACTATTGAAATAAATTTATTTTCGAGTCAGGAGAGCGCCATGGTCGATTTCAACACCGCAATCAACGCCTACAACCAAGCTGCCGGTGCGGTAAATTCCGCTGTTGCGGGTAAGAAACCTGCGGCGACGCCCAGCGGCGATGATGAATCATTCGCCACGATGGTGACCGACTCACTCAATCAAGCCGTGCAAAGCGGACGCCAGGCCGAAGAACTCAGTTTGAAACAAATCTCCGGCGAAGCTGATTTGAAAGATGTCATAACGGCCGTGGCAAACGCCGAACACACATTAGAAACTGTGGTTGCCGTGCGCGACAAGGTTTTGTCGGCGTATCAAGAAATCTTGCGCATGCCAATCTGACGGCGGGTATCACCATGAATGAAGTAGAAGTTCTCGACATTGCGCGCGACAGCTTATCGACCATGCTGCTCATCTCGGCGCCCATCTTGATCGTCGGTTTGATCGTGGGCTTGCTGATCTCGATTTTCCAAACGCTCACGCATATTCAAGAAATGACGTTGACGTTCATTCCCAAGATCGTTGCCGTGTTCGCGACGACAATTCTTGTTATGCCGTGGATGCTGCGCCAACTGACGGAATTCAACAATCGCCTGATGGATAAAATCGTCGGGCTTGGATAAGGCACGGCCGAATGGGCCGCCCGGCGAGGGGCTTCCGTCATGCTTGAACAATTCCTCGCCCTTAATCTGTTTCATTTTCTGCTCGTTTTTGCGCGTCTGTCGATCATCTTTTACCTCATGCCCGGCATTTCGGCTGGGTATGTGCCAGCGCGTGTGCGCCTGATCCTGGCCGTGCTGGTCACGCTGATCATCCTGCCCTTGGTCAAGTCATCGCTGCCCGAGCAGCCCGCGGCACCAGCCGAATTGGTGAGTTTGATTGTCGTCGAAGTCTTGATTGGCGCATTCATGGCGGGCCTCATTCAAATTGTGATGAGCGCATTGATGATCGCGGGTGAAATTATCTCGAACGCAACGGGCCTGACCAACGCCTTTGTCGACGATCTGGTCTCGGAAGAACAAACCGCCATCGTTATCGGCCTGCTCAATATTCTCGCGGTGGTGATGATATTCACCACGGGCATGCACCAATTGATGTTCGCGGCCATGATCGACAGCTACAGCATGTTGCGGCCGGGCGAGCCGATGATCACGGGCGATTTTCTGGCGGTGGTCTCACAGATGTTCGCTCAGTCGTTTTACCTTGGGCTCAAACTGGCCTCGCCGTTTTTGGTGTTTGAGTTGTTGTTCCAATTCGCCAACGGCGTCTTGTCGCGTTTGTCGCCACAGCTCAACGTTTTTTTGTGGCACTGCCTGCCCAAAATTTGATTGGGTTCGCAATTTTAATGATCTCGCTGCCGACGATCATGATGTTCTTCTTGGGGTTCTTCGAAAACAGCCTGGAAAACTTCCTCAATCCTGGAGCCATCAATGGCCGAGGATGACAAGGACTCAAAAACAGAAGAACCGACCGGACGACGATTAGGCCGGGCCCAAGAAGACGGCGATGTTCCGCTTTCGCGTGAAATCGGTAACTTGCTCATGATCCTGGGCATTATGATCGCAGCTGGAACCATGGCGCCGTGGATCGCGCAGGATTTGATGCAACTGGTGCGGGCCTTTATCGAGCGCCCGCACACCATGCAGACCGATATTGAAAGCCTGCGCGATTTAACCGCGCAAATGGGCTGGCGGGTGGGTCTGCTGCTGGCCCTGCCGATTGGAATGTTTGCCATTATTGGCGTGGTCTCGACGCTCGGGCAGGTGGGCTTCCTCTATACCCCCAAGAAGCTCATGCCCAGCCTGAGCAACCTCAACCCGATTTCCGGCGCGAAACAACTGTTCTCGACCCAATCCCTCGTCGAGGCCGCAAAAAGCATCGCCAAGGTCACCATCATTATCGTTGTGTTGGGCGCCATGGTGATTCCCAGCTTGCGCCATCCCGATCAAATCATCGACCAAGATCTAGTCACGACAGTCTCACAAACCCAAAGCCTGATTGTGATGTTGCTGTTTTTCACCGCCATGGTCATGGCCGTGATCGCGGCCCTCGACTTGGCCTACACCCGCTGGTCGCACAAAGAAAAGCTGAAGATGACCAAGCAGGAAGTGAAGGACGAGCATAAGGATACAGAAGGCGACCCGAAGGTGAAGGGCCGCATCCGCGCCATCCGCATGGAGCGCCATCGCAAGCGCATGATGGCCGCCGTACCCAAGGCCACGGTCGTGGTCACCAACCCGACCCACTTTGCTGTCGCCTTGAAATACGACATGGACTCCATGGCCGCCCCCACCGTCGTGGCCAAGGGGCGGACTACCTGGCGCTACGCATCCGGCAAATCGCCGACATCCATGAGGTGCCAATCGTGGAAAATCCACCCTTGGCGCGGGCACTTTTTGCTGCCGTCGAGGTTGATCAAGAGATTCCCCAAGAGCACTATAAGGCCGTGGCCGAGATCATCGGTTTCGTCATGAAGTTGAAGGGCAAGCTCGTTGCCAAATAAGGTCGGGGGCGGCGATACACGGCGCATCGTCGCGGGGCTCATTGCAGGTCTGGGCGCGCTTGGCGCGGGCATGGCGATTATCGTGCCCGAGGACGCGCGCCTATATCTATTGGTTGCCGCGGCTGGCGTATCACTCGTTGCGACAGTGCTGATGCTCTGGCCCGCCCGGCGCTCAAGCGCTGCTGGCCTCGTGGCAACCCTGTCCAACGTTCTGGTGCGCGTCAATTCAGCCCGTGTCGTAACCGACAGGGACGGCAAAGTGCTTTTTGCCAATTCCGAGGCCAAGGATTGGTTGCGCGGCGACGGGCCGCTTCAGGTCATCGACCAGCGGGTCGTGGCGGGTGAAGAGGGCCAAGAAGCCGTGAACCGGCTACAACTGGCCATCCAAGCTGGCGCACCTCTGGAAGCAGAAATTGTTTTGGAAGGCCGGGGCGACGAGCCTGAATGGTTGCAGGTCTCGCTGACGGCATTGCCGGAAGGCCTCATGCTCTGGCGGCTCAATGACATCACCGCCCGGCGCACAATCGAAGACGTGCTGAACCAAGAGCGCCAAACGCTGGCCGACTTTCTACACTTCATGCCCATCGGTGTTTATTCCGCCGATATTGACGGCGTGATCACCTTCGCCAATCACCGGTTTGCCGAATGGATGGCTGCCAAACCGGAAGACCTGAGCGGTGCGCGGCTTGAGGAACTCATCATTGGGTCCGCCCGGCCCCAGGCCGATGGCGAATGGCAGGGCGAGGTTCAATTCAAATCCCGTGCCGGAGAAATTTTCACGGCCTTGGTGCTGCAAAGCACCTATGACGATGCGGGCGTCACCCGCACCCGCACCTTGGCGGTCCGCGACGGCGTCATGCGTGAACAAAGCACATCGCCCGGGCGTGTAGCCTACGAACGCTTCCGGGTGCTGTTCAATGCAGCCCCGGTGGCTATTGCCATCACCGACCCTGACGGCATCGTCGTGGACTGCAACGCAGCTTTCGAAGAACTGGCGCACCAAAGCCGAGCGGGCGTGATTGGCGGGGCCTTGGCCGAGCGGCTACTGGCCGATGATCGCAAGGTGTTTGCTAGCGAACTTGGCAAGGTTTTATCGGGCGAAAGCGCTGGCGTTCACCTCGACACCCGCGTGCAGGGCCGGGCCGTGGTGCAAGCCACGGTCTATCTGGGGCCGTTGACGGCGCCGCTCGCGGGCGGCACGGCCGAGATCGAAGGTGCGGTCGTGCACTTCATCGATACTACCGAGCAAAGAAACCTCGAAGCGCAGTTTGCTCAGGCGCAGAAAATGCAAGCGATGGGCCAATTGGCGGGCGGCGTGGCCCATGACTTCAACAATTTGCTCACGGCCATGATCGGTTTTTGCGATTTGCTTTTGCAAAGGCACGCGGCAGGCGATCCATCCTTCGCCGATATCATGCAGATCAAGCAGAACGCCAACCGTGCCGCGAGCTTGGTGCGCCAACTACTGGCGTTCTCGCGCAAGCAACCGTTGCAACCGCGCAACCTCAACCCCACTGACGCGATCACCGAGTTGTCGCATTTGCTTACCCGCTTGATCGGTGAGTCGATTGAATTCAAATTGGTGCATGGCCGCGACATCGGCGTTGTGAAGGTCGACCCTGGCCAGTTCGATCAGATGATCATCAACTTGGCGGTTAATGCGCGCGATGCCATGCCCGGTGGTGGTACGCTGACTATCACGACCACGGCTGTGACCTTCGATAAGCCGCCGCAGTTGGGGGCCGAGCAACTCGCCGCCGGGCGCTATGTGCGCATCGAGGTGGGCGATAGCGGTACGGGCATCGCACCCGAGCACTTGGCGCGGATTTTCGAACCGTTCTTTTCCACCAAGAAGGAAGTACCAGGCGCCGGCACGGGCTTAGGATTAGCCACTGTGTACGGTATCGTGCGCCAGACCGGCGGGTTTATTCAGGTGGAATCGTCCCTGGGCAAGGGGGCTAAGTTCATCATCCACCTGCCGCGGTACGCACCCGAGGCTGATGAGGCCGAGGCGGCCGCTACGAAGAAATCCAACAAAAGCAATGGCGCGGATTCCTCAAGCGAGCCGCCCAAGGATTTGGCCGGACATGGGACAATATTGCTGGTGGAAGACGAAGACGCCGTGCGCGTGTTCGCCGCGCGTGCGCTGAAAAATAAGGGCTACAAGGTGGTGGAAGCGCGCACCGGCGAGCAGGCGCTTGATATCTTGCGCGATCAACCCGCCGTAGACCTGATGATCACCGACATGATGATGCCCGGCATGGACGGCGGCACGCTGGCACGGCTGATCCGCGTCGAACGCCCCGAAATCCGTATTATCCTCATCTCCGGTTATTCCGAAGAAATCGCGCGCGGCGAAGTCGCCACCGGCCAGGATTTCCACTTCCTGCCTAAGCCCTTCAGCCTCGGCCAACTGGCCACCAAGGTGAAGGACGTGATGGAGGAAGGAGTTTAGGCTGCTCTCCGCAATCTTCTTTTGATCGTCATCCCTACGCGGCAGAAGATCATAGCACTTGCGTCTATTTTATATAATCTATATAATATATATAGATTATGGAGATTGCCATGAACACCATCACAGGTGAACAATTACAAAAGGCCAGCGGCTTGGTGCGCTCGCAAGCGCGTAAAGCACCGCTTGAGGTGACGTACCATGGCCGGCCAGAACTAATCATCATGTCTGTCGACGATTACAACTTGCTGCGCGCCAACCGCAAAATCGTGATGCACCGCGACGAGATGCCGCTTTCAAAGCTCAAGCGGATCGCGGGTAATCGCATGGCGACCGAGCATGCCGAACGCGATGCGTTGATGGATAAATAATGCCGTGCCACTGCCAAAGCCCGAGCTGGGTCTCGTCGTAAATTATGCATTTGTATGGGCTAGTGCGGGACGTCATCCGCCCGATGACACGGGTAAGAGCCGTCCCTGCTTGATAGTCGATCTTGAGGATGTCGATGAAGCGCAAACTGGTGGCCGATTAGTCAAGCGAGTGACCTATGTGCCCATCTCGCATATAGCGCCCCAAAAAGGCGAGAACGCCATCACCATTCCAACTCGCGTTGCGGTGTACCTCAAGTTATCGGAGGAGACCTCATATCTTTACACCTCCTATGCCGTCGAAGACGACTGGCCCTTCGATTTGGAAAAGATACCCGGATCGGACGACCGGTTTGACTATGGATTGATACCGCCGAAACTCTTCAATGCCGTTGTGAACGATTTCAAAACCTATCTTCAGAAACGCCCGCAGTTTGTTCATCGCCGAGGCAAATGAGAAACCAATGCCGGGCACTAAGAACGACTTTACATGACAACGCGCTTAGCATTTTTCGCGCTCATACTTTCGATCATGACAGACGTCATCGCTGTCGCCGACGACACCTGGCGCCCGCTTGATGCTGCCAACACGCTGGTTCTTGAAACCAGCCGCGGCGCGATCATCACTGAACTGCGGCCCGAGTTTGCCCCTCAAGGCGTAGAGCGCATCAAGCTGCTGGCGCATGAAGGCGTCTATGACGGCTTATTGTTTCACCGTGTCATCGACGGCTTCGTGGCTCAAACTGGCAATCCCAACAATCGCGATGGGGGTGTGTCGAGCCACCCTGATTTGGCGCCTGAATTCACCTTCCGGTTGGAAACGTCCGTCGCGCATACCCTCGTCACGCAATCGAGCGCTGCCATTACTGGCTTTGTGGAGACGTCGCCATTTCAGGGCGAAGCCTGGGCCACCGAAAAATGGACCAACAAACCGCCGCGCGCGTGGGGCGCGTATTGCCCCGGCGTGATGGGCATGGGCCGCCAGGAAGGGCTCGGTACTGCCAACAGCGAAATCTTCTTCATGCGCGAAGCAGCCCGCAGGCTCGACCACACATACACTGTGGCTGGCATGATCATTTCGGGCCTTGATGTGGTGCGAGCCTTGGAGGTGGGTGAACCGCCTGCCAAGCCCGACCGCATCAATCGCGCCCGCATGGTTGAAGATATGCCAGCCACCGAACGCCCCCGCCTTGAGGTTATGAACACCAAATCGGCGGCCTTTGGTGCCATGGTGCCATGGTGCGCGGGGCGCGTCGGGCTAAGGGTGCCGATTTTTCTATTTGCGACGTTGCTGTGCCCACCAGGCCTGCCGCACCGTAATAACACCCTCCCATTGATTCTTTCCCTTGCTCGGCGCGATGATGACCAGGGCGCTTAACTCCTGGGAGGGATCATCATGTCGCATTCGGAAACATCACGCCGTCGAATTTTGACTGGCATGAGCTCAGTTGCGGCCGCTGCCACTCTAGGGGCAACGGCTGCGCGGGCGGCCACCACCAAGCACCTCGACCTCGCCACACCGCAGGGCAATCTCGATGGTTACTTGAAATCGCGCAGCGACATCGGCGGCAATACCTCGGTCACCTACGCCATGGGCACGGTGGTTAGCAAAATTCCCGGCCGCAAGGCGCGCGTGCTGATGAAAACCCACGCTGTCAACATGACGCGCTGTCTCAAAGATGCCACGGGTTATGTATTCCTCCAGCGCGAATGCGTGATCTTCTGTGACGTCAACTCGGGTGAGCCGCTCAAGACCTGGTTTAACCCCTTTGTCGACCGCGAGTGCGAGGTGTTTCACATCCAAAATGAGTCGGTGAGTTCACACTACGATGTGAACGGTGCGCGCGGCCCTTATCACATGGACTATTTGGAATTGGCCGGTGAGGTGACGTTCTATAACGACCTGTTTTATTCATCGCCCTCGCCGCTGAGCATTGAAGACTATCCGGCTTACGCTCAAAGCAACCTCTACGAGGGTGCGGGGCTGTATCACTGGCACACCAACCGCGCCGATCTCGACAACGCTGACCTCTCATCGGCGGCCACCAACACCTCGCACATTGGCGTGCGCCAATGGCTGCCATGGATGGAAATGGGCGGTTGGGACGGTGAGTTGGTGCTGCCCAGCCGCGGCAAGAAACTGCGCGAAGGCGGTGTGAAAGACATCCCCAAGCCGTTCCTGACGTGGATGGAAAAGAACATGCCGGTGTATCTTGAGCCCCCGCCCGTGGAGCAGAAGGAAGAGCGGCGAAGCTTCTATGGTGAGTTCAAGAAACACATCGATGCCAAGCGCGCCGCGCAGAAAAAATAGCTCTGGACAGGTTTATTTATGTGGCGCGGGCCAGTATGAGGTGATGACCCGCCTTTCGAATTGCGCTAGTCTTTCATTTCGGCTCTTGCAGCGCGGAGTCGGCATCGACTGCTTGAGCCGCCTCATCCTGAGGCGATGCGTAAGGAGGCGTGACAATGCCTGAATTAAAGAGTCAAAAGCCCACCTACACGACGGATTTCGTGCCCGGCAGCACCCTGAACTCGGTGTTTTTGGGCAATCCGCTGCTCGATAACATGATGCACGCGATCTTGGCGTTGGGCGCCGAGTTGTGGGCCGCCAAGCGGCGCATCAAGGTGATTGAAAGCCTGTTGGCAGAAAAGCGCGAGGTGACGCTGGCCGCCATCGAGGCCTATGTGACGACCCCCGAGCAAGACAAGGCCTGGGCGGCCGAGCGCGACCTGATGATCAAGATGACCTATGGCTCCCTCTTGAACGGTGGCGCCGATCCAACCCCCGCCTCCGCTCAGAAATAGTTTCGCCGCCGCAGACTTTAGGAGTTCGTCACATGCTCAACCGCCGCACGCTCTTCGAGATCGCCTCGGCCCTCACGACCGGCTTGGCCGCGCTCGGGATAACCAAAAAAGCCGTGGCCAAATCTGTCGCGCCCGCGTTTGACGTCCAACCGCGCGGGGCGGTGGGCCGGTTGGAACGGTTGCAGCAGCTTGATTTGGAAAGCAAACACGACTTCATGACCGGCGTGATGAAGTTCACCAATACCAGCCTGGGCCAAGCCTCGCGTGCGCGCGCCGTAGCCATCGTCAAGGCGGCGGGATTGGACCCCAACCAAGACCTGCCCTTGGACAAGGCGATGGAACTTTTCAGCAGCGATCCGCTCATCCGAACGCGCGATCGCGTCTGGCATAGCGCTCATAACTACGAGCATGCGCTGCTCGATGAAGCTTATCATGCCGAGGCCGACAAATACCTCTCCGAGCTGGAAGCTTATGATAAGTCCGGGCCCGGCAAGCTCGAACTCGATCCGGGCTTGAACATTCCTGAATACACCAAGCACGAAATTCACCAGCAGCCCGGCGGCTATGTCGGCAATCCATTTGCCGGCCACATTTATCACTATGCGACCACCCAATTTTACCGCGGCGAGAACGACCAAGACGAACGCCACTTCCGGTATGCCGCCTCATGCCCGCTGCCCTCCGACGGCAAGGTCAAGCGAATCCTCGACCTCGGAACGGGCATCGGCCAGCTCGCGCTGGCGATGAAGGAACGGTTCCCCACCGCCGACGTCCATGGCATCGACGTGGCTGCGCCCATGCTGCGTTATGCCCACATGCGCGCGGTCGATCTGAATGCCGACGTGACATTTTCTCAGCGGCTGGCCGAAGACACCAAATACCCCGACAACCACTTTGATGTCGTCATCTCCTACATCATGTTCCATGAGGTCACCGCCGAGGCGACCAAGAAAATCATCGCCGAAATGCACCGCGTGTTGCGTCCGGGCGGGGTCTTTTTCCCGATCGATTTCAACCACAAGGCCCAGGCGTCCGCGCAGCGCTCGTACAGCCAATGGATTGATCACCGTTGGAACAACGAACGCTGGCGGCTTGAGTACGCGGGTGTCGATTTCGCCGGCGAAATGACGAAGGTCGGGTTCGCCACGCAAGACAAAAGCGAGCCGCGCGGCACGTTTGGCAACATCATTGGGGTTAAATCGGCTTAATCCTAAGACAAGGGAACGCTATGCCCATTTAAAAACCCGCCAGAGCAAAAATGCTTTGGCGGGTTTTTATTGATCGAATGACGTTTATTATTTTTTCTTCTCATCCTTCTTGGCCATATCCTCGACCTTCTTACCGGCGCTTTTCATATCCTTGCCCATGCCTTCCATCGTGTTGCAGGCACTTAAGGCTGCGGTGGCAACACCAAGGGCAACAAGCGCGGAGATCAGCGAGCGAAGTTTGGTCATGGATGTTCCTCATTCTGAATTGGGTTGGGGTAGCGACAAGCCTGCGCCGCCAGCCATCGAGGTGGCGACCTTCCCAAACCCTAGCCCCTTGGTCAATTCGGGCCTGGTGCTGATGCTAACAGGGCGCTTGCTTGCCCATCTCCTTCTCTAATTAATTGAAAATAAACAATAATTCAATTAGTTCCCTTAATGTTCCACTTTTTTCTTGCCAATGAGAACAAAGCAGGTACATTAGCTGTCGTGGGAACGCATCTAGCCGCCACGCCCAAGAATCAATAGAGACAGGAGCCAAACATGGCCGAAGCCGCCCTTCGCCTCGTCGAAAAAGACAACATGGACAAAAGCAAAGCCCTTGATGCCGCCTTGACCCAGATCGAGCGCGCCTTCGGTAAGGGCTCGATCATGCGGCTGGGCCAAGACGACGCTGCGGTGGATATGCCCTCTATTTCCACGGGCTCCCTGGGGCTTGATTTGGCGCTGGGCATCGGCGGCCTACCTAAGGGCCGCATTGTTGAAATTTATGGGCCGGAAAGCTCGGGCAAAACCACGCTGGCGTTGCACGTCATCGCCGAAGCACAAAAGAAGGGCGGCACTTGCGCCTTTGTCGATGCCGAGCATGCGCTCGATCCGAGTTATGCCCGCAAGCTGGGCGTGAACCTCGATGACCTTTTGATTTCTCAACCCGACGCGGGCGAGCAAGCCCTCGAAATCGCCGACACGCTGGTGCGCTCGGGTGCCATTGACGTGCTGGTGGTGGACTCAGTGGCCGCACTTACGCCGCGCGCCGAACTTGAAGGCGAAATGGGCGACAGCCATATGGGGCTGCAAGCCCGGCTGATGAGCCAAGCCTTGCGCAAACTCACCGCTTCAGTGGCGCGCTCCAACACGCTGATTATTTTCATCAACCAGATCCGCATGAAGATCGGCGTGATGTTCGGCAACCCCGAAACCACCACTGGCGGCCACGCCCTGAAATTCTATGCCTCCGTCCGCCTCGACATCCGCCGCATCGGCCAAATCAAGAACGGCGAGGAAGTGGTCGGCAATCAAACCCGAGTCAAAGTGGTGAAGAACAAAGTCGCCCCGCCCTTCAAGGTGGTCGAGTTCGACATTATGTATGGCGAAGGCGTGTCCAAGACGGGCGAACTGCTTGATCTTGGCGTCAAAGCCAACATCGTCGAGAAGTCGGGCTCGTGGTTCTCCTATGACGGCGAACGCATCGGCCAAGGCCGCGAGAACGCCAAGCAATTCCTGCGTGCCAACCCAGAGACCGCTGCCAAAATCGAGCAAACACTGCGCGCCAACGCCAAGCAGCTGGCCAACGCCATGGCCGTCAGCCCCGGCGAGGACCCCCAGAGCGAAGATTAATGCATTCTGCGCAAATGCGCTGAACCTGAGTTCCCCTCGTGCCTTACGGCGGGTTTGCGTAAAGCAGACCCGCCGGCTTCTTTTCAGCCTCCCCGGTGATCGATATGTGTGACAAACGCCAATGGCCGTTGCCCGATACCCCGCTGTTCGTTAAACGGCAGGTTCATGGAGGCGCACATGCCCAAATTCAACCGCGACTATTATCTCAAGCTGATCGAGACCGATTATTTCGGCAGCGTGATGGCCGCGAAGATGGACGCAGTATTGGCGTGCTTTACACCCGCAGCCGAGGTGAACATCTACCACGGTGATAATCCGATCCGGCGGTTTTTCGCCAAACCTGGCAAAGACCAAGAATCATTCACCGTTTTCTGGGGGCACTTGTTTGAAAACTACCATGCCCACTTTGGTAATTTTCACCATGTCATCGATACCGAGCATGACTGCGCGGCCTCGACCTTCCTGCCCACGCTGACGCCCAAGCCCGGCTCGGCCTATTTGGCGGCTGGCATTCTCACCCTCAACAACTGTAATTTCTTCCGCTTCAAGGATGGCAAGATCGATCACATGATCATCTATTATGCCAATCCCACGCTGGGCGCGAAGCTGGGTGCAGCGTCAAGCGGGCCCACGGCCTTTCCCAAAGGCTGATTTCTCAGGTTCCACAAGACGTTAGGGTTTGGCCGGAGCGTCCAGTGTGGCTAGACTTGGCTGGAACGGGCGGGGTACAAACCCCGGCCCCAAGACCAGAGAAATGTAAAAGTCTTATTCATGGCCAGCACCAAGGACGTCCGGTCCACCTTTCTCGATTATTTCGCCAAGAATGGCCACGAGATCGTGGGTTCTAGCCCATTGGTGCCACGCAACGACCCGACGTTGATGTTCACCAACGCTGGCATGGTGCAGTTCAAGAACGTCTTCACCGGCAATGAAAACCGCCCCTACAAGCGCGCCACCACCTCGCAAAAATGCGTGCGCGCGGGCGGTAAGCACAACGACCTCGATAACGTGGGCTACACGGCGCGCCACCACACCTTCTTCGAGATGCTGGGTAACTTCTCGTTCGGGGATTACTTCAAGGAAGGCGCGATCAAGCACGCCTGGGACTTGGTCACGGGCGAATACGGCCTGGCCAAGGACAAGCTGACCGTCACGGTTCACTCCTCCGACGAGGAAGCCGCTAAACTATGGACTAAAATCGCGGGGCTGCCCGACAGCCGCATCATCCGCATTCCCACCAGCGATAACTTCTGGGCCATGGGCGACACAGGCCCCTGTGGGCCTTGCACCGAGATTTTCTACGATCATGGCGAAAAGATTCCGGGCGGCCCACCCGGCAGCGCTACTGCCGACGGCGACCGCTTCGTCGAGATCTGGAATCTCGTGTTCATGCAGTACGAGCAGGTCACGCCCACCGAGCGCATCAATCTGCCCAAACCCTCGGTCGACACGGGCATGGGGTTGGAGCGCCTCGCCGCCGTGTTGCAAGGCGTGCACGACAATTATGACATCGACCTGTTTAAGGCGTTGATTGCGGCTATTGCTTCGGCCGCCAAGACCGACCCGACCGGACCTCACAAAGCCTCACACCGCGTCATCGCCGATCACCTTCGCGCCACGGGCTTTCTGATTGCCGACGGCGTGCTGCCCTCGAACGAAGGGCGCGGTTATGTCCTGCGCCGCATCATGCGCCGGGCCATGCGCCACGCCCACATGATGGGCTGCCAAGACCCGGTGATGTTCCGCTTGGTGCCTGCCTTAGTCTCGCAAATGGGCCAGCAGTTCCCAGAGTTAGAGCGCGCTCAGGCGCTGATCACCGAGACACTCCTGCTGGAAGAAACCCGCTTTAAGTCGATGTTGGAGCGCGGGCTGAAGCTGCTTGATGAAGAAACCAAGTCCATTTCAACGGGCTCTAAACTTTCGGGCGAGGTGGCCTTCAAACTCTACGACACCTATGGCTTTCCGCTCGACCTCACGCAGGATGCCCTACGCGCGCGCAGCATTGGCGTTGATGTCGATGGCTTTAACACCGCCATGGAACGCCAGCGCGCCGAGGCCCGCAAAGCCTGGTCCGGTTCGGGCGATGCGGCCACCGAGAAAATCTGGTTCGAAGTGAAAGATAAAGTCGGGGCCACGGATTTCCTGGGGTACTCGACCGAAACCGCCGAGGGCCGCGTGACAGCCTTGGTCGTGGGTGGCGCGGCGGTCAGCCAAGCCCAGTCTGGCGATGTCGTCTCGCTGGTCGCCAATCAAACGCCGTTCTACGCGGAATCGGGCGGGCAGGTGGGCGATACAGGCCTGATCGTCACGGCAGGAGGTAAGGCCGAGATTGCTATTACCGATACCCAGAAAAAAGCCGATGCGGTGTTTGTACATTCGGGCAAGGTCACCAAGGGTACTGTCGCGGTGGGCGATGAAGCGGCATTCAAGGTGGACGGTAAACGCCGCTCGGCCATCCGCGGCCATCACTCGGCAACGCATTTACTGCATGCGGCCCTGCGGCGCACGTTGGGCACCCATGTGACTCAAAAAGGCTCACTGGTTTCGCCCGATAGGTTGAGATTCGATATCAGTCATAACAAAGCAATTTCAGCTGACGAGATTCGCTCCATCGAAGATCAAGTGAATGCCGAGGTCCGCGCCAACGAGCCGGTCACGACGCGGCTGATGGATACCAAAGCGGCCATCAAGGCAGGCGCCATGGCGCTATTTGGCGAAAAATACGGCGACGAAGTGCGCGTGGTCGCCATGGGCTCGCAACACGAGAACGAGGCCCATGCCTATTCAGTGGAACTGTGCGGTGGCACCCATGCACGCCGCACGGGCGACATCGGGTTGTGCAAGATTGTAGCCGAGTCAGCAGTTGCTGCGGGCGTACGCCGCATTGAAGCCGTCACAGGTGCTGCGGCCGAAGCCTGGGTGAGCGAACAAGACCGCTTGGTCAAAGACACTGCGGCCGCGCTGAAAATTGCACCGGCTGACTTGCCCGCGCGTGTCGCCTCCCTGGTGGAAGAGCGGCGAAATTTAGAGAAAGAAATCTCAGACCTGCGCCGCAAGTTGGTATCCGGCGGTGGCGGGGGCGGGCCGTCTGGTCCCCAAGCCAAGACTGTGGCGGGTGTGAATTACGCAGGCCGCGTGCTCGAAGATATTCCGGCCAAAGACCTCAAGGGCATGGCTGACGACATCAAGAAGCAAATCGGTTCGGGTGTCGTCGCCTTAGTCAGCGTGGCCGAAGGCCGGGCCTCGTTGGTGGTGGCCGTCAGCGAGGATTTGATCGCCAAGCTCAGCGCAGTCGATCTGGTCAAAGCCGGGGCGGCAGTCCTGGGGGGCAAGGGTGGCGGTGGCCGGCCCGATATGGCCCAGGCTGGGGGCCCCGAGGGGGCCAGTGCGGCCAAGGCGGTCGCCGAAATCGAGGCTGAAATACAACGCCGTTGCGCTTAAGTTATTGAAAATATTATACTATTTTTACACATGCTTTTTTGCATGAGTGCGTCGCACAATATTCATATTGCACCGCAATATTTTTCTTGACGAAACGACCCGCCCAACATATTTTGTGTGCACTGCAACACGAAATATTGCGTTGCGGTAAACAGTTTCCCCGGTGCTGAAACCGGCGCCGATCAAAAGAACGAAATTAAGCCATCAACCGACGACAACAAGGATCAAGATTATGGAAAAAGCTTACGCCGACTTCATCGCCTTCAATCAAGGCAACTTCGATGCCTTCGTGAAAAGCACCACCACCTTCGCCAAGGGCTTCGAGAAGTTCTCCAAGCACATCACCGACCTGACCACCAAGTCGGTCGAGGACAGCATCGAACTCACCAAAAAGTTCGCCGCGCTCAAGAACGTCAATGACGTCGTTGCGCTGCAAAGCAAGGTCATCGAAGAAGGTTTTGAAACCGCGATCGAAGAGAGCCGCAAGGTCGCCGATCTGTCGGCCAGCGTGATCAAAGAAGCTTCTGCTCCGATTGCCGAGCGCGTGAAGGCGAACGTCGTCGCCCTCAATATCGCCGCTGCCAACGTGCAGAAAGCTGCTACCCCCTCAAAGAAGGCTGCCTAATACCCTCCCCCCTCTACATTAGGCAGACTTTATAGAAAGGCCCGACACGTCCTCCCCCGTCGGGCCTTTCGCTTTTTCAGCAAAAGGCCCCGACCATACGATTAAGCCGGGCCTTTCGCTTTTTCAGCAAAAGGCCCCGACCATACGATTAAGCCGGGCCTTTCGCTTTTTCAGCAAAAGGCCCCGACCATACGATTAAGCCGGGCCTTTCGCTTTTTCAGCAAAAGGCCCCGACCTGGGAATCAAGCCGGGGCGTTTCGCTTTTGTAGAGTTTGGGATTCGAGAAACCGGCCTTATTGCGAGGCCGGTTTTTTATCGCCTGTCGCTGAGAGGGTGACCTTGTCGCCCGCGATGAGGAACGACACCGTGCCGTTGACGGCGGTATAGGTCCAAGTTTCGATTGGGCCCAGCTTCGAAATATCGCCAGGCAGGCCCAGGACTTTTTCAAGTTCTTGCTTGGTATCGATGCCATCGACTTTTTTCAGAATTTCTTCCTTGGTCGGATCGCCACAGGAAGCCAGCAGCAAAACCGCCGCCACAACGGCGAGAATCTTGACGTACGGAGCCATCGAAGTTCCTTCCCCAATTGGCATCCCCCACGGACGGCAGGGTTTCTTGATTCAACCCCCTTGGCAAGCCTGAATTACGTCTTGGCGCTGTTGCTAGCCCTGCTTGACCGCATGTTCCGCCCGTTCCACGATCAGACCATCACAAGGTTAATTCAGGCTAGAGGCTCTCCCATGCGGTTTGACGGCACAAAATCCTACATCGCTACAGAAGACCTAACCGTGGCCGTGAATGCCGCCATTAACCTTCAACGGCCATTGTTGGTGAAGGGTGAGCCAGGCACGGGCAAGACCATCCTGGCCCATGAAATAGCAGCCGCACTTAAGCTGCCGCTGCTGACCTGGCACATCAAGTCGACCACCAAGGCGCAACATGGACTGTATGAGTACGACGCCGTGGCCCGCCTGCGCGATGGGCAATTGGGCGATGCCAAGGTCAAGGATATCGCCAACTATATCCGGCCCGGAAAATTGTGGCAGGCCTTCACTAGCGCCCCCCAGAAGTCCGTTCTGCTGATCGACGAGATCGACAAGGCGGATATCGAATTCCCCAATGACTTGTTGCTTGAACTCGATCGCATGGAATTTTTTGTTTACGAAACCGGTCAAACCATCAAGGCCGAAAGCCGGCCGATCGTGCTGATCACCTCGAACAACGAAAAAGAACTGCCCGATGCGTTCCTGCGCCGGTGTTTCTTCCACTACATCCGCTTTCCCGACCGCGAGACCATGGAGCGCATCATCCAAGTGCATTTCCCCGATGTGAAAAAGAACCTGGTGCGTGACGCGCTCAATGCTTTTTTTGAATTGCGCGAGGTGCCGGGATTGAAAAAACGGCCGACTACGTCGGAGCTACTCGATTGGATCAAGTTGTTGATGTCCGATGACATCTCTGCCGAGGCGTTGCGCGCGAAGGATGTGAAAACCGTATTGCCGCCGCTGCACGGCGCGCTCGTGAAAAACGAGCAAGATGTGCACCTGTTAGAGCGTCTTGCATTCCTTTCGCGGCGCGAGGGCCGCTAGGGCGAGGGCCTGATGTTCCTCAACCTCATCCAAGGCATGCAGAAGGCAGGCTTGCCCGTCTCGCTGACGGAATATTTGACATTGGTGGAAGCCACCGAAGCTAATCTTGCTGACTATAACGTGGAAGATTTTTATTACCTCGCCAGAACGATACTGGTGAAGGACGAGCGCTTGCTCGACCGCTTCGACCGCGTGTTTGCCGAGGTCTTTAAGGGTCTGGAAGGCGAGGCGGGCACCGAGGCCGTCATGGCCAATATACCTGCCGAATGGCTGAAAGCGTTGTCTAAGCTGATGTTGTCAGACGCCGACAAAGCCAAGATCGAGGCCTTGGGCGGCTGGGATAAACTGATGGAAACGCTCAAGCAACGTTTGGCCGAACAGAAGGGCCGCCATCAGGGTGGGTCAAAGTGGATTGGCACGGGCGGAAAGTCACCCTTTGGCGCTTACGGATACAATCCCGAAGGCGTACGCATCGGTCAGCATGAAAGCCGCCATCGCCGTGCGGTGAAGGTTTGGGATAAGCGCGAGTTCGCCAACCTCGACGACGATGTAGAGATTGGCACTCGCAACATTAAACTCGCCCTGCGCCGGTTGCGGAAATTTGCCCGCGATGGTGCGCCGACCGAATTGGATATCGACGGCACCATCAGCGCCACTGCCAAGCAAGCCGGCTGGCTTGATTTACAAATGGTGCCCGAGCGGCATAACGCGGTGAAGGTGTTGCTATTCCTCGATGCGGGTGGATCCATGGACGACCATGTGAAAGTCTGTGCAGAATTATTTTCCGCCGCGCGCAGTGAGTTCAAACACCTCGAACACTATTATTTCCACAACTGCGTTTACGAAAAGGTCTGGAAAGATAACCGCCGCCGCCACGATCAACACGTTTCGACCTACCAGGTGCTGCGAACGTATCCTGCCGATTACAAACTGATCTTTGTCGGCGATGCCGCCATGAGCCCCTATGAAATCGTCCATGCTGGTGCGGCCGTGGAGCATTGGAACGAAGAATCGGGCGAGGCATGGATGCGCCGTGTACTGAGCATGTGGTCGAAGGCCGTATGGCTGAACCCGTTGCCTCAGAAATCTTGGCCGTACACCGAATCCATCGGCATGGTGCGCAAGTTAATGGATGGGCGCATGTATCCCCTCACATTAGGCGGGCTTGATGCGGCTATGGCGGAGTTAAAACGCTAGGATCAGGCCTTTCCAAGCCAATGCCCCACCCGTTACATTGGCTTACAAACTTCAGGTAGGACGGACACAAACCTGATACGTTATGTACTTATAAATGCCGCCATGAAGCCCGCCTTCGGGTTCAAAAAAGGTGGCCCATGCCAGATACATACCGAGAGCAAATGAACGATAGCACTCCCATTGCCCCGCCCGCTGACGACGTCGCAAAAACAATCGGGCTTGGCCAAGCCAAACCCAAGTTTGCATTCAAAATCAACAAGTGGTGGATCGTTGGCGCCGTTGTGGTGATTGCGGGCATTCTGTTCGCGCGGCCCTTTGGCGGCCCGCCTGGCCCTAAGTTCTTGTTCGCCGATGTCACCCAAGGCGGTCTCACGGTCACTGTCACGGCGACCGGGCAATTGCAGCCGCGCAACCAGGTTGATGTGGGCGCGGAAATCTCGGGCCAGATCGACCGGGTCGATGTGGACTTCAATGATCGCGTGACCCAAGGCCAAGTGCTTGCCGCCATGGACACCGACAATCTCAAAGCCAAAGTATTGCAGGCCCGCGCATCACTGGCGTCGGCAAAGGCCAAACTCGAAGAAGCGCGTGCCACCGCCTTGGAGGCCAGAACTAAAGCGGGGCGGGTGCGTGAACTCTCCACACGTGGCAATGCGTCGAAGCAAGAATTGGATGCAGCCGAGGCCGCTGAGTCGCGTTCCAAAGCGACGGTGGCCAGTGCCGAGGCGCAAGTGGCCGTATCCGACGCAAACTTGGCTATTGATGAAACCAATCTGTCCAGGGCCGAGATCAAGTCACCGATTTCTGGCATCGTGTTGTCACGAAAAGTCGAGCCTGGCCAAGTTGTGGCGGCCACCTTCCAAACCCCGGTGCTATTCTCGTTGGCCGAGGACTTAACCGTGATGGAGTTGATCGTCGATGTGGATGAGGCCGATATTGGCCAGGTCAAAGACAAGCAAGAGGCAACATTCACGGTTGACGCATTCCCCGACCGTCAATTCCCAGCCACGATCACACAGGTGCGCTTCGCACCCAAGTCAGCCGAGGGGGTTGTGACGTATCAGGCCGTGCTCGCGGTCGAGAATAACGACTTGCTGTTACGCCCCGGGATGACCGCAACGGCGGTTATCACCACAGCCACGCGTGGCGATGCCACGCTGGTGCCCAACGCTGCTTTACGATTTGCTCCACCTGGATTTGGCAAAACAGTGACTACCGACGGCGCCTCCGGCCCGCCGGGTCAACCGCCTGGCTTATTCCGTTTGTTCGCACCGCCCGCTGGCATGGGGCAAACCACCACGACACAGTCGAAGCTCAAGGGCGGCACCCAACAGGTTTGGATCATGGACGGCGGGCAGCCGAGGCCGATTGAAGTCAACGTGGGTCTCAGCGATGGGCAAGTAACTGAAGTCGTGACCGGTGAGATCAAACCAGGGCAAAGCGTGATGGTGGGTATGGAGCGCGCGGCCCGATGAACGAACAAGCCCAAGCCGCACAAGGCCGTCCGCCGGGCGACATCAGCCAGATGTCCTACGCCGGGCCGGTCGTGGCGTTTGACCAGGTCTATAAAATATACGGTAAGGGCGAGTCCGAAGTGCGCGCGCTGGATGGCGTATCGTTCCAAATCAATGCGGGCGATTTTGTCGCGGTCATGGGCCCGTCAGGCTCGGGCAAATCGACCTGCATGAATATCATTGGCTGCCTGGATGCGCCGACGGCGGGGCGTTACCTGTTCAAGGGCGTTAATGTTTCGGACCTCAGCCGCGATCAACGGGCGCTGTTGCGGCGGCATTTTCTTGGCTTCGTGTTTCAAGGATTCAATCTCTTGGCGCGCACCACGGCACTTGAGAATCTGGAATTGCCGCTGATCTATCGCCGGATCGACAAAAAGACCCGCCGCGAGATGGCCATGGAAGCCTTGCGTGTTGTCGGTCTTTCCGGCCGAGAAAATCACACCCCGGCGGAATTGTCCGGTGGCCAGCAGCAGCGCGTGGCGATTGCACGCGCCATCGTCACTCAACCCTCGTTACTTTTGGCAGATGAGCCCACGGGTAACCTCGATAGCGCCCGCAGCCATGAAATCATGGAACTGCTCAGCAAGCTTAACCACGACAATGGCTTGACAGTAGTTTTGGTGACCCACGAAGAAGCTATCGCCGCGTTTGCGCGCCGCCGCATTGAGTTTCGCGACGGCAAAATCTTGCGCGAAACAAACACCAAGCGGGCGGGGTAGGTCGTCATGCTCGGCAACACACTCCTCATGGCTCTGCGGGAAATCCGGCGCAACGTACTGCGATCGAGCCTGACCGTATTGGGCATTATCATTGGCGTGGCTGCGGTCATTGTTATTGTCACGCTAGGGGCGGGCACCACCAAACAGGTCCAAGCCGAGATCGGCAAGATGGGCTCAAACATGCTGGTGTTGTCGCCCGGCGGCGAGCGCCGCATGGGCGGGGCCGCCACCACCGCACCTCCGTTCGATCTCGCCGATCTCGTCGCGGTGCGCCGCGAAGTCAATGCATTGTCGAACGCGGCGCCGGTGAATATGCGCCCGATGCAAGTGATTATTGGGAATGAAAACCGTCGCGTGAACATTATGGGCACCGATAGCGACTTTAGCGCGGTGCGAAGCTGGAAGGTTGTCGAAGGCCGCTTGTTCACCCCCAGCGAAGTACGCTCGGGCAAGGCCGTGTGCATCATCGGCAGCACGATCAAGAACGAGATGTTCGCTGGTCAAAATCCCATAAATGCTAGCCTGCGCATCGGTAAGGTCAATTGCACCGTCATCGGTGTGCTGGAAAGCAAGGGTCAGGCCATGTTCGGCGGCGACCAGGATGAAACCATCGCTGTGCCGATCCGGATGTTCCAGCGCCGTCTTACTGGCAATACGCGGGTTGATTCCATTTATATTTCGGCGCGTGGCGAGAATGAAATGGATGACGCGAAGGCCGAGGTCGAGAAATTGATGAAAGAACGCCGTAAGACCGGCGAAGAAGGTCAGCCCGATTTCAACGTCCGTGACATGAAGGAAGTCTCCAACATGGTGCAATCCACCACGGGTGTGTTGACCGGATTTCTGAGCGCCATCGCCGCCGTGAGCCTTTTGGTGGGCGGCATTGGAATCATGAACATCATGCTGGTGTCAGTGACCGAACGCACCCGGGAAATCGGCATTCGCCTGGCTATTGGCGCGCTTGAAAAAGAAGTCATGATGCAGTTTCTGATTGAGGCCGCAATGCTCTCGGCCTTCGGTGGCCTGGTCGGCATTTCGCTCGGGCTCTTAGGCGCGGCTGCCCTGGCGCCGGTACTCAATGTGCCGTTTACCTTGCAGCTTTCCACCGTGTTGACTGCTTTTGCGTTTTCGGCCCTGGTGGGGGTCGTGTTTGGCTTCATGCCCGCCCGCCGCGCAGCCCAGCTCGATCCCATCGAGGCCCTGCGCCACGAATGATTTGAGAATTCGCAAACCAGCACGCGGATGGACCGTTTGGACGGGTTGACCGGTCCAAGCCGTCCGGCCACTGTTCGCATCATTTTCGGAAGATAGGGAGCTGACGATATGACTGACGATCTCAACCGCCGCGGCTTCATGGGTGCCGCCGTCACGGCAGGTGCTGCGATTATTCCTGGCTTCGGGCCGGCCTTCGCCGCCACGCCGGGGTATGACTATGATGCCGCCATTGCGTCATTCAAATTTAAAGACCCAATTTGGAACCGCGACGCCTATGGCAAGCTTCAAGCCAACCTCGATACCACCAAAACCAAATACGGCTGGGTGCAGGGCGTTTGCTTGGGCACCAAGGACAACGAGCGTGTGCGTGAGTTGTTTGGCTTCGAAGTCGCCTCGGCCTGTAAGTTCATCAAAAATGCCGATGGCAGCTACCGCAAGCTGTTGCGTGAAGTCGGCTACTACACCGACCTCAAGACCGGCGAATTTCTCAGTGAGTGGGTCAACCCCTACACGAATGAGACGGTGAAGGTGGTGCCGGTCACCAATGATCCATTCAACTATACCATCAGTGAATTTTACCCCGACCCGCCTAGCTTTGGCGGCATGAACAAGGAAAAGCCCCCCAAGATTCCATTTCTGCTGAAGTGGACGGTCGCCAGCAAAACGACACTGCTGTTGGAAACCGACATTCACCTGTTCTATCCCAACGCACTCGACCCGGAAAAATGGCCGCGTGAATCGTCGGGCAAGATGCTGCGTGCCTCGGAAATGTACCGCTACGTCATCCGGGTCGAGGACATGGCCGATCCCAACAAGACCTCGGTGGAATATTCCGGCACTTGGAACCGCATTACGCCGTGGCTGCCATGGATGCTGATGGGCCAATCACAAGGCCACATCACCTATGTGACATACATGGGCGGGTTCGATTCCATGGACTCGATCCCAGCCAAGTTATTGGCGCACACTAAGGCCAATCACCCAAAGTTCCTGGTGGCGCCCGAGAAGGATGAGGGGCCGTCGTTGTCGAGCCTCGAGAACTACGCCCGCACCCAGAAGCCCGCGCCGCCAAAACAACCGGGAACCTGATCGGCAGACGTTTGCAAGAAAAGGGCCGCAATTGCGGCCCTTTTTTATTTAGCTCTGGCCCGTTTCTCGTTGAGGGCTTTCTTCACGCCATCCCAGGAACTCACCGATGGCCGGGGGTCATCGAGTGGCGGTGCGGTTGCGAAAACAGGGTATTTGCTCAACACTTCGCTGCGTAAAGGCTCGGAGACTTCGCTGATATCCCCCACCGCGAACCAGGTGCTCGTGAGCGCCGTGTAACCTTCGCGCCCGCCCATCTTCATCCACGGCAGCCAGGCTGAAATACGTGACCACACCGCCACGCCGCGCACGGGTGAGGGTTTGTCGGTGTCAAGCCAATCGGCGGCAGGAATCAAAATGCTACGCAATTCCAGCACCGAATACTTACCGCCAACGTAATCCTGATAGTCGCCGCCCATGGGGCTCTCGCGGAAGTAGTTGTTGGCGCGTTGCAAGTGGGCCATGCCGCCCACAATTTTGCCCGGCCATGGCGGCAATGGCTTGCCAGCCTTGTCGTAGGCATACTTTGGTTCGGGCATGTTCACAGGGTCATTGAACATGTGGACCACATCGACGGTTTCGCCGGTCCACGGGTTCTTCCAGGTTTCGAGAACTTTGCCCGTCACGGGGTCGATATAAAACATGATCTCGCGCGTCACCGAGCGGTATCCGGGCCCGCGTTTTGGGTCGTCGTAAATTTGGCACGCGCTTGTATTGAGCGCTTGGACATCGAAGATGTGCTGATCGGGTTCACCCTGACGCCGCGACATGATCTGTCCGGTCATCCAACGCAGCCTGGGTTTGGCCGGGTCAGGCGAGCAATCAAGCCTGATCTCGGCGCGGATCACGTCTTCGGGCTTGGTGAGATCAAGCGTGCGGGCGTGCGCCGTGGTGGCCAACAACACTGTAGCGAATGCAAGAAGAGGGGCGAACATATACAACTTCCTCCGTTGTCATTCCCCGCGAAGGCGGGGAATCCAGGATTACAAACTCTAGTGGAGATGAAAACCCTGGATCACCCGGTCTGTACGCCAGTTTCTCTAAGCTCCTTTTAGTCGCCAAGAAAAACTAGGCTTCAAGCCGGGTGATGACATCAACATTAATGGCTCGCGTGTTGCCTAACGCTTCTTCTTGGCTTTGGTTTTGCCTTTGGCAGGCGCTTTCGTTTTGCCACCCACCTTGGGCATGGTCTTACTGAATTCGGCCCGGCCCTTGTCATCCTCATAGAGGAAGAGCTTGGTGTCAGGATATACAATCAAATCAGGTGACAGGTTGGTTCCGGCCTCCAAGTAAATCACCGGCCGGTCACCTTTATTGACGAGCTGATGGCCGTCTTTTTTGCCTTTGGGAAACCCGGCGCACATGCCGGTCGACAGCAACTGCTCGCCTGCATTGGTCACCAGCGTGGCTTCGCCATCAACGATGTAAACAAACTCATCGTTGTTGGAATGGTAGTGGCGCATGGCCGAGGCGGCACCGGGCATCAATGTTGTCAGATTCACGCCCAGGTCCGTGAGGCCAAGGGCGGGGCCCAAGCGGCGTTTGGAACGGCCGCGCACCACCGCATCATAAGGAGGGGGGTACATCGTTCTGGTTTGAGCCGGAATTTCAAGCGGCTCCAGTGCGGGTTTCTTAATCGGAAAACGCTTCAAAGCCATGATACTCCTCGTCATTCACTTTTTATGTGCCTAAACGCGCTGCAGCATAAGCCGGGCCGGGATTGGCGTAAACGCCTGATGATATCGCTTAGTTAGGGTTATCCGGCTCGCGCTGAATCAGGTTCACTAGAACGCCGTCAGGGTCCATGAACACCATTTCGGGCTGGCCCTTGTCCTTGGTCACCTGCAGGTGTGTTGGCGGGCAGAGCACAGTGTGACCCCCCGCTACCAATTTGCGGTGAACCTCCTCGACATTATCGCAATAGAACACCAAGCAAGCATCGCCAATGTTCACGGCCGTTTTGCGTTTCTGGACCGTGGGCGGCGTGGGGTTCGTCAATTCGAACAACCCCACCATGCCGCGGTTGGGCCCGCCAGCTTGCTTGAGGATGCGATAGCGAACTTTCGTACCCTCGGGCATGCCCAGCAGCTTTGCCCCAGCCGGGTGGGTTAATTCCCCCTCGTTGTAGAGCCCGGCAATACCCAATAAGTCACGGTAAAACGCGGTGGACCGCTCCAAGCTCGACACAATCAGTGCCGTGCGAACCATGGACCCTAACTGCGCCATCTTTCCCTCCCCAATAAAGTTGCCCATGCACCTTGCCATGCTTAGTCAGGCCAATGAAGCGGCTAGTCAGCCAAGGGCCAGGAAGGTTAGAAGAGGGGTAGATCAACGGCTTGGGGGGAGATCATGTCGTACACGAATACCGAATCTGAATGGGGCACTGTCGCCAAGACATTGCATTGGCTAATTGGCATCCTCATTGTCATCCAGCTCGTTATGGGCTGGCTGTTCACGTTGCGCGCCTTTGAAGGGCCTTTCCAAGTTCAGCTGGTACTCAATGTGCACATCCCGCTTGGTGTGACGGTTTTGGGCTTGGCGGCGTTGCGCTTGCTGTGGCGCTTTGGCAATGACCACCCGCAATTGCCCAAGTCGATGTCGTGGTGGGAAATGTTCCTCGCCAGCGGTTCGCACACCTATCTCTACATGGCCATGATCGTCATGCCCTTGTCGGGCTGGATCGCGACCAATGCCTTTGGCAGCCCCGTGACATGGTTTGCAGGTATTGCTTTGCCCACACTGGCCGCCGTCGAGGCCAAGGAAACGGGTCGCCCGCTGACGTCCATGGCGGCACAGATTCATTTCTGGATCGCCGCTGGTTTATCGGCGGTTGTGATCGCCCATGTGGTAGGGGCCCTACGCCATCACTTCAGCCTGAAGGACATCGTGCTTGCGCGCATGGCGCCCAAGGGTTGGGTGAAGGCGCCAGGGGCATAAGCACAACCGTGGATCGCCATCCACCGATCAAAGGCGGGGTAAACTTCCGCGATTTTGGCGGCTACCACACGGCCGATGGCGGCAAGGTGAAATGGCGCAAGCTCTTCCGCTCGGGCCATCTCGCGGGGCTTACGGATGAAGATCATACCCACCTTAATGGCATGGATCTTGGTGTGATCTGTGACTTCCGCACCGATTGGGAGAACGAACGCGAACCCGCGCGCCTGCCTGAACACCTCAGTAGCCGTGTCGTGCGGTTTAACATTTGGCCAAAGTCCGCGCGCACGGTCAATCGCATGATCAAGGCGCTTGATAGCGGCCAAGCGAGCGAAGAGGAAATTTACGAAAGCCAGAATGTTGTTTACCGCGAATTTGTGGTGGAGTTTTCCGACAAGTACGCCGCGATGTTTCGCCATATCCTGGATGGGCAGGGTCGCGCAGTTTTGATTCATTGTGCGGGTGGTAAGGACCGCACAGGCCTGGGCGCGGCCTTGTTACATTCGGCGCTGGGCGTCCCCGAGGATACGATCCATGAGGACTACATTCTCACCAATCGCGGAGAGAATTTGACTCAATTCCTGCGCGACTTGGCGGAAAAGAATGTGAGTCAAAACGGCGCCATACCAAACGATGACATTGAGACGGTCTTTAACCGCTTCATGCGCCTTTTCGGCGCACGGACAGATAGCCTACGCGCAGCCTTCGAGGCTATTCACGGTATGGCTGGCTCAGTCGAAGGTTATATTCGTGACGTGCTGAAAGTAACTGATGCTGACAAGGCAAAACTACGGACCTGGTTCGTCGAATAAGACCCCCACCGGGCCTTTCCAAGCCCCCGCCCGCAAGCTATATCCAGCCACGAAACATGCCATAACGCGGAATTAAGCCGTGAGTCGCACGCTGATCGACAAACTTTGGGATGCGCACGTGGTCGCCGATCTGGGCGATGGCGCAGCGTTGCTATTTATCGACCGTATTTTCCTACACGAGCGCACCGGTTCGGTCTCGTTGCAGGAATTGAAGGCCAAAGGCCGTCCCGTTCGCCATAAAGAGCACGTCTTTGTCACGATGGATCACATCGTCGATACGTTTGCCGGGCGCGGCGATAAAACCTTGATGCCCTCGGGCACCGACTTCATCACCTCAACCCGCGCTACTGCCACGGAAGCGGGATTAAACCTCTTTGATGTGACGGACGAACGCCAAGGCATTGTTCATGTGGTTTCTGCCGAACAGGGCATCACATTGCCAGGCTTCACTCAGGTTTGCCCCGATAGCCACACCTGCACGCTAGGCGCGCTGGGCGCATTAGCCTGGGGTATTGGCTCCACCGAGGGCGAGCATGCGCTGGCCACCAAAACGCTGGCCGTGACCAAACCCAAAACGATGCGCGTCACCTTTAACGGCAAGCTCGGTTATGGAGTGACGTCTAAGGACATGATCTTGCATCTCATCGGCAAATACACCGCAGCCGGTGGTTCGGGCTATGCCATCGAGTTTACGGGCCCGGCTATTGCATCGTTACCGCAGGAAAACCGCTTCACGATTTGCAACATGGCGGTGGAGTTTGGAGCCTTCTCGGGCGTTATTCCGCCAGACGATATTACGTTCGACTATGTGAAGGGTCGGCCCTACGCACCCAAAGGTGCCGCCTTTGAAAAGGCCGTTACCTATTGGCGCACGCTCAAAGATGACGCCGATGCCGTCTATGACCGCGAGATTGTCATTGATTGCACCGACATCGTGCCCACGGTGACATGGGGTAGCAGCCCCGGCCATACGGCGCGGATCGATGGTGTGGTGCCCGATCCGGCAAGCATTGCCGATGCTACCTTGCGCGGGTCGATGGAAAAGGCGCTGGAGTACATGGACGTCAGGCCCGGTCAAAAGCTGGAAGGCTTGCCCATCGACGCGGTGTTTATTGGCTCGTGTACCAACTCGCGTTTATCGGATTTACGTGCAGCAGCGGCCATCGTGAAGGGCAAGAAAATCGCGGCTGGCTTGAAAAAAGCCGTGATCGTGCCGGGCTCGACCCAAGTCAAAAAAGCCGCCGAACGCGAAGGCTTGCACACCATCTTCACCGCGGCGGGCTTTGAATGGCGCGAGTCTGGTTGCTCGATGTGCTTTAACGCTGGCGGTGAATCCATGGGTGAGAAGTGGCGGGTGGTCAGCTCCACCAACCGCAACTTTGAAAACCGCCAAGGCCCAAAAACGCGCACGCACCTGGCTAGCCCAACAACGGTGGCCGCCTCGGCGCTGGCTGGCGCCATCGCTGACGTGCGGAAACTCGGCTAACGGTCATGGAAAAATTCGTTCACCTCAAAGCCATCGCCGCGCCGTTGCTGCGCGTGAATATCGACACCGACGTGATCATTCCCAGCCGCGAGATGAAGGGCGTGAGCAAGACGGGGTTGTCGGTGGGCATGTTCGCCAATTGGCGCTATTCCGATGTTCCCAAACGTGTCGAGAACCCCGATTTCGTGCTCAACCATGCACCTTATAACAAGGCGCAAATCTTGCTGTCGGGCGACAATTTCGGCTGTGGTTCCTCGCGCGAGCACGCTGTCTGGGCGATGAAAGAGTGGGGGTTTAAAGCCGTGATCGCCCCCAGTTTTGGCGCCATTTACTATGGGAATTGTGTGCGCAATGGCATTTTGCCGTTGGTTCTTCCCGATGACGCGGTGCGAGCCATGGCCGCATGGGTCGAACAGTCACCTGTTGTAAATATGATCGAAATCGACCTGCCATCGCAGAAAGTGCATGCCGCTGGCGCCGTGCATTCCTTCAAAATAGGAGAGGCGAACAAAGATATGTTGCTGGAGGGCCTTGACCCCATTGGCGTGACGTTGAAGAAAGACGCCGCGATTCAAGCCTTCGAAGCCAAAGACCGTGCTCAACGGCCTTGGGTCTATATCTCCGGCCCCACTTAAACAACAAGTCTGTTTCCCCATCATGGTTAATAGTTCCAGCGATTTCGCGAACGTTTATGCGAAATTCCAAGCTCCCATTTCACGCCGCTACGACTGCGGGACCAAGTGCGCACCGCTTAACAATGGCATTCCGGTTTGCTGCGACTACGAACGCACCGTGCCCGTAGCCGATGAGGGCGAGTGGGAATTATTGAAATCGCGCACCGATCTCTGGAGCGTCTACACGCCCAAAGGCAAGACCGAGGAAAAAGAATTCAGCGGGCTCGCCGATGGCTGTCAGTCCATCGTTTGCAAGGGCGCGAAACTGTGCGAGCGCGACAACCGCACCATCGCGTGCCGGGCTTTCCCGTTCTTCCCATACTTTACGGTCGAGAAAGAACTATTTGGCCTGGGTTACTACTGGGGGTTCGAGGGATTGTGCTGGGTGATCTCGAATCTTACCATCGTTGAAAAGCCTTTTGTCGATGAGATGATTGCGGCCAGCGAATATTTGTTCGCTCGTGACGCAGACGAATTGGCCACTTACATCACGTTTTCGGCCACCATGCGGGGCGTGTTTACCAAATGGAACCGCAAGATCCCGCTCTTAGGCCGTGATGGTCAATTGTATTGGGTTTTGCCCAATTCAGGCGGCAAGATCGTGCCAGCAACAACGGCTGAATTTGAAACCAAGCTTGCGCCTTTCGGTAAAGCCCAAAAAGAGGCCGCGTGAGCATTATTTACCGGCATGATGCCCCGCTAACCCCGGCGCAATATATCGACATTCTGAAGCGCACGTCGCTCGGTGCGCGCAGACCGGTAGGCGACACTCGAACCATCGCCGACATGCTGGCCCACGCCGATATTCTGATCACCGCGTGGGACGGTGAAAAACTGGTTGGTGTGGCACGATCTTTTTCCGATCGGGCTTATGTGACCTATCTGGCTGACTTGGCTGTGGACGAAGCGGTGCAACGCCAAGGCATTGGCCGCCGCCTGATCGCTGAGACACAAAACCAAGCCAAGCCCGGCTGCAAGATTGTGCTTTTCGCGGCGCCAGAGGCCGAGACTTACTACGGCCACATTGGAATGCAGCCCAGAACTCAAGGATGGGTACTCCCGGGCCGAGTTGGCTAAAGAGATGTTCACAATCGATATCTCGATTGTAGAGCCCTGGGTACTCATCACCTTAGCTGCATCAGTTATCCAAACGGCGCGTTCTGTCTTGCAAAAAAATATGACGGCCAGGCTAAGCGTGTCCGGCTCTACGTTCGCAAGATTTCTTTTTGGCTTCCCAGTCGCCATTGCATTTGTGGCGGCCGCTTCGGCTACATTGGGACAGGGCTTGCCGTCACCAACGCCGATTTTCTTTTTTTACGCCGTGATCGGCGGTGTGGGTCAAGCTATTGGCAATCTCTTGTTCTTTGGGTTGTTGAGTTTCACGAACTTCACGATTGGCACGACCTATGCCAAAACCGAAACCGTTCTGGCGGCGTTGTTTTCATTCATCGTACTTGGCGATGCGTTAAGTCCGCTTGGCCTGGCCGGAGTGCTTATCACATTTCTCGGCGTATGGGTCATGGCTGCAGGTCACGGCCGGTTTAATTTGCCCGATTTGCTGCGCGCCACAGTGAATCGCGCCGCAGTACAGGGCATCGCAATTGGTGCGGTCTATGCAGTTGCTTCGACGTTCTATCGCGCGGCTATTTTGTCGCTGGGCGGCGAGGGGATTGTTTTGCAAAGCGTCTACACGCTGGCCTGGGTCTCGTTTTTCCAATTCGGGCTGATGGGGGCATGGTTGATGCTACGTTCGCCCAATGTAGTTCGCGAGGTCGTGCGGGCCTGGCGCCCAGCATCCTTGATCGGCATTGTCGGCGTAACGACATCGGCGTTGTGGTACGCCGCCTTTGCCTCGCAAAAGGCAGCCTATGTGCTGGCTGTGGGCCAAATCGAGCTGATCTTTGCTTATTTGGCCTCACGTTATCTCTATCGGGAGCGCGCCGATGTGGTCGAGATCGGTGGGATTCTCGTTACCGTTGCGGGAATCCTGGCTGTCATCGCCGCCCAGTAATTCTACCCTGCTTGGCCCGTGCGCAATTTAAGTGTGGGGTCGATAGCGTGGTAGATTTTGTTGATCCGTGCGGGATTATCCATGACGTCGAGCGTCAGGATCGCCAGGTCGTCACGCGTCACCTCGCCAAATGTACTGAGATCCGTGGTCAAAAAGGCGTGCTCGGTTGCGGGCGGTTGCGGGTCGAGCGGGATCAAGCCATTACGAATTATCGTGTAAGGTATGCCGCTGCCAATGATCACTTTCTCCGCGACACCTTTATCGATCATGTTTGGCGTCTGTGGATATGACTTGAGGAAGGGAACCTCCTTGATGTTGTCACCGGCGCCGATCGATCCATGCAAAATCAGCTGTTTTACACCCGTGCGCCGGGCGTGTTTGACCATGAATCCTGCAATCGTTTCATAAAACCGCGGAATCTTGCTGCTTTCGCCGCGCTGCGCCGAAGCATCAATGACAACCCGAAAATGTTTTGAGTCAAAGGCCGCGGTGACACTTTTTTCATCTGTCAAATCGCCAGTGACATAGTCAACCTTGAGGCCTGCAAGGCGCTCTTTCGTTGAATCCTTGCGCGCGAACACGGTGACGTCCTCGCCCACCTGTAACAGTAACCTCACGATTGGCGCGCCTAACCGCCCGGTTCCTCCGAACACCAGAATCGAGTCCTCGCTTGCAAGTGACGCCGTTGGTGAGCCCAAGCCCGGAAGGGTCACACCAATTAAAATCAAAAGGGCTGGCATGCGCATGTCAGCGTCATTCCTTGCTGGGTGCAGGAGTCCCGCGCGGTGCGGTGGGTAGGGGCCGATCAATCTTAAATGTATCGTCCCAAGCATGATAAATCTTGTTGATGCGAGCGGGGTTATCGAGGCAGTCGAGCGTGAGAATGGCCAGATCGGCGCGTGTCAGATCGCCAAACACATCTTGGCTCAACGTCAGCCGTGCATGGCCGGTTGCGGGCGGCTGCGGGTCGGACGGCACACGGCCGTGGCGGATAATGGTGTAAGGCACGTCACTGTCGATTAGGATTTTCTCGGCGCGGCCTTTGTCGATGAGTGTGCCTGAGCCCTTGATGAGCGCGAACTGTGGAAACAGCTCGATGTTATCGCCCGCCAGCACTGAACCGTGGAGGATAAAGTGGTTCACGCCAGTCCGCTTGGCGTGGGCCGCCATGATGGCCATGGTGGCTTCGTAAAACCCTTTGCTATCGCCCTCAGGCCCGCCGCGGCGCCTTTCAGCACGGCCGGCAGGTCCGCGCTCGGCGCCTGGTTCGCGATTGGCGGATGCGTCGATGACGGCACGGAACTTTTTGCTATCGAATGCTGCGGCAACGCTTTTGTCATCGGCCATGTCGCCAATGGCATACTCCACTTTGAGGCCCGCCAATAGTTCGCGGCCTGATGACTGGCGAGTGAACACAGTCACATCATCGCCTGCTGCGACTAGCAGCTTGACGACTTCCGAGCCCAGTTTGCCCGTGCCTCCAAACACTAAAACCGCGCCACGGTTGTTGGGTTGAGTTTGCGCGTGGGCAGCTGTTGCCGCCCATGTACTAGCAATACCTGAAAGCAGAAGACTGCGCCGATTCATGCGGTTGACTCCATAAAGCAACTAAACGATTAGCCTTTCTTGCGATTAACCGGCAGATCAAGTTTTGAGCGGTCAATTTGTTTACCGCCCTTGATGACTGCCGCAATAGTGCGGAAATTTTTCACATCGGCTGCTGGGTCGGCATTGAGCAGTAATAGATCCGCCCATTTGCCAACTTCGACTGACCCGAAATCCTTCTCGTGGCCTACGTAAATCGCACCGTTCAAAGTTGCAATCTTGATGCAATCGAACGCGGAGATGCCCGACTGAGCCAGCAATTCAAGCTCCTGGTGAACCATGGGCGGAAGCGTACGGTCGGTGCCGAGCGTCAAAACTGCTCCTGCGTCATGCAAGCGCTTGACGTTCTTCATGGCGTGAGGGGCGAGCATTTTCATGAAGGGTGACATGCCCGTGTCGATATAGCGTTTGCGATCCACGGTCTTGCCGCGATCCAGTTCATCTGCGTCGACAACCTCCTTAAACAGGGGCTCATCGAAAAACGACGGATCATCGGCGACGCGGGCGATATTGCCGAAATAAGCCAGTGTGGTGGCGATGGGGATTTTCTTTTCGGCTGCCAACTTGATGAAATTATCGTTGGCGATGCTGCGCCACACCGGATGCGCCAAAGCAGTAATGCCAGCGTTGATCGTTGTTTCAGCATCTTGTTCGGCGGTAATGTGCACCGTCGTGCGGTAGCCGTTGTCAGAAATATATTTCACCACCTTGGCGAACATCTCCTGCGACAAGGCTGGCACGGTGGGTTGGAACATCACGCCCTGGCGGTCGAGCGTCATCTTGATCATGTCGGGCTTGTAGGTGAAGCGGTGATCGAGCTCGGCCTTGGCTTGCTCCCAATTCTGAACCTTGAGCGCGGCAGGGCCTGCCGCGTAACCGTTGGGCACCGTGATCACGCCGCCGCCGGCGAAGATGCGCGGGCTTTGGATTCTGCCTGCCTGTTCATCGGCACGCATGGCGAAGATGTAATCGTTGTTGTTGCCGGAATCGTATACCGCCGTCACGCCGACATAGAGGTAGCCGTGCAGGTATTTGAGGCCCGTAGGCTTATCGATGATGAGCTTGCGTTCGGTTGGATTGTTGACGTTGCCGGTTTGACCGCCTGGCAAGTGAATGTGGGATTCCATGATTCCGGGCATGAGGTACTTGCCCGTGCCGTCGATCACTTTCGCGCCCTTGGCGGCGATGGCCGATGAGGAAACTTGCGCGATCTTATCGCCCTTGACGAGCACAAACGCGCCAGCTTTCGCCGGTGCCCCAGTGCCGTCATAGAGCGTCACATTCTTGATCAGCAGGTCGGCCTGTGCTGCTGTGGCCCAAAGCAAAGCCAGCGCCGCACCCGCAGCCTGATAAACACGCACCATCGATTCCCCCTATCTGTTCCGAGGGGCTAGTATTCAACACTTGGCGGGGCGTTGGCCAGGCTCCATGCAGCGTAGGGAACCAGGCGGGAGGAGAAGGGGTCGGCGAAGAGCTGATCTTCCAGCCAATTGCGGCGCATGGCGGCCTGAGCCTTGAGTTCGACGGGTCCGAAGGTCTGGTTTTTGCGTTTTTCAAGAATATCGAAATAGGCGTTGTAAACGGTCTCAAAAGCCCCGGCGACGAACTGGGTATTCTCGACCGTCACCTCACGCGGCGGGGGCGGGTAAAGGCTCACGCCTGCGCAACTGGGCTTGCGGCGGTGGGTGCGGTCGGCGGTTTCCTCGCCGGTGCACACGACCTGGCGGTGGGGCGCGGGGTCGCGGCCCATCTTGGCGAAGTAGGCATCGACCTTGGCACGGAGATATTCGACGTCCTCAGGCACATTGGCGGCAGGCATCATATCCATCCAGCCATACACACTGTTACGGCCCTGCTTGTCGACGCCTAGGGTGAAGGCCAAGTGCACCATGCCGACCAATGACGTCTTGGGATGGATGTCGATGGAGAAGAAGTGGTTGAAGATGGGGTTGGCGATGCGCGGTGGCATATCGCCCGTCACATTCACCATCAAGATGCCCGCTTTTTCGATCACACCCCCGCGCGCCAAGATGATGTCATAACTGGCGTTGTCGGTTTTAATGGTGTGGTTTTCCACCGCCTCCGAGCCGTTGAGTTTTGCCACCCGCGCCAACACGTCTTTGGTCATGACCTCGCTGAAGGTCATGAACAGCTTGGCGGACTCGGCGTGCGGTTTGGAAAGGTCTTTGTAAATAGACTCATCGGCGAGGGTGATTGAAGCAGTGTTAGTAAGCACTGCCGCAGCTAACACTAAATAAACACCCAACCTATGCATTTTCTTTACTCCGCTTCCGCCTTGCCATCCTTGATCAGTGCATCAATGGCGGCGGCGTCATAGCCCAACTCTTTCAACACATCGCGCGTGTGCTGGCCTTGGCGCGGCACGTCGAAGCGCACGCCGGGGCGCACGCCTGCCATTTCCACTGGCACGGCGGGTAGTTTCATCTTGGTGCCTTTCTTGTCGCCGTCGGCCACCGTGAGCGGCACCAATCCGCCCGCCGCGTTCAAGTGCGGGTCGTCGAACATCTCATGCGGCTTGCCGATGGGCGCGAACGGCATGCCGGTTTGTTCCAGCTTGGCCATCAACTCGGCCTTGGTATAGGTCTTGAACAGGGCTTCGATGCGCGGCTTTACTTTGTCGCGCTGTGCCACGCGGCCATTGTTGGCGGCCAGGCTTTCATCGGCGGCGAAGTCTTTCAGGCCAAACGCCTCGCAGAACACTTTCCACTGCGTGTCCGAGACGACGCCGACGAAAACTTTGTCATCGTCCTTGGTGTCGAACACATCGTAGATCGCCCAGGCCGAGACGCGCGCGGGCATGGGCGCTGCGGGCGATCCGGTCACAGCGAATTGCGCCATGTGCTGGCCAACCAGATAAATGGTGGTTTCAAACAACGAAGCTTGCACCAATTGCCCTTGGCCAGTGGAATTGCGTTGTTGGAGTGCGGCCAAAATACCGATCACGCCAAACATGCCGCCCGTGACGTCGATCACCGATGCGCCCGCGCGTAAAGGTCTGCCCGGTGGGCCGGTCATGTAGGCGAGGCCGCCCATCATTTGCGCAACCTCATCGAGCGCAGTGCGGTTCTCGTAGGGGCCCTTCAGGAACCCTTTCTCAGAGCAATAGATGGCGCGCGGGTTGAGCTTTTTGACGGCCTCATAGCCGAAACCCAACTTATCCATGGCGCCGGGGCGGAAGTTTTCGATCACCACGTCTGCTTTTTCCAGCAATTGCAGCGCGATTTTTTTGCCCTCGGGGGCTTTCAAATCCAAACAAATCGAACGCTTGTTGCGGTTGTACATGGGGAAGTACCCCGCGCCCGAGCCCTTGAGCCTGCGTGTGTTATCCCCACCCAGGGGTTCGATCTTGATTACTTCAGCGCCCAGGTCGCCCAAAATTACGCCCACGGCGGGGCCCATCACCATATGGGTGAATTCCACCACTTTTAGTCCTGCCAACGGCAAAGCTCCGGTCCCCGACATGAAAATCCTCTGTGTTTTTAATATGTTAGCTCCGTAGGTCGCGCGATCTTGAAGGGGGCCGCGCTGGCCGCCGGGCAATGGCGATCATATATATTCAGAAGATGAGGACAACCCATTCCCCGATCGGTCGTGGGGGCCTTGGCGGGCGCGCTTGGTTTGCCTACAACGCCAAGCGGTAAGAGCAAAGGATCAGGCGATGCACGACATTATGGATGGGATTGACGTGTTGGTGAGCGAGGTCGGCCCGCGCGATGGCCTGCAGAGCATCACCTCGATCATGCCCACGGCCGCCAAGAAAACGTGGATCACTGCGCTAGCTGAGTCGGGCATTCGCGAAGTTGAGGTGGGCTCCTTCGTGCCGCCGAAATTGTTGCCGCAGTTGGCTGACACCGCTGAGATCGTGCAATTCGCACGCACCATACCTGGCTTGCAAGTGGCAGCACTTGTTCCCAATGCGCGCGGTGCTGAGAACGCCATCGCGGCGGGTGCACATAAAATCACGCTGCCCTTATCGGCCAGCGAAACTCACAGTCTGAAAAATTTGCGCAAGACGCACGCGCAAGTGTTCGAGGAAGTTGCTGCAATCATGGCGCTGATCAAAGCGCTGCCTGCCGACAAGCGCCCGCATTTCGAGGGCTCATTGTCCACGGCGTTTGGCTGCACGCTGGAAGGCATGGTGCCCGAAGCGAAGGTGGTGAAATTAGGTGAACGCTTGATGGCGCTGGGCTGTGACGAGGTAGGGCTGGCCGATACCACCGGCTATGCCAACCCGGCGCAAGTCAAAAGCATGGTCAAGGCGATTTGGGCGGCGCTTGGGAAAAAAGCTCTCACCGGCATTCACATTCACAACACGCGTGGGCTTGGCCTGGCCAATGCATTAGCGGCCCTCGACATGGGGCTGACCACGCTCGACAGTTCTTTGGGCGGGTTGGGCGGTTGCCCCTTCGCGCCAGGCGCCTCGGGCAATATCGTGACCGAGGACTTGGTGTTCATGCTCGACAGCATGGGATTGAAGACGGGCATCGACTTGCAAAAATTGTTGAAGGTGCGCGACATCGTCACCGCTGCGGTACCCGACGCCATGTACGGCTTCACGCCCGATGCGGGCGTACCGAAAGGTTATGTGCAAGGCGGGCATGGCTGGGGCGTGGCCGAGCGCAAATTGGCGGCGGAGTAGGGCGCATACTCCAGCCCAAACCCAATTCGTCATCACCCGCGAGGGCGGGTGATCCAGGGTAAATTGCGCAATTAGAGCTTGTGACTCTGGGTTCCCCGATTAAATCGGGGAATGACAATTGTGGGTGTATCGCGCGCGGTGAATCAAACCGCCTCAAACACTCCGGCCTTATTCAGCCGGTACAGCGTTCCGGTTTCCAAATCGAAATACCAGCCGTGAATGGCGAGTTTGCCTGAGTCCACGCGTGATTTGATCCACGGGAAGGTCATCAGGTTCTGCAATGAGACCTTCACCGCTTCTTGTTCACACAAGCGTTGTAATGCGTCCTCGCTGCTGGCTGTTTTCGCTGCACTCTCATAGGCGGGTTGAGCGATCTTCATCCACGAGGCGACGAAATCCGTCGCTGATTTTTCTTGGTGACGCACCAGCGCGCCGATGCCGCCGCATTTGGCGTGGCCCATCACCACAATGTTCTCGACTTGCAGCACCAGCACGGCAAATTCCAACGCAGCGCTGGTGCCGTGAAAGTCGCCATCGGGCGAATAGGGCGGCACCAGGTTGGCGACATTGCGCACCATGAACATATCGCCGGGCTCGGAGCCGAATTTCAGGCCCGGGTCGATGCGCGAGTCCGAGCAGGCAATCATCATCGCCTTGGGCGATTGCGGTTTGCCCATCAAGGCCTTCAGCAGGTCCTTGTTTTGGCTGAAGTATGTTTCGCGGAATTGCCGGTAACCGGCGATGAACTTGTCCATGGGCGCTGTTTAGTCAGCGCCCTCTCATCCGTCAAATAAAAAGGCTAATACGGTGGGGCATTTGGCGCGCTGGTTTGCGTCGTGGGGGCGCTGGCCTCTTTGAGGTAGGCTGGATTTATGGTGCCCTTCTGCTGGGCGAGGTCGAACAGCGTGGGGTAAAACTGCACGAAGGTCGTATCCACGGCCCCATGTTTTTCGTGGCACTCGCGGCAGCCGGCCTTGTCGGGAAGCGGCTTGGCGGGGTCTGGGGTGCGGAAATCGAAAAAGCCCCAACCGCCATCGAAGCGCGCGGTGTCCTTGACATGCACCTCGAAGCCCATGACCGACGCGTTTTGAGTCTGGCCGCGCTTGTTGATGGAGACGTTACTCTCGGCCCCACGCAGCTCCAGCACAAAGATGGCCTTGTCAGGCCAGGTGCCCGACGCCAGGAAGGCGCGGTAGGCCTCGGGGTTGACGAAAACATTATCAAACATCGAATGCTTGGCTGCGGCCGCGTTGGGGCCGTAACTCATATCAAGGCCGGATGTGAGATAAATCCATTCGCGGTAATCGGCGGGGCGGATCAGCAAGCCATCGGCGGTGTAGCTGGGCTCAACCGCGTGTGCGACGTGGCATAGCGCGATCGCGCTAATCGCCGCCGCTAAGAAAGTTCTGGACTGGCGCACCATCGGCTGAAGCCCCTATTACTTGGCGGGTTTTCTTGCGCAACTGACAAACCAAGCCACGGTTTTGTCCAACTGCTCGAACTTGCCATGCCAAATGGTGTCCTTTGGAAAGCCGGCATCTAGGTACATCTTCACTGGGTCGTTGGTGGCGTAGGCCTCCCAATAGGGCTCGTTGTTGTTCTTCAAGTCCCAACTGGCGTCGAATTGGCCAAAGGCGTCGCGCTCGGAATAACGCAGCGGCACGTCTTGGTGAATGGCGATGCCGCCGGGCTTGAGCAAGCGGAAGCTCTCCTTGAACATCGCGGCCTGAGTTTTGCCAGGCATCTCGTGCATGGCGTTGTGCGACACCACCAGGTCGAAACTGGCATCGTGGAAGGTCGTGGCACCGGCATCCATTTGATGGAAGTGCACCGGCGCACTCAAAGCCTCGGCGCGCGCGTGGGCGTAGCGCAACATGCCTGCACCGACATCGATGCCATGGACCTCGGCGTTGGGGAAGGCCAGCGCCCAGGGCGTGGAGGAGGAGCCTGCCGAACAGGCGAAGTCGAGAATTTTGGTGGGCGCGAAACCAGGGAAGCGTTCCTTAAGGAAGCGCTGAATCACTTCGGCTTTGCTTTCCATGGTGCCGATGCCGCCGCCCATGGAATACAAATTCCCGCCGCCTTCGTAGAACGCACCGGCCAGCACATCGTTGGCACCGTAATCGGCGGCGTAGTTCACCGGTTGCAGATGGATGTTCACTTCTTTGATGCCGCGCGGGGGATCGAACTTCGGGTCGAGCGACAGCGAACCTTTGCGTTTGGCCGAGGATTGCAGTGCGCCATAAGTTTTCTCCAGACGATCTTTGTGGCGGTAGATGGGGTCGGCCACGGCGCCCCACATCAACTCCTGCGCATCGCGGCTGATGGCCGAGAACATCAAGTACGCGGGCTCTTGATACATGACCTCGCCGATTTCATGGCGGTCGGCGGGCTCGCGGCCATGGGCTTTTACGTATTTTGGTTTGGCCAGCTTTTCGTAAATGGCCTTGTTGCCGGGGCGGATATTGCGACCCACATGGTGCTTCAAGTGCAGCACGAACAATTGCCGCGCCTGTTCGTCGTGGTTGGGCTGCGAAAGCATGTCGTGAACGGGATTGCGAGCCAAGGGCGTACTCCGGAACGGCTTGTTGTCATGCAGGCCGAATGTATGGGCGTACCCTAGCGCAATCTATGACCTGGCTCAAAGAGAGTCGGGCCCAATCTGCAGGTCCGAATAAATGAGGTATGAAATGACCTAACCCGCCTTATCGCACACCCGGGCGCCCATCATCACGCCGGGTTTGACCCGTTCGCGGATGGTGAAGCCTGCGTCTTCCAAGCGCTTTTCGACATTGCAGGTCACGAAGGCATGGGCATAGGGTTCGCCGTTATCGGCGGCGTCCATCAGGCCCACCAGCCCCGCGTAGCCGGGCTTGCCCGGCTCGGCCGAGGCAAAATCCCAAACAACAAAAGTTCCACCCGGACGCAGCACGCGGTGAACTTCTTTCAAGGTTTTGTCGAGCACCGGGATTGGAATTTCATGGAATAGAATGTGTTCGAACACCAAGTCGAAATGGCTATCGGGAAAGTCGAGAGTTTCGCTGGGCATTTGCGCGAAATGCACGGCGATATTTTGCTCGGCTGAGCGCCAATGGCCATAGCGGATCATCGGCGTGCTGATGTCGGTGGCAATCATCTCGGCATCGGGGAAACGGCGCTTCATCTCGCAGGCCATTTGGCCAATGCCGCAGCCGATTTCGAGCATGCGTTCAACTTTGCCATCCAGTGGCGTGGCGGTTTGCTGTGCCAGCCGCACGTGCAGCGCATCTTCGGCATTCTCGCCGCCATAAAAAACACTGGTGCCGTAGTCATACAGCATGCCCGCCAACGGATGGCCGACGTAGCCGCCGGGCTGGATGTGAATATGCACCTTGGCATAGTCGGGATAGACAAAATTAGGATCGTAGGTGAGCGTGCCGGGTCCGCGTTTCTTGGCATCGTCAAGGCGGCGCAAAAATTCGGCCTCGCGCAAGCCATAGGAGTCGATGATGCGCTGCTTATAGATTTCCTGGCACGAGCGCTTCACGCGCAAGAAGGTGGATAGGTAAAGGTCATCGCCGATGACCTCACGGGCCTTTGCGACACCGGCATGACTATGTTCGATCTTAGCGCTAGCCGTCGCCATCATGGCGTTGCCGCGCTCGGACATTTGTTTCCAATGCGCGTGCAACAGCTGGTTGCGCGTGTCGCTCATGAAGTCGGCATACACTTCATCGGCGCGCTGGCTCAGCGCGGGCGTGCGCCCGACTTTGCCGCGATCAGGGTACAAATTGCTCAAGGTCATGGCGATAGCTCCCGTTTCTGTCATCGCATTTTAGCTAAAGTAGGGCCTCAGTATAGTGCAATCCCGCGCGCCTAACAGTTTGATGTCGCTGCGATTTTATTCCTGAAGAACGAAAAGAATCATGACGTTGCATTGCAGCCTACCTTGCAACGTTTATCCCGACATTCCCCGGATGAACCCCGGCTTCAGGCAACATGGTAGGCGTAGGGGCCGCCTATTACAACTTCGGGGGTACTTTCCTGGATTTTCCGCCAAGTCCCTTCTGAACGCAGACTTCTCAGCCCGCCGATACCCCTGT
>SHWP01000020.1 GCA_009693785.1 Rhodospirillaceae bacterium
TAAATCATGTGCAAGATTGCCGCGCCGACGCCGAAAATCTGAAACGGTGTTATATTCCGTTGGAGTGGTTGAATACGGCCGGTATCGACCTTATTGATGTGTTCGACCCCGCAAATCTAACCAACTATGGCCCCGGCTACACGCCCATACGAGATGATTACACCCATGGCGACGATGAACTGCCATCAACAAGCGCCAAGCCGCTGGATCAGGAAAAATTGTCCGGCTGCTTGAATCTCATGTTGAATGAAGCCGAGACTCTATTGCAGAAAGCTCAAGGGCTGCCCCATCTGCTGCGTGATCGCGGGCTGACCGCACAAAGTGCAGCGATTTTGCATCTCGCACAGCGCCTTCTCACCCTGCTACGCCATGATGATCCTTGGAATTACCGGGTTTCATTGCGAATGATCGACTGGATTGGCTCGGCCTGGGTTGGCTTGCGCATGTGGATCGCGCACCGATGAGTGGCGGACAAAGTTCATTTTACTGGCCCATGCAATTGGCGCCCGAACCGCAGCGCTCAGCCATGCTCGCGATTTATGCTTGGTGCAGGTACTTAGATGACATTATCGATGGCACGCTGCCTGATGATGCCAAGGCATCAGCTATTTCGTTATGGCGAGATTATTTCTCTGATACCCACCATCCCGCCGACATGGACCCAGAGTCGGCGATGGTCGCGGCTACCTTGAGCGCCGCCATGGCCGCGCACAACCTACCCCCGCGCCTTTTCTTGCGCATGCTTGATGGCCTGGAGATGGACTTGGCGGGGGAAATGCGCGCACCACCACTTGCGGTTCTTGAGAGTTATGCCCATGCGGTGGCCAGTGTTCCAGGCGAATTGTGCCTGCATGTGTTGGGGTGGCGCGGCGAGACAGCCGCCGAGTTTGCACGCGCGTTGGGCGAAGCCGTGCAATACACCAACATACTCCGCGATGTGGAGGAAGATGCGGAACAGGGCCGCCTCTACATTCCGCGCGAAGCCTTGGAGTCGGCCGGTATCGTGGCTCAAGACCCCGACATTGTGTTGACTGACGCACGTTTTGCAAACGCGTGGTTGGCCTTGGCACTGATGGCCGAAGCGAAGTTTCACTTAGCCGAGGTGCTTTTGCCGAATGGCGCAGCGCGCCAACACATCCGCCCAGCCTTGGCGATGATGGCGATCTACCGCGCATTGTGGAAACAATTGAGGCGCCGTGGCTGGAAACCGGGTGCGCCTAAGGTATCGTTACCGAAGTGGCGAGCGATTCTCATTGCATTACGTGTCGCGATATTCGGAAACCCCTAACCGATGACGGTTCATATCATCGGTGGCGGTATTGCGGGGTTGGCGGCATCGATTGGCTGCCTGCAGCGCGGCCTTGGCGTACGGCTGTATGAAGCTGCCCCACACTTAGGCGGGCGGTGCCGGAGTTTCTTCGATGCCACTCTCGGTGTGGAAATTGATAACGGGACTCATGCGTTTCTGGCGGGCAATGCCGCGCTCCATCGATACATCGACGTCATTGGTTCAGCGGCGAAGGTTTATTCAGCGCGAGGCGCACCCTTTTTCATTGATATTACCTCTCAGTCGTCATGGACCATGAGTTTGCTCTCGCCAGGCCCTGGCATCGGCCTGCGCGACATGATCTCCGCCTGCCAATTGTTTTGGGCAAAGCCAGGCCAGACTGCTGGCGCTGTTTTAAACGCCACACCCATTGCTGCACGTAATATGTGGGAGCCCTTGTGCACCGCAGCCCTTAACACGCCTTTGGCTGAGGGTAGCGCTCAGCTTTTGGCGCAAGTGATCAAGGCCATGGCCCTCCCTAGTGGCATTTGGCGCGGATTACAAACGGCTGACATCTCACTCAGCCAAACCTTCATCGACCCAGCGGCACAGTGGATCGGGAAAAAAGGAGGCGATATTTACCTCACGTCACCCTTGCGTGAATTGAGGTCAGAGCAAGATCGCGCAGTAGCTTTGAAATTTGACGGCCAAGATGTTGCGCTTCACCAAACCGATGTCGTGATATTGGCCTTGCCGCCATGGTCGCCTCTCCTGGCGCCATTCGGTGTTGGCGACTTACCAAGCTCTCCCATTGTTCATGCCTATTTCAAACCAACAGGCAACTCCATCACCAAGCGCGTGGATCGCTTGACGGGCTTAATTGGGGGGCAAGGCCAATGGCTGTTGGAGCGCGCCGGAGTAGTCTCGGTCACCATCAGCGCGGCGGATCAGTTCATCGACATGCCTCCTGAAACCTTAGCCAAAACCCTTTGGCAAGAAATTGCTCCGCTCAGTGACCAAAACCAAACCCCACTGCCACCCTACCGGGTTATTAAGGAACGCCGCGCGACATTGCGCCATACGCCAGATGTCGAACGATTGCGGCCCAAGGCCACCACATCATTGCAGAACGTGTTTCTCGCCGGCGATTGGACCGCCACCGGCCTGCCCTGTACGCTCGAAAGCGCGGCGCAATCGGGTTTTACTGCAGCCAGACTCGCAATTGACTAGCCTTAAGCCCATTTAACCGATTGTTTTATCCTGGTTTTCAACCTGGAACGGTTTGCTAAGGCCCTCGTTTTGGGTAACATGCCGCCACCTGCGGCCCCCAACGCCGCGATATGGGATATAGAGGTTGGGATTGGACAATAAGGGGAAGCGAACATGATCAATGCCATTCTTCCGAATTTACGAAACGCAGTCATCACCTCTCTGGTGCTGACACTTGTCGTGGCCTGGGTGCTGACCGGCGGGGCCATGGGTGAAGGCTTTTGGCCATTCATTTGGCGCGTATTACACGTGGTCAGCAGCGTGATGTGGGTAGGTTTGTTGTGGTATTTCAATTTTGTGCAAATTCCCAACATGCCTAAAATCCCTGACGAGCAAAAGCCAGCCATCAGCAAGGTGATTGCGCCGGCCGCGCTGTTTTGGTTTCGCTGGTCCGCCATGGCTACCATCATCACCGGGCTGATCCTGGCGATGGTCTCGGGTTATCTGATCGACGCCTTGGCACTGGGCACTGTGGATGGCTCGGGCAAGATCATCGGCATCGGCATGTGGCTGGGCACGATCATGTGGTTCAACGTGTGGTTCGTGATTTGGCCAAATCAAAAGCGCGCCCTGGGCATGGTTGAAGTCACGCCCGAAGTGAAGGCCGCATCGGCCCGCACCGCCATGCTGTTCAGCCGCACTAACATGATCCTGTCGATCCCCATGCTGTTCTGCATGGTGGCGCAGCAAAATCTCAGCTAATCGATCAACTAAATTTCGTTGGGCTTCGGCCCTTCGGCAAAACGGGGACCAGTTGGTCCCCGTTTTTTTATGACCTACACCGCCACCAGAGCTGCCGCCACTGCGCGGCCCTCGGCCGACAGAACATTGTATGTGCGGCAGGCCGAGCCCGTGTCCATCATATCAATACGCAAGCCCACCTGTTTAAAGCGAGTGCGCAAAGGTATTGGCAGCGCCAATGTTCTTGGCCCGCAGCCCATCAAGCAAAAATCAAATGCCTTGGCATGAGACAGAAGTACGCCAATGGCGTCTTCATTTAGGTTAGCAATGTCGGTCGCGGACCAATTCACAGTTTGTGCTGGCAACACCAACACCCCGCCCGTGAACACGGTTCCCGACACGGTAAACCGGCCATTGCCATACTTTTGAATGTTCTGACGATCAATCGGTGCGGTGCGGGCGATGTCCATGCCCGATCTTAACGCCAAACCCTCAGCCTACGAAAGCGGGCTTAGCCCGGTTGGCGTTCGTACTCGGGGACTTGGGTAACGCCCGGCTGCGTGTTGGTGAAGTCGTCGCGGCGCATCTCGAAGTATACCAACACAGGCAATGCCACGTAGACCGTGGAATAAGAGCCCACGAACATGCCCCACAACATGGCCAGCGAGAAGCCTTGCAGGGTCGGCCCACCGATGGCCACCAAGGCCAATACCGCCAGCGTGGCGGTAAGATTGGTGATCAGTGTGCGTGAGAGCACTTTATTCAAAGATAGGTTCAGCAAGTCGGCTAGCGCTAGCTTCTTGTACTTACGCAGCATTTCGCGCACGCGGTCATAGACCACTACTGTGTCGTTGATCGAAAACCCGGCGATGGTTAGCACCGCGGCCACCGTGGTGAGATCAAATTGCATTTGAAAGAATGAGAAAATACCGACAGTCGTGATGACGTCGTGGGTGAGCGAAAGACAAGCACCCAGCGCAAATTGCCACTCAAATCGGAACCAAACGTATATGGCGATGCCAATCAGCGCCAAGGCAATGGCCAATGCACCGTTGATAATTAGTTCCGAGCCAACCTTGGGGCCCACCACCTCGGTGCGGCGCACTTCAAAGCCGTCGGCCAGCACACCTTGCACTTTCTTTAAGGCTTCGGTCTGAGCCTGTTCGCCGCCCGCTTGTTGTTGGACGCGGATCATCACATCCTTGCCCGTGTCGCCAAACGTCGTGATCGAGACATCGCCGATACCAAGATCGTTCAACGAGGTGCGTAACGGCGCAAGATCAACCGCCTGGGGGGCGCGGGCCTCAACTAACACACCGCCAGCAAAATCAATGCCAAAATTTAAGCCCTGCGTAGCCAGAGAAATCAACGAACCGACGACGAGGAAGGCCGAGAACGCAAACGCATAAAAGCGCACACGAATGAAATCGTAGAACATTTCTTTGGGCAGATAAGCCATCAACGGTTTCATACGGCACCTATATTGGCAATACGCTGCGCTTAGCCGAGCGGAACCACAGCCAAACCAGCAGCCGCGTGATCATGATGGCAGAGAACATTGAGGTTCCAAGGCCGACGACCAAGGTCACGGCAAATCCTTTGACCGGGCCCGTGCCGAGGAAAAACAACAATGCGCCTGCAATCAGTGTGGTGATATTCGAGTCCAAAATGGTCAAGAAAGCTTGATTGAAGCCCAAACCGAGCGAATTCAGCAAGGTTCGACCACTGTTATACTCTTCGCGCATACGCTCATAGATTAGCACGTTGGCATCCACCGCCATGCCAAGCGTGAGTACAATACCCGCGATACCAGGCAAGGTGAGCGTCGCTCCAACAATGCTCATAATTCCAAACAGCAAGGCGATGTTCACAAGCAAGGCCACGACGGCAAAGATTCCGAAAGTGAAGTAAGAAATGATCATGAAGACCACAACCAGGAAAACGCCCAGCAAGCTCGCAGCCTCGCCCGCGGCGATGGAGTCAGCGCCTAAGCCCGGGCCGACCGAGCGTTCTTCAAGAATAATCAAAGGGGCCGGTAAAGCGCCCGCGCGGAGTAGCAAGGCTAAGTCTTGGGCCGCTTGAACTGAGAAACCACCCGTAATGATGCCGCTGCCACCCGTGATCGGGCCTTGAATGTTCGGTGCGCTAATCACTTTATTGTCGAGCACGATCGCGAGCCGCTGACCGACATGCGCTGATGTCACAGCACCAAAGCGCCGCCCGCCTGCTGTGTCAAAGCGAAAATTCACCACCGGGGCGCCATCTTGGAATGTGGGTTGTGCATCCACCAGCCGCTCACCGCTCACTTCAACGCGGCGTTGAACAGGATACATCTGTGGGTCGTCCTTGCCGCCCGAAAGCAGCAAGGTGCCCGGCGGAAGGTTGCGTGCATCTGTGCCAATGCCGACGTTTGGCTCAAGCAGGTGGAAATTCAATTTAGCGGTTTGGCCGATCAGCGCCTTGATGCGCTCGGGGTCATCGACACCGGGTAACTCGACGATGATACGGTCTGTTCCCTGGCGTTGGATGGATGGCTCACTGGTGCCGAATTCATCGACACGGCGGCGTACGATTTCGATACTTTGGGTCAGGGCTGCGAGCTCGCGGTCTTTCCTGACTTTATCGGGCACGGAAATGTGGATGCGGTTGTCGTCCAGCGTTTCCATCGTCATGCCAACGACAGCTTTGGCAATAGCTTCACGCGCTGCTTGGAGTTGTGTCTCATCTGCAATAGCGAGGAACACGCCCTCGGGCGATGAGCGCAAATTACGGAAGCCAATGCGCTGCTCGCGCAAGGCCGCGCGCACAGACTCTTCCATGTCGGTGAGCTGCTCTTTGTACACCGCGCCTAGATCGACTTCGAGCAACAGGTACGACCCGCCCTGCAAATCGAGGCCTAGCTGCATTGGCTTCATGAAACCCGACATCCAGCCAGGTAAAGCCGAGCGCATATCCTTGGGCATAATATTGGGCGAGGCAAATACCATGCCCAATAGTGTCAGCGCGACAACCAGAGCGATTTTAGAGCCAGAGTAATTCAGCATGTGTGAATCGGCGGCACGAGGTGCGCGCCTTAATCCTTCTTGTCTTTTTCCGCCCCGGCATCATTGGCAGCGACGGGTTCGGTCTTGCTCAACACGCTGGCCACCATGTCCTTCACCACACGGACCCGAACACCCTCGGCGATTTCGAGCTGAAGTTCACGTTCGGCTTCCATAACTTTGGTTACAACGCCGATAATGCCGCCATTGGTGACCACCTTGTCCCCACGGCGCACGGCCTCGAGCATCGTCTTGTGTTCCTTTAACTTTTTCTGCTGGGGCCGGATCAGCAGGAAGTAGAACACCACGAAAATGAGAATCAGTGGGATGAAAGCGGTAAAGGCGCTGGCCGGGTCGCCAGCGGCGGCGGCCTGGGCATAGGCCGGAGAGACGAACATCCGAGGCTCCTATTATCGCGCCTGCTTATTGAGCCAATAAGGCGGCGCACGCTTGAAAATGCAGTGGCGGCCTGACCAGCCACCGGAAACGGGCGGACTATACTCAGGCAGGGGGGTATTGCAAACACTATCGGGGCCTGATTCTGGGCCCCAAAAGGGCTGCTTAGATCCGGGTTTTTTCTTTTTACAGCAATCTGTTAACGTGGGCCCCATGGCACGGAAAAAACCCACTCGGGGGGCACCAGCCCACCCCCTTGCTGAGCCCCTCGCCCGCATCGCAGCTCAATTGCAGCGGTTAGGCCCTGGCGCGCCCAAAGCCCCGTCAATGGTGGCGGCTGATGCTTTTGTTTGGCACCCTCAGACAGGGGAGCTAGATCCCGTTGGCCAGGTTAACCGGGTGCCTTTGGCGTTACTGAAGGGCATTGAGCAGCAGATGGAAACACTGCTGGCCAATACCCGCCGTCATGCCAGCGGACTGCCAGCTAACAATGCCCTGCTGTGGGGGGCGCGCGGCACAGGCAAAAGCTCGCTGATCAAAGCCGCACATGCCGCCGTCAACGATGAGCTGCCTACGAAACAGCATATGGCCCTGGTTGAAATCCACCGCGAGGATATTCCCACCCTGCCCGCTCTGTTGACGATTTTGCGCCGCGTCAAACGCCGCGTCATCCTGCTATGCGATGATTTGTCGTTTGAAGGCCAAGACACTAGCTACAAAGCGTTAAAGACAGTGCTTGAGGGTGGCATCGAAGGCCGGCCTGAGAATGTGGTGTTTTACGCCACCTCAAACCGGCGGCATTTGATGTCGCGCGAGATGATTGAGAACGAACGCGCGGCGGCCATCCATGACACCGAACCCATTGAGGAAAAAGTATCGCTGTCTGACCGCTTTGGGTTGTGGCTGGGCTTCCATCACCTCGACCAGGCAACGTATCTGGCCATTGTCGAGGGTTATGCCTCGGCAATGAAACTGCCGATCAAAAAAGATGCGCTGACCGCACGCGCCATCGAATGGGCGGTCACGCGCGGTGCCCGCTCGGGCCGGGTGGCATGGCAATTCGTGCAAGATATAGCGGGCGAGCTGGGAGTGCGGGTTAAATTATAAGCGCTGCAAGCTGATGAATTGTTATGTCTACGTCCTCGGCAGCACCGGCAAAGGCGGCGTGCGCACTTACGTGGGCTGGACCAACGATTTGGAAAAACGTTTGGCTGCGCACAATTCCGGCAAGGGCGCGCGCTCGACACGCGGCCGAACCTGGACACTGCTCTATAGCGAGCGTTACGACACCCGCTCGGAAGCCATGAGCCGGGAGTGGCACTTGAAGCGCGACCGCGCACATCGCAAGCAGCTAGCGCAAGCGGTTGTGGGCTAGCGATTACTTCTCGACGATATCGCGATGCATGGGCGCCAACAGCGCTAGCAATTTGTTTTGCGAGCGGAACGCAATGCCATGTTTGTCCATGGCATCCTGCAAGGCTTCTACCAATGCATTAAAATCTTCCATGGTGATGCCAAGCCCGCGATGAATGCCTTTCATATTGCCGCCCCGGTATTCGCAGTCGCCGCCCAGCAATGCGCAGAATTGCTCGGCCAGCTTATCTTTGACGCGCTTCTGGTCGGTTGGGGCAAAAAATGGCTGAGTACGCGTATCAGCCAGCAAATTGACCATGAACGTTTCCATCAGAGCCGTTAAGCCAGGCATTCCGCCAAAGTCAGCCAGCACATCGCCGGCAGCTCGGGCGGGTAGGATTTTCCCAAGTGCCGCCAAAGCCGCCGCCAACAAGAACCGGCGTCGACCTGCCAAAATTCTCGGCAGATTCACCATGGCGGTCAGAACCCCAGTTGCAATGACAAGTACGCCGCGCGTTGATTATCGCGAATAACAATGTTGCCCAAATTCACATAAGCGGCCGTGATAGAAATATTTTTAGTTGGCACCCAGACGATGAAGGCATCGTACCAATCGTTCTCGCGCGCTATAGCAAGGTCGCTGGGCTTCATGCGATATTCGGCACCAATCAACCAGTTACGGCTGAACAACAGCGCGGCTGATCCCTCCAGCGTTGGTTTGTAGGCATTGCTTGTGGCGCTGCCAAACCCCAGGATGCCGAGCTGATTGGCCTTGGTGAAACGTAGCGTGGTGTTTACCAGAAGGCTTTGCGCCAGATACAGCTTCGTGGCACTGGCATAAAGATCGACACCCTTGTCGTTACGAGCACCAATGGCGCGCAATACCGCGTCTCGGTTGTTATTTTTGAACTGCATACCGATGCTCAACTGCGGCCACCAGCGGTCTTGATCCAAAACCGCATCGCCGAAAACCTTTGCCTTCACTCCCAGTATGTCTTGCCGGAACGTAAACCCTTGCCCCAAGCCCAAGGCCGCGCCTACGCTTTCGGTGTTGAGCGTTGCTGTGCTACGGAGAGTTCGACGCGGTCATAAAGCCCTAACGTCGCCCCAAATACCGTGAGGTGGTAATCCTGTGAGCGCACGTGGGTGACAAACCCGCTGCCGCCAATTTGGTCGCGCGTACCATAGCCCGAAATGACCGCCCATGGCGCGAGGCCGCCCCCGACCGCCCCTTCAATTTGCGCAACCCCGCCCGTAGCCAAAAGTTTGCCGCCGTATGGCCGGTCGGTCGTGACAGGAGCTTCGAGCAATTGTGCGCGCGGCGCACCTGGCAGCAACGCCAGTACCAAGGCCAAACTGATGATCAGGCCGCGTCTCAAGGCCATTCTCCGCAAACAACACTACGTTAAAATGATGCTGGATGATTGGCGGTCAAAACACAAATAAGGCAAATCAAAACTAAGTGACGTTCGTCGAAAATCCCGTCTAAGCGCGCAGAATTGTCTCGCCCAGCATGCGCCCGAAGGTCAACGCTGGCGTGACCATCATGCCGTTGACAAAACTATCGCCCGAGGTTGTGCCACCGCCAATCACCTCGCCCACGGCATAGAGGTTCGGCACTGTTCCGCCATTAGGCTTGAGCACCCGCATGGACGTGTCGATGGCCAGACCCGCACACGACTTCACGGTGTAGCCCTGAATACCGACGGCATAGAACGGCGCTTTGATCACGGGCAGCGGCATATGCACACGGCCTAAGCGGTCAGCGCCAGCATCGTAAGCTGCATTATAGTCTTCGACGCTCTTGAGAAGCGTGGGAATATCCGCGCCCATTTTTGCGCCAAGCTCGCTCAGTGTCGGCGCACTGTGGAAGTTCGGGTGATTGTTAAACGCCGCCAAGAATTTTTCACGCGGCCAGGCAGGCGCCAAAGGCGGGGCTTTATCCAAGATTTCCTGATCGAACACGGCGAAATGCCGATGCCCCGGTTGCGCCAATAGCGCCTTCTCGCGGTGATCGACACTGGGGTGATCTTCGCGCACAAAACGCGCGCCCTTTTGGTTGACGCAAATCTCCCATGGTTGGCGCATGCGCGGATAAAAGGTCACACCCACTTCAATGGCTGCGGGGAACTTGCGGCTCTGCAGCACCGAACCGAAGGTGCACAGGTATTTTTCACCGCCGCGCAAGTAGCCACCGGCTGCTAGCCCCATACGAATGCCCAGACCTTGCGACATCGGATGCGCGACATTGCAAAATAGCGGCACGCCATGCAGTTCCTGGTACATCTCCGCGTTTGAAGCGCAGCCACCTGCCGCCAAGACAACATTCTTGGCTTTGTGCTCGACGCGTGCACCCGATGCATCCTCGGTGACGACACCGGTCGCGGCGCCGGACGCATCGTGCATCAACTCTGTCGCGCCTGTATTGAGCATGACTTTCAAGTTGCCACCGGCCACGGCCTTATCGACCAAAGGCTGCATGGTTTCATGGATCGAAACGCCCATCTTCGGGCCCCAGCAATAGCGGCGCTTGGTGAAGTATTCGTGGCCCGAGCCCTTCACCGGGTGGCCGTCGACGGGGCGAAAGCTGTTATCCCAAAGCCAATCAATGGCCTTGGCTGCGTTATCAACCAGCAAGCGCGTTAACGCTAAATCCGACGAACCGCGATTGATGCGGATAATGTCGGCGTAGTGTTCATCGGGCGTATCTTGAATGCCAAGGGCAGCTTGCATTTTTGTGCCAGCCGCGGCGATTTGCCCGCTGGAGCGATCGAGCGTACCACCCAGCATGTGATACTTTTCAACCATCAGCGTCTTCAGGCCGCGCGCAGCCGCGAAAATTGCTGTCGGCATGCCAGCCGTACCGCCGCCAACAATGATAACATCCCAACTTTGATTCATCATAACCTCAGGCATTTCTCAGTAGTATTTTACTGCCGAGCAAGCGTCCGAACGTCAGCGCAGGCGTCACCATCATGCCGTTGACGAAACTCGCGCCCGAGGTTGCCCCGCCCCCGATCACCTCGCCCGCCGCATAAAGGTTTGGAATCGGTTGGCCGTTGGGCCGAATGACCTGCAACGACGGGTTCACGGCAAGTCCGGCGCTCGACTTGATGGTAAAACCTTGCACGCCAACAGCGTAGTATGGGCCCTGAGCGACCGGCAACGGCATGTGGTTGCGCCCGAACCGGTCGGACCCCGTTTGTTGCGCAGCATTATAGTCAGCCACAGATTTCTCGAACACACCGATATCAACCATGATGCGTGCCCCAAGTTCGGCAAGCGTGGGCGCAGTCGTAAACATCGCGTGTTGATTAAACGCCGCCATCAACTTTTCACGCGGCCAGCCTGGAATGAGTGGCGGCGCTTTGTCGAGAATGGCTTGGTCGAACACCACAAAACAGCGATGACCCGGTTGAGCCAAGAGGGCCTTCTCGCGGTGATCGACGCTGGCGTGGTCCTCACGCACAAAGCGTTGACCGCTGGCATTGACGAATATTTCCCAAGGCATGCGCTGGTGAGGCTGCAACACAACACCGGCATCGATGGGGCTTGGATAAGCCCGGTCGCGTAGCACCGCACCAAACGAACACAAATATTTATCACCGCCGCGCAAGTAACCGCCAACACCAAGGCCCATGGTCAGCCCGTGACCTTGCGACATGGGGTGGGCGATTTTGGCAAACAACGGCACGCCATGGTGGTCTTGGAACATGACCGGGTTTGAGGCGCTGCCGCCGCTGGTTAGCACGACGCTTTTGGCGCGCAACTCGCTACGCGTGCCCGATGCATCCTCGGTCTTTACCCCTTGAATGGCGCCGTTGGCGCCTTGCAACAACTCGGTGACTCCCGTGCTGAGCATGACTTGTAACTTGCCGCGCGCCACGGCCTGATCGATCAGGGGCTGCATGGTTTCGTAGATCGAGACGCCGTTTTTCGAACCCCACTGGTAACGCCGCTTCAAAAAGAACTCATGGCCTGAGCCTGCGACCGGGTGTCCTTCCACGGCCTTGAAGCCGTTATCAAAAAGCCAATCTACGGTCGCTGCAGCGTTGTCGACAAATAGCCTACCCAAGGCAGGATCACCCGTACCTTTGTTGATACGAAGTATATCGGCGTAATGTTCGTCGGGTGTATCGACAATCCCCAGCGATTTTTGAAACTTCGTACCTGCTGCAGCGATTTGGCCACCTGAACGATCGAGCGTCCCGCCAAGCATGTGGTACTTGTCGATCAACAGCGTCTTAAGCCCGCGCATGGCAGCGAAATACGCTGTAGGCATACCCGCCGTACCGCCACCCACGACAATCACATCCCATGTGTCGGCGGCATAAACTGAGCGTGGCATTATCGCGGCAGCGGCCGCAGCCGCGCTGCCCTTGAGGAATGTGCGCTTCGAAGATGATTCTAATTCGCTCATGGATGCCTCCCCTGGCCTAGGCCGTGCGTAATGGCAATAACTTGCTGCCCAATAATCTCCCGAATGTCAGCGCGGGCGTGACTAACATTCCATTCGTGTAGGCGTTGCCCGAAGTTGCCCCCGCGCCCAATACTTCACCGGCAGCGTACAAGTTCACCACCGGCTCGCCATCCTCTTTGACCACGCGTAGCGTGTTGTCCACCGCCAACCCAGCGAAGGAGATGATGGTGATGCCTTGTTGCGCCACGGCATAATACGGTGCGCGCGCCATTGGCAGGGGCATGTGCTTGCGACCGAAGATATCCACGCCCTTGGCTTGGCCGTCGTTGTAGTTCGCCACGCTTTGAATCAACCCATTAGGCGTGATGCCTAATTTTTTGGCCAAGCCCTCGATGGTGTCGGCCTTGGCAAACATAGGATGGGCATCGAACAAACCCAGCATCCGCTCGTTGCCTAGGGCGGGCATCAAGGGCGGTGCTTTGTCCAGCATCTCTTGGTCGAACACGACCCACGAACGCATGCCTGGTTGTTTTAATAGCGCGTGCTCGCGTTCATCCACGCTGGGATGATCTTCGCGTACAAAACGCTCACCGCGCCGGTTGACGATGATCTCCCACGGCTGACGGCGGCGTGGATCGGTAACAGCCGAGCCAAAAATTGGGCTGGGGTAATTGATGTCGGCTAAGACCGAGCCGGAATTGCACAAATATTTCTCGCCACCGCGCACATAACCGCCCGCGGCTACACCCAATTCGATGCCCTTACCTTGGCTGAATGGATATGCCGCGCGCGCATAAAGCGGCACGCCATGCAAATCTTCGAACATCTTAGGGTTCGATGCGCACCCGCCCGAGGTGAGCACAACACTTTTGCCGGTGTGTTCTGCCCGCAGTCCATCGCTATCTTCTGTGATAACGCCGATGACCGCGCCTTTCACATCCTGCATTAATTCCACCGCACCCGTGCGCATGAGGGCGGTGACTTTGCCCGCCGCAATAGCCGCTTCGGCTTGAGGCTTGAGAACTTTCAGAATACTGCGTCCGCCCTCGGGGCCCCACAGGTAACGTGCTGTGGTGAACGCTTCATGCTCGCCTTCAATCACAGGGTGTTCAGGCAACGTCGTGTAACCGTTGTCGGCTAGCCAATCGATGGTTGCTGTCGCGTTATCGACGAGCAGACGGGCCAAGGCCGGGTCGCACGTACCCCGCGTGATGCGCATGATGTCTTCGAAATGCGCCTCGGGCGTGTCTTGAATATTTTTGGCCGATTGGAATTTCGTGCCGGCGGCGGCGATTTGACCGGCCGAGCGGTCGAGCGTACCGCCCAACAAGCCAGACTTTTCAATCAGCAACACTTTGGCACCGCGTTCAGCCGCAAAGATCGCCGTGGGCAGGCCAGCAGTGCCACCACCCACCACAATTACGTCCCAGCCTTCGGTCGCCCGCGCACGGCGTATGCCCAGTATTGCCGTGCCCGCGATGAGGCCCGTTGACCTTAAGAACACGCGCTTGCTTATGCCCCGCATGGTTGCCCCTCGTTGGCCGACGACAAGGCATTATCGTGCCTCATCTAGGGCCAGGAGCAAGGGGGATTGCTAGGCCATCATCACTTCGCGAACGGGGATTGGCTGCGGGTTGGGGCGAATTCCCGGTGTTCCAGCGAAGTCTGTCAGGCCAGGGTCGACGCCGAATTGCTTCATCATGGTGGTAATTTGGCCGCGGTGATGGGTTTGATGATTGAACATCTGCAACACCAGTTGCCAGCGTGGGTAGGTGAACGTTCCGCCCGAAACCAGGCTTTGAAACTTCAGCGGCCCGGTGAGCCACTCGGGTGTCAGTTCGGCGGCGAACTGGCTGGTTCGGCGATCCATTTGACGCTGGGCGTCACAGAGTTCGTCATAGTCGTCGTAAAGCTCGGCATCGAGCGTTGAGTGAGGATTAGGGGTTTCCACGAAGCGCGACATCCAGGCTTGGTCGCAGAGGAGAATATGATTCAGCGTGCCATGAATGGATTTAAAGAACGCGCCGATATTTTTTTGCGTTTTTCGTCCCCCAGAACCGCGCATTTTTCATAGATACTTTGGTTCATCCACGTGTTGTAGAGCGCAAACGCCTGAAACAGATCTGGTGACATCTCAGGGCTCCTCATGCAATTGATTTCGAGTCGATATTAATATGGCACGATAGGCGCGGCAAGAAATAGATAACACCACTATGAGTTGAATTCAGGATATGGGCGAGACAGGAGGACTCACATCTCGCCAACGGTGGTTTAGAACGACTACAGGCGAGATCAGCCTAAGGGTTCTAAATGGGCCATGGGGTCGACCGATTGGGTGCCCTGGCGAATCTCGAAATGCAGCTGCGGTGCATCGACGTTGCCGGTGCGCCCAACCGTGGAGATGACTTGGCCTTGTTGGATTTCATCGCCGCGTTTAACGAGGAGTTTGTCATTATGAGCATAAGCTGTAATCCAGCCATCGGAATGCTTGATGAGAAGTAAGTTCCCAAAGCCCTTCAATTCGTTGCCTGCATAAGCGACGACGCCATTATCGGCGGCTTTGACTTGCGCCCCCGCAACGGCTGCAATGTTAATGCCATCGTTATGCAGGCCCTTCCCAGACGGCCCAAAGCCCGAGATCACCTTGCCCTTTAAGGGCCAAACAAACCGCGCTGCTGCACGCGGAGGTGGCAGGGTCAATGGTGCTGGCTCGGGTGGCAACGAAGCTGTTTGGGCCGATACGTCTGCGGACTCGACTGCGGGCCGAACTGACCCTATCGCCCGCTCTTGCGGTTCGGCTATGGGCGCAGCCTCAGCAGGAGGAGGAACCTGACGGAACTGCGGAGGTGCGACCGGTTGAGATTGAATCGATGGTGGTTGCCCCTGACGTGGTTGAATTTGAGTGGGCTGAACCTGGGGCAGCTGACCCGCTGGTGGCGGCAACGATTCAACTGCAATAGCGCTGCTGCGAGGCGAAGCCGACACCCCCGGCGTTACGGTAGGCCGCGACACGCCGCCTGCAGAAGCCACCGGAACTGACGGGGCAATGACAGGTGCGGCAGCAGCCGTGAACGGATCGGGAATCCAAAGAGTTTGGCCAATCGCGATTATATAGGGTGGTGCAAGCTCATTGGCGTCAGCGATCAGGCGCATTTCAACACCGTACTGGCGGGCAAGCTTCGAAAGTGTGTCGCCCCGGTCGATCTTATGTCTCATCGCCGGATCGAGCAGTAGTTGCTGGCCGACTTTCAGTTCGTAGGGTGCCTTCAGGCCATTGCGGGCGATGATGGCTTTGGTTGGAACGTTGTATCGGCGTGAAATGGTATAGAGCGTATCGCCCGCCTGCACTTCGACCGTGCGGCTACGGCCTACATCCCACAAAAAGCCGCCCTTGAAACCCGGCGGCGGTTCGAACTTCGGCGCGCAGGCCGACAGCAACACAATTGTGGCAAGGGTAAGTGCGCTGCGAAGGATGCTCATTGAAATAGTATATAGGGATTCTTGCGAAAACGGGAATCCCTCTTTTTTGCGCGTAAGAGTTCAGCGATACTTTTTTGTGTTTCCTGCTTCCTCGGGCACGCCTTGAACTAGGGGCACAAAGCGCACCGGGAACATACGCTCGCTGTGATACTTCTTGCCATCCTTGCGGACCCGGATGACTTCTTGATGCAGCCCCGCAGGGTCGCCCACCGGCAGCACCATGATGCCGCCTTGGTCTGATAACTGAGCCACCAAGTCTGGCGGCACGACCCTCGGGGCGGCAGTCACAAGAATTCGGTCAAACGGGGCTTGAGCGGGCCAGCCCTTATAGCCGTCACCGGCCATTGTCGTGATGTTATGGATTTGCAGTTTCTTGAACCGCGCTTCGGCTTGGGCCAACAGGTCGCGGTGGCGCTCGATGGTATAAACCCGCCGGGCCAATTTGGATAAAACGACCGCCTGATACCCGCTGCCTGTGCCAACTTCCAACACCTTGTGCCGGTCACCGATTTCTAACGCCTGACTCATGAGGCCGACAATCAATGGCTGGCTGATGGTCTGGCCGCAATTAATCGGCAAGGCTTGATTGGCATAGGCCTGATCGAGGAAAGCCTCTTCCACGAAGGCCTCGCGCGGCACGGTTTCGATGGCCGAGAGCACGCGCGTGTCGATCACGCCCTGATTGCGCAGGTCCATGATGAGGCGGATTTTGCGGCTATCGTGGCTCATGGCCTAATCACATCACGCAAGATTTAAGAAGATGTGAACGCCTTGCCCAAGGCCTGCATGGTGGCATTGTGCGTCAAATCGACGTTAAGCGGCGTCACCGAAACGTAGCCATCGGCCACCGCCTTGAGATCAGTACCCTCGGCCGAGGGATCGCCCAGACGGCGCGCGGCGATCCAAATATAGGGCCTGCCGCGCGGGTCGTGGCGGTGAACCAGATCATCGCCGATCTTGTTCTTGCCTTGCCGGGCCACGCGGACACCCTTGGCCTGTTCAGGTGGGCAATCGGGGAAATTGACGTTGATTAGCACGTTTTGGGCCCAGCCCAAAGCGCAAGCTTGGCGCACGATATCTGGGCCGAATTTTTCTGCCGTCGCCCACTGAATGTTCTCTTCGTCGTCGAAGGCTTGGCTGAAAGCAATCGCGCGAACGCCTAACAGCGCGCCTTCCATGGCGGCTGCGACTGTACCTGAATAATGCACGTCTTCACCCAAGTTCACGCCCATATTAATGCCCGAGAGCACTAAATCTGGCGGATGATCTCTCATCAGATGGTTGATGGCGACAAGCACGCAGTCGGTGGGCGTGCCGTTGATTGTGTAACGCCGCTCGGCCACCTTCACGGGGCGAAGCGGATGATGCAATGTCAGCGAGTGCCCTGCCCCGCTTTGCTCGGCAGCCGGGGCTACCACCCACACGTCGTCCGACAATGCGCGAGCGATTTGTTCCAGCACGCGCAAGCCCGCTGCAGCAATACCGTCATCGTTTGACAACAGAATGCGCTTGCCTTTGAGGTCAGTAAGCGGTGCGAATGGGCTAAGAGTCACAGCTGTGCCTATGCCCGCCGGATGAGTTCAAGCCCACCCATATAAGGCTTCAACGCCGTGGGTACGCGGATGGAACCATCGACCTCTTGATAGTTTTCCATCACCGCCACTAGCGTGCGCCCCACAGCGAGACCAGAGCCATTCAACGTATGCACAAACCGCGTACCTTTTTTCTCGCCCTCGGCGCGGTAGCGTGCATTCATGCGCCGGGCTTGAAAATCGCCGGTGTTGGAGCAGCTGGAAATCTCGCGATATGTGTTTTGTCCCGGCAGCCAAACCTCGAGGTCAAAGGTACGGCTGGACTGAAATCCTATATCGCCTGCGCACAACGCCAGAGCCCGATACGGCAGTTCCAGTTTTTGTAGAATTCCTTCGGCGCACTTGGTCATGCGCGCATGCTCGGCTTCGGACTGTTCCGGCGTGGTGATGCTGACCAACTCCACCTTCTCGAATTGGTGCTGCCGGATCATGCCCTTGGTATCTTTGCCAGCAGCCCCGGCCTCGGAACGGAAGCACGGCGTGAACGCCGTCACGCGAATGGGCAACTCAGTCTCGGCCAGAATTTTCTCGGCTACGAGGTTGGTTAGCGACACCTCCGACGTCGGAATCAACCAATGGCCGGCCGTGGTCATGTAAAGATCTTCGACGAACTTGGGGAGCTGACCAGTACCGAGCAGCGCCTCGGCTTTCACCAGCAGCGGTGGGTTGATCTCGGTATAACCGTTGTCTTGCGTGTGGGTGTCGAGCATGAATTGCGCCAACGCGCGTTCCATGCGGGCCAAAGCACCCTTAAGAATTGCGAAGCGCGCGCCGGAAATAACCGCCGCTTGGTCGAAATCCAGCAGTCCCAAACCCAAACCCAAATCAGCATGATCCTTCACGGCAAAGTCGAACTTGCGCGGGCTACCCCACTTGCGCAGTTCGACATTGGCGGTTTCATCCGCGCCCTCGGGCACAGCGGCGTCCAGCACATTGGGCACGGTCATCAAGACATCGCGCAAGTATTGTCCGACTTCTTTTTCCTTGGCCTCAAGTTCCGTCATCCGGTTCTTGATGTCGGCGACCTCGGCCATCAGGGCAGAGGCATCGCCGCCCTTGCCCTTGACCTGGCCGATTTGTTTGGACGCCTCGTTGCGCCGCGATTGCAGGCTTTGCAGTTCGGTAATCACGCCACGGTGCTTGGCATCGAGTTCAAGGATTTCAGCCGAGCGCGCGGGCGCCTTGCGCCGCGCCAAGGCCGCATCAAACGCTGCCGGATTGTCACGTATCCACCGAATGTCGAGCATGACCTTAACCGCCGCCAAATCTGCATAAATGTGGCGGGGTTATAGGGCGGCGGCAAGCGGGCGTAAAGTGCAGGGAAAACCTGTGTTTATAGCTTTAACCGCATCAGCCTACGGCGCGAGAACTAGGCATTGTCGCACCGCCTGGGAAAGTCGTAGATCTAAAACTAAGCCTGATTAAAATCCGTGTCCTCGACGCCGGAAGGGCCGGTATCCACCGCCCAGGCTTCTTCGCGCTGTTTCTCGGCGAACTTGGCGCCGAAAATGGAAAGCTCGTAAAGCAAGATCAGCGGCAACGCCAAGCCAATCTGGCTGATCACGTCGGGCGGCGTGACGATGCCCGCAAAAATGAAAATGCCAACAATCGCATAGCGTCGCTTCTCGGCCAGGCCTGCCGCCGAGACAATTCCCACCCGCGCCAATAGCACCAGCAACACGGGCATTTGAAAGCTAATGCCGAAGGCAAAAATAAGGGTCATGACCAGCGAGAGATAATCCGCCACGCGCGGTTCTAGCTGGATGGGCAGCACCGTTTCGATGGCCGTCGTTTGAAAGCCTAGCAAAAACTTCCAGGCCAGCGGCATAACGAAGCTGTAGACCAGCAGCCCGCCCAGGAAAAATAAAATCGGGCTAGCCAAAAGGAACGGCAAAATCGCCGCGCGCTCGTGCTTGTAAAGACCGGGTGCGACGAACAACCACATTTGGTTGGCAAAGAGCGGAAAACTCACGAATGCCGCGGCAAAGAATGCCACCTTCATTTGGGTGACAAAATTCTCGGCCAAGTGCGTATAGATCATACGGTTGGTGCTGCCGCCCACTTCGGTCATTGCCGTGGCCAAGGGCTGCATCAGGAAATTAAAGATGTGCTCTGAGAAATACATGGCAGCCATGAAGGCAACGGCTAAAGTGATGCTTGCGTAAAGCAGCCGTTGGCGCAGCTCGATCAGATGATCGAGCAGCGGCATGGTGTGTGAGTCGGGGTTCTCGGCCATAACTGAGATCGCGCCTTTGTCGTTTACGACGCGGCACTAACGGGAGCTGCACTCGCAGCCACCGCACTTGCAGGTGCCTCAGGCGCGGCCGGTGCCGAGGCAGGCGTAGGTGATGCAACCGCTGGTGCGGGCGGATTAATTTGGGCGCCGCTTTCGATCTCTTGGCGCGTCTGGGCAACGGTTTCGGTTAATTCGCGGCTGAACTCGCCGGTGGGGTCAATTAGCTTTTCCACTTCGCCAGTGATGCTGGTGTTGGAAACCTTGGTGACGGCGTTCTTGACTTCTTCCAACTCGGACTCGCGCACCATCTCGGTCCAATGGCCCTGGAATTCACCCGCGAGCTTGCGCGCCTTGCGCATGAATTGGGCCATGGTGCGCATGGCCTTGGGCAACTCTTTGGGCCCCAAAACCAAAATGGCGACCAAGCCGATCAACGCAATTTCGGCCCATGACAGGTCAAGCATTGTGGAAAATACCCATCGTCGCGTTACACAGACCCGCCCTCATGCCGCCTTATGTGGGCGAGGCGTCTTTTTCCTTGGCGTCGATGGCCTTATTGGCAGCGGTATCGTCGCTGCCGTCTTCTTTCAGGCCCTTCTTAAAGGCATTGATACCCTTAGCGACGTCACCCATCAGACGCGGAATCTTGCCCGCACCAAACAGCAACATGACGACCACCAAAATGATCACCCAATGCCAAATGCTAAAACTTCCCATTGTTCATCTCCCTGTCGGGGTCAAAAAGCCGCGCGGCAATCCCGCGCTCGGCTGACGCACTAACCATATATAGGCAACAATCGCAGAAACCCCACCCTGGGGCAACCCGAACCGTCAATTATTTAACAAATTCAAGACGATGTTGGGGTGTCCTCAGCCGCATCGGCGGTCTCATTTTCGGGCATCAGGGGTTCTATAGCCTCGTCGGACTCGTCGGTATCGAACATCGTGGTATTGGCCTCATCGGCACGTGTGGCATAGGCAGCCACGCCCCGGCGGCTATCGAGCAATCCGGCGGCTTTCAACTCGTCCAAGCCTGGCAGGTCTTGGATCGATTCCAGGCCAAAGTGATCGAGGAACGAGGCTGTTGTCCCCCATAACACCGGGTGACCCGGCACGTTCTTGTGGCCCTTAGGCTTGATCCAGCCTTCTTCCAGCAAAATATCGAGCGTGCCGGTCGACACGATGACGCCGCGAATTTCTTCAATTTCGCTGCGTGTAACCGGCTGATGGTAGGCGATGATCGCCAAGGTCTCGATGGCTGCCCGCGACAGCTTGCGCGGCACCAGCTTTTCCAAATGCAGCCGTTCGCCCAACGATGGATCGGTGCGGAAATACCAGCGCCCACCAGCTTGAACCAAATTGACACCGCGCCCGGCATAGACGGTCTTTAATTCCTCCAGCACCGCTGTGACATCGGCCCCCTCGCCCAGGCGTTCGCCAATGGCCCGCTCGGACATGGGTTCCTTGGTGGCAAACAACAGCGCTTCGGCGACTCGTAAATCCTCGGCGCGGCGGCGCTTGATCTCGTCCTCGCGGCCAGCGGCAATCTCGGCCACGGCTTCGTGCAGCACCGCCGGTCCGGGCAGTTCTGGCGGGTCGCCTGCTTGGCGCGTGGTATCGGGGGTAACGGGATTAGTCATTGGCAACTTCGACTCTATTGGCAGGTTTCAAGAAGATTGGGCTGAACAGGCCGTCTTGGCGAATGTCGGCCTTGCCCATGCGCACTAGTTCCAGCGCGGCGATCAATGTCGTACTGACAGCCGAGCGCCGCATCAAGGGCTGACGAATGCCACGCGGCAAAAAATCGAACATCGTCGTCCAGTCGGGCACGCCCGGCAGCATGGTGCGCAAGCGCTCGATGGCGTCATCGATGGAGCAGAGGTCGAAGGGCTCGATTTCTAGCGCGGTCACCGCCTTGTCGCGGTGCTGCGAGGCATAGGCCTTCAGCAGATCATACAACGACACGTCATAAACCGGCCGCAGGGTCACGGGCAGGTCTTCTTCCATGCCGCGGCGGAAGAAATTGATGCCCGCGATGGGCAGCGCAAAAAGGTTGCGGCCCGCCTGTTGCATGGCTTCCAAGCGCAGCAATTGGAACTTTAACGCCTCGGCCATCTCCTCGGCAGAGGGCTGATCGCCATTGTCCTGGGGTGGCAATAAAAGCTTGGATTTGAGGTAGGCCAGCCACGCGGCCATGACCAAGTAATCGGCGGCGATTTCCAATTGCAATTGCTGCGCGGTTTCGACGAAGCGAACGTATTGCTCGGCTAGCGCCAAAATCGAGATATGCTTGAGGTCGACTTTCTGGTCGCGCGCCAATGTCAGCAGAACGTCGATGGGCCCTTCATAGGCCCCCAACGACAGCACAAAGTCTGTCATCGAGCCCAGCCCGCGGCCGGCAGGCTCGGCGTCTTCCTGAAAGGCTAAATTATCGTCCATCACACGTGCTTCGTTTTATCGTTATTCATTCTGCCTCAACCGCCGCTTGCCGATAGGCCCGACAAGCTTGCGATGAGTTGGACGATCCAGTCGGAAATATTCAAAACGACCCACCCGACGGGATTAAGATTGACCCCAATCGCACTGCCCAACATGGGCAACCCGACCAGGATCAAAAGGAGCGGCAACATGCCGTATTTCTCCACCTGGGCCAAGCGCCGGGCCAGGCCAGCGGGGAGCAAGCCAACAAGGACCTTTCCGCCATCCAACGGCGGGATGGGTAGCATATTAAGAACGCCAAGCAAAACATTGATAACCAAACTTATTTCAAGTGTTACCTGAGCCATATTTTGGTAAGCGGCGGGCAGCGAATCGATCACGTGCATCAGCCGCGCAGAGGCCATGGCGAGTAATAAATTCATCGCCGGGCCAGCGGCTGCGACCCACATCATATCCTGGCGCGGGCGGCGGAAGTGCCGGGCATCGACCGGAACGGGCTTGGCCCAGCCAAAAAGAAACGGCGAGCCCGCCAGTTTTAGCATCGCAGGCAACAAGATGGTCCCAACCAAGTCGATATGCCGGATTGGATTAAGCGACAGCCGTCCAAGATTCTTGGCTGTGGGATCACCGAACAAATAGGCCACATAGCCATGCGCTGCCTCATGCAAAGTGATCGCAAGCAGTGTTGGCAAACCATAGGCCACCACACTTTCAATTAATGATAGCTCGCTATCCACGACGGAGCCGATGTGCGACGAAAAACTCTGCCGCCGCCACGTTGTCCTGAGGAATCGCCTGGCGCGGCTTCAGGCGAATGCGTTCGGATTCCGCCAAGGCTGCTATCCCGCGCGGCCCTAAAGGCCCCGTCCCGCGTGCGACGGCTTCCATTTCGATCATGACGCCGTTGCAGTGCAGGACCACGTCACAGCCCGCCGCGAGCGATTTTGCGGCCCGTTCGTCATAGGGGCCAGTAAGGGCCGCCATCGACAGATCATCGCTCATCACCAGACCCTCAAAGCGCAACTCGCCACGGATGATCTCGTCAAAGACTTTGCGCGATTGCGTGGCGGGAACACCCGCGTCGATGGCGCTGTAAACCACATGGGCGGTCATGGCAAAGGCAAAAGGCGGTGGTTTGAGGGCGGCCCAAGCTGCATAGGGCTTGAAGTCAGTCGCGCGCAAGGTGGCTAAATCTGCATCGACCACGGGCAAAGCCTTGTGGCTATCGGCCGTTGCGCGCCCGTGGCCGGGCATATGCTTGATGACGGGCACAAGCCCTGCATCGATCAATCCCTCGGCGGCGATCGGCGCCAAGGCCGCCACCAGTTCGGGGCTCGTGCCAAATGCCCTGTCACCGATCACATCGTGTGAGCCTGGTACGGGCACATCGAGCAGCGGCGCGCAATCAACGTCGATGCCCAGATCGGCTAACTCTTTGCCAATCAGCGCCATATTGAGGCGCAAAGCATCAGCCCCAGCTTGCGGGTTACGTGAATAAAGTTCGCCAAACTCTGCGCTGGTGGGCGCGAAACGCCAAAACGGCGGGCGCAAGCGCTGGACCCGACCGCCCTCTTGGTCGATCAAGACGACAGGGTTATGCCCGGCATCAAGCGAGCGGAGATCTTTGACCAACGCGGTAACTTGCTCGGGGTTTTCGACATTGCGCGCGAACAGAATGTAGCCCGCCGGGCGTTCGCGTTGAAAAAATGCCCGCTCAGCATCCGTCAATGTTAGTCCAGACAAGCCAAAAATGACCGCCTTGGGCGGTGGCAAAGTGGCGGCCATGAAGCGTTACGGTTTCACCACAAGGCAGGCGGCGCCTTGAGCTGTCAGGGCCGTGCACAAGGCATCGGCGGCGGCCTTATCAGGCAATGTTCCGGCCCGCAGCCGGAAGAACACGCCCCGCTCGCCCAAATCAGCGCGCACAACCGTGGGCGATAACCCACCTAGCAGTTCGGCATGGCGGTTCTTGACCCGGTTCCATTCAGCCATGGCCGCTTCTTCCGTTTTTGCCGCAGCTAACTGCACCAGCACGCCAGCGCTTGGCAGCACGGGCTGGGGCGGAATGGCGGCAACTTGCGGGGTAGCCACTTCGGGTGGAGGAGGAACTGATTCTTTTGACGCTTCCGGCGCGGCTACCGGAGCGGCCGGCTTGGGTGCGGGCACGGCAGCGGGCTTGGCCGGGTCGGCAAGCGCTTTGATGGCGTCGCTAGTCCACTTTTCCTGGGCCTCGGTCTTTTTGTCGAGATTAGCGATCATGGCCGCCAGTTCATCGCGCTTTTCATCCAGCGGCGACTTCACCGGTGGTGCTGGTTCTGCCTTGGGCGCCTCAGCTTTCGGTGTCTCAATTTTGGGGGGAGTTTTCGGAAGTTCAGCAGGCGGCAACAAGTTTTCTACACGCTGAGGTGCATCGGTCTTGGCGACACGGTCGTAGACAGTTTTATCCTGATTTTCGACCTGCATGCCGCCGGGATTATCGGGTTTGATTTTGTAAGGCTGTGAATCGGCTTTGACCACCGGCACACCGCCTGAGGAATCCAACCCGCCAACATTTTGCTCGTTCAGAACAAACCAGGCACCGCCACCGGCTAGTGCTGCGCCCACAATAACGCCCAAAATCAGGCCGAATGGCGACCCGGCAGCCTTGCTGCCACGGCGGTTATAATACTCGTCGTCAAAGACATCTTCGGTAAACGGCGTGGCGCGTAGTTCGCCAGAAGCCTCGGGCTTTGCCTCGTCCTTGCGAAGCGGCGGGCCATCACCATCGCGGTCGATCGCCATCAGCGCATTTCCTCCACGGGTTCGACGCCAAACACGCCAAGTCCGGACGCTATCACCAGGCCGACGCCGCGCACAAGCGCGAGACGCGCGAGCGAAACAGGTTGGTTGTCGGCCAGCAAAAACCGCAACTCGGCGGCATCGTTGCCTTTATTCCAAAGGGCATGAAACTGCGCGGCCAAGTCGCCAAGATAGAACGCCACACGGTGCGGCTCGTGCGTCAAGGCTGCCTGCTCGACGATTCTGGGCCAAGCGGCCATGGTACGCAGCACGCCGATTTCGTCGGGGTCGGCTAACAGGTCGAGCTTGGCCTGGGCCAGACCCACATCGGAAAGATCAATGTCGGGCCACAACTCCTTGGCATGGCGGAATACCGAGCGCCCGCGCGCATGGGCGTACTGCACATAAAACACGGGGTTATCGCGGGTTTTTTCGGTGACCTTGGCGTAATCAAAATCCAAGGGCGCGTCGTTCTTGCGGGTGAGCATGATGAACCGCACGACATCTTTGCCGACCTCATCAATCAGGTCACGCATGGTAATAAACGTACCCGAGCGTTTGGACATCTTGACCGGCTCACCATTGTTGAGCACGCGCACCATTTGACAGAGCAGCACATCAAGTTCGGCGGCGTTCGACCGGAAGGCCTTGATCGCCGCCTTCACCCGCTTGACGTACCCGCTATGGTCAGCGCCCCACACGTTGACGAGCTGGGCAAAGCCCCTGTCCATCTTGTCTTTGTGATAGGCGATATCGCCCGCGAAGTAGGTCCAACTGCCGTCGGATTTTTGCAGGGGCCGATCGATTTCATCGCCAAATTCTGTGGCTTTGAACAGACGCTGAGGCCGTGCCTCCCAATCGTCGGGAGTTTTGCCCTTTGGCGGCTCGAGCACGCCTGTATACATCAGCCCGGCATCCTCCAAGGTCTTGACTGCCGCATCAACTTTGCCCGCGCTGAGTAAGGCCTTCTCGGATGTGAACACATCGTGCTGGACCCCGAGCGCAGCGAGATCGTCTTTGATCATGGCCATCATCTCGGCCACGACGAACGTCTTGATGGGCTCTAACCAAGCTGACTCATCACCCGATGCCCACTTGTCGCCATCGCGCTTGGCCAATGTTTCGGCAATAGGAATCAAATAGCTACCGCCGTATTCCACTTCCTTTCGGGCCAGCGCGGCCTGAAAATCCTCTTCGGTGATGCGTCCCAACACTTGCATGTAGCGCATGCGAACAGCGCGCGCGGCTGAGTTCACCTGCCCGCCCGCATCGTTGATGTAATATTCCTTGGTGACCTTAAACCCGGCCTTGGCTAACAGCCCAGCCAGGGCGTCGCCTACCACGGCACCCCGCGCATGACCCACGTGCATGGGCCCGGTTGGGTTGGCCGAGACGTATTCCACGTTTATAGGAGCACCCTGCCCCACATCGGCATCGCCGAACCGGGTTCCAATGGTCAGGACATGGCGCAAGGTATCGGCCCAGGTCGAGGCAGCGAGGCGTAAGTTAATGAACCCCGGACCTGCGATTGATACCTCGGTGACACCTGGAAGTTTCTTGAGAGGATCGAGCAGTAAGTTCGCCAAGTCACGGGGGTTTTTGCCTGCGGGCTTACTGAGCACCAGGGCCACGTTGGTGGCAAGGTCGCCGTGCGCGAAATCGCGAGGTGGCTCTGCAGCCACCTTCGATAAGTCGAGGCCCTTGGGCAGTGTGCCCGCAGCCACCAAATTGTTCACGATCCCGGTGATGTGGTCTTTGTAAAGATTGAAAATGTTCATTAGATCGGAAGGCTTTACTTTCTTGGCCCAAATAGCCGGGCATGTTCGTCTTGGGCGAAGCGGTCGGTCATGCCTGCGATGTAGTCTGCCACGCGCCGCGCCGTTTTCATTTTGTCGCCATTGTCGATGCCCTTGCGCCACTCGACCGGCAACAGGTCGGGCTTGGCCATGAGCGCGCCGAACAGGTCGCGCACGATCCGTTGAGCATCATCGGACATACGCGCCACTTCGGCGTGGCGGTACATATTCGTCCATAAGAATTGCTTCAAGGCCTTATCTTGGGCCGCCATGGCCGTGGAAAACCCGCACAACTGTTGCCCCAGGGCGCGCACCTCGGCGGTGGACTTCGGCTTAAGCGCCGTGAACCGGTGATGGGATTCGGTAATCACGTCATCCACCATCGCCCCGATGATGCGCCGAGTGGACTCGTGGATCCACACGCCCTTGTCCAAGCCTGGGTTGCGGGCGGCGATATCCTTGAATACCGCGCCAACCAAGGGCACGGGGTACAAATCCTCGATAGCGAATAACTTCGCCCGCAGGCCATCTTCGATATCGTGAGTGTTATAGGCAATATCGTCGGAGATGGCCGCAATTTGCGCTTCGGCGCTAGGCCATGTGGCCAACTCTAAATCATGGGTGGCGTTGTACTCCGCGGTGGCCAGTGGCAGCGGTTTGGAATTGGGTTGGCCTAACAAGGGGCCATTGTGTTTGACCAGACCCTCCAGCGTATCCCAGGTCAGGTTCAAGCCATCGAAGGCGACGTAGCGCTTTTCCAGCTTGGTCACCAGGCGCAGTGACTGCGCGTTGTGGTCAAAGCCGTTGTAGCCCGCCATGCACTCTTTCAGCGCGTCCTCGCCCGAATGGCCAAAGCAAGTGTGGCCCATGTCGTGCGCCAAAGCCAAAGCCTCGGCCATGTCTTCGTTGAGCCCTAAAAACCGGCTGATGGATCGGGCGATCTGCGCCACTTCAAGGCTGTGGGTGAGCCGTGTGCGATGATGGTCGCTCTCATAATCGTACACGAATACCTGTGTCTTGTGCTTGAGCCGCCGGAAAGCGCCGCAATGGATAATGCGGTCACGGTCGCGCTGATAGGCCGTCCGCGTGCGGGCCTCGGCTTCCGGGTAGAGCCGCCCACGGGTCTTGGCCGGGTCGCAGGCGATGGCCGCCATGGACCGCGCCAAAGCCGCGATGTTGGAATTTGCCGTTGTATTCATAGGGGCAAACTAGCGGACTGACCGGCCCGGGGCAAATAACGGAATTAGGGGAAAACAGCGCGAAACCTGGGGTCCTTGAAGGGCGGGGGGTGAAAGACTACATTAGCAGCATGAACCACATCGCCACTGAAACCCCACCTGTCTCCATGACTGCCTCGGCGGCTGCGCGCGTGCAGAAACTCGCCACTGGCGAAGGCAATCCCAACCTGATGCTGCGCCTGGCCGTGTCGGGGGGTGGCTGCTCGGGCTTTTCCTATGGCTTTAGCCTGGATGAGGCCGTGACCGGCGATGATAAGGTTTTCGAGTTCCACGGCGCGAAACTGGTGATCGACGATACGTCGTTGGGCCTACTGAACGGCTCGCAAATCGACTATGTCGAGGACTTGCTCGCGGCCTCGTTTCGCATCACCAACCCCAACGCCAAATCCACCTGCGGGTGCGGCACGTCATTTTCGTTATAAGCGGCCCCTACTCCACCCATTCCACGCCCTTGCTTTTGACAAACTCTTTTCCGCCGCGAGTTGAGTAGAGAGTGCCTTTGGTGGCGATCATATCCTTGCGGCGTTGCAGCAGTAGTTTGGTTTTTTCTTCACAAGGGATGATTATTTTTTCCGCATCAGCCTTGGGCACGACAATAATGCCGTCAAGGTCGCCCAGAATGATATCGCCAGGATTGACCAGTACTCCGCCTGCAGCCACAGGCACATTCACCGACCCAGGCTTTTCCCATGTGCCATGGGCGGGGTAGCTGCCGCGACACCACACGGGGACTTCGCGTGACAAGATAGCGCGCGAATCCATCACCGCGCCGTCAACGATCACAGCTTCCACACCTAAGTGTTTGGCAGACAGCGTTAAGCCCCCGCCCCACACGGCGGAGTTCAAATGCCCGTTGGCCGCAATCACAATGACATCGCCGGGCTTAACCACGCCGAGCACTGCAATCGACATTAGATGATCGAAGGTTTCGATTTTTACCGTCACCGCCGGGCCGACAATCGACCAATCGCGCAGTGCAAGGGGCTTAATGGCCGGGTCCATGAGTTGCGAGCGCGGAAGATTCTCCGTCACCACCTCACGCATCACCTCCTTATAGCGGGCGATGAGACTGGCGGGCGGGCGCTCGATGGTGGCAATTACCTTATGCATGGTCATGAAGCCTTTTGCTTTGGGGCGGGCCGAAGATCCTTGATGCGTGGAGCCGGGCTCTCGCCACGGTTGGGCGCAGGCTGGGCTGGAGGCCAGACGTTGCTTTTGTCCCAATTTTTGCATAGTTCGCCAATGGCCGAGTAGTTGACATTGTTGTCAATCACGGCATTTCGTTCGCTTAGCACCTGTTCCATCTCATCCATCAACGGCGTCACCATGAGCTGCAAATTTGCGACGCTGTGGTCAGTGCCTGTTTGAGGGTTGAGCGTGAACTTCGGTTGGAGGGTTTGCATCTGCTGTTCCAGCACCTGGCGGATCCGGGGCGCATATTGCTTCAAGGCCTCGCGGTTGATGGCCACGTGCTGATTTTCGTGGTCAATGATGGCGTTGTATTCGCAACTGCTGGGACGGTACTCGCTGGCGATGAACACATCCATGGTGCGATACCCAAAAGTCGCGTTGACCTCGCGTAAATACACGCAATAACCGGCCGGCGCTGGCACGGCGAATGTCTTGCCGGAAATGTTTAAACCAATTTGGCTTGATGTAATGCCCAATGCGCGTTGGTGCGGCCCTGCAATAGTAGTGCCGCGCGTGCGCATAGTTTCGCGGATACCCGTAACATTCAGCTCGTTGTTATAGGTTGTGGCGGCATTATCGGTGACAAAATTGAGCTTGATCGGCTTGGCATAACCCGGACAACCCGGCGCGACGGGTTGAGCCAGCGCAACGCCAGCGAAAACGATCAGCCACAGCCCGCCAATAGTTACGCCCAGGTGCATGGCCCTCGCTGCCGTTTACTCGAATGCCGCGCCCAAATTGGGCATCGTCTATTTCTTAGCTTTCGCCTTGAGGGAGTCGACCGAAAACCCCTGCATCCAGGCTCCGCCAACGACTTTCTCAACCATCGAATCGCGCTCGCGGATCAGTTCCTTGGCAAGCTCACCCGTGGGCACAAAGTCATCCAAGGCTTTGCGGCTAATAGCGCCCTTCTCTTGCAGCATATGTTCCAGGATCGTCACGCGATCACGCAATATCCACAACTCCGACATCAGTTCGGTATTCATACGGATGAGATTGTCCATCATCTCATCGCCCGTGTAGGGCTGTTTAGGCGCGTCGACCATTGCGTGCTTTCGTTTTCAGAGAGTTGGGCTTGAGGAATCCAAGGTTGTCATCCCTGCTTACGCGGAAATGACAATGAATCTTCCTTACTATTCCGGTTTCGATCCGCGAACGACGTAGGGATAGCCTTGTGCGCCAAGCGAATAGGCTTCGACATTCACGAATCCCAAATCCTTCATTACCTTGGCCCATTCCACTTCGCGCGTGACGGTGAAGAACGGTTCGCCGCGATGCTCTGTATCCCAATCGAGCACAACGGCCTGCAGCGGATGCACGGCTGCGAAGGGCGGCGGATCGGACATCACCAAATCCCCACCCGGCTTCAGTATGCGCAAGGCCTCTTTCAACGTGTCCATGTTCACGTCGATGGGCATTTCGTGTTGCAACGCATACATGATGACGCCATCGAAAGAATTCGACGGCTCTTTGGTGTCGCGCGCATCGCGCTGCTTGAATGACACCTTAACGCCCATGCGTTCGGCAGCCATATGGCCTTGGCAGAGCAAATGCGGCGAGAGATCGCTGCCCACCAACTCGGCTTCGGGGAACACTTGGTGCACAGCCGCCAAAGTGCCGAAGCCACCACAGCCAGGTTCATAGACCCGGCCATAACTTTTCTTCGGGAACTGCTTGGCGACATCAATGCGTTGCTGGCGCAAGTCATCGCCTGCTTCGACCGCCGCAAATCCGCCGCGTGCGAAGACGAGCGGCCCCACACCCGAGCCCATGGTGATGCCATAGAGGTCATAGCCATCCCAACCGCCGGGCATCAGGTGCCATTCGGTTTCGCTGTGGTATTTGGGAATGGGTACAGTGGGGTCTAAGTCCAGCGATCCGCCCGACTTTGGCACCGGCTGAGCATAGAGCGCTTCAGCCTCTTTGCGCCGGGCCTCGGTGGCGGGAATGCCCTTGGTGTAAACTTCCTCGGCCACATAGCGCTGCATGAGCCGGTCATAACGATATGTGATCGAACGTTCGGCCACGGCCTTGGCTTTAGCGATGCGCTCGGACCATGGCTCGTTGCGTTGCGACCAATTCTGGGCCAGCGCCGCACCTTCAGGGTCGGCATTGAAATCCGCCCGCGCGCGTTGGCGCACGGTGCCACCCACATAACTTTGCAGCGAGCCCAAAAATTCCATGCCCGCCCGACCGCGTTGGGCGAGCGAGACGAATTTGGCCTGGCCGAAAGGCAGCTTTGAGGGGTCGGGCAACGAGGCGTTGGTCATGGGCATCCTCCACGGAAGGCCTAGACTATACCAGGAATTTCTGAAGTCCGGCCATGACCTGCATTCAGTCCGCAGGGCGAAAGTGCAAAAAAGAGGGCCGATCCTTGCGGACCGGCGCTCAAAAAGTAGGGCCGATCCTTGCGGACCGGCCCCTGGAGTTCCCCTCCAGTTAAAGTCAGGGATTAGAAGGTGTAATTCATGCGCAGGCCAAAGGTGCGCTTGTCTTGCGGTTGCAAGCCAATGCCCTGAGCCGAGAAAGTCAGATCGCCTTGGACCGCGAAGTCTGTGAAGGCGTTGGCACCCCCCCAGTTCTTCTCGTTGAACAGATTGCGGATGAACAACTCCATACGGAGGTTCTTATTCTCGACGCCAATCCGGGTGTGCACCAACCAATAGGCGGAGTTGAAGGAATAGTTAGCGAAGTCCGCAAACGTTTTGCCGTTATAGATGGCGTCAAAACGTGCGAACCACTCCCAATCACGGGTGAACGTATTGGTGTAGGTACTCGACATGTTACCCTGCCATTTCGGATAACGAATCTGTGTACGCCCAGAAAAGTTTTGGGATGCAGAAATGACCGTTGGATCAGCACTGCGAACCAACGCCCCGGTCGGTCCCGCACGCAGTGGGTTACGCACTTCCGATGAGAACGCGCCGGTTAAGATCAGTTTGGTAAAGGTGTTCTTATTCCAGCTGAGGTTACCGGAGAATTCCCAGTTATCACTCGCTTTCAATGCAGCTTCAACTTCAGCGCCCTTAAACGTGGCATCGCCCTGTGTGCTGAAGCCGAGTGTGTTCGAGAAAGCGTTAGGCAAACGGTCGCGTAAAGCGGGGTTATCAGCATCGCGGAAATATCGCACTGTCAAACCGAACGGCAGGTTCTTCCACTTGTAATGATAACCAGTGAGATTCAGATTGGCTGCGCCATCCAGGAAGTTGCTTTTAATACCAATCTCACCAGAATCGAGATACTGGGCCGGAGTAGAAGCAATCAAAGTACCGCCAGGACTTTGCGAGGCGATCTGAGCACACTCAGACGCAGTCGACGGCGTACCGGCGCCGACCAAGCCAACTGGAATGAGATAGGGTTGGAGGAACGCATCGGGTGAACAAATTGACACCAAACCATTGATGACACCCGGCAGCGTGCCACGCGAAGCCTGAGCGTAGATTGTGAGTTCATCGCTTGGCTTGTAGGTCAGGATGATGCGCGGAGTCTTTTGCTTAAACTTCTCGGTAAAGTTCCGAAAGCCAGCGCCCGCACTTTGGGTATTGGTGCGCTGATCTTGCATATAACGGAATTCAAGATCGACGGTGAGCTGATCGGTGACGTCGTAGCCGATCGCGCCATAACCTGCCCAGACTTTCGCTTGGTCGCCGGAGGTGGCCGGCAAACCGAAGTTTCCAGGTCCAGTGGCGCATGTCGGATCGGCAGCGCAAGTGCTCAGTGCCAAGCCGCCTGCACCGCTGGTCAAGAAGGTTTGTTTGTAATAGGTCGCTCCACCAAGCCAGCGTAGCCGATCCTCACCAGGTGAGGAGACGCGCAACTCGGCACTCTTATCTTTGCCTATTTGCGGGTCGGCCGAATACCAGCTTTCCACATCCGTGTGGTCGAAGTCGTTCGCCCAATTGACGCGCATATCGTTGTAACCTGCGGTCAAGGTAGCAGTGTACCCATTACCGAATTCATAGTTGGCATTCAACGAGCCACGGAATGTGTTCCGCTTCAGCCCGAGGCCATCGAGTGTCGGCAGCGAGCCCGGAATGTATTTCCTCTGCAGCAACTGCTTAATCAAGAAGTCGGGACTCGCTTGGGCAACCTGTGGCGTAGCAAGCTCGCCATCGAAGGGCACGCGAACGCGCGACAAAATGGCCGGGCGAATACTTGTATTAGCAGAGACTCTGGGCGCGCCTGCTTCACCCAATTGGGGAATGCGACCGCAAACCATGTTTTTCGGACGCAATGTAACCGAAGTGCCCGCGACTGAGCCGATGGGGAAACCCGTCGAAATAGATGTGTCGGTCTTTCCATCGCAAGAGTCAGCCCCGAACTGAGTACGACCGCGCAAGAATGCTTCGGCCGGCGGGCCATCATCGTCCGATTGATAGAAGGCACGTATCTTTACGTCCAAGTTATCGGTCGGCTCGGAGTAAAGGGCCAAAGATGCCGATTTAGATGTCTGCTTGCCAAGTTCGCCGCCATCGGTTGCCGTCCACTGCGATCCTTTGTTGAACAGTCGAACGTTCAGCAAATAACCCAGGCGATCTTCGACAAGGGGTCCAGTATGCTGGAAATTCGTTTCATAGGAATCGAAGGTCGCGCCCTGAACATCGAGCTTACCTTCATAGGCAGTCAGGCTCGGCTTCTTGGTGATGTAATTCACTGCGCCTGCGAACGTATTGCGGCCAAAAAATGCCGATTGTGGCCCCTTGATGATTTCGATGCGTTCCAAATCCTGGATCGGTAGCACCTGCGCGCCACCTAACGAATACACACCATCAATGAAAAGTGCGGTGGCCTGCACGTGAGGCAACGCGCTTAAGACGCTGACGCCACGAATTCTGATGACCGAGTTATAGCGGCCGGGCGTGGCCCCCGACATGTTGGGGTTGAAATTGATGCCTGCTGTTTGCAGCGCGATGTCGCCGAAATCGCGAAAACCAGCCTTCTGGATATCCTCTGAGGTGAACGCCGCAATGGCGAGGGGAATTTCATGCAGCGATTCATTACGCTGACGGGCGGTAACAACTATTTCCTCGATGCCACCCACCTGTGCCTGCTGATCTTGTGCCCAAGCAGATGTATCGAACGTGGCAATCGCAACAGACGTCAAAAGCACATAACGAACGCTACCCAAATGCATCGCTACCTCCCCTAGAATCAAAACCTTCCTGGCACGCACCAATGAGGTGCAAGAAACGGGCATTGAATTCCCCTGCCCGGTCAGATCATATCAGAATGCCCTTCAGCGCCAACGGAGTAGAGAAGTTAAAACCATGAAATGGCCGAAAGTGTTGCCTATTGGCAACAGGCAGAGCTTGGGCGAGCGTGATTAATGATTGAACGCCCAGGAAGGGCTCGACAAGATGCCAAAATGTTGCCGAGCCCGCCCTAGGCCCATTAGCCCACGAAAAGAACGCTATTAAGATGAACGCCCCGCGCTCCATTCGCATTGCTACGTTCAACGTCAATTCCGTCCGGGCGCGGCTGCCCAATGTTTTGGCCTGGCTCAAGGAATTCTCGCCCGACGTGGTTTTGCTGCAGGAAATCAAAACCGTTGATGACAGTTTCCCACGCATGGAAATCGAGGATGCGGGCTATAACATCGCGACCTATGGGCAAAAGGCCTACAACGGTGTGGCCATTCTCTCAAAATCCCCCATCGAAGACATCGCCCGAGGGTTGCCCGGTGACCCAACCGATGAGCAGGCCCGCTATATGGAAGGCACTGTGTTCGGCGCGCTGCGCGTTGCGTCAATTTACTTGCCCAATGGCAATCCCATCGGCACCGAAAAATTTTCCTACAAGCTAGCTTGGATGGATCGCTTAAAGGCTCACATCTCCGCGCGGCTCAAGGATGATGAGATTTCTATTTGGGGTGGCGATTATAACGTGATTCCCACCGACGGCGATGTGTGGGATCCGCGCGCCATGAAGGACGACGCCCTAATGCAACCCGAGAGCCGGGCGAAATTTCGTGCAATCCAACACTTGGGGCTAACGGATGCGCTGCGATCATTCCACCCGCAACCGCATTTGTATTCCTACTGGGATTATCAGGCCGGCGCCTGGCAGAAAGACCACGGCATGCTGATCGATTATTTGTTGTGCTCGCCGCAAGCTGCAGATCGATTGAAGGCTGCGGGCGTCGATAAGGCCCCGCGCGGCAAAGAAAAAGCCTCGGACCACACGCCGGTGTGGTGTGAGATTGAGGTTTAGCGCTTCTCTTTCCTGATCATCAGCTTCAGGCCCGACCATACCTCATCGACGGCACAGACCTTCACGTCGACCAAACCAATCGGCAACGCGTGTTTGCGAATGGTATCTTCGGTGATGTCGGTGGGCACTTTCGATGCCTTCTTAGGCCAGCTGACCCAAATCATGCCATCGCGCGCGATGACCTTCATGAGCACGGGCAAAGCTGTCTTGAGTACACTTTCTTCGACCGTGAAAATGTGAACTGCAGGCACTGGGCCCTTCACGGCCTTGGCGTCTTTCGCCACAACGGGCTTTGCATCGGCGTCTTTCACGACACCCGTCATGAATGCGGGTGAGCCGATCAGCGCCACCACAGCACCTGGTTTGAAGCCCAGTTTTTTGGCCAGTGGCGTGCCCGAGTACCCGGACGCTGGCGGCTTGCTCATGCGGGTTTGTCGCTCGCAGTGCGCCACGCCAATACCAGTGCGGCAAACAAGCAAACTGCAGCCACAATATAGGGCAAGCCCGCACCGCCATTCACCGATGTCATCGCGATACCCAAGGTGAATGTTTGCGTGAACAATAAATGGCGCGATCATCGTGGCGATGGAGGTCAGGCTCGACAACGCACCTTGCAATTGCCCCTGCTGCGAACCATCAACCGCGCGCGTGGCGATGCCTTGCATGGCTGGCCCTGCAAAGCCGAACATCGCACCAAAGGGAATGCCAGCAACAAACTGCCAGCCTTCAGACGCAAACGCATAAATTAGGAACGACAACGCACCAAACGACACCCCCAGCACCATCGCACTGCGGTCATCCAAGCGCTTGACCACCGGGCCGATGAACAAGGCCTGCACGACCATCGAGCAAGCGCCAACCGTGGCCAGCATCAAGCCCACCTGTTGCTCGCTCCAGGCATAGCGGACTTGCCCATAGATCACGGCAATCGCCGGGTTCACATCATGGCCCAAACGCACGAAGAACATCGCAAATCCGATCACCAGTAACGCAGGCGCGGAACGCAAAAGTTTCAGCGAGCCGAAAAAATTAGCATTGCCCCATTTGAAAGGGCTGCGGCGCTCTTTCGGAAGCGATTCCGGCAAGATGAACAAGCCATAGGCTGCGTTAAGCAAACATAACCCCGCCGACACCCAAAAAGGTGTGCGCAAATCAAAACTAGCCAAAAAGCCGCCAAATGCTGGGCCACGATGAAGCCAAATCCCCACGCCGCGCCCACAAGGCCAAAGCGCTTGGCGCGGTCTTCGGGCGCGGTCGTATCGGCGATATACGCCATGGCCGTTGGAAACCCCGACGTCGTGATGCCCGACAGCACGCGACCGATGAACAGCCAACTCACTGTCGGCGCCAGCGCCATGAGCACGTAGTCCAGCGACAGGCCCGCCATGGAAATGAGGATTACCGGGCGGCGGCCAAAGCGGTCAGACAATGAGCCCAAAATCGGCGAGGCAATAAACTGCATCACCGCCCAGACTGTACCAAAGATGCCCAAAATCGTTGCTGCCCCCGCAGTATCGCCGCCTTGCAGCGTGATCAGCAATTTCGGTAGCACAGGCACCATGACGCCGAAGGCCAGAGTATCAAGCAGCACGGTGACAAGAATAAAGGCGAACGCAGCTTGGCTGGGGCGTGTCACGGTCGGATTATCTGGAAAATAAATGTGGTCCGGGGCAGATGCTAAAGCGCCCAAGTCCGCCATGCAACAGTGTGATCGGTGCGCTGGGCTTAGCGCGGCGGCATTGCACTTGGCAGCGGGGCGCGCGAAGGCAAACCGCCGTCAATGCCGATCCATTGCTTGGTCTTCCAGCGCATATCCACTGTCATAAGTTCGGCGCTATGCAACACGTCAACGACACGATGAAATCGCGCGATGCGATAGCGTGGGCTTGTGCCCAGCTTTAATGGAAGCGTGACGATCTCCAATGTCGCGGAGCGGTTGGCACTGGTTGCAAAGTTCGATGTTTCCCACATTCCACAGGGCTGGCTGGAGCACATTGTATAATCTTGGCGTAAATTCTCGGCTACTGCGGGCGGCAAGAACGCCGATGTCGACAAGCCAGTCAAATCGCGTTGCATCAGCGCGGAAAGTGCGGTGCCCACCAACGACACGACGTTGTCGCCGGATGGATCGACGTCGTTGAACGAGATGTAGGGCTGGAAGCGCGGATCGGCACAATCCAAGAACCTCGCCGATTGAGGCACAAGCTCACATTGTCGCAATGATCGCCAATAGGGGACAAAAGCGGCGGCGGCATCGGACAACGCAAGCGCCAACTCAGGCATATTAGACCCCTTGGTATTGACTCGATACCACTAGAATATAGCCCTAACCCGCTAGAAAATCATGTGAAATAGAGCCCCGGCCGCTCAATGAACGTCAGTAGGCCCGTTAAATATCGGCGTACTCGTGGGTTTCAGCCTTGCCACCCGGATGTGTGACCGCACCATCGCAAGCATCGCCCACTTGTTGCGCGTACTTCCACAACGCACCCGACTGATAATCGGTTTTACGCGGCTTCCATTTTTTAAGTCGGCGCTTCAACTCGGCCTTGGAGACTTCCAATTCAATCGTGCCCTTCACCGCATCAATGGTGATGATATCGCCATTCTTCACCAAAGCGATGGGGCCACCCACGGAGGCTTCGGGCCCGACATGGCCGATGCAAAAACCGCGCGTTGCGCCCGAGAAACGTCCGTCGGTGATCAGCGCCATCTTGTCGCCCATGCCTTGGCCGTACAACGCCGCCGTAGTCGATAACATTTCGCGCATGCCAGGCCCGCCGCGCGGACCTTCGTAGCGGATCACCAATACTTCGCCTTCCTTGTATTTCTTTTTCTCCACCGCCGCGAAGGCATCTTCCTCACAATCAAAACAGCGCGCGGGACCTGAGAATTTCAAATTCGTCATGCCCGCCACCTTCACGATGGCACCCTGCGGGGCCAGCGAGCCCTTCAAGCCCACCACGCCCCCGGTTTTGCTGAGCGGTTTGGTCGTGGGGTAAATCACGGTTTGGCCGGTTGGAATCTTTACATCGCGCAGGTTTTGCTCAAGCGTTTTACCCGTGACGGTCATGCAATCGCCATGCAAGTAGCCGCCTTCCAGCAGGGCTTTCAGCAACACCGACACACCGCCGATTTTATACATATCGAGCGCCAAGTATTTTCCGCCCGGCTGCAAATCAGCGATATAAGGCGTGCGCTTGAACACACGGCACACATCATCCAACGTCATCTTGATGCCCGCTTCATGGGCCATGGCGGGCAAATGCAGGCCCGCATTCGTGGACCCGCCCGAGGCAGCGACAACAACGGCGGCATTCTCCAGCGACTTTTTGGTGACGATATCGCGCGGGCGGATGCCAGCAGCCAACAGTTCCATTACCGCGCGGCCAGAGGCGTCGGCGTATTGATCGCGGCTCTCATAGGGTGCCGGTGCGCCAGCCGAATTGGGCAGCGCCAAACCAATGGCTTCACTCACACAGGCCATGGTGTTGGCTGTATATTGCCCGCCGCATGAGCCCGCCGAGGGGCAAGCCACGCACTCTAACTCCAGTAATTCTTTTTCCGACATGTTGCCCGCGCTGTATTTGCCGACAGCTTCGAACACGTCCTTCACACTCACGTCTTTGCCCTTGTACTTGCCAGGCAAAATGGTGCCGCCGTACATGAATACCGATGGCACGTTGAGGCGGATCATCGCCATCATCATGCCGGGCAAGCTTTTGTCGCAGCCGGCCAAGCCCACCAGCGCGTCATAGCAATGCCCGCGCATGGTTAACTCCACGGAATCGGCGATCACCTCGCGCGAGGCGAGTGAGCTTTTCATGCCCTGATGGCCCATCGCTATTCCATCGGTGACAGTGATGGTGGTGAACTCGCGCGGGGAACCGCCGCCCGCCTTCACGCCCACCTTTACGGCCTGGGCCTGGCGGCTGAGCGAAATATTGCAAGGGGCCGCCTCGTTCCAGCAGGTCGCAACACCGATTAGCGGGCGATGGATTTCCTCCGCCGTCATGCCCATGGCGTAGTAGTAACTGCGATGGGGCGCGCGCTCGGGCCCCTCGGTCACATGACGGCTGGGCAGCTTGGCCTTATCGAACTTGGCTTTGGGCGGCTTGGAATTATCGAGGGGCATTGGAGAGGCCTTTTCGGGTCGCAGAATGGTGCGTATTCATAGGGAATTGGGCACCGAAACGCTAGCAACCTTTACAACCAAAGATCACGATAAACACTGTTACGGGCGCCAAGACGAATAACAATAACGAGCAAAACGTCGTCGTGGATTTGATAGACGACACGATACTGGCCTACACGAATTCGCCATAGATTCTTATAGCCGCGCATTTTCTTGACGCCTTGCGGACGCGGCGCGTTCGCTAGGTCTGAAATCGCCTCCGAGATGCGTTCGCGTTGTTCAGACGGCAGCCGATCAAATGATTTCTGAGCCGCGCTTTCTATGCGAATAAGATACGTCACTTTTGACCCTGAAGTTTAATCCCATACTTTTTTGCAAGATCCTCCAGGCTGATCGATCCGCCCGGATTTTTTTCCATCTCTTCTTGAGCCCGTTCGGCTGCCATAACGTCGAGTTGGTCTTCGATCAACTCAATCCATTCAATATCATCCATGGGGATGACCGCCACAAAAGGCTTGCCTCTTCGGGTTAAAACGACACGCCGTTTGGCAAAGGCAACGCGGTTCAACAACTCGGCGAAGTTTTCGCGCGCGTCGACCGTGGTCATGGTGAGGTCGTAGGTGCGCGTGGGATCGGCGGGTTTGAATAGCGGCTGGCCTTGCGCGTTCTTCACCGTGGGCGGCGCATCAATGAACGGTGCGGCTTCTTCGGCGAGGCCGTAGTTAGCGGCACCAGATGGCTTAGTTTGTTTCCGCGCAGGCTTGGACTTTCTTTTCGCTGTTGGCTTTAGCTTGGCCATGGGGCACTCCTGTACGAAATGTACGTTTCGTACAGTCTAGGGCTTGGGCACCCAACGTTCAACCGTTTTAGGCCCCCGCCTCCAAGGCCAGGAGCGCGAAACTTGCCAGCCAGTGTTCGCCCATGTAGTCGCCCGATACATGCGCCAGCGCGCTTTTAAGGTGGATCTCGGCGGCCTCGGCGGCGATGGCACGCATGGAGGCTGAAACACCACTTTGCGCAATGCCGCGCCAACACCATGCGCGTGATAAATTTAAGCCATCAAGATGAGCAATCTTTCCATCGGTGCGGTCGCTGACCGTGGCAGGCGCAAACAGGGTTGCGGGTTGGCGCTGATTGATGTTGGGCAAGAAACCCGCAAACCAGGTTGCGAATTCATCCGCTGTTAGGGCCCGGCGCATGGCTTCGGCTTCGATGAGAGCCGATGACAGAAAATCATCGCCTGACGGTTCCCACGCTTGGCAGTCTTGATCGGCGCCATACCAGGTGCGTAGCCGTTCGACCAACGCGGCGCGCAATGGCGCATCATCGGCGGCATCGCAATACTCCAATGCTAGCCTGGCTGCGAACGCCGTGTTGCCATGGGTGCCCGCCCGCGCGGGATAGGTCGCAAGCGGCAGATAAGCTTTGAAACGTGATGCGAACGCATCGGCCAGAGGTTTCAAATTTGCACACCAGCGCCGCCCTTCGGCACTGTGATGATGCGAGAGTTCGGACCACAGCATCAGCAGCCAAGCCCAACCATAGGGCCGCTCAAAGCCGCGTGATTCTGGGCGTCTCAAGTATGCGCATTCAACTGCGACATTCACGGGTGTGAACTGCTTATCGAACAATGCTCGCACCTCAGCGCACTCGAGCCGATCGGGAAACCGGCGCAATAAACGCGCTAATGTCCAATAGCCATGCACGCACGAATGCCAGTCGAAGCTGCCGTAAAAAATCGGGTGCTGAGCGCGCGGCGTTTGGGCATCGGCATCGCTGGCCCAAACATGATCGAGCTTATGCGGGTACTCGCGGGTCACGTGGCCCAACGCGACGCGGGTAAATGTGGTGGCGATCTCGGGCGTTAGTCTTTGCATCACACCCTCAAAACGCCAGCACGTAGAGAATGATGATGTTGATGACCAGCAACGGTAATGCTGTGGGAATTTGCGCTTTAATCACGGCGTCTCGGTCTGGCAATTGCAGCAACGCCGCAGGCACGATGTTGAAGTTAGCCGCCATGGGCGTCATCAACGTTCCGCAAAAGCCCGCCAACATTCCCACCGCCCCCATGGCCGCCGGGTCACCGCCGTATTGGCCCACGATCAACGGCAACCCAATCGCTGCAGCCATGACCGGGAACGCCGCGAAGGCATTGCCCATGAGAATGGTGAACAACGCCATGCCCAGGCAAAACGCAACCACAGCGGCAAAAGCATTGTCGGCGGGAATTACTTGGCCCGCGTACGTGCCGATCACCTGGCCAACGCCCGAGGCTGCGAACACCGCACCTAATGAGGCCAGCATTTGCGGTAATAGCGCCGCCCAGCCCACCGTATCCATGATCCGGCGGGCTTCTTGCAGTGGTGCCGTGAGAGGTGCGCGGAACCAGACCAAGGCCCATGTCGTGGCAATCAGTGCACCCAAGGCCAGCGAGATCAATGTGGCTTGGCGCGGTTGAAAGATCGGCTCGCCCATGATTGTCGCGTCTTTCAACACCAGGCCGCCCAACAACGCGACAGCGGGAATCACAAGCGCCGGAAGAAACAATCTATTGCCGCGCATCTCGGCAAAGCGCTTGCGGGTGGGAGCATCAGTTGTGGGCGGCGCACCGCGCCCCAGAAACCCAAACCCACCAATAACGACAATGGCAATGACTAGCAGCCCGTTGACGAAGTCACTGAGGTACGAGCCAAACAGAAAACTCACCGCAGCCAGCCCCCAGAATAATGTATTCCCCCAGCGCTTCGCATTGGTGGCATCGCGCGCACTAAAATACGCCAGCGCGCCGAAAAAGAGCCCCGCCAAAACATAGACATGCTCCAGCGTGATCATGTTTGGCCACTTTCGGCTACTTTGCGCGCGATAGCCTTATCTAAGCGCGTCAACCGGAATCCATGCACAAGGGCGGCTGCGATGGCCGTGGGAATCGCCAGCAGCGATAGTTCGAGTGGCTCGACCATCACGCCGTTCTGTTCCAAGAATCCCTTGATCAACAAAATCGACGCAATCGCGATGAAAATGTCCTCGCCAAAAAATAGCGCGATGTTATCAGCCGCCGCCGCATGGGCCCGAATATAGAACCGCACAGGGTCGGGCAGCGGTCCAAGTTTTGCCTCACTCGCGGCCTCGGCCATGGGCGCGATCAAGGGGCGCACCATTTGCGCATGTCCGCCCAAGGCTGTCAGGCCCACTGAGGCAGCACCTTGCCGCAATAAAAAGTAAACGAGCAGCAACCGGCCCGTGGTGGCATAGGCCATGCGCGCCACCAACATGCGGGCACGTTCTTGCAAACCTTCGCGCTCCAACAGGCCAATGGCTGCGACCACCAAATACACGACGCTGACATAGCGGTTCTCGTTGAAGGCCTTGCCGAACAGCGAGATGAGTTCCACCACGCTCATGCCCGCACCAAGGCCCGTCGCCAACGCTGAAGCAGCAATCACCAGCAGAGGATTGAGCCGCAACGCAAAGCCTGCCACCACGACGGCGATGCCAAGTAAAGCCCAAGGATGATCGGCATTCATATGTTCACTTGCGCGCCCAAGGCCTGAGCCGTAACCTCGATCACGTCGGACCAGTGACGGCGCTTAGTTTGCCAGATGTGCCGTACGCTGGGGTACCAGGGCGACACCTCGCGGCCCACGAACCAGTACCACGGGCGGCCCTCGACGCGTGGCGTAAGACAGAAGGTAGGCACGTTCAGCGCGGCAGCCATATGAACTGTCGTGTTGCTGGTGGAAATAACGGCGTCCATGGCGGCAACTTGGGCGGCGAATAGGTCGACGTCTTTGATTGCATCGACGGCGGGGTCGACAAAAATGGTCACATCTAGTTTAGCCAATGTGTCCCGCACTTCGGCTGCCACGTCGCCGTATTGCAAGCACACGAAGCGTACACCGGGGGTTCGCAAAATCGGCGTCCATTGATCGAGCGCCACGGATTTATTGCCACCCGCTAGCTCATTGGTGCTGTGCCACGACAGCCCGACGATAGGCCCTGCCCCGGGCAAAGCGGCATAGCGGCTTTTCAGTTGCGCCACTTTGGCTGCATCGGCCTTCAGACACCCCGCGTGACTCGGAAACCTTTCGATGGCCGGGCGAAACGCCGGCCCCAATTCTGAAATCGAGGCTTGCACATCCACATCGGCCAAATCGACGCGGCCATAAGGCACATCTAACAGCGAGACCACCCGCACCTTTGGGAACGAGCGTTGCATCAGAGGAATCAGACGTGGCTCGCAGGCGAACACCACATGCTTGGCCGCAGCCTTCACATCGGGCAACAGACTTGCCACTAATATTTGATCACCCAAGCCTTGGTCGGACCACACCAATATCCCTTTATCAGCCAGTGACGCCGCGCCATCCCACATCGGCTTGGGAATGCCGCCGTGCCAGCCCTTATGCGCAGGATTGACAAAGCGGGCACGATAGTCGGCCCAACCCTCCACCAACTTGCCGTGTGACAGCCGCGTCACGCCGCGCTTTTGTTTGGCTGCTGCATCGTCGGGGCGTAGCGTTACCAGATGATCGTGGGCATCGAGTGCGGCATCGGGCCGCCCGCACCACTCGTTAACCAGGGCCAAGTTACGCCATGGCTCGACCGCAGCCGGCTGCAGCGCCAACGCGGCCTCGAAACTTTTCTGTGCAGCGCCAAGATCGCCCAACTCAATTTGTGACGAGCCTAAATCGTTCCAGACTTCGGGATTTTTTGAATCAAGCCCCACACTGCGTGAAAAGCACGCGGCCGCCTCGGCGTGCTCGCCGCTATTGCCATAACAGTGCCCCAACTCGGCCTGCTCGGCGGCTGTGGCGGGGCGAATGGAAAACGCCTGAGTGAAAAACTCAATGGCCTGGGGCCAACGCTGAAACTGGCGATGACAACGCGCCAGCAACAACAAGGCAACGGCGTCATTGGGAACCAACGCTAGCGCCTGCTCAAGATAGACTTGCGCCAGGATGAAATCTTTCTGGATGAACTTGATGCGCCCCATCAGCAGTTTTTGCGCATGCCCGGCTGGATCAAGCGATAACGCTTCTTGGCACAAGGTTTCGGCCACCTCGAACGAGCCCAAATTGATGGCCTCGCGCGCGCCGCGAATCATCAGGGCGATGGTGCTGGCAAGATCAGGCGTCGGTGCGGCGGACATGATGGGCTAAGTGTCGCGAGGAGTGGCGATGATGGCAAGCCCTAGCAGCACACTCCACATGTCACCGTGCACTTGATGCGGGGTCCAGAGCCGCACACACAGTATAAACCAAAAAGGCCTGGATGCCGGGTCAAGCCCGGCATGACAATAGTGTTTGTTGAACTGGCCTGCCCTAGGCCCCAATTCTGGCCAGGGCCTCGGAGAGTTTGGTTTTGGCCTCGACGGCGATGCGGCGACGTTCGTGATTCTCGGCGATGATCTCAGGGGGTGCCTTGGCCACGAAGGCCTCGTTGCTCATCTTCTTATCGACCGCAGCAATATCGCCCTCGGCTTTGGCAATTTCTTTTTTCAGCCTGTCGCGTTCCTTGGCAATGTCGATGACGCCTTCCAAAGGCAGCATGATGGTCGTGTCGCCAACAATCACCTGGGCCGAACCGCCCGGCGTGGGCGTACTGACAACCGCGATTTCAGAAAGCCGCGCATTGGCGCAAATCAGCGACGCATGCGTGGCCAGGCGCGCCTTGGTAATGGCGCAGGCACCCGTCACTTCGGCTTTTAGCATCGGGCCCGGCGGAATATTCATTTCCGAACGCACCGAGCGAATGGCTGAAATCACGTCCACCACCCAATCCATCTCAGCTTCGGCATCAGAATTGAACAACCCCTCGTACTTCGGCCACTTCGCCTTGATGAGGCGGTAGGGACGAGTGAGTTTGTATTCTTCCGCCAGTTTGTCCCACAATTCCTGTGTCACGTAGGGAATGATCGGCTGGCCGATGTGCAAGATTTGCTCGATCACCCAGGCCGCGGTGGCGCGTGTTTCGGATTTGGCCGCGGCATCGTTGCCTGCGAACACCGGCTTGGCGAATTCCAAGAACCAATCGCAGAACGTGCCCCAGGTGTATTGATAATAACCGTTGGCGGCATCGTTAAAGCGGTACGCTTCGATAGCGGCGCTCACCGTGGCGGCGGCCTCGGCGGTTTTGCCCACGATCCACTTATTGAGTGTGCTCTTCACGGTGCGCGGATCGAACTTCACATCGGGCGCGCATTCGTTCATTTGGCAAAAGCGCGCCGCATTCCAAATTTTGGTGACAAAGTTGCGATAACCCGCGATGCGCGTCTCGCTGAGTTTAATATCGCGCCCCTGCGCAGCCATGGCGGTGAGCGTGAAGCGCACCGCATCGGTGCCGTATTTGTTGCACAAGTCCAAGGGGTCCATGACGTTGCCCTTGGACTTGGACATCTTCTGGCCCTTCTCGTCGCGCACCAGGGCGTGAATGTAGACATCTTTGAAGGGCACCTCTTTCATGAAGTGCATACCCATCATCATCATCCGCGCGACCCAGAAGAAGATGATGTCAAACCCCGTCACCAGCACATCGCCGGGATAGTAGCGCGCAAGTTCGGGCGTTTTATCGGGCCAACCTAGCGTGGAGAACGGCCACAAGGCCGACGAGAACCACGTATCGAGCACGTCCTCATCGCGGCGCAATTCAACATCTTTGCCAAACTTTGCCTTGGCTTGTGCGTAGGCCCCGGCTTCATCTTCGGCCACGAACACTTCACCGCCGGGCGCGTACCACGCGGGAATTTGATGCCCCCACCACAATTGGCGTGAGATGCACCAGGGTTGAATATTACGCATCCATTCGAAGAAGGTGTTTTCCCACTGCTTGGGCACGAAGCGGGTTTTACCCGTCTCCACCGCCTCAATGCAGGGTTTGGCCAATGTGGCGGCATCGCAGTACCATTGATCCGTCAGCCATGGTTCGATCACCACGCCCGAACGATCCCCATAAGGAATCGTCATGGCGTTGTCCTCGACCTTCTCAAGCAGGCCCAGTTCTTCCATCGCCTTGACAACTTTATCGCGGGCCTTGAAGCGGTCCATGCCTTGGTAATCGGCGGGCGCGTTCTCGTTCAGTTTCGCATTGAGGTCGAAAATATTCACCATCGGCAACTTGTGCCGCTTGCCCACCGCGAAATCGTTGAAGTCATGCGCGGGTGTGACCTTCACCGCGCCTGACCCCTTCTCGGGGTCGGCGTAGTCGTCGGCCACAATGGGAATGCGCCGCCCGACAATGGGCAGCACGCAGTGCTTACCCACCAGCGCTTTGTAGCGCTCATCATCGGGGTGTACGGCCACGCCGGTATCGCCCAGCATGGTTTCGGGGCGCGTGGTGCCCACAGTTATATAAGTATCGGGCATGCCCTCGACGGGATACTTGAAGTACCACATCTTGCCCTTCTGCTCGCGGTTCTCCACCTCCAGGTCGGAGATGGCCGTGTGCAACTTGGGATCCCAGTTCACCAACCGCTTGTCGCGATAGATCAGGCCCTGGCGGTGTAACTCCACGAACACTTTGCGCACGGCCACGGACAAGCCCTCGTCCATGGTGAAGCGTTCGCGCTTCCAATCGGGCGAAGCGCCCAAGCGGCGCAACTGGTGCGTAATCTCCCCGCCCGATTGCTCTTTCCAACCCCACACGCGCGCCAGGAAATTTTCGCGGCCAAATTCGCGGCGCGAGGTGCCCGATTGCTCAAGCTGGCGTTCCACCACCATTTGCGTGGCGATGCCCGCATGGTCCGTGCCCGGTTGCCACAGGGCATCCTTGCCGATCATGCGGTTGTAGCGGATGAGAATATCTTGCAGCGTGAAGGTGAGCGCGTGGCCGATGTGCAGGCTCCCGGTCACATTGGGCGGCGGCATCATGATGACGTAAGGCTTCGCGCCCGAGGTTACATCGGCGGCGAAATCGCCCGCCTGTTCCCAACGGTCATAGAGGCCCTCTTCCACGGCCCCGGGTTCATAAGTTTTTTCGAGCATGGTCTTTAGTTCACTATAATTTTAGTAGTCGCGACTGCCACTACACCCTCCCATCGTCATCGCCCGATTTAGTCGGGCGATCCAGGGTTTACTGCTTCATTAAAAACAGAGAACTCTGGATTCCCGCTTTCGCGGGAATGACAAGAAGGGACGCAATCGCCAGCCTTCAAGCTGCATTCGTGGGTGGGTTTAGCGGCGGTAACGTTAGAGTGCAACTGCAGCGCCTCAGTACCGTCGGTTGACATGTCCTGACCCCATCGTCGACGCCACGGCCTCTACTAGAGCCAACTGCAGTCTATGTGTGGGTTAGTTAGTGTTGTCGGAAACTCAAGTCACGCGCCCACTGAATTGATTCATTTTGTTGGCTGGGCCAAAGCCCATCCCATGATGAGCTTAATTCGCGTTTCGACTGATCGCGACTCGAAATAAAATCAGCCTCAATCGCGCTCGCTGTACAAATTCAAACAATTCGCTGTCTGTCATATAGTTATAATTTCGCGTATTACGTGTTAGCGAGACATTTGTCTCGATTTACGGCGAGTGATCAAACGTGTCCGACGTTGCCCTGATAGACACTGAACCAGACTTGTCTGGCGCCGCTGTGGCTGATGCGCCTGAAGCTACAACACCAGACTTGCCTGAAATTGAGTTTCCCGACGACACCGGAGACGCACCGCTGGAATTACCGGTGGCGGCCAAAGTAAAGCTGTCCTCGCAAGAACAAATGCGCGCGGCGCTGGCCGATGAGGATGCCCCCGCCTTCGAACCGCCCGGAGCAACCAATAAACTTGGGCCCCGGCCGACGATGACCGCCAAGGCTGCCGTGAATTGGTTTTTGCACGACATGGCCGAGGTGTCAGGCTTCATTCTCTCGGGCTTTAGCAAATCAGTGCGTTATCGGTGTATGCCACCTACCGCCCCACGCTGACCATGCCCGATCCCTGGTACTTCGCCGGTGTCGTGGCGCTTGAGACCAGCAAAATTTGCGACCTGTACACTACGAAAAACGCCGATGAAATTTTGCGCGAGATCTTCGCGCAGATGGACGGCATCGTTGGCCGCGATGATGACGATGCCTCGACTTTAACGCTGATGCTGCTGGGGCGCTTGGGCCTGGGCTCGGTGCTCATGGGCCGCAAGGTGCCCGACAACATGCTCGCGCGCATGATGCTGCTGCTGATTGGCTCGGACCGTGCCGCCAAACGCAAAATGCCCGACGCCACCGCACACAAACAACTCCAAGCCGCACTGAAATCGGGCAGGCCTGTATGGTGGAAAATGTTCGCCCGGCGCTTCAAACTGGCCGGTGTGGATAAAGCCCTGCCCGCACCCAAACCCGGCCAGCAGGCTGTGCTTGATATGTCCGAGGCCCAGGCCCGGCGTGAGGCGCTGCGCGAAGCCTTGGTGGCGGCCGATATTCATATCAAACCGCACGGCTCCGAAGCCGCCGCCTAAAACCACCTGCACCTTTGGCTGAGATTGTCCTAAGATTTCCCCCTCGGCACATTGTCCTGGGGAGGATGTCATGGCACTGATCACCAACGGGTTTCAGTTCGATCCAAGCAAACGCGAGTTCCTTGGCGCTGCGGCCGCGGGCATGGCATTCGCAACCCTGCCTTGGGCGGCACGCCGCACCCTGGCAGCCGATGACTACGACCTGATCGTGGTAGGGGCGGGCACCGCCGGGTTGCCCACCGCAATTTTCGCAGCCGAGCGTGGCGCGAAAGTTCTGATGATTGAAAAATCCCATCGCATCGGCGGCACGCTGGACCGCTCAGGTGCACGCATGACGGCAGCGGGCACCAAACTGCAAGCCGCCAAGGGCATCAAGGATACAGCCGACATGCACTACGCCGATGTTATGCGCGTGTGCAACAACACTGCCGTGCCCGAGATTGTGCGCCTTGCCGTGGACAACGCAGCCTGGACGCTTGACTGGTTGATGGACAAGGGCTTCAAGGTGCTCGACGATCACCCTGCTGTCACCGGCTCGGGCCACACGCCCGACCGCACGCCACGTTACCAATGGGGCAAGGAAGCGGGCATCTCAGTTCTGAAAATTCTTGAGCCTGAGTTTCGCAAGCACACCGCCTCGGGCAAGATTAAGATGCTGATGAATTCCGACGCGGTCGAATTGATCATGGCCAAGGATGGCGCGGCGGCAGGTGTGGTGGTGGCGGACAGCTCAGACAAACGCACCGATTACCGCGCCCGTTACGTGGCGCTCACCACCGGCGGGTGCTTGAACAACTCCAAACTCCATGCCGAGCTTCACAATGGCGTGCCGGTGTATCAACGCGTCGGTTATCCCACCAACACCGGCGGCGGCTTGATGCTGGGTCAGCAAGCCGGCGGATATTTACGCGGCGGCGAGAAATATCTGTCGAGCTTTGGGATGATCCTCACCGATTTTAATTTCCCCTCTCCGAGCTGGGGAAGTGCCGACATCGCCGCCGACCGGCGCCTGCCGTGGGAGATTTTTGTCAACGCCAACGGCCAGCGCTATGTGGCCGAGGACGAGCTTGATGTCGGTAAGCGCGAGCACGCGCTTACCGCCCAACTCGGCCATCGCCAGTGGGTGATTTACGATCAGGCCATCGCCGACAAAGCGCCGACACTGTTCTCGCGCTTCAAGCCCGAGCAAATCGAAGATGCCTTCAACCGCCATCACTATTTCACCAAGGCTGGAAGTTTAGGCGAATTGGCCGAGCGCGCGGGCGTCAATCCGGTCGGGCTGGCCGCGACCGTGGCCGAGTACAATGCCGCCCAAGCCTCAGGCCGGGATTCGCAGTTCGGGCGCAAACACATGCCCATGCCGATAGGCGCTGCGGGCCCCTACTACGCCGTGCGCATTCAAGGCTTTACGCTGCTGACCTACGCCGGGCTCGTAGTCGACAAAGACTTGCGCATCATGACGAAAGCGGGCAAAGCCGTGCCCAACCTGTTTGGTGCAGGCGAAGTGATCGGCGCATCCTCGACCGTGGGCAATTCGGTGGTGAATGGCATGGCGGTGATGCCGGCACTCACCTTCGGACGCTTGATTGGGCAAAAGTTAGTGAAGGTGGCATGAAGCGCATCCAAATTATCGCAGGAGGCCTACTGGTCGTGGTCGGCTGCATTCACAACTTCATGCCGCCCCATGAGTTTCAGTACGCTTTCTACAACGGCACTATGGTTCATCACGGGCGGATTAAGTCTGTGGTACGCAGGTGCGATCAATATCGTACACGCCAGTGCGACAACGCCATCGAGGATTCTGAACTGGGCTACCCGGCTGACCAATACGACAATGCTCGCATTCGTGATTGCTTTTGCGGTTGTCAACGGTAGCTGGAAGTTGCCAGAAGGCATTCTCCTGGTAGCCACAGTTTTTGTAGCACTCGCCAGTTCCCTGCATGTTCGGCACAGAGTCATGCCCAGATAGTGGGTTCCCTCGCAGGCTCGCCTCAACTAATCTCTCGCCACTCTCCGGATATCCCCATCTTCATCACATCAAAAGGAAGCACCCATGTCTGTCAGCATGTACGACGCCTCGGTTCCGCAATACAACCGCGCCCTGAAAGCCCTTAAAGGCATCCTGGAAAAGGCCGAGGCTCACGCCACCGCCAAGAAAATCGACGCCAATGCGCTGCTGCTCGCGCGCCTTTATCCCGACATGTTCCACACCATCGCCCAAGTGCAAACCGCCACCAACATGGTCCATTGGGGTTGCGCGCTGTTGGTCGGCCTTGAGCGCCCACAATTGCCCTCGACCGAGGCCACCTTCGCCGACTTGCAAACACGCATCGCCAACACGGTGGAGTATGTGAAGGGTTTCGGCCCTGATCGCATCAACGGCACCGAGGCCAAGGCCGTTCAACTGAAATTTCCCGGCCGCACGATGGACTTCACGGGTCACTCGTTCCTGTTCGAATTCATCCTGCCCAACGTCTATTTCCACACCGCGATGACTTACGCGGTCTTGCGTCATAACGGCGTGGAAGTTGGTAAGGGCGATTTCCTCGCGCGGTCATAGTTCTGCACACTCGAACTATAGATGCCCTCACCCGCCGCCGCGCTGGCACAGGCCGCTGCCCAAACCGATTGGGTACGGCTGCCTGAGCTTGTCAGGCGGCGGGCTGAGATGCTGCTGCGCGATACCATCGCCGTCATCGCCGGTGGTGTTGCGCACCCCAGCTTCGCCCCTATTGTTTCAGCCCACCTCAGATCGAGCCAAGGGCCATGCACCGTGCCTGGCCAGGCTTCAGGCGCGGCGCCCGTCACAGCGGCCACGCTGAACGGCGGGGCCACGACAGTTTTGCAATTGCAAGACGGCCACCGCGTGGCGCGTGGTCACCCTGCCAGTCATGCCGTGCCTGTGTTGCTAGCACTGGCCGAAGAGTCTGGCGCGGGCGCGCAGCAATTCCTCACCTCACTTGTGGCGGGCTACGAAGTCGCCGCGCGCGTTGGCATGTCGTTGGGTGGCATGCACGAAGCCCTGCACGACGCAGGCACGTGGGCCACCATTGGCGCGGCTGCGGCTGGCGCACATTTTCTCAGCGGCGCAAACCCCGAGATCATCGCCCACGCCATCGACGGGGCGGCCAGCGTGGCATTGTTTCCGTATCGTCACTCGTCTGTGCGGGGGGCGAGCATTCATCACCTGTATATTGGGCTAGGCGCCGCCGCCGCGTTGAATACGGCGCTGGGTGTGCAGGCAGGATTGCGCTCGGTGCCGGGTACGCTTGAGTCATTTTTCGGGCCGCGCGCCGGACATAAATTCGATGCCGCCCTACTCACGCATGGAATAGATGCGAACGGGGGCTGGTCAACATACGAAATTCTCAATGGCTATGTGAAATGGCACCCGGTGTGCGGCCACCACACCAGCGCCATGGATGCCATGACGCGTGTGATGGCCCACGACGGCGTGAGCGCCAACAACGTCACCGCCGTTGATGTGGCAACTTATGCAGCGGCGCTCGATTACAACGTCGCAACTCCGGCAAACGATTTAGCCGCACGCTTCAGTCTTCCTGCCGCCATGGCAAGCATTCTTGTTGGCGGCAACGCATACCGCACGAACATCGAGTTCGAGGATCAACGCATCCAAGCCCTCATGGCGCGCGTTCGCGTTCGCCACGACACCGCGCTGGATGCTGATTACCCCTCAGCGCGGCCCGCCCGCGTGAGTGTGACATTGGCTGGTGGCCGAACGATCAGCGAAACGGTCATGACGCCCTACGGCGATGGTGCACACGCATTGTCGGATGCCGATTTCAGCCGTAAGACACAGGCCCTATTAACAACCCAGTTTGGTGTGGATGGGACTGCGAAGGTATCGGCTGCATTAGATGCTTACATCGCCGGCGGGCCCATTGGGCTACTCAGCGCGGCGTTGCGGCAGACATCAAAATAAGTCCCGCAAATAAAAACCCCGGCAGTTTCTCTGCCAGGGTTCAAGTTTGTCGTTCACTAAAAAACTCTATTTTGGTCGCATTTTCCACGCCAACCGGTACCCACTTGTCGGGAAAATGCTCGCGTGTCTAGTTCACATCCGAGCGATTGACGATGCGCTCCATCTCTTGCTTGACGATGCGTTCGACCATGTAAGGCAGGTTTGTATCCAGCCAGTCTTTCAAGATCGGCGTGCAAATCTCACGCACGAGCTGTTCAAGCGTGATGCCCGAATTGCCCAGCGCGATAGCGCGTTCACGTGAGACGGCATTGGCCAACTGCGCGATTGATGCCCCAGCGGCTTGCGCGGCGGGATCGCCCACCAAGTATTGCTGCGGTGGATAATCTTGCGGCTGATACTGCTGCGGCTGGTATTGCTGCTGCGGCTGCTCGTAGACCGGTTCCTGCGGCGCGACTTGCTGTTCCATCGACAGCTGCAAGGGCTCGGGATCAACCGCTTGAATATCAGGCCCCGGTTCTTCGGGCACTTCATCAAAGATCGATGCCTCGGGTTCAGGTTCCGGCGGCGGTGGTAGTGGAGGTGGCGCAGCCTTCGGCGGCTCAGGCTTCGGAGCCTCAGCTTCATCCTCGGAAAGGATTTTTCGAATGGAGGCGAGAATGTCCTCCATCGAAGGTTCTTGTTGTCCGTCAGCGCTCATAAGCCGACCACTCCCCACGGCCTTTTGCCGTTAGCTTTGAGAGTGACATAGGGCATAAGGCTTAACAATTCTCTAACAGACTCAAACCCTTAACGCGATGCAGAATCTTTGCCAGGGTCGATTGAGGCCCGTCTAAGCCCGCATTCCCCGGATGAACATATGAGTTGCCAGGGAGCGCGCATCGATTCAGACATAGGCATCAGCAGTTTATGTCGTTGGATCGAGGGCAGTTATGGCGCACCCAGCGGGTGAAGTGGGTTCCGGTGCTCCCAGGCTCGAT